>CP104100.1:2761154-3451443 GCA_025163595.1 Phaeobacter sp. G2
TTCGCTCGCCACCACGGCAAACCCACGCCCCGCCTCACCAGCACGGGCGGCTTCCACCCCGGCATTCAGCGCCAGCAGATTGGTCTGAAAGGCGATGTCATCAATCACAGAAATAATCTGCGCAATGCTTTGAGAGGAGCTTTCGATTTTGGTCATCGCCGCGACCGCTTTTTGAACCACAACATCGCTGCTTTCAGCCTCGACGCGGGCCGCCTCCATGGTCTGTTCGACCGCTTTTGCCCCTTCGGCGGCGGATTTCACCGACTGTGTCAGCTCATCCAAGGCAGCCGCGGTTTCTTCCAGGGTTGCCGCCTGGCTCTCGGTGCGATGGGACAGGTCCGTCGAGGCCTGGCTGATCTCAACGGCGCCATTACCGATACTGCTGGAGGTGGCCATAACGTCTCCAACGATGCTCTTTAGGGTAATGACGGTCTGATTGAAATCACCGCGCAGCTTTTCATATCCCTCTGGGAACTGCTCCTCAATCTGTACCATAAGATTGCCATCCGACAGCTGCGACAACACCCGGCTCAGGTGCTCTACCATCTGGTTCAGCTCTGCATCACGGCCTTCGGCCTTTTTCTTTTCCAGAGCCTGCATTTCGACCAGCGCATCGCGGAAAACATCCAACGCCCGGGCCATCTGGCCAATCTCGTCACCCCGGTCCTGCCCCTGGATCTCGACCGTGTTGTTCCCATCGGCCAGACCTTTCATCGACACCGTAATGCGATTGACCGCGCGGGCCAGGCTGCCGCCCACGATCAAGGCAAAGGCACCGCCCAGCAGAATGGCCACAAAAATCGCTGCAGGAATCATGGTTTGGGTCAGCGCTGAAATTTCAGCGTTTTCAGCCTGGCGCGCCCGCATCGTGGTAAGTACCTCAGCTTCGAAAGAAGCCATGATTTCGGAAAACTCTGCAAAATAGGCAGCACCGCGCCCCTCGGCAACAAAATCAGCCATATCATCCATGGTCTTGGCATCGCCAATTTCACGGCGCAGCGCCAGCAGGGGCTCAACCGCCTGTTGACGCCAATCCGCTATGATCTTTGCCAATTTGGTGATGCGGATCTCCTGCATCAGGCTCTCACTGGATTTCTCAGTCAGGCTGGCGACCAAGCGATCAAAAGTCTCGATGCCGATGTTATACGGCTCCAGAGAAGCCTCTTCTCCGGTCAACAGATAGCCGCGCATGCTGGATTCCATATCCACAGCAACCGCCAAGAGATCCTTGGCCTCACTGATGATTGAATGGGCCTGTTCAACGGCAATCAGCGAACTGTTCATGAAATCTGGGCTGGCAATGCCAGTTTTAACCATGGTCATAAAAACCTGACGGCGATCAGCCAGACGAACCTCTTCCTCTTCGATGAATTGTTCGATTTCAGAGCGAAACGCCTCGAAGAACACTGTCCCCTTGGCCGTCTTAACCTCTGAGGCCATGTCATTCATGGTCATGGCATCGCCAATGTCACGTCGCAGGTTGATGGCCTGTTCAGCAACATCGGACTGCCAGGCGCGCAGTGTGTTTTCAGCCTCGCTCAAACGCTCTGCCATCGCGGGATCGTCACGGACGGAGACAGACAGCTCCTCTAGGGCGGCAAAGGTCTCGGCCGAACCTTTTTCATAGGGTTCCAGATAGCGTTCTTGACCCGCCAACTCATAGCCGCGCAGACCTGCCTCCATCTCAAACGCCGCTGCGTTGAGGGTCGCAACCTGGTCCATAATTTGCTGCGAATGATCGACCTTATGAGAGGTCGCTTCCATCCGTTGCAGATCATAAACCGCCAATGCGCCTACTGCAGCAATGAGAGCCAAAGGAAACAATGCCACAGACATGACCTTTGTTTTGGTCTTCGCATTGGCAGGAGAAAATCTCCGCAATCTCTTCGCAGAACTAGCAACCATCGTTTCATCCCGTGTGAATCAATATGGGATTCACGATCAGATAAAAGAATTACGATAGTCTTATTTACCGCAAGGGTTGTGAAGATATTTTTCCATTACGAAATTAGCATGAGCCCAAAATCCGAAACATCAAACAGTTCTATTATTTTAAAACAAAAAAGGGCCGCCCAAAAGGCGACCCCGTAATACTCAAAAGGATTGAGTTTATTCTTCTTCCAGCGCCTCGACAGCTTTTTGAAGTTCCTCTTTGGAGACTTCTTTTTCAGCGACAGTGGCCTGATCAAACAGGTGGTCGATGACTTTGTCTTCAAACAAAGGCGCGCGCAGCTGCTGCTGCATCTGAGCGTTCTGCTGGATGAATTCAAAGAACTGACGTTCCTGACCTGGGTACTGACGGGCCTGTGCCATGATGGCCTGGGTCATTTCCGCATCGGTCACTTCGACCTCGGCTTTTTGGCCCAGCTCTGCCAGCAGCAGGCCGAGGCGAACGCGACGCTCAGCCAGGGCGGTGTGCTCTTCGGTGGTTTCGATTTCGCCGTGATCGTGGCCTTCGACCTCTGGGTGATCCTCGTGCCACAGCTGATGCGAGATCTGCTTGGCTTCGGCTTCGACCAGCGATGGGGGCAGATCAAAGGAGACCAGCTCGTCCAGTTTGTCCAGGGTGGCGCGTTTCATCACAGCACGGGCTGCACCGGCATATTCAGATTCGAGACGCTCGCGGATCTGACCCTTCAGAGCCTCCAGATCTTCGGCGCCGAATTTCTTGGCCATCTCGTCGTTGATCTCGGCCGCTTTAGGCGCCTTGACCTCTTTGATGGTGCAAGAGAACACGGCTTCTTTGCCCGCCAGGTGCTCGGCCTGATACTCTTCGGGGAAGGTCACGGAGACGTCTTTTTCGTCGCCAGCCTTGACGCCAACCAGCTGCTCTTCAAAGCCGGGGATGAAGGAATTGGAGCCCAGAACCAGTGGGTAATCGTCAGCCGCACCGCCTTCAAAGGCTTCGCCGTCAACCTTGCCCAGGAAGTCGATGACAACCTGGTCGCCGTCCTCAGAAGCCGCTGCTTCATCGCGGGCTTCGAATTCCTGGGCGTTTTCAGCCAGGTTTTCCAGCGCTTCGGTGACAGCTTCGTCTTCGGCTTTCACAACCAGCTTTTCAAGGGTCACACCAGACAGGTCGACCTCAGGAATTTCTGGCAGCGCTTCATAGGACATATCAACGGCAACGTCGTCGCCTTCTTTCCAATCTTCATTGGTCATCTTGACGTCGGGCTGCATCGCGGGACGGTCACCGGTTTTTTCGAAGTGCTCGTTCATGGCACCATCGATGGTTTCCTGCATGGCTTCGCCGATCATGCGCTGGCCAAACTGCTTTTTCAGCAGCGCCATAGGCACCTTGCCTTTGCGGAAACCTTTCATTTCGATTTCCGGCTGGGCTTCGACCAGCTTTTCATTGACCTTGGCGTCCAGCTCGGCCGCCGTAACCGTGATGGCGTAGCCGCGTTTCAGACCTTCGTTCAGCGTCTCGGTGACCTGCATGTTATACCCCATAGAGATTCGGAGCGCGTGCGCAGGCACCGCCCCCAGACAATTTGTGGCCTTCTATTGTTACTGGCGGCGCGGTGCAAGAGCCATTGCCGGTTTCCCCCTCTCAAAGGCGCAATTCGTTAGGAATTTTTTTATCTTCCCACAAAAAAACACGCCCCCAGGAAGGGGACGTGCGTGTTGTTTTGAAAACCGAGCTGAAGACCCGAGGGGAAAATCTGTCTTCAGAACTTCCAGCGCGCGCCGGCCAGGATCACATTTGCATCCTGATAGGCGGTGGCTGAAGTATCCGCGTAGGAGTAATCGCGGTAGGCAATGTAGGTTTCCACGTTGAAACGGTCGATTTTTTGAACCGCAGCAATCCCCCAGGATTCAGAGGAATCGCCTGCTGTTACCTGATCGGAGCCATCATAGTAATCCACCGAGAAGGAGGTTTTGCCTGCAGCGATGAGATCAGCGGAATAGCCCAGCTTGGCATAGGTGTAGGTGCCAGCGATATCGCGTTCACCCGCAGCCAACGCCAGGGAGATACCTGTGTCTTTGTGCAAAAGCGCAACAGAGCCGGAGATGTCACGGCTGTCCTGTTTGCCGGTTTCCTCGGTCCAGGCCGCAGCAAGCCCTGCGTCCAGAGCAAAGGCGCCCAGCTCATCATTGCTGTAGCGAACCGCAATGTCGTAGGTTTCGCGGTCGTTGTTGGTTTTCAAAATATCGGTCCCGTAGGAAGCCGAGAAGGTGAAACCGCCATAGTTGGTGCTGTCATAGCGCACACGACCCAGACGCGGACCGTCGTATGTCGCAGTAACATCGCCCACGGACACGCCGGTCAGGTTACCGGCACCATCGCGGAACAGGTAACCACCGCCGATGTCAGCGATCGACGCGTTGGCGCCAAGACCGGTTCCAGAGTAGTCTGCGCCGGTGATGCCGTCAGAGGCCATCGAACCCTGACCAGCCGAGAAGGTACCGTATTTTGCGGTTTCAAACTGCAGATCAACGTGACGCAGGTTGGTGCGGCTCCAGCTGGTAACATCCCCTTTGGAGGTCTGGTCAGTGCCATCGGAGGCACGGAAACCAAAGGCCGTTTCGAAACGGAACTTCAGGGTGTTCTCGCCAAAGGCTTGTTCAACCCAGAAACCGATCCGCGAGTTCGACGAGGAGTTGTCAGACAGGCGGTTGTACTCTTCGACGCCATCGTCGAAAGACTGGAAGGATGGGTTAAACTGACCATACCAGCGGAAGCTACCGCCGTTGTCATTGGTGTAGGTGGGGCCCGCAAATGCCGGGGCTGCGAGCAAAGCTGCGGTAACAGCCGCGCTGCTGCGCAATACGAATTTGGTGCTCATGGATCTAGAGTCTCCTGGTTGAACGTATGTGGCCCGTACTCCCCCCATCCCAGGGATCCGTTCCTCGCCTGACATATAACAATCAGTTTTTTTGGCGCGCAGTCTTGAAATTAATTTCGCTTTGCCAGGGGACAGAAATTGGCAATATTTTGCTTTCTTGCCAATATATTCGGTCACTTTTTGCAAATGCCAAACACAGTTAAGTGAACTATGTCACTTAGCGCCTGCGCTCAGAACAAAGCAGCATTGCGCCCAGCGAGACGCACTGTGATTTGATAAGTCTTTTTTCGCCGATCACGGAATCGTTTTGTTTTCCCACAACGGTAAGTGCCCCGTTTCTTTGGCCCTGCGCTGCGCTTTATTTCAGCCGGTTCAGGCAAAAAAACATCAACCGTCCTTTGGATCCGGTTTCGACAGGATCTCTGCCACCGCCGCCAATCTGGCATTTGCACAGGCCCGCCCCTGGGCTTCGGCAATGATCGCTTTGGCAAGGGCGCCTTCCGTGCGTGGCAGCGGGCCTTGATATCCGGCACAGGGGCGCAACAGGTCGGGCGGTACCGGATGCGGGGCGAGAATGACCCTAGGGGCGGGTTTGGTACAGGCGCTCAGCAGTATGGCCAAGCAGAGGTGACAAAGGCGCATCCTGGCCCTCCATCCGTTGCAGATCATTGGCAATCCCAGACCAGCGCCGCGCCGCGTCTTCGGCACGGGCCAAATGGGCGCGGTGAATGCGCGCGGCCTCTTGTGCGCGGTCCAGCTCAATCAGGGCCGTGGACAACTGTCTTTGCAGCTGTCCCAGTTCAGCACTCAGCCGGGTTCGCTCCTGCATTAGCCGCCCGCCCCACAGGACCAGTAACGCGCCCCCCAGTGCCACCGCCAGAACAGGCAGATTGCGCAGCAGCCAGACCAGGGTCATCTGGCGTCTTTCAGAGCTGCATGGCACATTTCCATTTCCGAAAACCGTCGCCGGGTCAGGCCACGCCAGACCTTGCCACCTGCCCGGTTCCAGCGCGGCAACTCATTGCAGGCCCCCTCCAGGTCCCCGGCATTTGCAAGCCGGAGCAAGGTTGATTGGCAAGCCGCCCTGGCCCCCACATTGTAGGTCCAGGACACCAGGGCAATCTTCATACCCAGCGGCACTGTCACCTTAAGACAGCGATCCAACGCGGCCTCATAGGACAGAATTTCAGCCGCCAGCAACTGGTCGCATTCTGCCTTGCTGTAGCGGTCGCCAGGCGCCACCTGCTGGGTTTTGCCGTAACAGACGGTCCAGACACCAACCACATCGCGGTAGGCCTCCTGGCGCAGCCCTTCCCAACCGCCGATAAAGGCAAGGGCAGTGGAGAGCGCAATACCGCTGCCCGCGATGATCCCCAAACTGCGGTTCCGCATCGCCCCCGCCTCACTGCGACGAAACTCTCTCAGATCCGCAAGCCCCGCCTGAAACACAATCCGCGCCGGAATCGCCAAGGTCTGAAACACCGCCGAGGCCACCGCAAAGTAGACAGGCGACCAACGGGTCATGTCCGGGCTGAGTGTGGCAAAGAAAAACCCAATGAGCGCCACCAGACCAGCCAGAATAAACCAGACGCTCGCAGCTCTGGTGAGCACAGCTCGCCAATTGAAAATGAGCTTCATCCGTTTCCTCCACAAAAATCCAGGTCAGTGACCGGACACTTTAGGGAGCGGGGTTTGAGAGGAGGTAAGCCCTGCGTACGCTGCAAGACGGAGCCAAGACCGGGCCCAAACGGGGCCATGACGGGGCGCATATGCCGCAAGACCAACAGGCGCCCAAGGCAAGAGGCCCGGCCCCAATTCCTGCTGCACGCCCCCAGACCCAAGTCCAAGCAATCCGTGCAGAACAAATCCTGGTCTGGAAAGGGTGCTCAAAAATCGGCAAACAGGTTTTTGTTTCAGTATCCCCAGTGGGTCATTTCAGGCTATGGTGCGTAAAGACAACATAAAAACGGCTCCCCATGACAGACGACATGAGCACTGAAATCCCTGTCACCTATCGCCAAGGCGTTCGCAAAACGCTACGGGCGGTTATTGACCTACTGGCGATCATTGCCGGCCTGGTGGCGGTGGTGAACCTCTTTCGCCTGGGCCAATTTAGCCCCGCCTTTATTGTTACCACCCTACTTCTTGTCTCTCTCAGTATTCTTCCGGCTATTTTCCTGCGTAAGAGCAAATACCTGGCTCTGAGTGGGGGCCTGACCGTTGCCGGGCTTGTCGTCACCAACTTTTTCAGCATGACACACCTTGGGTTGGGTGCGGCAGCCATCTTGGCCTTCCCCTTTTACATGGCTCTCTGTGCGGCCATGTTCAGCCGAAAATTGTCACTCTTGCTCCTGGGGGCCCTCGGCTGCGCCATTGCGCTTATTGCCTATCTGTTTGTCACAGGGGTCCTGGTCTCCCCCGATCCCAAGGTCGCGGAATGGAATCGGGGGGCAGGAAACTGGGTGGTCCTGCTCGTCGCGCTTATGGCCACCAACCTGTTGATCATTACGCTGGTGTCCAATCTCAGTCGCTACTGGAAAGAGACCCAAAATGAGGCAACCGACAAGTCCCAGCAGTTTGAAACCCTGGTCGACTATGCCCCGGACGCCATTGTGATTTATGACATCGAGAAAAACCATTTCATCTTGGCCAATGCCCGGGCGGCAGAGTTCTTTGGTTACGACAGAGACAAATTGGTGCGCGGACTTACCCTGGTGGAACTTAGTCCAGAAAAGCAACCTTCAGGCGAGGAAAGCTCAACACAAGCCCAGCAACACCTACAGGCTGCCCTTAACGGCGAGAGCCCCATTTTCCATTGGCGTCACCTCAAGGCTTCCGGGGAGGAAATCGACTGTGAAATTTCTCTAACCCGTATGCCGCCCTTTCGGCAAAAACTCATCCGGGCCAATATCGCCGATATTTCCAAACGGCTGGCGGATCAAAAGCAACGTGAAGATTTGCAATCACAGCTGGCCGCCTCGCAACGGCTTGAAACCATTGGCCAACTGACAGGAGGGGTGGCACATGATTTCAACAATCTTCTCGCCGTCATCCTGGGCAACCTTGAGTTGCTGCAAGAGGAACCAGACCCCCAAAAGCAGGCAGATTACATAGCCTCCTGTATCGGTGCCACCATGCGCGGGGCGGACTTGACAAGAAGCATGTTGAGCTACGCCCGGCGCACGCCCCTACAGCCGGAGGTGTTGGACCTCAACAAGCTGGTACTGGAAACAAAAAACTGGGCAGGACGCACCCTGCCCTCGCATATTGAGATTGAAACCTCACTTTTGGCACGGCTTTGGAATGTCGAAGTGGACCCCGGCCTTGCCGAAAGCGCCCTGCTGAACCTGATCCTGAACGCCCGCGATGCAATGACGGACAGTGGCAAACTGACCATCGAGACCTCAAATGTCAGGATTGACCACACCTATCAGGACAGTCGCAACGAAGTCCTGAAACCAGGGCGCTATGTGATGATTGCCGTATCCGACACCGGAGACGGCATAGACGCCGAGATCCTGGACAATATCTTTGACCCGTTTTTCACCACAAAATCTTCCGGCGAGGGCTCAGGCCTGGGGCTTTCCATGGTTCTCGGCTTTATGCGCCAATCAGAAGGCACCGCCCAAGTCTATTCAGAGCCTGGCGTTGGCACCACTTTCAAGCTCTATTTCCCTGCCATGGCCCCCGACCCGCGCAAAGCCCCGGCCCATAGCGCAACTGCCGAGGCTGCGACACTCCAGGGCAAACGCATTTTGCTCGCCGAGGATGAGGAAGAAGTGCTGCTGGTTCTGAAATCCATTCTGGAAAAGGCCGGGTATTCTGTGACCACTGCCGCCAGCGGGGATGAGGCCAAAGAGATCTTTGAAGTCGATCAGGAATTTGATCTGCTGCTCACGGATATTGTCATGCCGGGTCAGCTGAAAGGAACCGCCCTGGCGACTGCGCTGCGTGCCATCAATCCCGACCTCCCGGTTGTCTTTATGTCTGGCTACGCGGCCGAGGCCACTGTGCATGGAAACGGCCTGCGCCCAGAAGACATCCGGCTGATGAAACCCATCATGCGCAGTGACTTGCTGGCAGCAATTTCAAAAGCCCTTGGGACAGCTCAGCCGACAGTTCAGCCAGAACCGTAAATTGCTGCAAAATTCTGGGGCGCGTCTCTAGGCCCCTGAACAATCCGCCAAGGCATCCTGCAACACCGCAAGCACCGCCGCTTCGGGCACTTCGGCGGTCACAAAAGCATCGCCAATGCTGCGCGCCAGAATAAAGCGCAGCTGACCATCCACCACCTTTTTGTCTTGCCCCATCAGATCCAGCAGTGTCTGCGCATCCGGCAGAGTACCTGCAATATCCGACAGATCCGTTTTCATCCCCATGGCTTTCAGATGTGCGCGCACCCGGCTTGGGTCTTCCTGGCTGCACAGGCCCAACCGGGCAGAAAGCTCAAACGCCAGCGCACAGCCAATGGCAACGCCTTCCCCATGCAGCAGCCGGTCGGAATAGCCGGTGGCCGCTTCCAGCGCGTGGCCAAAGGTGTGGCCCAGGTTCAACAGAGCGCGATCGCCCTGTTCGGTTTCGTCACGCACCACGATATCGGCCTTCATCTGCACCGAACGGGCGACAGCCTCTACCCGAGCAGCCATATCGCCGGAGGCCAGTTTGGGCCCCATGTCTTCGAGCCAGGCAAAGAACTCGGCATCGCCCAACATGCCGTATTTGACCACTTCACCGTAACCCGCAAGGAAATCCCGCGGCGTAAGGCTGCCCAGAATCTCGGTATCTGCCAGCACCAGGGTAGGCTGGTGAAAGGCGCCAATCAGGTTTTTGCCCTGCGGTGCATTGATACCGGTTTTGCCCCCAACAGAGCTGTCAACCTGCGCCAAAAGCGAGGTGGGAATTTGCACAAACCGCACGCCCCGGCGCAGCACCGATGCCGCAAATCCGGCCAGATCGCCAATCACACCGCCGCCAAAAGCCACCACAACATCGTTGCGCTCCACCTTTTGCTCCAGCAGCCATTCCACTGCGCGGGTGAACTGCGGCCAGCCCTTGGTGCTTTCCCCCGCAGGCAAAGCCAACGATACCATGTCGATCCCGGCGCTGCGCAGCCCCTGCCGCAGGGTTTCAAGGTGCAGATCCGCAACTGTCTCATCTGTCAGAACCGCAACGCGGGGTCGTGTAAGGAAGGGCGCGATCCGCGTTCCAACAGTCTGCAACAATCCAGGCCCGATCACCACATCATAGGACCGCCCCTCCAGGGGGACATGCACGATCTGTTCCATCCTCAGCTCTCCAATACATCGGGGCGAGACCGCAAGGCCTCCAACACCCGGTCCACCATTTCTTCAATCGAGGCCTTGCCGTCCGAGACCACCGCCAAATCCGCCTTGGCATAGAGCGGCACTCTGGCCTCATAAAGCTGCGCCAGGGTGGCGCGGGGATCTGCGGTTTGCAGCAAGGGGCGAGTGTCGCGGTATCGCACCCGATTCCACAACACATCCAGATCCGCCTGCAACCAGATCGACGCCCCATTGCGGGTAATGGTCTCGCGATTCTCCGCCGCCAGAAATGCGCCGCCCCCGGTGGACAGCACGCCACATTCCTCAGTCAGCAGCCGCGCAATCACCTGACGCTCTTTCAATCGAAAGAAGGCCTCTCCATCGCGGGCAAAAATCTCAGGTATTGTCCTATTGGCGGCCGCTTCGATCTCGTGGTCGCTATCTAAAAACGGCACCTGCAGTCGCGCCGCCAAAGCGCGCCCCACGGCCGTCTTGCCAGCTCCCATCATGCCCACCATAACAACGGTCTTTTTCAGTCGCCCAGGCTTAGAAGCTGCGACATCCACTTCGGCTATTTGCTCTTTTTCGCTCATTCTTCCGTGAATGACGTGATATTGCAAAAAAGGCCATATATAACTTGAGCAAAATACAAAGAAGCAGGCAACAGGTGCGCAATGGTGCGATTGATCAAATATCTAGTAATCTTCGGTGTTCTGGCAGTGCTGGGACTGGTGGCCTATGCCTATATCGGCCCCTGGTTCGGAGCAGATTTTAGCGTTCCGGTGCAGGAGATTCGCAAACCGGTGTTGCTAGATGCAGAATAGGCAGCGCCACAAAATCAGACAAAAGGCGGCCCTTTCGGCATTCCTTATCAGCACTTTTTGTGGCGGCCCTGCAATGACGCAGGCCCCACTGACGGTGATTGATTGGCTCGGCCAGCCCGACAGCGCGGCGCCGCTTCCAAGCACGGTCTTGCTGGAGCCCCCGGTCACCGGCAGTGCGGCCCGGCCCGCGATCACCGTAACGCCGCTTCAGGCGCTGTTGCCCTCTATTGGACTGGTGGCGCCCTCTGCCACTGGCCTGCCGATTGATCTGTGGCACGGCAGTGATCCCAGCGATATTGCTGCGCTCATCCGCACCGTTTCCGTGCAGGGCAACCCGGCGATGCAGTCGCTATTGTTTACCCTGCTGCTTTCTGAAAGCCGCCCGCTAAAGCCTCAGGGCGATGTCATATTGCTGGCGCGCCTGGATCGGCTGATCTCGCTGGGCGCCTCTGATCCGGCGCAGGCACTGGTGGAACAGGCAGGCCCGTCCGCCACGACAGCGCGGTTTCGGCGTTGGTTCTTCACCACCCTTCTCAGCGGCGACGAGGACCGGGCCTGCGCCGCTCTGGTTGCAGCCCCGTTTCTGGCGCCGGATTACCGAACCAGCATTTTTTGCGCGGCCCGTCGCAGCGATTGGCCAACCGCAGCTTTGATGTTTGAATCGGCTCACGCGCTTGAGCTGTTGCCAAAGGCGCAGCTGGATCTGCTTGACCGGTTCCTGAACCCCGATGTTTTTGATCTTGCCCCGCCCCTGCCTTTGCCCGACAACCCCGACCCTTTGACCTTCCGGCTCTATGAGGCGATCGGAGAACGGCTCCCGACTGCGCCACTGCCACGGGCCTTTTCGGCGGCAGATTTGCGGGATGTGGCTGGCTGGAAAGCCCAGCTGGAAGCCGCGGAGCGGCTGACCCGTGCCGGGGCTTTGAACCCCAATCAGCTATTGGGTCTCTATACCGATCGCACCCCGGCAGCCTCTGGTGGGATTTGGGACCGGGTCGCGGCCCTGCAACGCTTTGAGGCAGCGCTCAACAGCGCCAACAGCGCCGAGGTGGCCAATGCGCTGCCTGCCGTCTGGCAGGCCATGCAACAGGCAGGGCTTGAAGTTGGATTTGCCGATCTGTTTTCCACCCAGTTGGCGCGTTTCAACCTTAGTGGCGAAGCGGCGAAACTGTCCTGGCGCATTCGCCTTTTGGCACCCACCTATGAAATCGCCTCCCATAGCCCGCCCGATGACAGCCTGGAAAACAGCTTTCTCGCAGCGCTGGCACAGGGGACACCGGGGCAGCCCGGATCCGACCTCAGCGCCCCAGCTGATCCAGCGGGGGAGCCATCGCAGCAGCCGCAAGCAGAAAGCGCGCAGCCCGCAGCCGCAGCGCGCAGTGGTCACACCCCGCTGATGCTGTCGATCATGAAAGGTTTTGACGATGACGCAGAGGTCCCCGTCAAAATCCGCAGACTGTTGGACAATGGTCAATTGGGCGAGGCCATTTTGCGCACAATGGATCTCTTTGCCCGCGGTGCCCAAGGCAATCTTGGCGATCTCAGCAAATCCCTGGCGGCGCTGCGCGCTGTTGGGCTGGAGGACACCGCAAGGCGGGCAACCCTGCAGCTGATGCTGCTGGAACGCGGTTGAATGGCCGCGCCGCGCGATGATCTGCAGTGGATTTCCACCTTTCTCGAGGCCCAGGCGGCTGAGGCCGGGGCCGCGCGCAACACGCTGCTGGCCTATGGCCGGGATCTGAAGGATGCAGCCGGTTGGCTGGCCCACCGTGACAACAGTTTTGCGCAGGCTGCACGGGATGACATCGAGGCCTATCTTATCGCCTGCGACGCAGAGGGGCTGTCCCGCGCCACCCGTGCGCGGCGGTTGTCGGCCATTCGTCAGCTTTACCATTTTGCCTTTGAGGAAGGCTGGCGTACCGACAACCCCGCCATTCAGATCAAGGGACCGGGCCGCGCCAAAAAGCTGCCCCAAACGCTGGAGGTGATCGAGGTTGACCGCCTGCTGGAGGCCGCCCGCCAGACTGGTCGCAAACCGGAGGACCGGCTGCGCAACACCTGCCTGATGGAGCTGCTCTATGCCACTGGCATGCGGGTAAGCGAGCTGGTGTCGCTGCCTGTGGCCTCCGCCCGTGGGGATCCCAATATGCTGCTGGTGCTGGGCAAGGGTGGCAAAGAGCGCATGGTGCCGCTGTCTCCGCCCGCCCGAGAGGCACTGCGGGTCTGGCTGCAAATCCGCGATGAGGGCGAGGAAAAAGCCCAAGCCACGGGAGCGCCGGGATCAAAATTCCTGTTCCCGTCGCGCGGCAAAGAGGGTCATCTGACCCGCCACTGGTTTTATCTGCTGATCAAGGACCTGGCGGTGACCGGTGGCATTGATCCGCAGAAGGTGACGCCCCATACGCTCCGCCATGCCTTTGCCACCCATCTATTGGCCAATGGCGCCGACCTGCGCGCCATTCAGGCGTTGCTGGGCCACGCGGATATCGCCACGACAGAGATCTACACCCATGTGCTGGATGCCCGGCTTAGCGAGTTGGTTCTGCAACACCACCCGCTGTCCCGCCCTGGCGAGGCCAGCCAAAGCCCAACCAGGGGTAAAGCGCTCAAAGATGACTAGGACAGCGCCAGTCGCTGCGCAGATCCCAGCCCCCTTGGTTGCTTTCTGACCGGACTTTCCCGGCGCAACGGGACTTGTCTGGCGCGCCATCGCACCCCATAACCTGTAGAAACACAAACTGAACTTGGACCCATCATGGACACTGCTCAAACTGTTCTGGACAGCGCCTTCTGGATCTCCGCAGGGGCAATTGCGCTGCTGTTGGTGCTCTCAGCCTTCTTCTCCGGCTCGGAAACCGCGCTGACCGCGGCCTCCCGCGGCAAGCTGCGCACCCAGGCAGACAAAGGATCCCGCGGCGCGCAGCGCGCGCTTGACGTCACCGAAGACAACGAGCGGCTGATCGGTTCGGTCTTGCTGGGCAATAACCTGGTGAACATCCTGGCCACCTCATTGGCCACCGCGCTTTTGACCCGCACCTTTGGGGAAAGCGGCGTTGCCTTTGCCACCCTGGTCATGACCCTGCTGGTGCTGATCTTTGCCGAAGTTCTGCCCAAGACCTATGCCATCTCTAATGCGGAAAAAGCCGCCTCTGCCGTGGCGCCGATCATTGGCGTGTTGGTGACCATCCTCGCCCCGATCGTGGCCGCCGTGCGGTTTTTGGTACGCGGGATTTTGCGCCTCTTTGGGGTACAGATCGACCCGGACAGCCAGATCATGGCAATGCGGGAAGAAATTGCCGGCGCCCTGCATCTGGGCCATTCCGAAGGCGTGGTGGAAAAAGAAGACCGCGACCGCATTTTGGGCGCGCTGGATCTGTCAGACCGGTTTGTCGAAGAAATCATGCTGCATCGCTCGCATATCCAGATGATCGATGCCGCAGCAGAACCGGCGGATATTCTGGAGCAATGTCTGACCTCCCCCCATACCCGGTTGCCCGTCTTTAAGGATGAGCCGGAAAACATCATCGGCATTGTCCATGCCAAGGATCTGCTGCGCGAGATGTATGCCCAGATCGGCGGCCCCGAGGGCGATGCCAGTGCGCTGCGCAAATTTGAGATCACCACGGTGGCCAAGCCCCCGTATTTTGTCCCTGAAACCACCACATTGGACGACCAGATGCGGCAGTTCCTGCGGATGCGGAGCCATTTTGCCCTGGTGGTGGATGAATATGGCGCCCTGCAAGGGCTGATCACTCTGGAAGACATCCTGGAGGAAATTGTCGGCGAAATCACCGATGAGTTTGACCCGGCAGAACAGTCCTTGGTAAAAAAGGACAGCGATGGCAACTACACCGTCGAAGGCGCCACCACCATTCGAGACCTGAACAGGGCGATGGATTGGAACCTGCCGGATGAAGAGGCCAATACCATCGCCGGGCTGGTCATCCATGAGGCCCAGATGATCCCGACCACCGGTCAGGTGTTCTCCTTTCACGGCTTCCGCTTTGAGGTCACCGGACGCGAGGGCAACCGGATCACTGCATTTAAGGTGCGTCCTCTGTCATGAACCGGGCCTATGCATGGTTTGATCAGATTGTTCTGGACCTGCTGCGTCAGCTCCGCTGGAGCTTCCTGCCGCCGCTGCTGATCTACTTTGCCTATGGTGTTCAGGGCATTACCTCGGTTGTGGCGACATTTTTTGTCAAGGAATACCTGGATCTTGAGGCAGCCTTTTTGGCCGGTCTCGCCTTTTGGGTGGGCCTGCCCTGGGCGCTGAAGATGCCGCTGGGGCATCTGGTGGATCTGATCTGGCGCTGGAAATACCTGTTGATCCTGCTTGGTGCCACGCTGATGGCCAGCAGCTATGGTATCATCGCCAGTCTGTTGATCGCGCCTGATGCCATGGGGCAGATCATGCCCGCCAACAGCTGGTACGTGGCGGCGGCGTTGCTCGCCCCCTGTGGGTTTGTGCTGCAGGATGTGGTGGCCGATGCCATGTCTGTGGAGGCCATCCCGCACCGCAAACTCGACGGAAGCGCCTTCACCGAGGCCGAGAACCGGGTCATGCATACCACCATGCAGACCCTGGGACGGATCACCCTGATTGGTGGTTTCAGCGCTGCGGCGGCGATGAATGTCTGGCTGTTTGACGGCGCCGATGCCCTGAACCAGGCGGAGAAGGGCGCGCTTTATTCCCAGGTCTATTTGCTGGCCCTGATGGTGCCGCTGTTGTCGCTGACCGGCATTGCCGTGGCGCTGTTTCAGCGCAGGCATCTGGGCGCCAAGCTGCGCAAACTCGGCCTCGGCGCTGCCGAGATCCAGAACCGCCTGACGCTGCCGCGGGATCCGGTCTCAGTCAACTGGTGGTATTTTATCGGTGGTGGCGCCTTTGTGGCGCTGTCGCTCAGCGTGGGGCTCAGTGATGTCGCGCAGGCGCAGGAGCTGGTCTTTGGTGGCTCGATGCTTATCGTGCTGTTGCTGATGCGCCAGTTGATCAAGGCGCTGACACCGCAACAGGCGCGTGCCTTGGTTGGCACCGCCATCATTATCTTTGTCTACCGCGCCACGCCCCTGAATGGCGCGGCAGCCACCTGGTTCGAAATCGACGCGCTTGGCTTTGACCAACAGTTCCTTTCGGTTCTGTCGCTGATTTCCTCCCTGCTGACGCTGTTTGGCATGATCCTGCTGCGCCCCTTGATCGCCAATAACACCATCGCCTGGATCATCACCTTCCTGGCCCTGACCGAAGCCCTGCTCAGCCTGCCCAATATCGGGCTCTACTACGGCATCCACAACTGGACAGCCCCGCTCACGGGCGGGTTGGTGGATGCGCGCTTTATCGCCTTGGTGGATACGGCGGCGGAATCGCCGCTGGGGCAAATCGCCATGATCCCGATGTTGGCCTGGATTGCCCGCAACGCCCCCAGTAATCTCAAAGCGACCTTTTTTGCGGTGATGGCCTCCTTCACAAATCTGGCGCTCTCAGCCTCCAGCCTGGGCACCAAGTACCTCAACCAGGTGTTTGTGGTCACCCGCGAAGTCAGCTCTGCTGAGGGTCAGATCATCACCCCTGCGGATTACAGTAGCCTTGGCGCACTGCTGATCACCGTGGCGCTATTGAAACTGGCAATCCCATTGCTCGCGATCCTGCTGGTACAGCTCAGCCCGCTGCGTAGCACCGACTAGCCCCCCAAAAGGCAGCAATACCTGGGCAAAACCACGCTGCCTGTGTCACCTATTGGCTGGGAGCGACGGGTTTTGTCGCTTTTTTACTGGACTACTGTTCACTTCTGTCCAGAATAAGGAAAAGCCTCATTCAGGGAGAAGCCTCATGAAAACCACCACCCGCGTGGCCGTGATCGGCGGCGGTGTCGTCGGCTGTTCGGTCCTCTACCACCTGACCAAACTCGGCTGGTCTGATGTAATGCTGCTGGAGCGGTCCGAGCTCACCTCAGGCTCCACCTGGCATGCTGCAGGCGGTTTTCATACCCTCAACGGCGACACCAATATGGCGGCCCTGCAGGGCTATACGATCAATCTCTACCGCGAGCTGGAAGAGATCACCGGGATGTCCTGTGGGCTGCATCACGTCGGCGGTGTCACCTTGGCGGACAGCCAGGACCGCTTTGACATGATGAAGGCCGAACGGGCCAAACATCGCGTCATGGGGCTGGAGACCGAAATCGTTAGCCCTGAAGAGATCGCCAAGATCGCCCCGGCCACCAATACAGCGGGTCTGGTGGGCGGGCTGTATGATCCGCTGGATGGTCATCTGGATCCCTCCGGCACCACCCATGCCTATGCCAAAGCGGCCCGTATGGGCGGCGCCGACATTGAAACCCATTGCAAGGTGATCGAGACCAACCAGCGCTCCGATGGCAGCTGGGATGTGGTGACGGACAAGGGCACCATCCACGCCGAACATATCGTCAATGCCGGCGGGCTCTGGGCACGGGAAGTGGGCGCCATGGCCGGGATCTACTTCCCGCTGCACCCGATGGAGCACCAGTATATCGTCACCGACGAGGTCCCACTGATTGCCGAAATCATCGACGCGGGCGGCGAACACCCCCATGTCATGGATCCCGCTGGCGAAAGCTACCTGCGCCAGGAGGGCCGTGGGTTGTGCATCGGATTTTATGAACAGCCCTGCAAACCCTGGGCGGTCAATGGCACCCCGTGGGATTTCGGTCACGAGCTGCTGGGCGACGACTTTGACAAGATCGAAGATTCCATTGATTTTGCTTACAAACGCTTCCCCGCGCTGCAAGCCGCCGGGGTGAAATCCGTGATCCACGGCCCCTTCACCTTTGCCCCCGATGGCAACCCGCTGGTGGGGCCTGTACCGGGCGTGCGCAACTACTGGTCCGCCTGCGGTGTCATGGCAGGCTTTAGCCAGGGCGGCGGCGTTGGCTTGATGCTGGCGCAGTGGATGATCGAAGGCGAGCCAGAGCGCGACACCATGGCGCTGGACTGCGCCCGTTTTGGTGACTGGATCACCCCCGGCTATACCCTGCCCAAGGTCATCGAGAACTATCAAAAACGGTTCTCCATCTCCTACCCCAACGAAGAACTGCCCGCCGCGCGCCCCTTCCGCACCACGCCAATGTATGATGTCTTTGACACCATGGGCGCGGTCTGGGGCCAGCAATACGGCCTGGAAGTCCCCAACTATTTTGCCACGGCGGATGAGCCCCGCTTTGAAACCCCATCCTTCCGGCGCTCTAACGCCTTTGACGCCACCGCCCGCGAGGTCAAAGCGGTGCGTGGCACTGTGGGCATCAACGAGGTGCATAACTTTGGCAAGTACCGGATCACCGGAACGGGCGCACGCGCCTGGCTGGAACACATCATGGCCGGCCGGATCCCCCAGCCAGGCCGGATCAGTCTCTCCCCGATGCTGTCGCCCAAGGGGCGTTTGATTGGCGATTTCACCATCTCCTGTCTCGGCGAAACAGACTATCAGCTCACCGCCTCCTATGGGGCGCAGGCCTATCATATGCGCTGGTTCCTCAAACATCAGGCGCCGGATGTGGCAATCGAAAACATCTCCGACAGGCTGAATGGCTTCCAGATTGCCGGTCCCAAGGCGGCACAGGTGCTGCAGGCCTGCACCCTGCAGGATGTTGCGCAGATGCGCTTCATGGATGTGGCCCGCATGACGGTTGGCATGGTAGACTGTCTGGTGCAGCGGGTCAGCTACACCGGCGATCTCGGCTATGAGATCTACTGCGATCTCCCCAGCCAGCGCGCCCTGTGGCAGGCGCTGTGGCAGGCAGGCCAACCCCATGACATGATGCCCTTTGGCATGCGCGCAATGATGTCCCTGCGGCTGGATAAGTTTTTTGGCTCCTGGATGCGGGAGTATTCCCCCGATTACACCGCAGCAGAAACCGGATTGGACCGCTTTATCTCCTTCAAAAAACCCGGTGACTTCATCGGCCGCGCCGCAGCCGAAGCAGAGCGCACCCAGGGGCCGCAGCGCAAACTCTGCGCCTTTGAGGTGGACGCAACAGATGCAGATATCAACGCCTACGAACCGATTTCGATCAAAGGAGAGGTCGTCGGGTTTTGCACCTCAGGCGGCTTTTCCCATCACGGCCAGAAATCCATCGCCCTGGGCTTTGTCCCCACACCAATGGCCCAGCCCGGACTGGAGGTTGAGATCGAAATCCTTGGCAACATGCATCAGGCCCGGCTGATCACCGAACCGCTGTTTGACGCCGATGGCGCCCGCATGCGCGGCTAAGCCCCCAAGCTCTGCCAAAAACCACCCCGCCAAGGCTGCTATGGCCTTGGCACCTGCCGCCTTCCCCTTCTGCGCCCCCCTTTGTTTCGCGGGTTTATTGCTTTCATCTTTCCCCAAATACCTCCGCCGGAGGCATCCTGCCTCTCGCGCTCTCGACACCTAAGCCTGTTGGGGCGTAGGTTTGCAAAACATAGACTTTCATAAACACAGGATCATAAACACAGGATCATGAGCAAAATTGCCATCCTCCTTCTCGCAGCCGGCGCTTCCGCGCGAATGCAGGGGCGTGATAAGCTGATGGAAGACATTGAGGGAGCGCCGCTGCTGTCACTGATCTGCAGCCGTGCAACGCAAACCGAGCTGCCCTGCTATGTGACCTTGCCCAGCCCGACGCATCCGCGCAGCTCTGCCACCGGCGGCGCCCAGGTGATCCCGGTCCCAAATGCGGCTGAAGGCATGGCCGCCTCGATCCGCACCGGGATTGCCGCCCTGCCGCCGACCATCGACGCCGTGATGATCCTGCCCTGCGACATGCCAGAACTGCAAACCCAGGATTTGTTAGATCTGGCCGCCCAGTTCCAAGGTCCTGACGGCCCGGTGCTGCGCGCCACCGCCAGTGACGGTACCCCGGGCCACCCGGTGCTGTTTCCCCGGCGCTGTTTTCAGGCGCTCAGTAAGATCAGCGGCGACCAGGGCGCTCGTGCTGTGCTGCAGGGCCAAAAGCTGCAGCTGGTCGCCCTGCCCGGCCAACGCGCAGTCACGGATCTGGACACTCCAGAGGCCTGGGCGCGTTGGCGCGCCGCACGATAGGTTTTGCCACAGCGTCTGGCATCCCCCCAAACAAACCTGGACCTCAACGATGGGCCGTCAAACAAAAACGGGCGGAACCCTGCGGTCCCGCCCGTATTCTTGTCTCGCCCTGCGCGCCGCAAATCACCACCACGGATCACCGCCAGAAATCACCACTGGCACCAAGGAACGTTTAAAATCAATGCACTAGAAGGCGCGCCTCGTGCCGTTTCAGCGAACGCCGGGCAGAGCTATAGGATTCGCGGCCTTCCTCGGACTTCAGCTCAGGGAAGATCTCATAGACTTCGTTGCGCTGCGCATTATCCAGGCCCCGCAGGGTCTGATCGCCAGGCTGGAAGCTCTCGGTCCAGGCACCATCCGACAGCACGACCTCGTGCTGGTCGAACATGAAGTGGATATAGGTGACCGAGCTGGTCTCCACCGCGTCCACCCCAGCCAGGCCGGTCAGATGTTTGGCGGCAACCAGGACTTCGCGATCTTCAAAATACAGCGCCGTTTTGTCGTTGGCCACCAAAACCCGGTGGTTGGGGCTGACCATCATATCGCGCTCGGGCAGACCATTGCCCAGGGCACCTTCGCGGATCAGGATCGGCTGCAGATGCTCTGCCGCTTTCAGCTCTGCTGTGGCAAGGCTGCGCTTACCCAGCCAGCGAATGGACTGGATGCCATTGTCCCGGGTGATGATCCGGTCCCCAACATCCAGGTCTTCGACCCGGCGCTCCCCTTCGGGGGTGGCAATCAGGGTGCCCGGCGTAAAGCAGGGAACAATGACGTTTTCGATCTCATAGAACTCGGCGGTGCCGGTGACCGCGCCACCTGCATCCAGGAAGGTGACAGTGCCGTTTTCCGGGTTGGTGCTGTCATACTCCACCTCAAGCGAGCCGCCTGGGTTTTGCTCTTCGGCAACACCGCGCAGATCAAGCACGTCGACATCGCTGTCATCCGCGTCTTCACCGCCATAGACCGTGTCATTCTGGCTGATGCCTGAAATGGTATCCGATCCGGTGCCACCACGCGCAAAATCGGTGCCATCGCCTGCGCCCAGGTCAATGCTGTCCAAGCCGGCGCCGCCGTCCAGCTCATCATCGCCCTGACCGCCTAGGATGGTGTCGTCACCCTCGCCGCCAGTCACGGTGTCATCGTCGATGCCGGCATCGATCATATCGTTGCCAGTGCCACCAGAGATCAGATCATCGTCATCCTGACCATAGATCACATCATCGCCTGCGCCGCCTTCAATGGTATCCATGCCATTGGTGGGATCAGGATCCACAGGACGTCCGTCGGAGCCATCATCGGTGATATTGAGCCCATCTGGGAAAGCCGGATCCAGGCCACCATAGATGGTGTCAGAGCCGTCCCCCCCCATCAGACTGTCAGAGCCCTCACCGCCGGTGATCAGGTCATCCTCGCTGCCACCATCAATGGTATCATCGTCAATACCGCCATCAATGGTATCCGAGCCCGCACCGCCGGTGATCAGATCGTTATCGTCGCCGGTGAGGATCACATCATTGCCAGCGCCACCATCCACGGTGTCGCGGTCATCGAGCGGATCAGCGTCGGCAGGCACCGCAGGGATGTTTGGCGTGGTGCCAGTATAGCCGTCAAAACCCCGGTCAGGCAGCGGCGTTGGGTCGTCCGAGGAGGTATCAATGACGTCATCTCCGTCACCACCCTCAACGCTGTCAGAGCCATCGCCCCCTTCAATGGTGTCCGCACCGTCACCGCCGTCGATGATATCGTCGCCATCGCCACCGATCAGCGAGTCATCGCCATCGTTGCCGTAAAGGATATCATCACCTTCGCCACCGTCGATGGTATCATCGCCGGGAATGCTGGTCACCGGCGTCCCCAGGGCATCAAAGAACACATCGCTGACAACAACGCTGCTGTTGATGGTGCCATCCTGAGTATGGGTAATAACAATCGACGACACCGGACCGGGAATTGTCACCAACATCGAGGTGTCGGGGTTGTCGTCGCTGGTAAAGGTATCGTCTTCGCGCGTCGAAGCCGTATCATAGCCGGCAATCGCATCGGTATCTTCCATCGTCAGCGCCGGGCCACCGGCCAGGTTCACCACAATGGGGTTTCCGGCTGCGTCAAAGGCCGTGATCTGCACCTGGCTGTCTGCATCAATATCGCTGATACGGAAAGACACATCGCCAACCGGATCCGAGAAATCCAGCTGGTAGTCGGCGGTGCTGCCATCAGAGCTGACATCCGCGTTCAGCCCGCTTTGCGGGTCAGCGGTGACGCCACCGGTGTTGATGTTACCAACAAACTGCGGCACGTCGGTAAATTCCGTCGCCGTGTCACCCGAACTGCTGGAGACCGAGAAATTAACAGTGACTGAGCCAGTGTCCTGCGAGAAACCGCCGCTCAGATCATCACCGCTGTCAACAGGATCGCCGCCGTCAGGATCCGGTGCAAGGTCCCACTGGAACACTTCCCGGGTACCGCCACCACCGACACCCGGAACATCACTATCCCCAGCCAGCACATCATTGCCAGTGCCACCACTCAGGCTGTCGGCACCGCCGCCGCCATGCACCGTATCGTCGCCTTCACCTGCCAGCACGGTGTCGTCACCGGTTCCGGCATTCACCAGGTCGTCATCTGGCCCATCGGCCGGATTGATCGCGTCACCGTTGTCGATCCGATCGCCTTCGGGATCGCCAAGGTAGGAGGTGTCGATCAGGTCATCACCAGCAGTGCCTTCGACAATCCCGTCAAGGCCACCACCGTTGATTTCCACAACATTGTCATCAAGCACAGCAACATAGTCGATGCCGCCGCTAAAGGCATTGCCACCGTCACCATCCGCGCCAATGACAAAGCTGTCTTCGCCATCTGCCGCCACATCCATGGTCATGCCGACAATATCGTCGCCAGTGGTGTAGCTGGTGCCCTGTGTGGTGTTCTCAACAACCAGTGTGACGCCACCTGGGCTCCAGCCATAAGAAACCGTGACAACATCGCCGGTGGCAAAAAAGCCGGGGTCGGTTGCAAATTCCACCAGATTGCCATCATCGGCATGGGTCAGCTGAACGGTACCGTCCTCAGTGGCGCGGATCACAAAATTCTCACCGTCTGCGTCATCTTCTGAGGACAGCCCACGGCTGACAACCGTTTGATCGCCAACCCCTGGATAGCCATTGGACTTAAAGGTGGTAATGACTGTGCCGGTCGTCAGATCAAAAGGATCGTCATTATCGCCCGCCACGGTGAACTGGCTACCGCCGTCGCCCAACATCCAGCCGCCTGTGTAGTTGGCGCCACCAGTTCCAACGCCGTCCTGGGCAATACCATCGCCAAGACCGCTATCGTCGTCGGTATATCCTGGACGGAAATCCCAAAGACCAATCAGATTCGCCGAATACGGGTTGTCAAAATTGTCAGCCATCTCGTTCTCCTAATCGGCCAAGGGCCGTTTTATCCGCCCCATAGACCAAAGCGCCCAAAACCGAATTGCAAAGTCACCGCCACTGCGTTTCCGCAAAAGCGCAACAAAAAATAAACAACCCGATATAAGGAGAAGCACAATCGCACAGGTCGCGACCCAAGGCGCACCCCAAGCGCAACAGCGCAGGCTACGACAACAGTCGAACAGATCGAGTTCATCAAGGATCCGCAAAAAGCGTGAGAGCAGTTCACGCCGCGCTTTGCTTTGGCAGCTACGCTATACGGTCCCGAGACCAGAGATTATGTTACCCCCCAATGGGCAAGTTAATGAATAGCTGAAGCAGTTAGTTCAACAAAGAGAAAAAACTTAACGAAATTTTACAGACCCCCGATCCGCAGCTCTCTTTGGCGCTTCACATCGCTGCCCACTGGCAGCTGAAAAGAGACCACTGTTGCCAAAGATACAGAAATCCACTCCAACCCCAGCAATAGAGGACCAACAGGAAACAATTACAGGTTCTGGCGCGCCCCCTTGTTTCCAATCACGCAACAACCGCATGGCTCGCCTCCCTTGACGCCGACCGCAAACAACCAGAAGTCTGTTTTGAGGCCCGCTTCACAATCAGCCTCAATGCGTGGAATTTCCAGAAACTGTTTCCAGTAGCGCAACGACCAGCTGCAGAATCAACCTTACCGCAGGACAATTTCGCAGTAATCCCTATCCAAAAGACCTATCACGCCAGGGCAAACGGACAGCAGTGGGCGCAAACACAGGCGCGCCGCGCGAACCACGGATCCGGCCCCCGTCCGGTTGTACCTGTCCCCATTGCGCCAGACCGCGGGCAAGCCAGCCGCCGAAACCCTTCTACAGTGTCCGCTTCTGGAAGGTGAGAGAGCACACGTCTTCGTTCGCGATATGAACGAACGCAGTATTGTTCTTTGCCGTCTGGTGACCTCAGCCCCTGCAGTCCCAGCATCGCAAAGGACACGCGCAGGGGGGCGCCACACTGCTTTGCCGATTATATCGAAAGTTTGGACAACACCGTACAACAGAACCCCATTTCGCGCGGACGGCACGCAAAGCTCAGATGTCGCGAAAATCGCGATGCAGTTGGGTAGATTGGATTTTTTGTTGGGTTAGTGGCGGAGGGAATGACACATGCACCCAACTCTCTCCCGTGCCAACGTCGGACCCCGAGGGACATGCGCGAATTGCTGCGCAATTATTGCAGACATCAAGTCCTTAAGGCCTGTCTCGTGGGAGATGGCATTAAAGAGGTTTCTGATCCTTGGACGTACGACAAAGCATCAGGGCTGGTCACTGACGAAGACTTCAAGCAAAACTAAAAGTTCTGACGCCATGCATTTGGGGGAATTACGTCGACTTGCAGCCGCTGCGGTCAATCCGTGGAATTTCGATATGTCGGAGGGCGATGTATCCCAATCCATCCGTTCGGCGGCTGCAGTTCTGGAGGGGGTTACTCGTCTGGAAATGATTTTACGGGATATCTGTCGAGCAACGAAAGCTCTTGCTTCCAAACTGACTGCCCTGAATGTGGTGAGCGAGTCTTTTTCATCCGTCATAACGGTGGAAGCGTTTGGATCGATCCACCACTCGGGCCACCATGGTACAAGCACGGGTGCATGGATACTGGCTCGGGTACAAAATCGAAAACACGCAGCTCGCTGGCTTCCGACTACAAGCGGCTTTGTTGCACAAATCGGGGTCTGAGCGCATTTCCCCTTTCCCTGGACGAATTTACCCTACGGGCTCTGTGACGGGTATGCCAAGAGCGGTGTAGCGGTTTAGGACCGCGATGCGGACTTGGATTTCCGCTACCTGCCGGTCGAAGTCCCAGGCCATCAGCGATTGGCCGAGCAGCTTCACACAGTGCATCTTGGTTTCAACGCGGCTTCGGCGGTGGTATCCGCTCCATCGTCGCCACAGCGCGCGCCCTAGGTATCGTGAGGCATTGACCGCTTCGTTTCTTGCGATGGCTCCGGCGCTTGTGGGTTTCCACGGTTTGGCGTTCTTGCGCGGCGGAATGACTGCATGAGCGCCCCGTGCTGCAATCACGTCATGGCATCTGCGCGTGTCGTAGGCACCATCGGCGGTCAATGACCCAAGGTCCTGATCTGGTGGGATTTGGTTGAGCAGTTCAGGCAACATGGGCGCATCACCGATGTTGCTGGTGGTGACCTCTACCGCGCGAACCTCCAGCGTTTCCTCATCAATCCCGATATGTATCTTGCGCCAAATACGTCGCTTGGGGCCGCCATGCTTGCGGGCGTTCCATTCACCTTCGCCCTCTGCCTTGATGCCTGTGCTATCGATCAGAAGGTTCAGTGGGCCAGTCCCACCGCGATACGGCAAGCTCACGTTCAGCGTCTTCTGGCGGCGGCACAGCGTACTGAAATCGGGCACGGACCAATCCAGTCCGACCAGCCGCAACAGGCTCTCAACGAACCCAGCCGTCTGCCTCAGTGGCATACCGAAAAGGACTTTCATGGTCAGACAGGTCTGGATCGCGGCATCGCTGAACTTGCATTGACGACCGCGCCTGCCGGTCGGTGGCGGTGTTCAAACCATCTCGGGATCAAACCAGATCGCCAACGATCCACGCTGCTTCAGCGCGTCATTGTAAGACGACCAATTCGTGGTCTTATACTTCGTAGGGGCCCAACTGCTCATGCATCCCAGCTATCACGCTGGATTCATACAGTGAATCCCCGTCACGATTTGTGCAACAAAGCCGGCCCATTCCGACAAGAGCGACGCGCCGCCTGAAAGGGATGTGCCTGCCGTCGCCTATGTCCGGATGTCGACTGATCACCAGAAGTACTCGACAGAGACCGCTTTCGGCCCACCTGCCGCAGGGGCCAGTGTTCAGCCCCACCCGTATAACCCCCGAAAGCAACGGAAAAATCCGGCCGCAGCCGGATCGGGAGAACGCTTTCGCGGGGGCAAGTGGCGGAGGGAACGGGACACTTGTCGAACCTTCTCCACCCTCGTGCGCCCTGCATTGTTGATTATTGGAACCGACTTCTAAATCCGATAACTTACACGCGCACCCTCATCGATGACCGCAAAGTGCTCCGCGTACCTAGGGTCATATGGGTTAGGAAGGAGAGTAAACGTTGGCGATGCGGAAAGGGCATTGCTCACTCTCAAGATGTGGAAGACTTTTGTCACCTTTTTCCCCCTTCTTCCAACAAGTTCGCGGGCAAGACGTACCTCCGACGAACCAAGTGTGAAATCAGTGGACTCTGAATCAGTAGACTTGATCTCAATGAAGTAGGTACACCCTTCATGCGCAAACAAAACGTCACATCCACGCCCCTCATCAACATTGGGAGAATTATCTGGATAGGCCTTTTCGCTATAAGCAGATACCCAATTTGAAGGAGAAATGACTGCGGCACCATATCTTCGGCGAAGCCATCTGAAGGCATGGATCTCACCTGCAGCTCCAATCAAATCTTCCATATTTTTGCATTGCCGTTTCGGCGCCCGTGTCTTCTTGTCCTTGTCGCGACGTGTCGTGGGCTTCGGCTTATTAAGCTTCTTGGGGACCATCGGCGCGTGCAGATCGAATCCCAGCAAAGACGCGAGGCTCTCGTCATCAATCTGGTCGGCGATGTGATCGAAAAGATTAGAAATGTTAGTTTCTGAGTTATCGAATTCTGCCCCACAGACCTTTACCATACGCTTCCGCCTGTCGGCGTCTTGTCGAACTTTTTCCAAGGCAGCCGCCGCGCCGTCCAGTTGCTCGGCCGAAACTCCAAGGGACTCTGGAAGAGTTTCCAGAGATTGGGCATTTTTCAGACCATGGCGAAGATCCTGTGGTACAGCCTCAGTCAAATTGTCGGCAACCAATTCGAATACGGTACGTTGGGTCCAATTGACGGAATAGATTGACCGATCCTGCGCCAGTACGGGAGCCAGGGCATCGTTTCCAAACCCGGCCAGCCAGTCAGCGGATTGTTCGCGTCCGGCCTCTGTGTGCCACGCCGTCGCGGTGAGACGGAATCTGTCGAGAACCGCCGCAACAAGTTTTCGATTAGCCTTTGACACATCGAGGGGATCTGAGATTGCCATTTGGTCGGATTCATCGAGGTATCGTGCTAGCGAATCTGGAGAGTCTGCTGCTGCAATGACTTCTGATAGGTCATCGGAAAAGCCTAAATTTGTGATCTCCTTGGCGATTGCCTTGAAGAACTCCGAAAACGGCACTCTCCAGAAAGCACGCGCTGCATCGTCAGGGCAACCGACACTCTCGATATGTGACATCAACTCGGGATAGGTTGGCCCATCCATATCATCAGCTGTCAACGTAGCCGCAATTCGTCTTAAATGCAGAGCTGCTGCTTCTCGATGGCCGGAAAACTCCTTCCCGGCAGCCGGATTCAAAAGTTCAGCTTCACCGGATCTTGCCAACTCAGCATTCCATGCCGACAGTTCGACCCTGCTCCCCAACAAGTCGCGCACTGAACGTCCAAATTCGAAGACATCTCTCGCCTCAAGGGCGGCCTGCAAGACACGTTCGGCCAGCATATCGCTGTCGAGCACAGCGCAAAGCGGAGCAAGGATCAGATCCCTTTGATCGGCTTTCTGCAACTGCGCAGACTGTTCAGGGCAAGACAACACCCACATTAGACGCGACAGCCTTTCAACTGCGGGACCCAAATCTCCGCGCCACAGTTCGAATACTTCCCTGTAGTGCTCAAGCGATAAGTCCATCTGCCCGAGGAGGCGCGAAACAACGACCTCATCCAGGTCAGGCCAGACTTCGCTCAAGCCCTTACGTATCTGAAACTTAAGGTCCTCTCGTTCGATCATCTGAGTGAACGCATCTGCTACAGGTTCAATGTCCTCCCGCCATTCGTTGTCCAATAACAGCCGATGCTCGGCCTCCAGCCAGACAGATTTTTGCACGCGAGGCTCTGCTACCTGTCGATTATCGACTTCAGGAACCAATCCCAAGTCAGGCACGATAGAAACTTGGGCGCTGCGAAGGATATCCAAGTAGCGATTAAAACTCGTAGCCGAGGTTCCTCGGGCATTAACACCGTGAAACGCTGCGATTGTCAGGACAAACGGAATCGTCTCGTCGAGACCAGAGAAAGAAGTTAGCGGTACGCTATCTTCGGAAATCCATTTAGCCCCGGCAGAAAGCGGTGCCATATGAATCTGGGCCGCGTTGAGGACACCGGCATCGTAGGCATTTTCAAAATCATCTGAAAGGCGCGTTGCATCAGTGGGTTCGATGGTGACGGCAGGTAGATTGAAATGACGCAACGTGGACAATGTGGTGCGCGGATTCGGTAAATACACTGGTTCGTCCGAAGTCGGTGTCAAAGCAGCCAAGGAACCGTCTGGTTGGTGTGCCACAATCTGCTCGGGAAAATCTTCGACAGAGAACGGCTTAAACGCCTTCCAGGCAGTCCTGATTTGTCCAATGAAAACATCCCTGTTCTGGTATGCTTGCGCTTTCGCCGTATCCGCAAGACAAGCCAACAACCGTGGATCGTTTGACGCTTCGTCCGGTGCATAGGTCGGCATACCTAGGGATCCCAAGAAGGTCACAAGACCTTCGCTCCGATCCAACTGTTCCGCCATTGCCGGGGGGAGCGGTGAAAGGTGTTCAAGAGTCCAAGCGCGCCCACGAGCGAGATGTTGACTCGGAACATACCAGCGAGATGACGCGGCAGTCCAAGTCCAACTTTCATTGTCGTTGTACTCACCGATCCAATCGAGTGACCCAAGTACCTGCAACAGCGGCGATCGGATCGTGAAGTAATCTGAGGAGCCCTCGACACGAGTGATAGAGAGACCTGCCCAATTGTCCTGCCACCCGCCAGCACTTGCCATCACAACATCAAAAAAGGCCGCGCGAGCTTCCAAGTCAAATTCTTCATATCTTTCCAGCCCTGGAATCCAGAGTATGTCTCCAATTTCGTAGTAGCCGTTATTGTAACGAGGTTGCGCGTCTTGGATCGCAGCCTCTCGGGTCTTGTTCCATGCGGTAGGATTAATGCTTGTCGGCGGTTGTTCTGGGATCTGAAAATAGTGCTTGCTCGCGTGAAACTTTGCGTTCCAGCTTTTCGGCGCAATTTCCTCGAGCCTTAGACCATCGTGTACTCCTGCGTCTCGCAAGAGCTCCAAAATGGTTTGCCCTTGCCCACCCCAATCACGATGCTTTGGCGACCGCAACATCCTGTCACGGGCGGCGCTGACAGTTTCTCCCTTGCTGCACTTGAGATACCGGTCGACCACATAACCAGTCGTGCCCGGCCAGTCTGCACCAAAACTTGCGGTTTTAAGTCGATACCATCCACCCCTGCAGGGGACGGGCAACTTAGCCAAGGCTTTGTTTATCCCTTGCCCTTCTCCCCTGAACTGCATCGATTGCGCTAGCCGGATCCCGTAGTACAAGGCATCCCGGCACAGATCGGCATTCACACCAGAAGAAGTTACCGGGAGAGGTGGGAGATTTGGAATCAAAACCTGCGTCAAAACGCTTTCACGCCGGAATGGTCCTACCAGGTCCGCGTTGATTAACTCGCCATGAAGATTTGTGTTGTGCAATCTTCCCTGTCTCAACTCACTCACGGGAACCGCTGGATCGAGAATGGCGATCATCTGCCGCAGTGATTTCGGGATCTGATCGATATCCAAGTCGCCCGGCCCGTCGTCCTCGTCCGGTCCCGCTTGTCTAGGTTTGAAGTAGATTGCGGAACCAGAAATGCCGCCTGCGTGCAATTGACCGTCAGTACACAATAACAATTTGCGCTCCTGAAGCGGTAACAGATCATCGGCAAAAATACTCTGAACGTCCTCCCAGAATCCCTTCCAGTCAACTGGACCCGATGAGTGTAGCCATGCAGCTGCACTCTCAACTGTTTCCGCCTGATCTTGCGGCAGTGGCAGCCAGCCTATTCCATGCGCACCCGACAAGGCTTTGATGGACCTTGAACGTCCACCCAGTTCGGCTGCATATGCTGGAAACTTGGCATGTCGGCGCAAAACCTCTGCACTAAGAACTTTCGGTTCCTCGGGAAGAGGCAAAAGAGAAGCTTCGTTGAGCGCTACCCACCCTTTGTCACTGAGTAGCCATGCTGATTCCTCGATCTGGAAATCTCTTGATTGTGCCGCATTGCATAGATGCGCCTGCCAACGGTCCGACGCAGGCTCATCAGTGGAATTGGGAGAAAGAAGATCTATGATATCCGCTGCTTCAGTCGCAGACTTGCCTTGCAGATCCGCATCAATTGCTTCAACTGCGAGGTCAGCTGCCTGGGAAAGCAGATAGTCATTGTAGACAGCATCGCCTTCCGGCTCTTCTGACACGTCTCCAAAGTTGATCAATGTTCGGCTCATGTCACCGAAGAACGGCGCATTGACATGAATCGATGCTCCAGATTCGAGCTTGGTCGGAAGAAAAATGCTGAGTTGGCCTGGCGCTGGTGTCTCGCAAGCACCGACAGCCAAGGTAATCTCCACCTTTGTGAGTTTCGGCCATTGACCGGGGAGTTCCTGAATGGATGCCCGAACGGCTTCGGGCATGTCGGCCACGCCAATCTCACGTCGCCACGTTCGAAACTCCCGCGTCTCTTCCCGAGAGGTAATCTTGATTTTCGAATAATGACGTGGGACGTCAGGTTCGCTCTTTGGTGTTCTCTTGAAAACCTGTTTGCAATCAGGCAAGGAAAGGGTCAGTTCCTGAAGTCGATCGAGAAACAGCAGTGAGTTCCCGCCAATTTCTTTAAGGCGCCGCTCAACCAGTTTAGCCGATTTAGATGACTTTAAAGGCAACGCGACAACAGTCGAAAACCCCAATTCTTCAAATTCGGTAATCGCCTGCACACGATCCACCCCCACAAGAGGCCACGGCAAAAGATATGGTGACAAATAGGATAATTGTGACTTAACCCAAGCCTCAATAGAGGTGCCGGCCTCGTTGGCCTGATTGTGAATACTTGAGTGCAGCTTATCGAGCAGTCCATCGTTCCAGTCGACGAGTTCATTCAACGGCACGTCACTCGGCGAAGGAGTTTCTCTCCCGATCAGTCTCAATATTGGTTCATGGAGGGAGCGAACAAAGTCCGGACTGAAATTGAAGCAATAGCCATCAAAGTTGCGACTTGATTGGGTTCGCTTTGACCAGATTTGCGGTCGATCACAAATTTCCAGTACGCTCCGAAAACCTATCCCTTTGTTACCAATTGATGTCTCAGGACTCTTGTCACTTTGACCAAGTTGGGAGACGCTGATGAAATTGCTTCTGGAAAATGGAAGCCCATCATTGGAAACATAAAGTGTGCCAAAATTGCGATCTTCAACAAGACGCATTTCGATCCTACCCGCACCCTCATTGGATATTGGGTCGCGTGCCACCGCATCATAGGCATTCTGGATCAATTCAATAGCAAAACGCCCATGATATTGATGCTGCACCTGCTCCGTCAGGCTGTGTACCGTTCGGTAGTTCGTCACGCCCTCAGCCAATTCATAGAGAAAGCTACGCAGCTTGCCCCCTGTCTCGTCGCGGACAGATTTGGCCAGATCAGACGGAGAACTTGGCGAAACGAGATTCATGGAACTGGCCTGAGGGTTTTTCAAGTGAATTCAATAGTGTCTGTTCGAGATGCCATACTCAACCACTTCCTTCAAAGTCTTTCCGTCAATGGCTCTTCGCCAACTCTGCGGACCGCTGCAGTTGCCATCCTTGACGACACCCCCTGCGACACTGGCGCTTCCAAAAAGATGATCCCTAGAGAAACGATAGAGATCGGGATCGCTGTCGTGGACAAGAACACCTTGTCGAACGAGCCCATCACGTTCCTTACGGTCACGCTTCACACGTGGCGAGCCATCCAACATCGCAGTTGATCCCTTGCGTACCAAGAACCCACCATTTTCCGGACGGCCGAAGGCCTGTGCCTTTTGTGGACGCATTGTGAACCAACTATCATCACTCATTTTCATTCCATTTCTTTCAGGCTGATTGTTTGCAGAGCACACAGCGTATTCACCAGCTGCATTTGCTCAACAGTATTACACTTCGCTTCACGCAGGCGCGGCGCTCCAAAAACCAATGCGAGTCCCTTGGCGCGTGATACCGCGACATTGATGCGATTCAGCGAAAACAGGAATTCCATCCCTCGCGAGGTTTCTTCGGCGGAGGACGCTGTCATGGAAACCAGACAGACCGGCGCCTCCTGTCCCTGAAACTTGTCCACTGTACCAACGCGGACAGCCGAAAGAAGGGCGTCCCGCAGGGCGTTCGCCTGCGCATTATAGGGGGCCACGACGATGATATCCGTCTCGCGCATAGGCCGCGTACTGCCATCCTTATCTGTCCAGTTTCCGCCTAGCAGCTCAGCAATGCAATTTCCAATGATAACAACTTCTTCCTGAGCGATCTGGGCGTTGCCTTCATGAGCAACAGGAAACCAAAAAGCTCCCGCTTCAGGAAGAGTCGTGCCAGTCACACGTTGGCGGGCCGTATCGGAGAGGCTGGTAAGCCTACCCTCATAGACCTGCTGGGAAATGAACCCACAGACATCCGGATGCATCCTCCGCGATATGGGCAGGAAAATGCCCCGGTCGGCTGGGATTGTAGCTTGATCCGCCAGCATCCAGTCAAGACAGGACAGGTTTGCTGGCTCGGGATGCGAGCCCTGAACAACCTGCGGCAATTGGCGGGGGTCTCCAACCAATACGATGTTCCTTGCCGCCCGTCCTATAGCAGCCATGTTGGCAAGGCCGACCTGACCGGCCTCATCCACGAACAGCCAGTCGAAGGCCTGAACATTCTCATGGCGCGCAAAGAACCACGCCGTGCCGCCCACCACATGCCCGCCATTGGCGGCTTCTGCGTTGTCGGTCGTACGATGAACATCGCAGTCTTCGGGATACCCATCCTCGCTGCCAGAAACCTTATGGACGAGTTCGAGATTGATCGGCAGGTCTTCATCTTCCAACGCGGAAAGGCAGCCCATCAGCACATTCCTAATCGCCTCGTGGCTGTTAGATGTGACACCGACGCGATGGCCTTTACGCACCAAAGAGAGGATCGCGCGGGCACTGATATAGGTCTTGCCGGTGCCCGGAGGCCCCTGGATTGGCAAGACGGTCCCGTCCATGTCGTTTACCACCTCAATGGTGCCCGAAACTGGGTCAGCCCCCTTGAGTAGGTCGGTTTTCGGCCCAGATCGAAGTCTCGGCGAGGTGCGCGAAAGCAGATCATCCACCGCAGTGAATCGGCGCGGACCGCATTGATCAGCAATCACATCTCGCAGGGCTGAAGCTATGACGCCCGTATTCAATGGCCAATCCGGGTGCAAAGATAGCCGATCGGCCAAGAGATGCGCCTTGCCCGGTCCCGCCTTGACAGAGATTTCACGTGCGCGCCGGTCCAAGCTCTCAATTCCGACCGTCGTGGGTGGCGCGTCAAAAACTGGGACAGTCGCCTTTTTTCCATGCCGCAACTTGGTCTCTTGCGGCGGAAAACTGTAGGTGCGGGCAAAGGATCGCTTGACCAGCTCGACGGGACCGACCGCTTCCAAACCGGCAAGAGCATCGAGATCGTCGATCAGGTCATCCTCGTCCTTGGCAGCACTGTCAAATACCGCCCATTGCGCGGGCTTCACCTCGCGTTTGTGGAAAAGTCCAAGGTTGAACAGCATCTCCTGTCGCTCATCCGGCAACGCCGATGCCCCGATTGCGTTCCGTAGCGCTTGGGTGTCGGCATCCTCTTCCGCCTCTTTGTCTCCGGCATCCGGAGCAAGCATCGGCCATGGGCCGACGGGGCGACAACCAACCAGCCAATCACGCAATTCTTCCGTCGAGACGCAGTCGACACGGTTGTAATCCTCAATCTCATCGAGGATCTGCTGATCCTGCGTTTCGCGCCAACGCTCATAGGCCACGACCGATCCACCCGCCGTCTTGACCTCGCCATCCCGCTTGCGATCATAGAAGGCCTCCATCGATTTGATGGAATAGTTCGGTTCCGACCCGATCAGCCCGCCCCGCACCACTGCAAACAGGTCGACAAAGCGACGTTCCCGCAAAAGCCGATCAAGGTAGGCCTCACCAATCCCGTATTTCGTGGTCAGTCGTTTGAGCGCGGTGATTTCATACGGCGCATAGTGATAGATGCGCGCCTTGGGGAATTCCTCGATCCTCGAACGGAAGAAAGCAAGCAGATCCTTCAGCGCTTTCGCTTCGGCTTCGTGGTCATGGGCCCAGAATGCTTGAAATTGTCCGTCAAACCAAATCCCATGCAGGTATTCGAGACCTCCCTCGTAGTGCGGATCGCCTTCGATGTCGTAGAACAGATCACCCGGCTGCGGCTCCGGCAAAAGATCAAAGCCTTTGCCGGGCTCCGGAGCCCGCAGTTCAAAATCTGGCTCCCCGGCTTTGCGGGCCTGCTGCAAGCGCGCCTGGACGACCAGCCGGGCCAGCATGTTTTCGGCCATGCCATGGATCGGGCGATCCAAAGTTGAAAGAGCTTCCAAAGTTTCAACGCCAGCGGCTTCCAGTTTTTTCACCTGACCACGGCTGATATTTGCAACATTGAACAAGCTGTCCTCGGCCTGCCAGACGTTTTCGCAATGATCTGCCCAACGGCAAAGTCCGCAATCGGCACAGGGCATCGGACGGGTCGGCCGGGGATCAGCAACAAAGGCTTCCAGCCGCTCTCGTGCCATTCGGGCGTAAGCGGAATAGTCGGCAAGGCGCAGCGTCGCGCGGGTACCGTCGCCCAATTCGACATGGGCGAACTCGGGCGCCACGCCCTGAATCTCTGCCAGCAGATCCGAATAAAGAACTAGTTGCAGCACATGTTTTGGGTCCGCGCGACGCTTCAGCTTGGTGTCGGCCACCTCATAGCTAAACGCCCCAAGTGCCGAAGGTGTCTCGACCCGCTCCAGAAAGTCCGACCAGCCGCCCCAATTTCCTGACAAGAACGCGCCCTGAAACACCACGTCGAGACCGTCGGCGAGAGCCAATCGCGTAGCCTTGGCATTTTCAGCAAGACCGCCATGTTCAATCTCGGAAATACTGCGCCCTTCCTCCTTGAGCCGGCTCAGATGTGCCGCCTCGTGTGCATCGCCCTGTTTTTGCAAAAGCGCTGCGTCTTCTGTGTCTGCGCAGGGAACCGGCCCGGTGCCTTTCATATAAGAAAAGTCCAAAGTGGTACTGTGTCGGCAACCTGAAAACCTCATCAGGTCTGATGCGGAAAACAATACCTTGCCGTTTACCTCTCGCAAATTGATCACCCCTTTCGGCTTTGTTGCACAAATCGGGGCCTGAGCGCATTTCCCCTTTCCCTGGACGGATTTACCCTACGGGCTCTGTGACGGGTATGCCAAGAGCGGTGTAGCGGTTTAGGACCGCGATGCGGACTTGGATTTCCGCTACCTGCCGGTCGAAGTCCCAGGCCATCAGCGATTGGCCGAGCAGCTTCACACAGTGCATCTTGGTTTCAACGCGGCTTCGGCGGTGGTATCCGCTCCATCGTCGCCACAGCGCGCGCCCTAGGTATCGTGAGGCATTGACCGCTTCGTTTCTTGCGATGGCTCCGGCGCTTGTGGGTTTCCACGGTTTGGCGTTCTTGCGCGGCGGAATGACTGCATGAGCGCCCCGTGCTGCAATCACGTCATGGCATCTGCGCGTGTCGTAGGCACCATCGGCGGTCACTGACCCAAGAACCTGATCTGGTGGGATTTGGTTGAGCAGTTCAGGCAACATGGGCGCATCACCGATGTTGCTGGTGGTGACCTCTACCGCGCGAACCTCCAGCGTTTCCTCACCAATCCCGATATGTATCTTGCGCCAAATACGTCGCTTGGGGCCGCCATGCTTGCGGGCGTTCCATTCACCTTCGCCCTCTGCCTTGATGCCTGTGCTATCGATCAGAAGGTTCAGTGGGCCAGTCCCACCGCGATACGGCAAGCTCACGTTCAGCGTCTTCTGGCGGCGGCACAGCGTACTGAAATCGGGCACGGACCAATCCAGTCCGACCAGCCGCAACAGGCTCTCAACGAACCCAGCCGTCTGCCTCAGTGGCATACCGAAAAGGACTTTCATGGTCAGACAGGTCTGGATCGCGGCATCGCTGAACTTGCATTGACGACCGCGCCTGCCGGTCGGTGGCGGTGTCCAAACCATCTCGGGATCAAACCAGATCGCAAACGATCCACGCTGCTTCAGCGCGTCATTGGAAGACGACCAATTCGTGGTCTTATACTTCGTAGGGGCCCAACTGCTCATGCATCCCAGCTATCACGCTGGATTCATACAGTGAATCCCCGTCACGATTTGTGCAACAAAGCCGTCCGAACGGTAAACAAAGTCGTTAAACCGGTTGACCTAATTCTTGACCCGTCCGTTTTCACAGTGGGGTGCTCTCGGCCCCTATGTAACTTCATTTCTTGCCATGAGTTCTGCTTGGGCAATGATCAGTTGAGTAGCCGATTCCTGAGCATCAGGTGGGTACCCATATTTTGCGAGCAATCGCCGAACCGTTCGTCGCATATCGGCTCGAACAGTATCGCGTTGCGTCCAGTCCAAGGTCGACTTCCGTTTTATGCTCTCGGCCAATTCCCTGGCAATTTGCTTAAGGGTGTCATCCTGCATCACATCCTTGGCCGACGCGTTGTCGGCCAAGGCCTGATAAAAGGCAATTTCCTTTTCGCTAAGGCCAGTCTGTTGACCCTTAGCAATTGCCGAAGAAATTGACTTGGCGAGCCCGATCAGCTCTTCGATAACTTGCGCTGTGGAAATTGCCCGGTTCGAGTAGCGCGTCAAAACGCTTTCGAGCGATTCTCGAAACGACCGCGATTGCACAATATTTATCTGCTCGCGTGTTCGAATTTGATCGTTCAGTAAATTCTTCAATGTTTCTAAAGCAAGGTTCTTCTGAGGCAGTGCGGCCAATCGGTCCAGAAATTCATCTGACAGAATGCCAACATTGGCATCCGGTAAGCCCGCAACTTGAAACAAGTCAATAACACCGTCAGTACGAATGGCTCCAGATATCACCTGCTTAACAGCATGGGAATCTTCTTTTGCTCGAGACCCATTTCCCTCCCCAAACCGTTTTCTGATCGCAGCTCTGACGTTCTGGTAGTAAGATAGATTGTCCCGGATAGCCTCAGTCTCGGTTCGTGGAACAGAAAGAGCGAAGGCTTTCGATAGACGTGCGGTCATATCCATGAAACGCTTTTTTCCGTTTTCCTGCTGCAGCACATAGTTGGCACCATCAACAATTGCTCGCAGCTTATCCGCCTCGGTTCCACGAATGAGATTTATATAGTCGAACTCGCCAAAGAACATTTCCAGCTCTTCTGCGTGGCGCATCATTAGCGGAACGGCTTGTTCTTGGATATTCTCGACAGGTTTTCCCGCGCCGCCGGCCTGTGTATACGTCTGAATGGCGTCACGCAATTGATCCGCAATACCCAGATAGTCGACAATTACACCCCCCGGCTTATCGCCGAAAACGCGGTTCACACGCGCGATGGCCTGCATAAGATTGTGGCCTGCGAGCGGTTTGTCGAGATACATCGTATGGAGTGATGGGCAGTCGAAGCCGGTCAGCCACATATCGCAAACGATAACCAATTTAAGTGGATTACCACTGTCCTTGATCCGAGTTGCCAAGCGTTCACGCCGAGCCTTGGTGCGACCGTGATACTTGGTCCGAGTTGACCGCTGTTCAAATTGTTCCAATGTTTCCAAATAAACGGGCTGACCTTGGTCATCGCGAACGACGGTCCCAGTCTTATCCTTTTTCACCTTTCGAGGCGATACGTTCGCGTCCATCACAACCTTGATAGAGCCACCTTCGTCTTCGTCCGCGTGCCACTCAGGACGCAGCGCAACAATCTCGTCATACAAATCCATGCAGATATTGCGGCTCATACAGACGATCATCGCCTTGCCATTAATTACTTCTGATCGCTGATCGTAGTGGCCAACAATTTGCTTCGCTAGCATTTCAAGCCGTCCTTTGGCACCGGCGAGTTCCTCGAGCGGGACCGCGATGTCTAAGCCGTTGTTCACGCCTGCATCTTCTATGTCGGCCGCTTCAGATATCAGGCGTTCAGCTTCTGCAATACCCGCATCATCTGGCAAGAGTTTGATGAGCTGCATCTCGTAATAGATTGGCACCGTCGCGTTGTCGTCGATTGCCTGGCGGATGTCGTAAATGTCGACATCGTTGCCGAAAACGCCGCGTGTGGATCGATCATCACCCTCAACCGGGGTGCCTGTGAAGCCAACAAAAGTTGCGTTTGGAAGGTTTTCACGCATCCATCGCGCACCACCTTTCAGAAAACCATATTGGCTACGATGCGCCTCGTCAGCAAGAACCACAATATTTGTGCGTTCGCTAATGGGCTCTGCGCGTTCCTCGAACTTCTGGATTGTCGTAAAAATTACGCCGCCAGAAGCGCGGTTGAGCTTATTGGAAAGGTCTTCTCGATCCATCGCTTGTTCCGGGTTCTGTCGGAGAAGTGCTCGACCATCAGCAAAGGTACCAAATAGCTGGCCGTCGAGATCGTTGCGGTCAGTCACAACAACAATCGTCGGATTTTGAAGTGCAACGTCCCCGATCAGCGCGCCTGATAGCATCAGCATGGTCAGGCTTTTTCCCGAACCCTGAGTATGCCAGACAACGCCCCCGCGCCCATCACCTTCCGGCTTGAGCGCGAGCGTAACGCGTTCGCGTGCTTTGCGAACTGCGCGGAATTGATGATAGCCACCAATCTTCTTGATGATACGACCGGTGCGATCATCTTCCTCGAAGACAATGCAATGAGCTAGATAGTCGAGTAATGCATCCCGACGGAACAGGCCGCTGATGACCGTTTCCAGCGTTGGCTCGCCGGGAAAACTGTCATCCTTAATAGAGCGCCACGGCGTAAAGCGATCCTGATCGGCGGTGAGGGAGCCAACGCGTGACTGGTCGCCGTCGCTGACAATAAGGATTTCATTGTAGGCAAAGAGCGCCGGGATCGCGGTCTTGTAATCTTGGAGCTGATCGAACGCGGTCCACAACGTCGCTTCTTCGTTGGTAGGGTCTTTGAGTTCGATCACGGCGACTGGAAGACCATTCAGAAAAACGACGAGATCGGGGCGGCGAGTATATTCACCATTCTTGATCGTTAGCTGGCGCACCACCAGAAAGTCGTTCGCAGACAGATTGTGCCAATCAAAAAGCTTCGCCTTGTCACCACGCGTTTCGCCATCGGCTGTCCGATAATCCACATCGGCGCCATCCGTCAGGAGGCGATGGAACCAGCGGTTGTTCTGCTCAAGCGTGGGTTCCGGCGGGCGGCAGGCAATCGTCGCCGCCTGTACAATGGCATCCTCGGGCAAGTCCGGATTCAGCTTTCGCAGCGCCGCTTTCAGCCTGGGCAGAAGCACAACGACTTCGTAGGATTCCCGTAGGGGATAGTCTGCGCCGACGGAGATGTCAGCACCGCGCGCCGTATCATAGCCAAGAGCTTCAAACCAACCGAGGGCAGCCTGTTCGACGATATCTTCCTTCATGTTTTGGCCTCCACTACAGCCATGACGATCATCGAGATGACTTTGCTCTTTTCTACTTCGTCTTGTTCCTGCTGGAAGACGGCAAGTGCTGCCCGATAGGCATTATTATCGGTTTTAAATAGAGCTTCGCTTGCGACAAGCGGCGTATCTATCACTTCGAACGGTCCGAAATCGTTGTCGATCCATTCGTCAAAGTCTTTGTGATCACCATAACGGGAGCGCGCGAGTACTGCTTTGGCAGAACCGTTCAAATGGGTCTTGAATAGGATGCCGACCACGGCGTCTGTCGCCCGGGCTAGAATTTCGGCATACCGCGCATCGAGCATTGGAGCGTAGGCATCTGACCCGTGCGCAGCCGCACCATGAGCATTGCGAATTTGCATGATACCACCGATTATTGAATTCACTCCACGCAATAGCTGTTCCGTGCCATCTTTCAGAGTAGCGTCGGTGTGGCCGCCATCGTGGATGCCGAGGTGAAGAAATTTGGTCGTTTCAGCAAGGAGTCTTGGCGCCTCCCAAGCGTTATCAGGCGTTTGACCCCGATCAATTAGAATTGTTTTGCAAGTCGTTTCAATGAGCGTTCGGCAAAAAGACACTGCGATACCGGGTCTGTCCGGTATCGCGTCTTCGAGCGCTTCGACTTGGTGGCGTATGACAAGCGATTCTGGATGGCTGTCCAGCAACTCACGGCAGGCTGACAATTGAAATACGTATGCCTCTGCCGTCATTATTTATGGCCTTCAAGGCCAAGTGCCTCCAGACTAGGCGCTTTCAATTCGCCAGAGATGAATTTTGGTAAAAGTGTGCCGCGAAGGGCCGCGAGTTTTTCCATCTCAACAAGGTTTGACAAAATGCAGTCATAGATATTTTGACCAAATTCAGAAAACCGATCCAAGATCGCCTCGTTCGGCTCACAAACATGCATTCTCTTCATGTCATCGCGAGTAACATGTCCCAATCCAGTTGTTTGTTTGTCTTTTGCTATCGCAATGAATTTGGGTTTTAGATGCTTAAGTAAAGCGAACAGATAGCCGACATTCTTCTTACCATTCGGTCGAACCACGAAAATGTGCTGATTCAACCAAGCATCACCAAGCGCCCAAATGAAGGCATCAATGGAGGTTTCCGGACTGCCAGACCAGGAAAACATCAGGTCGCCAGTGTTTATCCGATACTTGTCACCCAGATCAGTGTTTGTAAATTTTGTATTGGTACTGACACCCTTTTTTAACTCAGCGATTTTCACGACCGGTAACGCATCCGCATCGTTGCTAAAGTGCATGTTTTTGTAGGCAGCACCGTTGATCCAGTTTCCCTGCTCGATAAGGGCTTCAGTTGTCCACCCTTTCGGAATCGCGCCAATCACTGAGGGCTCGAAGCTGTCCGGGAGTGTGTCAAAGAGTTCCTGAGGCATACCCCGAAAACTGGTCGCGCCCGCTGCCTTGGCGCGGACCGGCTCGAAATCGACTAACCAGGCCCTGAAGACCGCCCGTGCAGTTTCCTCAAGTGTCTTGTTCATCTCGCGCAAAAGATCGATTTTATCGTCCAAATCGTTCAAGACTTTGGTTATGGATTTTTGAACGTCAATCGACGGCACACTTACGGAATAATGCCCCAGAGCCTCTACTGGCACCCTCTGGCGACCGGAAGAGCCAGTCATTTTTGAAATGGCGAAATCTATGAATCTTGGGTCGATCGCGAGGTAATGCGCATAGTCAGTCGTCGTAATACCATCTCGCCCTCTGAAAACGATGAACTCGGTCGATCCAAAACCTAAATCTCCAGCCAAGCCGGTGAATTTAGCGATTTTTCCATTCTCGAGACAAGGAGTAATCCTCGCGAACAGAGTATCTCCGACACGAAACTTTGCCCCCGAGCTCTTGAATTCTTTAGTTTCCTTGGAGCCTACACGGGTGACCTTTTCGACTAGATCAGCCATTTCAACAAACTTGTAAGACTCTCCACGCTGCAACTTGACCTTGGGGTTGATTTCAACTGCTTCTGGAATAGGCATATTGCGGCGCTCACTCATATCCGAGCGCTCCAAGGTTCTTTTTGATTTCCTTTGTGAGTGTGGCAGACGCAGCAAAATGATCGTCCAATTCTGCCACAAGTCGGGTCATCTTCTCCTCAAAAGGCTCATCATCAGCTTTGCGTGCAGCATTGCCGACATAAGTGCCGGGGGTGAGAACGTGATTGTATTTGACGATCTCTTCCAACTTTGCCGCTTTGCAGAAGCCCTTGATGTCTGCGTAATCGCCCGCGTCTTTCTCACCACGCCAAGCGTGATACGTCCCGGCGATGCGGCCAATCTCCGTCTCGGCAGGCGGCGGCGAGGTCGGATAGTCGCGGCCGGAAAGGAAGCGTAGTGTCCGCGATCCGTCTTCCATCGCGCCAAGTTCGCGGGCGTCGATGAATAGAGTTTCTCCGGAACGATCGCGCCCGCCACGCCCCTTGTCGAGATGCCTTCCGGATTTATCACGCGTCACAAACCACAGGCAGACCGGAATACCGGTCGTCAGGAAGAGCTGTGGCGGCATAGCAATAATGCAGTCAACGAGGTCAGCCTCAATGATTTTCTTTCGAATCGCCCCTTCGCCGCCCGAAGCCGATGACAGCGATCCATTCGCCATGACAAACGCAGCAATCCCACCGCCTTTGCCGTTTGGAGGGGCGAGGTGATGGATGAAGTGCTGTATCCAAGCATAGTTCGCATTGCCCACCGGCGGCGCACCATATTTCCAGCGCGGGTCCTTGCGCAGGAGATCGCCCGACCAATCCGAAATGTTGAAGGGTGGATTCGCGAGGATGTAGTCGGCCTTGAGGTCCGGGTGCAGGTCGCGCGTGAAACTGTCCGCAGGCTGTTCGCCCAGGTTTGCTTCAATACCACGAATGGCGAGGTTCATATGCGCCAGACGCCATGTCGTCGGGTTCGATTCCTGTCCAAATACAGAAAGATCGCGCTTCGATCCCCCATGGGCCTCGGCGAACCGTTCTGACTGGACAAACATGCCGCCTGAACCGCAGGCGGCGTCATACACGCGGCCTTCATATGGCTCAATCATCTCGACCATCAGGCGCACGATCGAGCTTGGTGTAAAGAACTCGCCACCTAGTTTGCCTTCGGCAGCAGCAAACTTGCCCAAGAAATATTCATAGACGCGGCCAAGAATATCCTTCTTTTGCGCTTCCTTCGTGCCAACTGCGATCGAAGCAATCTGGTCAATCAGCCCGCCAAGACGCTCTGGAGCGATACCTCGACGTGCATAGTCGCGCGGCAGCTTACCTTTCAGCTTCGGATTGTCTCGTTCGATGGCGTACATGGCGTCATCGATCAGTTTGCCGATATTCGGCGTCTTGCCCTTGGCCTGAATCTCCGCCCAACGTGCCTCGACCGGCACCCAGAAGACGTTCTCTGCGGTATACTCATCCCGGCTTTCGAGCATGTTTTCGGCGGATGCCCCAGTGATACCGTCAGCTTCGAGTTCCTCACGCAGTGCTTCGCGGCGGGTCTCAAAGGCATCGGAGATGTATTTCAGGAAGATCAGGCCTAAGACAACGTGCTTGTATTCCGCCGCATCAATGGAGCCGCGCAGCTTGTCCGCCGCCGCCCAGAGCGCTTCGGGATCGATACCGAGCTCCTTTTCATCGAGTAAAGCTGCGCCTTGCGGATGAGGTTCTGCGTTTGTCATGTCTGTTCATGCACCTTCAAAAAATTCGTCATCCACCCTCTTCAGGTGCACCGTTTCCTCTAGACGACAGCCGATACTGTATCGGATCATCAGTTTGGTCAGCTGATTGCCGTCTATCAAGACGATCCGCATGCCAAGGTCTTTAGCTGTCTGTGTTGCGCTAAGGCTGAAGGCTGAGGTCGTGAAAAAAATACCCTTCTGGGCCTTCTTTAGACTCAGCGCGCCGAAGAAATCACGGATATCCCCCGCGCCGATATTGTTTCCCTCAGCGTAGCGCTTTGCTTGTACATAAATCTGATCAACGCCAAGCGGGTCCTGATCAACTACGCCATCGACGCCATTGTCGCCAGATTGACCAAGTGCGCGTGCCGCATCTTCTGATGTCCCTCCGTAGCCCATCGCCAATAACAGATCGACGATCAGGTTTTCGAAGAACTGCGGTGAAGCGGCTCGAACGCGCTCGAGGAGATCCGCTGCGAGAGCTGAATTAATTTGAGAATGGGCCGCGCGAAGGATTTCATCAGGGGTAGCATTCAGTTCGACTGCACTCGCCTGCGGCACTGATTCAGAACCGTTGGAGCTACCTTTTCGACTCTTGAATTCCTGGAATGCATCGTATTGCTCCAGAAATTTGTTATCGATGCGATCGAGGTTACGAGAGAGTACTCTTCGTCCCTCTTCTGTCGCAACGAAAAAACTTCTTTTAGGATAACTCAGAAGACCCGCTTGTTTCAGATAAGTCTTTGCCCAGTGAACGCGATTGTCGAACGTTCTTTGCTTCCCTGATGGCAAAAGCTCTGCACAGTCCTCACTAGAAAGGCCCAATTCCTCAGCCAGGCTAGCAATCACGTCCTTCGTTTGCACGGCGCCCTTCTCGGCAGATTGGAGCACAGGCAGCATCAATGACTGGTAGTCCGGAATCATGGAATCTTGATCTGCTTTCTTTTGTCGTCATGGTTCTCATGTGACGCGATATATTCGCGCATAAACTCACGGATAACTTGGGCTGCTGGACGGTCTTGCTCTCGACAGACTTCAAGAAATTGTTCTCGAAGTTCCCGTTCGATACGAATGCGAAGTCCAGAATTTTTCATAATCAAAAGTGTAGCCGATGGATACACAGTTGGCGAGAGCCGATTGGGTCCTATCGCTCAGCGATGAAACGGTATTGTGCGCGAAACCGCGCAAGGTTGGGCCATGTTCTCAAGGATCCGCTCCCAGAACCGCTTGAGATCGACGAGCGGCTGTTCCGCGACATCGCCAGGGAACAGTAGCGGGCAGCGCGTGGGCACGACGTCGGCACGCAGGCGGGGGGGGCATCCCGTCTTGGCGAGTGGGCCACCCCGTTGCTATTGCCGCGACGAGTTCCGATTTCAGGTTCATCTGACCGAACGAGACCGGCGTCGAAGTGCAATTTTGGCACACGGAAAACCCGTTAATGGTCAACGCATTACAAGCGCTGCACCAAACCGGCGCAGTCATCAGGTCCAGAGAATATCGACCCCGAGAGACCGCTTCCGAGCCCCTTGCCCCCGTGGCCGGTGCTCAGCCCCTTCCGCATAACCCTCTAATACAACGGAAAAATCCGGCCGCAGCCGGATGGGGGGAACGCTTTCGCGAGGGCAAGTGGCGGAGAGACAGGGATTCGAACCCTGGAGACGGTCTCCCGCCTACACACTTTCCAGGCGTGCGCCTTCGACCACTCGGCCACCTCTCCGTTAGGCGGACTTTTGACCGATCAGAAAAGGAATTGCAAGGCCCGTTCTGACAAAAAAAACCATCTTTTTCAAAACCTTTTTCAATCAACCAGATACAGACCGAAAAGGAGAAGAATGGGGGTAGAATGCCGACAGATCAGGTTCCCTTTCTGCAGTTCGCGCTGGCCCATACCAAGTGCCATCTCAGAGACTGTCGTGCCGCCAGCCTCTCACCCGTTTTCCGCAGCCTGCGTGGCGTTTGGCTGCCCCCGCCATCACCAGGGGTGCGGATCACACGCCCCGGCTGGCGCAGCCACTTGCTAGCGGTCTGCGTCAGGGTCTGCCTCCGCCGCACTGTCGTGCATATCGTCCAGATCCGGCCGATCGACCGCTGACAGGGTTCCGGTGCTGGCTCCGGTAGTGGTTTGAACCGAGTTTTGATCCGGTTGCGCGTCCTTGGCCTTACTCTGGGCAAATGCCTCTGGATTTCGGATCCAGAGATCACGCTGAGCAAAGGGAATTTCAATCTCTTCAGCGGCAAAGCGCGCGGCGATCTCGTAGTTGAGATCGGATTTCACCGACAAGACCCAGTTCACATCCCGCAAAATCGCGCGGATCTCAAAATCAAGACTATCGGCCCCGAACCCTTGGAAAATCACGCTGGGGGCTGGTTTCAACAGCACCATCGGGTGCGATTGGGCGATCTCGTTCAGGATGGCCTCGACGCGGCGCGGATCGGTGCCATAGGCCACCCCAACCGGCACAATCACCCGACCAACCGTATTGCCACGGGTGTAATTGGTGACGGTGCCAGTGATCAGATCCGAATTTGGCACGATCACGTCGCTACGATCAAAGGTCTCGATCCGGGTAGAGCGCACCGAGATGTCGCGAACATAGCCCATCAGCCCGCCCACTTCGATCCAATCGCCCTTGGAGATCGGCCGTTCCACCAGCAGGATGATACCAGAGACAAAGTTCGACACGATGGTTTGCAGACCAAAACCAATCCCCACCGACAGCGCCCCGGCCACAATCGCCAGGGAGGAAAGATCAAGCCCCGCCATTGAAATGGCCACAAGCGCCGCCAGGAAGACGCCCACATACCCCAAGCCAGACACGATGGCATTCTGGCCGCCTGGGTCGATCTTGGTCTTTGGCAACAATGACGTGCGCAGGGTGCTCTGCACGACCCGTGTCACCCCGTAGCCAAGGGCAAACACCACAACAAAACTCAGAAAGGCAACCGGAGAGATCTGGGTGTCACCGATCTGGAAACCCGCCAGAAACGTCGACCAGAGTTCGGTCATATCTGCGACCCGGGCGCCCCAGATCAACGAGAGCAGCGGCAGCGCAATCAACGACAGGGTAAACCCAACCGCCACCAGGACAAGCGAGTCGCGTGCCGCATCCCCCTGCCCTGACACAAAGCCATAAAGATCGCCGGCAAAACGCTGCACGACAAAGAGCACCGCCAAGAGCAACAGCGTCGAGATCGCCGGGTAAATCAACGCCTCGGCAGCATTGACATAGCCAACCGCCGCAAGAAGTGGGGCTGCAAATCCCAGGAAAAAGGCACCACGGCGCACAACATCAAACAGTCGGCTGGCTCCGATGGAGATGCGGGTTTCCTGCTCTGTGTCGGGCTCGGCCTTATCCGCCGCGCCCTGCGCCAGTTCTGACGGTTCCGCCTCTGCCTTTGAAACCCCGAGCATGTTCAGCCGATACATCACCAAGGCTGCAGCCAGGATCAAAGGAAAGCTCAGCACCGACTGGGTGTCCACTGAGGTTTTTTCCAGCTGATACAGTTCGTACAGAACATCCTGCAGCACCAGTATAACCGCCCAGAGGTCAATCATCAGGCGGGCTTCCCCGCGACGCGCCACTGCAAAGGGCACCAGACTGACCTCCTCAGGTGCCTTAAACAGCTGATCCCCAAGCCAATGGAAAGAGAACAGGATCAAAGCCCATCCTGGCAGGTGCTCCAGCATCAGTGTGCCCCGCACCCCCAGGATTCCAGACACCTCCAAAGAGGTTGTCAGCAAGAGAATTCCCAGCAATGGCAGGGCAACCTGCAGCAGCGAAACGATAAAGGTCCACACCCCAGTGCCACGGGCGCCAAGCATGCGCAGACGCCCCCCCATCGCCCGCGCCCAGAAGCGGCCACGCAGCAACAAGAAACTGCCAAGCAGGACCAACAGCAGAATTTCTGGAAAGCTACCCCAGATCTTCTCAACTGTGGTGTCACTTCCGATCTGTGACTTGGTTTCCAACCACAGGGTCCGCCCAGCCCAGCCCAGGGCCGCCAGGGCGTCTGGCCAAAGTTCAGGATTCAAAGGAGACGGGCCGCGCTGCAACAGATACTTGGTGCGGCGTTCGCGAATGATACTATCAACTTCGCTGATCAAACCATCCGCGCGGCTAAAGGCTGATTCTGCGATAAGGCGTGGGGATTTTAGCTGGTTAAGCTGGCTGGTCAGCTGCTGCCGCAGCGCCGCGATGTCTTCTGGTTCTGTCTCGCCCTCAGCGGGGGGCTCGCCGAGCGCCGAAATCTGATTTGTCAGCGTTTGAATACGCTGCTTGTTTTTGCTTTTCTCGGCCTGGAAATCCTGACGAAAGCTCGTCAGTTCCTTGCGCAGTTGCTCAAAGGCCGCACTTGAGGCACGTCTGCTGTCAATCGACTGCTCGGCCCGCAGGGCGGTGCTTTCCCACTCCTGCATATAAGTCTGTTGCTGCGCCGTCATCTGCGCAAAGACAGGACCGGCAGCTGCAATGCTCCCCAGAACTGTAACTGCAAGCCACAGGGCAAAGACGGCAATCAGCCGCGTCAAAAGGGCATGAGACCACAAGGCTGTGGCCGCACATCTGGCACGGGCTGACTGCCGGAACGCGGTGGTCATACGTCCTCGAAGACGCCCGGGATTGAAGCGGGTGTATGGGTCATCCAGTCAGGCACTGGCAGGTCCTTTTCACGCAGGAAGTCTGGATTGAACAGTTTTGACTGGTAGCGCGTTCCATAGTCACACAGGACCGTTACGATGGTATTTCCCGGCCCCATGTCCTTGGCCATACGCACAGCCCCGGCAATATTGATCGCCGAAGATCCCCCCAGCACCAGCCCCTCGTCATGCAACAGGTCAAAGACAAACGGCAGCGCCTCAGTGTCGGAGATCTGATAGTTGAAATCGGGCTTCAACCCTTCCAGGTTCTTGGTGATCCGCACCTGGCCGATACCTTCGGCAATCGAAGATCCCTCCATGGCGATCTCGCCAGTGGTGTAATAGGAATACAGCCCAGCCCCCATGGGATCCGCCAGTGCAATCTTCACGCCTTTGGGCTGCAGCGCCTCCGCCACCCCTGCCAGTGTCCCGCCTGAGCCAACTGCACAGGTAAAGCCATCTACCTTGCCGCCGGTCTGCTCCCAGATCTCGGGGCCGGTGGTTTCCACATGCGCCTGCTTGTTGGCAACATTGTCGAACTGATTGGCCCAGATCGCGCCATTTGGTTCTGTTTTGGCAAGTTCATTCGCCAAGCGTTCGGAATATCGTACAAAATTGTTCGGATTGCGATAGGGGGCCGCAGGCACCTGTACCAACTGAGCCCCAGCCAGACGCAGCATGTCCTTTTTCTCTTCGGACTGGGTTTCCGGGATCACGATCACGGTTTTGAACCCCATCGAGGCGCCAACCAGCGCCAGGCCAATACCGGTGTTGCCGGCGGTGCCTTCGACAATGGTGCCGCCCGGCTTCAGATCACCACGCGCAATTGCATCCTTGATAATATAAAGCGCCGCCCGGTCTTTGACCGATTGACCGGGGTTCATGAACTCCGCCTTGCCCAGAATTTCACATCCGGTCTCATCGCTGACGCGGTTCAGACGGATCAGAGGAGTGTGGCCAATGGCGTCGGCCAGATCGCGTGCAATGCGCATGGTATCCCTTTCGATCATTCCCCCAAGATGTAACCAAGCGGGCAGAGCTCTACAAGGTGGGAAGCAGCGGTTAACGCAGCTGGGCGCGCAGCCGTTCACGGTGACGTGATAGCCAAAGCGCCGCAGTGATCAGCGGCATGTCCTGATAGCGGTGATCATCAATACCCTGCATCAAGGCATCAAAGCTGAGGATCTCGCTGCGCAGGTCTTCGTTTTCGCCGGCGACGCCACCACCGCCTCTGATGTCAGAAAGGTCTGCAACGCCCACAAAAATATAAATAAACTCTCCTGACGCACCGCTCGAAGGATAGCCTTGCGTCACTTTTTCCAAATGCGAAATCGTCACCCCGGCCTCTTCGACCGCTTCGCGATAGGCTGCCTGCTCTGGCGTTTCTCCAAGGTCAATCAGCCCGGCCACCGGCTCCCACATCCAGGGGCGTTTTTCGCCAGCGATAAAGGTGGCCGCGCGGAACTGCTCGACCAAAAGCACCTGATCGCGCACCGGATCATAGGGCAAAACCACCGAGGCCCGCCCCACCAGCGCCACGCCTCGGTTGACCGATGGGCTCATGGTGCCATCATAGCGCCGAAACCTGAGATCCATTTCTTCCATCGCAAAGAAGTTCACATAGGCGCGTTTGTGGTTTTCAATCTGCACATCCTGCGACAGGTTATGGACCGGATCTTCCGATCCGGACTGTGCCATCAACCAGGCAGAGGCACGGCGACGGATCGATGGCAAAGACTTCCGCATCTGCTCAGCGGTCATTCGCCCCTGATAGGCCATGACCTCTTCTGCGGCGCGCAGGGTTACCGCCCCGGACTGGGCAATCCAGGCCTGCAGATCCCAGGCCCCTGTCGGCTGCCATTGACCGGGCGCCGGGAAATAGACCTGCGCGGCAGCCTCTTCTCCAGAAGAAAGCCTGACGGTGATCGGCCGGAGCGCATAGTCAAAGCCTCCCTCATAGAAATCCAACGCCGCCAGATCCGCTGGAGACAGCCCCCGCACCAAGAGCCCCGTGGCGACCTCTCCACTGGCCTGCGCGATCAGGGGAAAGATCTGATCACGCACCGCATAGACCCCATGGTCCGCCAGGCTGGCCTCAGAGATATCCAGCCCGGTGTGCGCCCGGCCCAACACCAGCTCAAGCAGCGGCACATGGCGGAGTGTGCCGTAGAAAAACAGATCAACCACGCGTTATAACCCTTTGTTAAGTATTGTTATGACCAGCGTTTATGGATGCTCTCAGCCAAGAGCCCAGCCAAGCAACCCCCAATAATCAGGGGCAGTAAAACCGTTGGCACCGCGATAACAAAAAAATATTCCAGCGACAGGGTTAGGATCGCCAACAGGGCGTCAAAAGGCCCGCCATATCGGTTGCGCATGGCACGATCGAACATCTCCCAGGCGCCTTGAATAAACAGAGCCCACAGCACCATCACAGCCGCGCCGGTCAGCCCGTTGTTAATGGCCGGCACCAGGCCATGGCCAACCCGCCGCCCCATAAAGATCCAGCCAGTCAGCAGGCCCAAAATGATATTGATGTGGAAGAAATACCCAAAATCGGTTCCTTCGGGCATCAAAGGCACCACCTGCCGGGAAACAATAAAGGCAAGCAGGCCCAGGCAAAGAGCGGCAACAAGACGGGCAGCGGTAGGCATTGCGAAGATCATCCCTCGGGGTTGCGAGATACAGGCCAGGGCGACCACGCGCCCCAAAGCCAGCTATGTTTAACAACCTGTTTGATTTAACAAACTGGTTTGTTTGCAGATCAGGCTACAGGAGCTGATCAAGTGCCGTGATCAATTTGTCCACTTCGGACCGGTTGGTGTAGTGGGTGAAACTCAGCCGCAACACGCCCTCTTCTGGGTCAACGCCCATGGCAGAAAGCGCCCGCCCGGCGTAAAAATCACCGCCGCCTGCCATGATGCCCTGCTCTGCCAGCTTTTGCGCAACCGACAGCGCCGGGCGGTTCAGGGCCAGCGCCACGGTGGGCGCCCGCTTCGCGGCCTCGCTCGGGCCCAGCAGGCGCAGATCATTTCGATCCTTCACCGCATCCAGCAGCGGTTGAAGCAGCGCGATTTCATGCCCGCGCATCAGATCATGCACAAAAGCCCCCCGCGCGGTTGCACCTTCGGCAGGGCCGCCATGATGGTCACAGAGCGCATCAAAATAGTCTACCATGCCCGCGCTGGCGGCAACCTGCGCATGATCCGGTCCCGCCGGGGTAAAGCGTTTGTACAGGCAATCGCCGTTGAAAAAATGCCCCTGGTTGGGCAGCAGCGTGCCCAGTTCGCGCCGCATCACCATTACCCCCTGATGAGGGCCATAGGTTTTATAGGCCGAAAACAAATAGATGTCGGGGCCAAGGTCGCCCACGTTTGGCAAGCCATGTGGCGCATAAGACACCCCGTCGACGCAGACAAACGCCCCGGCTGCATGGGAGAGCGCGGTGATTTCGGTAACCGGATTGATTTCCCCCACAACATTGGAACAGTGTGGAAAACACACCAGGCGCACCTTCTCGTCCAGCAGCGCCTCCAGTTTTTGCGGATCCAGATGCCCCGTCTGGGGATCAATTTCCCATTCGCGAACCTCAATCCCCTCATCGGCCAGACGCCGCCAGGGGCCCGTATTGGCCTCGTGATCCTGATTGGTCACAATAATCGCTTCGCCAGGCTGCAAAAGCTGGCGAAAGGCCTGGGCCAAAACATAGGTGTTTTGGGTGGTAGATGGTCCAAAGCTCAGCTCGTCAGTCTCCACCCCCATCAGCGCCGCCAGCCGCTGCCGGGCCTCGTCCATTTCGGCCCCCGCCAGTTGCGACGCCTCGTAGGGGGCATAGGGCTGCACTTTGCGTTGGATGTAATAGCGGGTTAGCCGGTCAATCACCTGAGCACAGGTATAAGAGCCGCCCGCATTCTCAAAAAACGCCTGTCCCTGCAGGGTTGGCTCCTGAAAGGCAGGAAACTGCCCGCGTACAAAATCAATATCCAGCATTATGTTTGGCCCCCAAATGTTATTATCCAAATGGATGCAACTCTCACCACAAGAGGTCAAGACTGACTGATGAAAACCAGAGCCTTGAGACGGCTCTGCCGACAATTGGCAGGGCGACAAATGAAATCAGCCCAGAATGTTCGCATTCCGGGCTGATTTAGATTTTTGGATTTGTGCTCATTCAAAGCAGACTGGATTCAAAGCAGACTGGGCGACCTCGCCTTAGGCGTTTACATCCACAACAACCCGGCCCTGCACTTGCCCCTTCAGAATATCCGCCCCTAGTTGCGGCAAATCCGAGAGCACCGCTGGTTTCACCATCGCCTCCAGCTTGTCCATCGGCAGATCCGTTGCCAAGCGCTCCCAGGCGCGCACCCGATTGTCATAGGGCTGCATCACGGAATCAATCCCCAGCAGGTTCACCCCCCGCAACAGGAAGGGGATCACAGTCGCCGGCAGCCCAGCCCCCCCCGCGAGGCCGACAGCGGCGACAGAGGCACCATATTTCATCTGGCCCAGCACCCGCGCCAGCATCTCGCCGCCAACCGCATCAACACAGCCCGCCCAGGTCTCGCTCTCCAGCGGGCGCTTCACGGTCTCGTTCAGATCATCGCGTGCCACAATCTGCGTCGCCCCCAAGCTGCGCAGATATTCCTCGGTTTCGGGGCGGCCAGTGACACCCGCGACCTCATAGCCAAGGTTGGCCAGAATAGCTGTCGCCACCGAACCAACACCACCCGCAGCACCCGTCACCAGAACCGGCCCCTGTCCGGGCTTCATGCCGTGATCTTCCAGTGCCATCACCGCCAGCATGGCCGTAAAACCAGCAGTACCAACCGCCATTGCTTGGCGCGTATCAAGCCCCGTAGGCAGCGGCACCAGCCAGTCGGCCTTGACCCGGGCCTTTTGCGTATAGCCGCCCCAATAGGCCTCGCCGACGCGCCAACCTGTCAGAACCACCTTGTCACCGGGCTTGTAGCGCTCATCCTCGCTGGCCTCGACCGTGCCCGCAAAGTCAATCCCTGGGATGTGGGGGTAGTTGCGCACCAAACCGCCGCCCTTGGGGCTCAGGCACAGCCCATCCTTGTAGTTCACCGTGGAATAGTCGACTGCAACAGTGACGTTACCCTCTGGCAGCTGATCAAGATCGATCTGCTCCACCGCCGCCGATGCCAAGCCGCTATCTTCATCCTTGTTCACAATCAGTGCATTAAACATGTGTTTTCTCCCGTTTTCCTAAAAGACCATCAAATCCAGAACTTTTCACGTACGGTCGCCATACGCATACCCTCAGGCGTTTCAACTTCCAACTTGGTGCCCGCATCCCAATGGGTCATCCGCACCATCCCAATTGCAACATTGGTGCGAAAATCCGGAGACCAGGCTGCTGAAGACACCCGTCCAACCCGTTTTCCTGCCGCGTAGAGTGGCCAGAACTCAGTGCAGGCAGGAACCGGGTCGCCGGCAATGGAAATGGCGCGGATCTGTTGCACCGGCCCCTCTTTTGCAACCCGCAACAGGGCATCGCGCCCGATGCACCCGATTGCAGTATGCGTGTCACAGAATCGGCCAAGCCCACATTCATGCGGCGTATTGTCATCGGTCATGTCATTGCCGTAGCTTAACAATCCGCCCTCAATCCGCTCAATCATATTGGGGCAGCCTGCCCGCACCTCAAGGTCCTGACCCGCATCCAACAGTTTGTTCCACAGCGGCATGCCGATTTCTCCATCCTCGACATAAATCTCAAACCCGCCCTGTTTGGAATAGCCCGACCGGGCAATCACCAAATCGCGGCCCTGAAACTGAAAGGTACTGAACCTGAAGAACCGGATAGAGCGAATACTGCTGCCAAAGACCCGCTCCAACAGCGCCTCGGCCTTTGGCCCTTGTATCGCCAGCGGCGAAACATCGGGCTCATCCACCAGCACATCCAGACGCCAGCCGTTGGCGATGCCCTTGACCCAATACAACAGATCACTGTCCGCAATTGAAATCCACCAGCGGTCTTCTGCCAGCTTGACCGCAACCGGATCATTGAGCATGCCGCCTGTTTCGTCGACAATAGGCACATAGTAGCACTGCCCCGGCAACATGCCGCGCAGATCCCGCGGCGTCAGCATCTGCATCAGACGGCCAGCATCCGGCCCCCGCAGCTCCACCTGGCGTTCGCAGGACACATCCCAGATTTGAACATGCTTTTTTAGGTGGTGATAATCTGCCTCTGGATTTTCAAATACCGTTGGCAACAGCATGTGATTGTAGACGGTATAGGCCTTAACATTGGCAGCCTCGACCCCCTCCGAAAAAGGGGTTCTGCGCAAACGCCGTGACGGTGAAATCAATGCCATAACTCATCCTCCTGGCAACTGGAAACTCATCGAGCGCGTCAGATGAACGCGCTCTATCCGGAAATTTCAGCCCCGACCCTTTTGGAGTCTGGTTGGGGGCTGAGCCTGCTGTGGGTTGAGCCTGGCACCAAATCAAAGACAACCGCCTCCCCCAACAGACCCTGCCCTAGAAGCTCTCTGTGCAGCTGCCCGTTGGCTTTCATTGGTGTCTCCAAGTAGAAATAGAAGCGACTCACCGCTGAAGTTCTAAATGTCAGACTTTTAAATGTCAGACAAATAAAAACGACAGCCCATCCAAAACCGCCTAACCAAACTGGACCCGCAATGAAGATCGATCCAACAAGCTCAGCAGATTTGTCGGCGCAGATCTCCCAGTCAATCAAAGCCGCGATCATCAACGGTGACCTGAATGTGGATCAGCGACTGCCCTCGGAAGCGGAGTTGGCAGATCACTTCCAGGTGTCACGCTCCACTGTCCGCGAGGCGTTGAAACGTTTGGCGGCACAATCCTTGATCCGAACCCAGCGCGGCGCGACGGGGGGCGCCTTTGTCAACCGGCTCAGCTTTGAAGACGCCCACGCCCAGCAAGTGACCACGTCAACCCTGCTGCTCAGCATGAACGAGGTGAGCTTTGAGACCGCCTGCGAAGCCCGCTACGCGCTGGAACGCGCCTGCGCGCCGCTCTCCGCCAGCCGTCGCAGCGCCGATCAACTGGCCACCATGCGGGCCGAAATCTTTCGCCAGGGCCAGCCGGGCCTGTCAGATGAAGCCTTCTGTGCCTCTGATGTTGCCTTTCATCGCGCCTTCGTTGACGGGGCCGCCAACCCGGTGCTTTCCTATCAACTGGCCGGCGCGGTCGAAGCCATGCAGCCCTTGATGAATATCATCACCTTTTCTGCGCGTGATCGCGCCCGTATCGTCGCGCTGCATTGCCAGATCGCCGATGCCATCGACCAGGGCGATGGCACCGCGGCCTCCGACGGCCTGACAAGACTTGAAACAGAAACGCTGCAACTGGCGAAAAAAGTCTTTGCATCCCGCGCCGCCAAAACCTGACCTTAGTCCCCCGGATGGTAACCAAGGGGCCGGTGCATATTCAGTTGGCCAGAAATGTCCGGCGGGGAGCCGGTGCGACGCGGCGGCGGTGGCTGGTGCCCCATTTGGTTTTCCCTGCCAAGAAAATGAAATATATCGGCAAAAAGGGATCCTCCCCACTTCAAATCCCCGCCGCAATACCCTATGTTTGTTCTGTTCCCTCGGGAACTATGGACATAAATGCGCTCGTAATACACGGATCGGACCCGGGGGCGGTACCCGGCGACTCCACCAAACATGCTTCATTTGGGCATCATGGGGTCGAAATAGGATCGACGGACGTCTAAAGGGGTTAGCTTTGTTTCGGCTGTCTGCCACCGTTATCGGCGAAAACTGTACAATTGCAAATGACAATCGTGCTCCGGTAGCCCTGGCTGCGTAAGCAGTTCGGAAAACCGAAACTTAAGTCCTTTCGCCTAGCAGCGACTGGCGGGGTTCGCAGGTACCTGGCAACAGAAACCTGCACTTTCTCCCCCTCACCTGTCGCTCTACCACGCGCTCTGTCGGCTGGCCTTTTGTCGCCAGGGCTCTCTGGCTTTCATGCCTCGCGGCGCACGAATGTTTGGCAGCACCCTCAATCCGATGCCTGATCGCGCCCGGAATCCTCTCTCCGCAGACGGAGACACTTCCTGCCCCAGGCCTGGCTTGACAAACTACCGTCCTGATCGCATCACAGCCTGGACGCGTAGATGGTCAACGCCCCCGTGAGAGGCCATAAAATGGTTTACCCGCTCCCCCTTCGCCGCCCCAAAACCAACCTGCGATCGGTGCTTTCATCCGCACCCACACCTGCGATACCCCTATCAGAACGGCTCTCTGCGCCATGAAGGGGAGCAAGTACAGGCTTGGCCAAGGAATGACATGACATGACGACAGTTTCCTGGCGCGACATGTGGCGGGTCTTTGGCAAGATCGGCCTGATGAGTTTTGGCGGCCCCGCCGCGCAGATCGCAGTGATGCACCGCGAACTGGTGGAAGAGCGCCCCTGGTTGGACGAAGAGAGCTTTCTGCGCGGCCTGTCCTTTTGCATGTTACTGCCCGGCCCCGAAGCCATGCAGCTGTGCACCTATACCGGCTGGCGCCTGCGCGGGTTCGCTGGCGGGCTGCTGGCGGGCCTGCTGTTTGTGCTGCCCGGCGCCCTGGTGATTGCAGCGCTTGTCTGGGTTTACAGCGTCTTTGGCACGCTGCCCGCGGTGCAGGCGGCCTTTCTCGGCATCAAGGCCGCGGTGGTGGTCATTGTTGTGCAGGCGCTTTGGAAGCTGAGCCACAAGGCCTTGAAACATAGGCGAGACTGGTGGCTGGCCGGATTTGGCTTTGTGGCGCTTTTCGTCTTTGGCCTGCCCTTTCCACTGGTGATCCTGGGGGCTGGTCTCTTTGGCATGATGACCCTGACAAGCACGACACAGGCCAAATCAGCAGAAGCGCTCCCGGAGCCAGCCACCAGAACCGATGCTTTCACGGCGACTGCTCCGCAGCTGACACTCCAACACAGCCTGCGCAGCTGTGTCATCTGGGGTGGGTTGTGGCTGCTGCCGCTGATGCTTCTCAGCTTCGTCGGCGCTGATTTTCTGGCCAGTATCGGCTGGTTCTTTGCCAAATTGGCGGTGGTCACCTTTGGCGGCGCCTATGCGGTGCTCGCCTATATGAGCCAAGCGGTGGTGCAACACCATCAATGGATCAGCGCAGGCGAAATGATCGACGCGCTTGGCCTGGCCGAGACCACCCCTGGCCCCCTCATCCTGGTGACCCAGTTTGTGGCCATGTTGGCGGGACTGAAACAGGGTGGTTTTGCGCTGTACCTGGCGGCCGGGGTAACGGCGCTTTGGGCCACATTCATGCCCTGCTTCCTATGGATTTTTGCCGCCGCCCCCTATGTGGAGCGCCTCGCAGCCCAGCCCCGCCTGTCAGCGGCGCTCAAGGCGATAACCGCCACCGTTACCGGCGTCATCCTGAACCTGATGGTCTGGTTTACCCTGCATGTCCTTTTTCAGGATATAACCCTGCTTCAAAGCGGCCTCTTGGCAATGCCCTGGCCAAATTGGAGCACCCTGAACACCTCAGCCCTGCTGTTGACCCTGCTGGCACCGCTGGTCGCCTATGGGCTGCGGGGGCGTTTGTTCTGGCTGCTGGCGCTCATGGCTCTGGCGGGTCTGGCAATGCCGCCACTGCTGGCCCTGACATAACCCCCAAGGTCGCGCAGGACGCCCCACCAGCGGCAGGCCCAACTCCACTGGCTAGAGCCCCAAATTAATGACAAAAACTGCCCGGCCGCCTCTTTAGTTTCTGGCAGAATCCCCTATGCTGGTGCAGCAATTTAACAGGGGTGTCATTCATGTCCCGCGAAATCGACTACGGAAATCTGATGCACTCCGCCATGCGCGGGCTCATTCGCACCGTCCTGCAGGATGTTGCGGACAAGGGGCTGCCGGGAAACCATCACTTTTTTATCACCTTTGATACCAACCATCCGGATGCGCAATTGGCAGACTGGCTGCGGGAACGCTACCCCGGTGCCATGACTGTTGTGATGCAGCATTGGTACGACAATCTTGACGTAGAAGAGAATGGTTTTGGCATCACCCTGAACTTTGGTGACGCACCGGAAACGCTCTATATCCCCTATGACGCGATCGAAACCTTCGTGGATCCCTCCGTGGAATTTGGCCTTCGCTTTGAAACAGCCGAAGACGATGACGACGATGATGCTCCCACAGATGATGACGACACCGAGGGAACCGGCGAAACCGACGTGGAAACACCGCACGCCTCGGATGGGGATGTCGTGTCTCTGGACAGCTTCCGCAAACACTAGCGCCTGCCCACCCCCACCGCCAAGGTGGGGCTGCGGGACCATTTGTATGCGGGGTTCTGATGCGCAACGGGCAATACACCTGCGCAGTCAGGGCCAATCGCAGTCAGGGTCAATAGCAGACGAGCCAATCGCAGACAGGGCCCAACTAAAGCGGCCCACACATTTGACCACTAGACTTTGTTGATCGCAAAATCTTGGCCAGAAACCTGCCTCTCAAAAATTAGCCCGGAAACTTCCCTTTGCACTCAGCAAGGCGCGGCACGGGCTGCCAGCAGCAGGCTTGCGAAAAAGCCCATCTACCCTCCATCAGCCCCCCATGGCTGTCACCGACGCAGAAGCTCAGTCTCTATCCGGCGAACTGGCTGACCATTGCGATGGGTGTGAAAGACGAGAGACAGCCCGTTTTCCGTCAGGCGGCGATCATATTGCTGCATTTCATAATCGCCGTTTTGATGAATAAACATCGAAAATACCGTCAGCGTATCGCCGCTGAGCCGCGCCCAGACATAGGGCTGCCCCTTCATGGGATCCTGTTGGACCTCATGTCCAAAAACATTGCGCTGCATAGCTGCCGCGTAAATCCCGCCGCGGTCACTGGGTATAAATTCAACCTCATAGGATTTCTCTCTGCGCCGACCATCCTCTTTTTCGGTGACCGTATTCCACTGCACCTTGAAGCCTTTGTCGGTTTCCGAGATCACAATACTCAGATCCCGCTGATCCGTTGTGCCATCGCTCATAGGCACTTCTGCCGACCCGCTATAGCGACCAACAAAATCGCCGATATCATGGGCAGAAGCCCGTACGACATGGCCAAAGATCAGAAAAACAGTCAAAACCAGCAGGCAAAGATACGCAGGCAAGCCCCCTAGCCCAAAGTGGCCTGGCCGCGTTGCTGCCCTGACCCTGGCCCGAGGAGCCGTGGCCCGATGAGCTGTGGCCCGAGAAAAGGATTCGACCGATTGCTTCACTGTATTCTCCTGTGCTGCCTCCCAAAGCGGGTGCCTCAAGCTTAGAGTAATGATCTCTGCCCGGCTAGCAATGACATGGAACAAGCCCGATCTGGAGAATTCTCTCTATACCCCAGCTGGTGATAGGCTATGCTGCGCGCAACTGGCCAATTGCGTCGCGACGGCGCAGAGGTTAAACGGCATGCAACGGCATACCAGACGGAGATAGACAAGATGTCCGATACCCGCACCGAGACCGACAGCTTTGGTCCGCTAGAGGTTCCTACCGACAAATATTGGGGCGCTCAGACCCAGCGCTCGATCATGAATTTCCCCATCGGCTGGGAAAAACAGCCCGTCGCCATCGTGCGTGCACTGGGGGTGATCAAAAAGGCCTGCGCCATGGCCAACAAGGCCTCCGGCAAGATGGAAGACCGCATCGCGGATGCCGTCATCGCTGCCGCTGGCGAAGTCATTGAGGGCAAGTTTGACGACAACTTCCCGCTTGTGGTCTGGCAGACCGGGTCTGGCACCCAGTCCAACATGAACTCCAACGAGGTGATCGCCAACCGCGCGATCGAAATGCTGGGCGGCGTCATCGGATCGAAAGATCCGGTTCACCCCAATGACCACTGTAATATGGGTCAGTCCTCCAACGACACCTTCCCCACGGCCATGCATATCGCCACCGCCATGTCGGTACGGGACGTGCTGCTGCCTGGTCTGGAAAAACTCGCCAAGGGTCTCGAGACCAAATCAGAAGAGTTCAAGGATATCATCAAGATCGGCCGCACCCATACCCAGGATGCGACACCGCTGACCCTGGGCCAGGAATTTGGTGGCTATGCCCACCAGATCCGTCAGGGGATTGCCCGTGTTGAGCTGGCGATGCCCGGCATCTATGAGCTGGCACAGGGCGGCACCGCCGTAGGCACCGGCCTGAACACCCAAAAGGGCTGGAGCGAAACCGTTGCGGCCAATATGGCCGAAATCACCGATCTGCCCTTTGTCACCGCCCCCAACAAATTTGAGGCTCTGGCCGCCCATGATGCCATGGTCTTCCTGTCCGGTGCGCTCGCAACCATCGCCGGTAGCTGCTACAAGATCGCCAGCGATATCCGTTTCCTGGGCTCCGGCCCCCGCTCTGGTCTGGGCGAGCTGATCCTGCCCGAGAATGAGCCTGGCTCCTCGATCATGCCCGGAAAGGTGAACCCCACCCAGGCGGAGGCGCTCACCCAGGTTGCGGCCCATGTCATGGGCAATGACGCTGCGATCAAATTTGCCGGCAGCCAGGGTCATTTTGAGTTGAACGTCTACAACCCGATGATGTCCTACAACCTGCTGCAGTCGATCCAGCTGCTGGGCGATGCCACCGACAGCTTTACCGAACGGATGCTCAACGGCATTCAGGCCAACGAGCCGCGCATCGACAAGCTGATGAAGGAATCGCTGATGCTGGTGACAGCTCTGGCGCCGACCATCGGCTATGACAATGCCACCAAGGTCGCCAAGACCGCGCATAAAAACGGCACCACCCTCAAAGAAGAAGCCATCGCGCTTGGCTTTGTGGATGAAGCCACCTTTGACAAGGTTGTGCGCCCCGAGCAGATGATCGGTCCCAAGGACTGATGGGAAAGCCGGTCAATCTGAACCGGTATCGCAAGACACAGGCGCGGGCCGAGGATAAGGCCCGCGCTGACCAGAACGCTGTGAAATTTGGCCGCAGCAAGCTGGAAAAATCGCTGGATGAGGCCCGCGCCGCCAAGGCCAAGCGCGATTTGGATGGCCACAAGAGCGACGAATGAACAGTCGCCCCCGCAAACACTCCCTCACCCTACGCGGGCACCGCACCTCGGTCTCGCTGGAAGATCCCTTCTGGCTGGAGTTTCGCCAGATCGCAGCAAGAACCAATCGCCCAATCAATGAGTTAGCAGCCGAAATTGATGAGGCCCGTGGCGCCGATTGCGGCCTGGCCTCTGCCATTCGGCTGTTTGTGCTGCGCGATTTGCAGGCGCGGCTCGCCCCTCAGGCCTGATCGACCTTGCCGCGGGGGCTGACCTGCAACCAGATCCCGTTCTTTGAGCGCACGGTCAGATGCGCCACGGGCACCGGCGCGGCGCCCTCAACACAGCTGAGTTTAAAGTGCCGCAGGATCAGCGACAGGATCAGCGGCCCCTCCACCATGGCAAATCCGGCACCGGGGCAAACCCGTGGCCCTGCCGAGAACGGGATATAGGCTTCGCGCTGGCACTGTTTGCCATTTTCCGTTTGCCAGCGATTGGGATCAAACCCGTCGGGATTGTCCCATAGACGCTCGTGCCGGTGCAAATGCCAGGGGCTGAGCACGATCTGCGCCCCCTCTGGCACCGTTCGATTGCGAAACTGCACCGGGCAGGTTGCTTCGCGCACCATCATGGGCACCGGCGGATACAGACGTAGGGCTTCGCGGAACACATCCCGCGACAGGCGCAGCTTTGACATGGCAGCAAAGCTTTCATCCGCCAGCGCCTCGGCCTCCTGCGCCAGCTGCTCTTGCCAATCAGGATATAGCGCCATCAGATACAGCGTCCAGGCCAGCGCCGAGGCACTGGTTTCATGGCCCGCAAGAAAGAAGATTGCCACCTGATCCACCATCTCCTGCGCGTCAAAGCGCTCTCCCGTTTTGGGATCGCTGGTGGTCATAATTTTGGTCGCCAGATCCTCTGGTGCGGTCCCGACCTTGATCGCCGCCATTCGGGCTTCGGTAAGTTTGCTGATCAGCGCCCGGATCACTTTGGCATTGGGGCGGGTTCCGCGCCGAAAGAACCGGGGCATCCACTTTGGCAAGGGTACAAAGGCCGCAAGGTTCAACAGCGGCTGGCTGCGCTGATAGTTGCGAAAGCGGGTAAAGACCTCTCCCGCCACTTCGTTTTCGATCGGGATTGAAAACAGGGTGCGAAAAATCACATCCGCCGCCACATGGCTGGTCACCTCTTCCACCTCGACCCTTGCGCCCTGCCCGACCTGAGCCTGCAACCGCACAATGGCCGAGTCGGCCGCAGCCCGCATCGCCGGGTAGGTCGCCTTCAGCCGCCCCCCTTCGAAGGCGGGATCGATGATGCGGCGCTGGCGTTTCCAGGTCTCGCCATTGGTCAGGAAAACGGAATCCCCGAGCAGCGGCTTTAGCCCTTCGGCGATGCGATCCGATTTGGGGAAGTCATCGGGCTGTTCTTTCAGTACCCGTTTGATCAGGTCGGGCTGGTTGATCAGAAACGAGCGAAAGCTCGGAGCACGAAATTCGGCCATCCAGGCCCGATAGAGTTTTGCTGGTTGCGCCGACAAAATATCATCGCGAAACAGCCGGACATAGCGCCACAAGGACACTCGCACCGGCCGGGCAGCTGGTTTTGGCGGCTGGGGCTTGGGCGCCTCTGTTTCAAACTGAGGGCCAGGGTCATGGTCAGGCGCGTTCATTCTGGCGACACCGAGGTATATTTGGACACAGGCACATCAATCCGGCTGGCAGAGGCCTGACGTGTGCGATAGCGCTGCCGCAGGGTCTGTGCCCCGGCGGTGATGCGAAAATAATCATAGTCGCCCGGCTGGTCAAAGGCACAAAGATATTGGAAATGCAGGCGGAAAAACCGCCAGCGCAGCTCGGCCCAGCGTGCCGGGCTCAGGGTCTGGGTGAAGGCGGCGGAAAACACCAGCGGCCAGCGTTTATCCGCTGGCGCAACGCCGCTTACCGCAACCGGATCACACAGCGCAAAGGCGCAGCCATCACCGGGCGCCGAGACATCAATCCAGGCAATTTCATCGCGCTGTGACAGGTATTGCAGATCGCGGCGCAACCGACTGGCACGGGGCAGGAAAGACACCATGGGCACCACCTGGCCCAGGGTGAGAAATCCGATCTCGGGACATGTCTCTGGCAGCCCCTCGCGGATGAGATCCGCCAGAACCGACACCCCGACATGCGCCCCCGAGGAATGCCCGACCACCAATAGCTCCTCAATATCGCCTGCGGCCAAGGCCGCCGCGATCTCTTGTTTAAAGGCTGCAATCCGGGCCTCCAACTCCGCTGGGTTCTCCCCGCGCGAGGCGGCTGAATAGGCGTAGTCATGCATCAGGTAATAGGCAAAGAACTTGCCATCCTGTTTTTTGAACCATCTGAGCAAAACCGCCGCTGCCAGTGCCCCGCCGCCCCAGCCGGGCAGCAGGGCGTACCAGGGCGGCTGATCGATAAGCAGCGCAACCGCCGCCGCCCATGCAGCCCCACAGGCCCAGAGCAGCAGCAGGGCCAACAACGCCTGCACCAGCAGCATGCCAACAGGGTAGAGCGCGGCAATCACCGGGCCTTTGCGCAGCCGCATAAGGCGGCGTAACGTGCCAGAGGCTATGTAGATCCAGGCGGTACGGGCCAGCTGCAGATAGGTGCCCGCAATCGAGGCATCCATGCTGTCGCGCACAATGTCAGACCAGACAAGCACGCTGAATTCTGTCTGCACCTGCGCGCCGTCGATCTCTGCGGTGACCTGCCAGCCATAGGGGCGCTGGCCCTGTCCTTTGCTGCCGGTCGCCTGCGCCTGTATGGATATCTGATAGGCGCTGATCTCTGCCTGAGCGGCTGATTCCTTGCGGTAAAGCTCGCGGTAGCGCCGGGGATGAATGGGGTCGTAGCCGGGAATATAGAAAACCCGCCGCGCCCGCACCGGCTGGGCTGGGTCATCTGGCCTATCCTGTGGCTGCTGCCCGGTTGCGCCCCGCACTATGCTATCCATTCCCTGGCCTCGTTTACTGGCCTCATTTACTGGCCTCGTTGCCTTTGACGCCAGAGTAGTCGAGATTTCCGCCCAGAGTAAGGCCGAGACTGGACCAAGACAGGGTTACGGATGGACAAAGACGGGGCCGGCCTGGGCGCAAAGAGAAAAACCTCCCCCAGGCGGCTACCAGAGGAAGGTTTGGAGCTAAGTTCGTAATGGTCGCCCGAGCCTTAAGTGACACGAGCCTTAAGTGACCTGAGCCTTAGTATTAGCCGAGGGTGGCAAGAAACGGAAAGGCTTCGAGCAACCACCAGGAGAAGGTCGAGAACAAGCCGGTGACCAACATAAAGCCGACCAACAGCAACAGCCCGCCCATGAGTTTCTCGATCAACCCCATATGGCGCTTCATCTTGTTCATCACCACCATCGAGCGGTTCAGGAAGATCGCGGCCAGCAAAAACGGCACCCCAAGGCCAAGCGCATAGATCCCCAACAGCAAGGTGCCGCGGCTGACCGAGGCCTCGGAAGCGGCGAGCGACAGGATCGCCCCAAGTTGTGGGCCAATGCAGGGCGTCCAGCCAAAGGCAAAGGCCAGCCCCAGCACATAGGCCCCCAGCACTGATCCACCGGCCTGACCGGCGTCAACCCGTGCCTCGCGATCCAGGATAGGAATGCGGAATACCGACAGAAAATGCAGGCCGAAGATGATCACCACAACACCGGAAGCCCGAGCGAAAAGCTCCTGATTTTGCAGTACAAAAGCACCAAAAAAGGAGGCGGTGAAGCCCAGCAGCAGGAACACTGTCGACAGGCCAAGAACAAAAAACAGCGCCGACAGGATCACCTTGCGCCGCGCTGCAGCCGTGCCCTGCATCTCACCAATGGAGACACCGCTCATATAGGCAAGATAGGGCGGCACAATCGGCAGCACACAGGGTGACAAAAAGCTGACCAAACCGCCCAGGAGCGCCACAAACATTGCAGGCAAAAGCGCTGCATCTATGATCTCAATTCCAAACATCTCGTTCCCCTAAAACAGGCTTTCCCGATCCATAGACCAGCCAGTACCAAAGGTCACGAGGCGCATTGGTCACATCCTTGTGGACAGGGCGTGAGTGGCGGATTATCTGAAAGACATGACTGAATTTATCTCCGACAGCGATGCCACCCTCGATGCCATTGGCCTGCTCTGCCCCCTGCCCGTGCTAAAGGCGCGCAAACGCCTCAAGTCCATGGCTGCGGGCGAGGTTTTGCAGGTGCTTGCGGATGACCCCGCTGCGCTCATCGACATCCCGCATTTCTGCACCGAGTCTGGGTATGAGTTCCTTGGACAGGACACGGGCGATGGCCATCAGATCTATCAAATTCGCAAGACCGGCTGATCAGCAGCCCCGGTAACTGCCCTGGTAGCTGCCCCATTTTGGCCCCGGTCGCGGAGGTGCAGAGCCAAAGCGGCTCGCAGGATCACACAGGTGTTGACCCGGCAGTGGGCGTGTCCTGGCTAAACAAGTTCAGCCAGCCCTGACCCTGACGCTGCCAAATAGATGACACATACATTGTATCCCTGCTGGCGGCTCCTGGCCGATGATAGACCGCCAAATAGGACAGGCAGACATGATCCTTGCCCAGCTGTAGCAGCCTGGGGTCGGTGAGCTGAAATGAGCTGACCGTCGGCCCCTCTTGCAGCTGGTCGCAATGATCCGCCCGGGTGGCAAAACCGCTGGGGTAGACGCCAAGAAAATCAGCATGCAGTGCCGCCTTGTCCGCCTCGGCATTGCCTTCAACCAGGGCCTGCCAGACCCGTGTTTCCTGCTCAAGGATTTCTGTCAACACAGTTGAATGCCCGTCGTGATCCACGTGTTCGGTCCTCAGGTATTGTCGGTTTGTTTCGCCACTGTGCCAGCATCGCAAACCCCGGCAGCAAAGAAAAAGGCGACCCCTGAGGCCGCCTTTTTATCTTATCCGATGGACCACCATCCGCGCCGCTTGGGCTTGGGCGGGGTTGTCGGTTCTGGCTCAGCCGCGGCTTCCACTTCTGCAGGCGCTGCAGGTTCCGGCGCGGGGTCAGCAGCAGCTGCGTCAGCGACCTCTGGCTGTGCTGTCACCTCTGGCTCAACGGCGGCCTCAGCTGCACTCTCTTGATCCGCAGGCGCTTCGGCGGCAGCTACAGTTTCCACTTCCGGCGTGTCAGATGCAACCGGTTGTGTCTCAGCGACTGGTTCAGCAGCAACCGCTGCGACCGGAGCCTCTGACACCTCAGCTTGCGATGCCTCAGGTTCAGAGGTGGTCTGCTCCGGCACGACACTCTCAGCCTGAGTTGGCTCTTCAGTGGCAGCAGCGGTTACGGTCTCGCCATCGCTTTTGCTGGCTGGATCGGCACTGGTCGCCACTGTGGCTTCCGGCTCTGCGCTGGGGGCCTCGCCAGTCGCCTCGGCAGCTGTGTCTGCGCCCGGTGCGGCTTCAACTGCGGTCTCTTCAACTGCGGTCTCTTCGCTTTTCTTGTTGCGCGAACGACCACCACGGGTGCGGGTACGGGTCCGGCTGCGGGCTGGCTTCTTCTCTTCAGAATCGGCCTCTTCACCTGCTTTTGCGTCGGCTTTTTCTTCCCCGTCCGCTGTGGGTTCAGCCTTGTCGCCAGCCTCGGCCGCGTTGCTATCGGAATCGGAGTTTTCCCCGCCGTTGCCGGACTTGCGCCGCCGACGCCGCCGCCGCTTGCGCTTGGGCTTGTCCTCGCCGTTGTTCTCACTTTCGTCCGCTTCAGGAGCCGCAGCCTCCTGAGGCTGTTCTTCCTCTGCAACCTCAGCATCCGCCTCGGCCTCATCAGCGTCGATCTGCGCCATAAGAGAGGTATCAGCCGACACAACCGAAGCGTCAGGAACAGTCACCACACGGGTGGCCGTCTTGAACTTCTCCAGCGTGAAATCCGGGCTGACCAGATGTGCATCGCCTTCGATGCGGACCGACATGCCGTAGCGGGCTTCGATCTGCGCGATATGTTCACGCTTCTGGTTCATCAGATAGTTGGCAATATCAATCGGGCAACGCACCAGAACCTCGCGCGAGCGGCGGCGGGTGCCTTCTTCTTCGATCTGGCGCAGGATCGACAGCGCCATGCTATCATCCGAGCGGATCAGGCCGGTGCCGTGGCAATGTGGGCAGGGCGCGGTGGTGGCCTCGATCATGCCGGGACGCAGACGCTGGCGCGACATTTCCATCAAGCCAAAACCAGAGATCCGGCCCACCTGAATGCGGGCACGATCCGTCTTCAGCTTGTCCTTCATCCGGTTCTCAACGGCGGCGTTGTTCTTACGCTCATCCATGTCGATGAAGTCGATGACGATCAGTCCGGCAAGGTCACGCAGACGCAGCTGGCGCGCCACTTCTTCGGCGGCCTCCAGGTTGGTGTTGAGCGCGGTTTCCTCGATCGAGGACTGTTTTGTCGCCCGGCCAGAGTTCACGTCAACCGCCACCAAAGCTTCGGTGGTGTCGATGACGATATAGCCGCCGGATTTCAGCTGCACAGTGGGGTTGAACATACCACCAAGATAGCTTTCGACCTGGAAGCGGGCAAAGAGCGGCAGGGTTTCCTGGTAGTTCTTCACGTTTTTGGCGTGGGACGGCATGATCATCTTCATGAAGTCCTTGGCGATGCGGTAGCCGCGCTCGCCTTCGACCAGAACCTCGTCAATCTCACGATTATAAAGGTCGCGGATCGAGCGTTTGATCAGGTCGCCCTCTTCGTAGATCTTGGCGGGGGCAATGCTTTTCAGCGTCAGCGCGCGGATCTGTTCCCAGAGACGCTGCAGATATTCGTAATCGCGTTTGATTTCTGCCTTGGTACGCTTGGCCCCAGCCGTGCGCACAATAAGCCCCGCACCCGATGGCACGTCGATTTCGGTTGCGATATCTTTCAGTTTTTTGCGGTCAACGGCATTGGTGATCTTGCGGCTGATGCCGCCACCGCGCGCGGTGTTGGGCATCAGAACGCAGTAGCGCCCTGCCAGCGACAGATAGGTGGTGAGAGCAGCGCCCTTGTTGCCGCGCTCTTCTTTGACAACCTGGACCAGCAGAACCTGACGGACCTTGATGACTTCTTGAATCTTATACCGACGTGGACGTGGCTTGCGGGCCGGGCGAATGTCTTCGCTGTCGTCTTCGTCAGCAACCGATTCAATGGTTTCGTCTTTGGCGCTGGCATCAACACGCGCATCGTCCTGCTCTGCTTTGTCGCCGGTCTCATCACTGGCGCCTTTGTCAGTGTCATTCTGGGCGGCGTCATCCTCGGCAGCGTCACCGCCGGTGGGTTCAACACTTGCGTCCTTAGCGGTTACATCCGCAGCGGCTGGCGCAGTTGCCTCTTGCGCAGGCTCTTCTGCACTGGCGGCTTCAGCGCTTGCTGCGTCTGGGCCGGCCTCTTGCGAGCGCGTCTCTTCCGGGTTGGAGGGCTCTTCTACCGGGGTGTCAGCAACACGTTCCATCGGCGAGGAGCCTTCGGGGACCTCGGCCAGCTTGGCCTCATCGCGCGCCATTTCGTCGACCAAATCAATGGTTTCCATACCAGCGATTTCCGAAACCACCGGCGTATCAGCACTGGTTTCAGAGGCAGGTGTAGCGGGCGCCACCTCTTTGGTCTCGACCGCATCCCCAGAGGAGACCTTAGCAGCCTTGGACCGGGAGCCCTTGCGACCCCGTGAGCGCGACCGTGAAGGCTTGGCCTCTTCGTCTTCCTCGCGGGCACGCTGTGCTTCCGCATAGGCGCGCTCTTCTTCCATCAGGGCTTCGCGGTCAGCAACCGGGATCTGATAATAGTCGGGGTGGATTTCCGAAAAGGCGAGAAAGCCATGGCGATTGCCGCCATATTCCACAAAGGCGGCCTGTAGCGAAGGCTCTACCCGTGTAACTTTTGCCAGATAAATGTTGCCAGCTAGCTGGCGTTTGTTCTCAGATTCAAAGTCAAACTCTTCAACCTTGTTTCCGTCGACCACCACGACGCGGGTTTCTTCCGCGTGGGTGGCATCAATAAGCATCTTCTTTGCCATGTTTCCTTAGTGCACCTGCCCTGCGCAGACGCAAACCTTGCCTTATCGGGAGGCCGCGCATGTATCGGGGGGTGTCTTGTCAGGGCGATCTGGGACGGCGCACTACAGGAGATGGCCCTGGAGCTTGCGTCCGGTCCTCGTGCCTGTATGCTCTTCGCTCGCGCGCGCGTCATCGCGTTTCTTCTCCGACAGGTCGGGAGACCCCGTTGCCTGCCTTGTTATCCCTCTTTGATTGATCAAAGAGGCGCTTAGCTGCTCCGTATGAATTCGGAGCCAATCGGTCTATCTCGCCTTTTCGGTTCATTCCGATGTCGGGTTGTTCCGATGTCGGATCGCGCCAGTCAAAAGTGCGAGACAGCGAATCTCAAAAATGGTGGGTCAGTCGTCAGACCTCAGTCCATGTTATCACCATAAGACCAGCGCTGCAGAAATGACAATGGACATTCGTCATTGCAGACCGATCGATGGCACAACAATGCGGGTAAAAAGCAAAATGATGAATGTTTCATTAAAAAACCTGGGGTCGACGCCACTCCGCTGACGCCATCCCCAAGCCAAATCACTGGCGTTGCACCAAAAAGCAATCTTACCCACAGGACATCCGGTGCCCCGTGGGCCGGACAGTGCTATCCCAGATAGTCAGAGCGCTGCAGCGCGTATTTTGCCATCTTTTCATTCAGGGTCCGGCGCGGCAGGCAGAGCTCTTCCATCACGCTGGCAATAGAGCCCTTGTGACGGCGCATGGTGTTGTCGATCAACATCCGCTCAAAGGCTTCGACATATTCCTTCAAGGGCTTGCCTTCGGTGGTCATCACCGGCTGCATCTCTTCGTGATCGGACATCAATAGCGATGCAATGGTGCCGGAACCGCGGCGCGCCTGCAGCACGGCCCGCTCTGCCACATTGATCAGCTGACGCACATTGCCCGGCCAGGGGGCCTGCAACAGCTGCGCCGCCTCCTGCGCCGAGACCTGCGGAGCGTCGCAGCCGTATTCTTCGGCAAACTGTTCGCACAGCCGGGTAAACAGCGTCAGGATGTCTTCGCCGCGCTGGCGCAGCGGTGGCACCATGATGCGCAGGGCCGCAAGGCGATAAAACAGATCCGGGCGCAGGGCGTCTTCACAGGTTTTCCCGGCTTCCTGCAGGTTCGAGATCGCAATGATCCGCGTCTCTCCGGGCATGCCTTGCTCGTTGATGGCGCTCAACAGCTTGGCCTGCAAGGTTTCGCTCAGCGCCTCGATCCCTTCCAGAACCAGGGTACCGCCCCGCGCCTCTTCCAGGGCGGGCAGCAGGCTGTCTTCTGGCTGCATCGGGCCAAACAGACGTTTGGACAGGGCCTCTTCTTCCAGCGCGGCGCAGGAGATCAGCACAAACTTCTTGCCCGCACGGCTACCCACCGCATGTAGCGCATGGGCGACAAGCGTCTTGCCGGTGCCGGTTTCCCCGTCAATCAGCACGTGGCCGTCGGCCTGGCCCAGATCCAGGATGTCTTCGCGCAGGCGCTCCATGACTGGGCTCATACCAATGAGTTTCTTCATGATCTGACCACCGTCAGACAGCTCCCGGCGCAGGGCCCGGTTGTCCAGGGTCAGGCGGCGGGCACCGGTGGCACGTTTGGCCAGCTCTGACATCCGGTCGGGGTTGAACGGTTTCTCCAGGAAATCAAACGCCCCGACCCGCATCGCCTCAACCGCCATAGGGACATCCCCATGGCCAGTGATCATAATCACCGGCAAGCCACTGTCGCTGCCCATCAGTTTTTTCAGGAACTGCATTCCATCCATGCCGGGCATCTTGATATCCGAGATAACGATACCCGGATAATCCGCCCCAAGCTCCTTTAGCGCATCTTCGGCGCTGGCAAAGGTCTCGGTGTCGTAGCCCGAAAGCGCCAACCATTGGCTGATTGACTGGCGCATATCCTGCTCATCATCAACGATCGCAATTTTCATGGCCTGTGCCATAGGACACCCCTTCTTTGTTACTTTCACGGGCCGCTATTCAGCGGCCTCGATGCCGTCCACAAGGATCGGCAATTGCATCTCAAACACGGCGCCGTTTTTTTGCCCGTTGCGCGCCGCGAGCCGGCCCCCTAGGTCGTTGACGATCCCAGAGGAGATGGCAAGCCCCAGCCCAACCCCGTCGCCAGCCTGTTTGGTGGTGTAGAACGGATCAAACAAGCTGCCAAAATCCTCGATCCCCACCCCATTGTCGCGCACCGTCAGGGTCGCGGTCTCCCCTGCGGCCAACAGGATCTCGACCTCCGGCTCCTCCACCGATTTGGTAGCATCCAGGGCATTGCGCAAGAGGTTGACCATCACCTGTTCCAGCCGCATGCGATCCGCCATGACAAAAACCGGATCTTCGGGCAGAATGCGGGTGATTTTGACATGGCGCTGCCGCAGTTGCGGTTCCATCATCGACAGGCTGGAGGCCAGCGCATCGCCAAGGTTTACAGGGCTGAACGCATCGCCCCCCTTGCGGGCATAGGATTTCAGCTGCCGGGTAATGGCGCCCATGCGCTCAATCAGATCATCAATCCGCCCAAAGGAGGCTAGCGCCTCGTCAGGGCGGTTGCGATTGAGCAAAAGCCGCGCCCCGGCGAGGTAGGTTTTCATTGCCGCCAGGGGCTGGTTCAACTCGTGGCTGACAGCCGCAGACATCTCCCCCAGGGCGGCGAGTTTAGAGCTCTGCGCCAGGCTTTGTTCGGCCACGGCGAGGGTCTTTTGCATGCGCTCACGCTCGGCAATTTCCCGCTGCAAGCGCGCGTTCAATACGCGAAGCTCCGCCGACTCGCGCTGGAACAGCGCCATCCGGATCGCCGTCTTCCGGCTCAGTGCATAAAAGGCCAGCGCCAGCAGGATGGCGAATCCCATGATTTCCAGCGCCAATACCGCGTTCACCTTCTCGGGGATCGAGGCAAAGGTGGTGAAAGAGGTCATTCGCCAGCCCTGAAACGGCACCCGGTTTTCCAGCCGCATTACCGCTTCGCCCTGCAAATAGGCATCCGGTGGCAGGGTGCTCCAGTCCGCCGTCGCCCGGATGGCGCGCTGAATGGCGCTTTCGGGCGTTTGCAGGACCAGCGCCTCCTCTTCTTTCAGACCCCGCCAGCGCGCCTCGGTGGCGAGCACGATATTGCCCCTGCTGTCAGTGACCATCACCGCATCCGACACCCCGGCCCAGGCCCGCTCAAACTTGCGCAGGTCGACCTCGATGACGATCACCCCCAACAGCCCAGAGGTATCAACCATGCGGCGTGAATAGGTGAAACGATACCCGCCCACCTCGCGCTTGATTACCGAAAACACCGTGGATCTGGCGCGGGCTGCATCAACAAAATAGGCTTCATTGCGGTGATTTTCGCCCAAGCGATTGCGATTGGTCGCCGCAACCGTGCGGCCATCGCTGGCCATCAGCATGATCGAATTTGCGCCGATCTCATCAATAAATGAAAGCAAGCGCTGCGTTGACAGCGAGAAATCCTGGCTTTGCAACGCCGCAATCAGCGTCTGATCCCGCGCCAACAACTGCGGCACGATGGCATGGCGGCGCAACTCGCTGACCAGGTTGCCAGAATACAGCGCCAGCCGCAGCTCGCCGCGGTTGCGGGTGCTGTCGGTAAAGCGATGAGTCAACTGCTGGTTTGTCACCCAGACAGTGACAGCTGCAACCCCCATGAACAGCAACAGCGCCAGCCGCGCGCCCCAGGGAATGGTACGCGATCCGGTCTCTTTTTCTGGGGGTGTTTTGTGTGTCTGCGGCGCATTCATAGGACAATCCTATTCCTGGCGCCGCAGGAGCTCAAGTCACGCAGCGGCGACAATACCGGCCAATGCGCGAAAGACTGCCGTTCCATCGGTGCCACCGTGGCCTTCGTCGGCGGCGCGTTCCGGATGCGGCATCATGCCAAGCACACGACGGTTTTCCGACAGGATGCCGGCGATATCGTCCACCGACCCATTAGGGTTGTCGGCATAGGTAAAGGCGATACGGTCCTGATCCTTCAGCGCCGCAAGGGTCTCGGCATCGGCAAAGTAGTTGCCATCGTGATGCGCGATCGGGATGCCAATCACATCGCCCTTGGCGTAGCCCTGGGTAAAGACGCTCTGCTCGGTGGCGACCTGCAAATCAACGGTACGGCAGATGTATTTCAGCCCGGCATTGCGCAGCAGTGCCCCCGGCAAAACGCCGGTCTCTGTGAGGATCTGAAAGCCGTTGCAAACCCCCATGGCATAGCCGCCACGATCGGCATGTTCGACAACCGCCCGGCAGATTGGCGATTGCGCAGCAATGGCGCCACAGCGCAGGTAATCCCCATAGGAGAAGCCACCGGGAACGCCTACGATATCAATACCTTCAGGCAGGACGCTGTCCTTGTGCCAGACCATGGAGACATCAAAACCGGCCTGTTCAAAGGCAACCGCAAGATCGCGGTCGCAATTGGATCCGGGAAATACGACGACGGCTGCTTTCATCACTTCATCTCGATGCTGTAGGATTCGATGACGGTATTGGCGAGCAGCTTTTCGCACATCTCGGTGACATCGGCCTCAGTGGCGCCCGCGGTGAGATCAAGATCAATCACCTTGCCCTGCCGCACACCTTCAACCTTGTCAAAGCCCAGAGCCCCAAGCGCGTGGCGCACGGCCTCACCCTGTGGATCCAGAACCCCGTTCTTCAGCATAACATGCACCCGTGCCTTCATCGTGTCGTTCCTCAGCTTCGATGGGAGCGGACCCCTGGTCGCGCCCTTTGCAGAAAAGTAGGACCCAGCCCCGATCCGATTGGCGGGAGTGGGGAATTTCACCTCACCAGATCAGTTCACCAACGTTGGCTTGCTGGGGGCTGGCGGGTTGTTCGGCATCACGCCAAGGCGACGCGCCACTTCACTATAGGCATCGGTCAGGCTGCCCAGATCGCGCCGGAACACGTCTTTGTCCAGTTTCTGGCCTGTCTCGATATCCCACAGGCGGCAGCTGTCGGGGCTGATTTCATCGGCCACCACCAGACGCTGAAAATCACCGTCATAGACGCGGCCAATCTCGATTTTGAAATCCACCAGACGAATACCCACGGCCAGCATCACCCCGGACATAAAGTCATTCACCCGCAGCGCCAGGCTGAGAATATCATCCATGTCCTGCTGGCTGGCCCAGCCAAAGGCGGCAATGTGCTCTTCGGTGACCAGCGGATCCCCCAGGGCGTCGTCCTTGTAGCAATATTCCACAATGGGCCGTGGCAGCTGTGTGCCCTCGTCAATGCCCAGCCGTTTGGACATGCTGCCCGCCGCATAGTTGCGCACGATCACTTCCAGCGGAATGATCTCGCAAGAGCGCACCAATTGTTCGCGCATATTCAACCGTTTCAGGAAATGCGTTGGCACACCAATCTGGCCCAACCCCTTCATGAAATATTCGCTCAGCAGGTTGTTCAGAACCCCCTTGCCTTCGATCACGTCTTTCTTTTCGGCGTTGAAAGCAGTGGCATCATCCTTGAAATACTGCACGATGGTGCCGGGTTCCGGACCTTCATACAGTGTTTTGGCTTTGCCTTCGTAGATCTTTTTGCGACGTGCCATGAGGAACCTTTCGAGGTAAAGGCCAGGAATCCCGGCCCGGTTTCTTGCCGCTCTCATAGGGCAAGGGGTGAAATGCTGCAAGTATGGTGGCGCAAACCAGTCGAATAGACCCGGTTTTAGATCTATTGTCGCAGGCAAACCCGCGGCGACAGCAGATCGCGCGCAAAACGCCAGCGGTTTTGACCGCCCCCAAAGGTGTTCTCAGCAAAACGTTTCCAGCCCCGCTTGACTAATAACCAGCAAAGTCCCGCCAGAATATGCTGCCCCTATAGGGCCGCTGAGATTGATAAAACAGATGCCTCTGGGCAAGCGCAGTTAACGTCACACAAACCTGAGCTTGCTAGATTGGCTTTTCTGCCCCTTCCGGGCCTCGCAGAAAGACCAAAATGCAGAGCCTCAAATCCCCCTCGGCAGGACTGCCTCTTCACGTCCTGCGCATGACAGTGCCCTTTGCGATGGCAGGCCTCTGCCTTTGGGCGATTTTCACCCGCATTGAGCTGCCCTCCCTTGCGGATCTCGGCGGTCTGCTTGGCGGCTTACAAATGTGGCAATGGCTGGCGGCCTGTGGTGCAACAGCGGTCAGTTTTTGGGCCTTGGGGCGCTATGATTCCGTGGCCCATCGACATCTGCAAACTGGCCTGGATGGTCCACAGGCGCGACGCGCCGGGATGGCCGCGATTGCCTTTTCGCAATTGGTCGGCTTTGGGCTGCTGACCGGGGCCTACGCCCGCTGGCGGTTGGTGCCGGGATTGACCGCGATGCAGGCTGCGCAGCTGACTGGCCTTGTCGGGCTGACTTTTCTGGCCGCACTGACAGTGATTTGCGGCATTGCCATGGTCCTGTTTCCGGTCTTTGCCTGGTTCCCCCCCATAGGCGCCCTGCTGATCACCGCCGCCCTCACCGCTAGTCTCCTTAGCTTTGTGGCCCCCCGACTGGACCTCGGGTCTGTGTCATTGCGTTGGCCCTCGCTGACGGCCATGGCGGCGCTTTTGGTCTGGGCGCTCATTGATGTCACGGCCGCTGGCACGGCACTCTGGATGTTGTTGCCCGCCTCGCTTGACATTTCTTGGGCCACTTTGCTGGTGGTCTATGCCATCGCCCTGGGCGCCGCGATCCTGTCCTCTGCGCCTGGCGGCACTGGCCCTTTGGAACTGATGGTCTTTTCCCTACTGCCCGCACATGACAGCGCTGGCCTGCTCGCTGCACTGCTGGCGTTTCGGCTGGTCTACTACGCCCTGCCCGCAGCCATCGCCTGCGTCGTGATGGTTGTGCCAGAGCGGCTCAAATCCACCCGCGCGCCGCTCACGGATCCGGATCTGTTGGGGGCACAGCAACGCTCAGCCGAGACCCTGCACCACCACCGCCTGCGGGCAGAAAGTGGCGTAATCCGCCAAAATGGCGGCCATATTCAGGCCTTTGGGTTTAACCAGCTGGCGCTGTTGGACAGTCCGCAAATCTCTGTGGCGCTGTTTGACCCGATGACCGGCAATCTCAAAGAAACCCTCACGCCGTTGCAGCGATATGCCCGTCAGCGCAATACGGCACCCTGTTTTTACAAATGTTCAGCCCGCAACGCCCTGGCGGCGCGGCAAGCCGGCTGGGCGGTGTTGCGGATCGCCGCTGAAGCCGTGGTCTCGCCGATACATTTCAGCGAATCCGGATCCAACCATCGCCAATTGCGGCGCAAACTGCGCCATGCGGAAAAAGCCGGTATTAGCGTCCGCCCCGCACCCCCCAACCTGCCATTGGACCAAATGGCAGCCCTGGATCAAGCCTGGCAGGATCGCCACGGCAGCGCCCATGGCACCACCATGGGCCGCTTTGAGGCCAATTACCTGACCATGCAGCGTGTCTTTCTCGCCTGGCAGGAGGAGCGCATTATCGGTTTTGTCAGCCTGCACACTGCTGAAACAGAATGGTGCCTTGATCTGATCCGCATCTGCCCAAATGCCCCCGATGGGACGGGCCATATCATGCTGCGTGCAGCCATTGCTGCCGCACGGGAAGACGAGGTTCCTCGCCTGTCACTGGCGGCCGTCCCCGATCACCGCTTAGCCCCCCGCATGGACCAGGGCCTGCGCAGGTTCAAAGCCTGCTTTGCACCAGACTGGCAGCCCCGCTACATGGCCTGCCCAACCTGGGCTGATATGGCAATCGCCGGATTTGAACTTTACCGCCTGATCCATCGCCCTGGCCCGGTTCACCCCGCCAGCCTGGCGCTGCTGCACAGGCAAAACGGCAACCCGGGCACAGACCGAGACGCCGAAACATTAGCCTGGCAGAGCGCACAGGAGGCTCAGCCAGGATCAGCGCATTCTGCTGCGCGTGCCTCATGATCTAGTTGAGGATTATGCATTTGCGCTCCCGGCTCTGCCATGACACAGCACGTCTAATCCTTGGCGGCCTATGGTTTCTGGCGTAAATCTGTGACAAATAGTGCAACCGACAGCCAAGCAGACCGAAGAACAGCCGACACTTGCCTCTCCTTTTACAGGACATACCGATGACCAATTTTTTTGCCGAATTCCTAATGGAAAAAGACGTCCTTCTGGCCGATGGCGCCACGGGCACCAATCTCTTTAACATGGGGTTGCAGTCCGGGGATGCGCCCGAGCTGTGGAATACGGATGAACCCAAAAAGATCATGGCGCTGTACCAGGGCTCGGTGGATGCAGGCAGTGACCTGTTCCTGACCAACAGCTTTGGTGGCACCGCTGCCCGTTTGAAACTGCACGACGCTCAGGGGCGGGTGCGGGAGCTCAACCGCGCCGCTGCAGAACTGGGTCGCGAAGTTGCCGATAAGGCCAATCGCAAGATCGCTGTTGCAGGCTCGGTTGGCCCCACCGGTGAAATCATGTTGCCTGTGGGTGAGTTGAGCCACGAACTGGCTGTCGAAATGTTCCACGAGCAAGCCGAAGCCCTGAAAGAAGGCGGTGTTGACGTGCTCTGGGTTGAGACCATTTCAGCCCCCGAAGAATTTCGCGCCGCCGCCGAGGCCTTTGCCCTGGCAGATATGCCCTGGTGTGGCACCATGAGCTTTGACACCGCCGGGCGCACCATGATGGGCGTCACCTCTGCCGATCTGGCCCAGCTGGTTGAGGATCTGCCCAATCCACCGCTGGCCTTTGGCGCCAACTGCGGCACCGGGTCGTCGGATATTCTGCGTACCGTTCTGGGCTTTGCCGCCCAGGGCACGGAACGGCCGATTATTTCCAAGGGCAACGCCGGCATTCCAAAATACGTTGATGGGCACATCCACTATGATGGCACCCCCGAACTGATGGGCGAATATGCCGTCATGGCGCGGGATTCTGGCGCCAAAATCATCGGTGGCTGCTGTGGCACCATGCCGGAGCACCTGCGGGCCATGCGCCAGGCCCTGGACACCCGCCCCCGTGGAGACCGCCCAAGCCTGGAGAAAATTGTCGAGGTGCTAGGTCCCTTTACCTCTGCCAGCGATGGCACTGGTGAAGAGGAAAAGGCCGCCAGCGAACGCCGCTCCCGTCGCGGAAGCCGCCGTCGCAGCTAAAGCCTTAAAATGAAATTCGACATCGTTGCCACCGCGTTTGGTGGCAACGATACCGCCAAAGCGACTTTTCCCGCCGGATCCAGGCCTGTGAAATACCCGCGCGTGTCGCGACACGACCTGCCAATTTGGCGACAGTGACAGCGTTGGATGTGGGGCTGACAAAGCAGCAGACGCATCCTTTTCTGCCCCCCCCAGAGGCTTTGTTGCACAAATCGCTTCAGGGATTCACTGCGTGAATCCAGCATGATAGCTGGCGGGAATGAGCAGTTGGTCACCCACAAAATACAAGACCAAGATCTGGCCGTCGTATAACACGGCGTTGAAGCAGCGCGGATCGATGTCCATTTGGTTCGCCCCCGAGATGGTCTGGGTTCCGCCGCCGAATAGTAAGCCCGGGCGACAACAGAGTTTCAGTAACCCACCACAGCCGGAGCCATCGCTCGGAACGATGCAGTGGATGCCTCGCGCTACCTCGGTCGAACCATTTGGAAGCGATGGAGCGGGTATCACCGCAGGAGCCGCGTCGAGACCAATATGCACTGTGTGAAGCAATTGGGCCAATCCTTGATGGCCCGAGACTTCGACCGACAGGTCGCTGAGATCCAAATCCGGATCGCCGTATTGAACCGCTACACCGCTCTTGGCAAACCTGTCACAGAGCCCGCAGGATAACTCTAACTCCGTCCGGGAAAGGGGGAGGCTGTCCTTCAGAGGATTTGCGCAACAAAGCCACTTCCGCCCACGAAAGCGCCATCGGCACAGCTAAAGACAAATCAAAACAGCCCGAGCTGATCCCCCGGTTGGGGAGGCCGTTCAAACAGATCCGTTGTGAGATCTGGCTGACGCTCCGCAAGCCCCAACCGCCGACAGGCTGCATTGAATCGGCGCCCGATCATGGCGGCGTATTCCCCCTCGCCGCGCATGCGTTGCCCCCAGCGTGGGTCATAGTCACGCCCGCCATGCATTTCTCGCAGCCGTGCCATCACCTTTGCCGCACGACCGGGCTCATGTTCCGCCAGCCAGTCCTGCCACAGCTCCGACACTTCGCGCGGCAACCGCAGCATGATCCAGCTGGCCGCATCCGCGCCCGCAGAAGCACCAGCAGCCAGGAGGGCCTCCAGCTCGTGATCCGTCAGCCCCGGCACCACAGGTGAGGCCATCAGACGAACCGGCACGCCTGCATCAGACAGACGGTTGATCACCGCCAGCCTCCGCGCAGGCGTCGGTGCACGCGGCTCCATCCGGCGCGACAGCTCCGGGTCCAGGGTGGTAACAGAGATCCCAACCCGCACCAGGCCTTTGGTTGCCATATCCGACAGAAGATCAAGATCGCGCTCTATCAGACTGCCCTTGGTGACAATGGCAATCGGATGGTTGAAGTCCTGCAGCACCTCCAAGCAGGCCCGCGCCAGGCCGTGGTCACGCTCGCAAGGCTGGTAGGGGTCGGTATTGGTGCCCATGGCCAGGGTTGCCACCTTGTAGCGCGGCTTTGACAGCTCCTGTCGCAGCACCTGCGCCACATTGGGACGGGCAATCAGACGGGTTTCGAAATCCAACCCCGGCGACAGGCCAAGATAGGCGTGACTGGGGCGGGCAAAACAATAGATGCAGCCGTGTTCACAGCCCCGGTACGGATTGACCGAGCGATCAAAGGGCAGATCCGGTGAGCGGTTGTATGAAATGGCGCTGCGGACCTGTTCGAGCCGAATTTCGGTGGGAATCACCTCTGGGGGCTGCTCTTGTTCCCAGCCATCGTCAACGGACTCGCGGCCCAAATCAAAGCGGCTTGACGCATTGCTGAGGCTGGCGCGGGCTTTGCGACGCAGCGCGGGGGAGTGAATCATCTGTTCCATTCACCCATTGTGGCAGTGATTTTGGAACAAATGAAGAACAAACCCGCGAAATCGAAGATTTCCTTGCGAATTCTTCATTATCAATCTGCATATTTTGGCCCTATAGGTCGGTCCAGACAATGGCAATGTCGCAAATAATGCAGTCTCGACGCGGCAATATGGCCCAATAGTCGGCACAACGATGCCACGCCGGGGACTCCCCGCCCACTCAAGGAATAGGCGCATGTCAGAAGAAGAAGAAATCATCCTGGCGGAACTGGACGACGAAGAACTTGTCCAACAGATGTTTGATGACCTTTATGACGGTATGAAGGAAGAAATCGAAGAAGGTGTTCAGATCCTTCTGTCGCGCGACTGGGAGCCCTATAAGGTGCTGACAGAAGCGCTGGTTGGCGGCATGACCATTGTTGGCGCCGACTTCCGCGATGGCATCCTGTTTGTTCCAGAAGTTCTGCTGGCGGCAAACGCGATGAAGGGCGGCATGGCGATCCTGAAACCTCTGCTGGCGGCAACTGGCGCGCCACGTATGGGTTCGATGGTGATTGGCACCGTCAAAGGCGACATCCACGATATCGGCAAAAACCTTGTCTCGATGATGATGGAAGGCGCTGGTTTTGAGGTGGTCGACCTGGGCATCAACAACCCGGTCGAAAACTACCTGGAAGCGCTGGAAGAGCATAACCCCGACATCCTGGGCATGTCCGCCCTGCTGACCACCACCATGCCCTACATGAAAGTGGTGATCGACACGATGATCGAACAAGGCAAGCGCGATGACTATGTTGTTCTGGTTGGCGGCGCACCGCTGAACGAAGAATTTGGCAAAGCAATCGGCGCTGACGGCTATTGCCGGGACGCCGCTGTTGCAGTGGAAATGGCCAAGGACTTTGTTGCGCGCAAGCACAACCAGATGAGCGCCTGATTTGGCACGCAAAGGACGTGCAGCCCGCTTAACCGAGCGGGCTGCATTTCGCCCCCCCACAGGGCGCACGCTTGAGGAAAGCTCCCTCACAGAACAGGGTCTGGCCGCCCCTGAAAAGAAACACGGCCGTATTCTGCTGATCGCCTGCGGCGCCCTGGCGCGCGAAATCCTCGCCATCACCGACATCAACGGGCTGGATCATATCGACCTCACCTGCCTGCCCGCCAAACTGCATCTTTACCCCGATCAGATCACCATTGCGGTTGAAGGCGCGGTTTTGAAACATCGCGGTACATACGACAAGATCTGTGTTGTCTATGCCGATTGCGGCACCGGTGGGGAGCTGAAGCAAAAATGCGACGAGCTGGGCGTGGAGATGGTGCCCGGGCCCCATTGCTATTCCTTCTTTGAGGGCAACGCGCAGTTTGCACAACATACCGAGGCTGGCGAAATCACCGCATTCTACCTCACGGATTTTCTGGTGAAACAGTTTGATGCCTTCATCTGGAAACCCATGGGGCTGGACAAGAACCCCGAGCTGCGCGACATGATTTTTGGCAACTACACCAAGCTGGTCTACCAGTCGCAGCTCAGCGATCCGGCGCTGCTGGCAAAGGCGCAAGACTGCGCTACCCGCATGGGGCTGGCGTTTGAACACCGGCACACAGGCTATGGCGAGCTGCAAGACGCAGTACTGAACTGGGGCACGGCCAAAACCTGAGGGAAGGGATTTCCCCCGCCCTCAGGCTCGGGTCCAGGTAGGTTAAGGATCAGGCTGAGGCTTTGACCTCCAAGTTTTGTAGCGCCTCTGCTTCAAACGCCTCCATCGCGGTGCTGTCCTGCGCCGCTGCCACCCGGGCCACCCAGGCTTTCACCACAGCACTGTCGGGCATCAAATGCGGCGCCCAAAGAAAGGCTGAGGCCATGATGAGATCGGCCACAGTCAGGTCATCGCCCAGCAGAAACGGGCCGTCCCGCAACCCCGTTTCCAGCTGTGCCCCGACCTCGGTCAGGGTGCGAAATGTCCCCACCAGCGCCGGGTGGTTCACTTCAGCAAACTGCGCCACCAGCGCAGGCTCCAGCACTCCGCCATAGTAACATATCCAGCTCAGGTAGCTGCCCCGCCCCGGAGCGCCGATCTTGGGGCTCAAGGGTTGGCCAAACAGCTCATCCAGATACATCATGATGGCGCCACTCTCGCGAATGGTCTCGCCCTCATCGGTGATCAGATACGGCACCTTGCCTTCGGGGTGGGCATTCATCGGGTCCCGCCGTCCCGTACCATCATTTTTGACAACATCGACGCAGATAACCTCCACCGCGTCGAGCTTTCCCATCAGCATAAGCTGGGAGATGACACGGGAAGAGCGGGTGTTGGGAGAATGATATAGCTTTGGCATCAGAAAAGAACCTTTCAGGTTTTGGTTGTCGATGCGGGCTATATGGCGCTATCCTCCTGCCAAATTCTGTCAGGAGCGATTGCTTAGCTTACCCCATGGCCAAATCTGATCGTCTGTTTCGTCTGCTGCATCTTATCCGAGGGCTCACGCCGCCGGTGACCGCCGCCCGGCTGGCTGCCGCGATGGAGGTCTCAGAGCGCACTATCTACCGCGACATCGACAGCCTGCGCGCCGCTGGTGCCAGGATCGAGGGAGAGGCCGGCCTGGGCTACACCATGGTCGAGGACCCCGCCCTGCCGCCGCAGACCTTTACCCAGATCGAAATCGAAGCCCTGACGCTGGGCTTGGCGGAGGTTGGGCAGCGGGGTGACAGCGATCTGGCGCAGGCTGCCAGTGATGCGCTGGTGAAAATTCTGGCGACCCTGCCCGAACGGCAGCAGCGCCAGGCCATGCATGCGGTCAATCTGGCGCATCGCTTTACGGCGCCGCAAACCCCCACCATCGACATGACGCTGCTGCGTGAAGCCATGTGGGCCGAAGAGGCGCTGGAAATTGGTTACCGGGACCTAAAAGACGCCCAGACCCGACGGCGCATCTATCCGCTTGCCCTGTCCTACCATGACCATGCGGTGATGTTGCTGGCCTGGTGCTGCAAACGCGCGGATTTTCGTATGTTTCATGTCACCCGCATTGATGGCTATGCAAAAACCGGCGAAAGCTTTCGCCCCCGTCGGGTATCGCTGCTGCGAGACTACATTGCGCAGCTGCAAGCGCGCGGCAAAACCAGGCAGGCGCTCACTTGCGATCCAGACAAGACCCCGCCGCGTTAAAGCTGTGCCGCCGCCGTGTCGCGAATGCGCTCGATCATTGCCCGCACCCCATTAGAGCGCTGCGCCGACAGATGTTCGTTCAGACCCAAACGCTCCAGTTCGGCCCGGGCATCCACCGCCACGACCTCAGCCAGCGTAAGCCCGTTGTAGAGGCTGCGCAGCACCGCAATCAAACCGCGTACAATCAGCGCATCGCTTTCGCCGTCAAAATGAAACCGCCCGTCACTGATTGTTGGATGCAGCCAAACCTGACTGGCACAGCCGTCGACCTTGGTGGCAGGCACCTTCAGTGCCTCTTCCAAAGGCTCCATTGCCTTGCCCTGTTCGATCACATGGCGATAGCGATCTTCCCAGTCTTCCAGGAATTCAAAATCTTCGACAATCTCTTCAAATGCGGCGCTGGCCATGTCCGGGCGTCCCCTCGTTTGTGACGGAAATCAGCAATGCAGCACCTAAGCCGCCTGTCCATGCTTTTCAACAGCTTTTCAAGCGCCGCGCAATCGGGTAACCACAATCAACCAGACTTAAAAGACGGGCGGGACGACATGCGTAAATCCTTGGCACTCATCTTGGCGGGCACGCTGATACTTTCGGGCTGTGGCGGCTGGCGTGAGTCACGTATTAATCCAGGAAACTGGTTCGGCAAATCACGGTCCGCACCCGTTGCTGTGGCCACCGAAAGCGAACCCACAAATCCCCTGCTTGCCGAGGAAGGGCGCAAGAGCATCTTTGCCCGTGCTGAAAAAGAAGACCTGAGTGTCCCCGTGGCCAAAATCAGCGCGCTGCGGGTGGAGCCAACCCCCACCGGCGCAATCATCTATGCCAGTGGCATTGCCTCGCGTCAGGGCGCCCATGAGGTAGAGTTGCGGCAAGTTTCCACTGCTGCAGAGAACACCCTGGAATACACCATGCACGTTTTATATCCGGTGTCTGCAACCCCGGCAGGAAGCGAGCACAGTCGCACCATTCAGGCGGCAGTGACCCTTTCAGAACAAGACCTGCGTGGTATTCGCACAATCCGGGTCAGTGGCGCCGAAAACGCCCGCGAAACCCGCCGCCGCTAAAGCCGCCAAGGTCGCTTAGCACAAGCGGCTGGTTAGAAAAGCACCATATTAAAAAGCCCGGAGTGACAACACTCCGGGCTTTGTTATTTCCATTTGCAGTTTACCAGTGCCAGGTTTCCGTCAACTGGCGGAAACAGCCAGCTGCAGGGCCATTCAGCAAGAAAGCCTACCAGCAGCCTCTGCGGTCAGCCCCTCGCAGGCGCCCAGAGACTACAGCGCCACCACTTTTACCGATTGCCCCTTGGCAGCCAGGGCTATTTCGCCATTGCACAGGCGCAGGGCATCCTCGCCAAAGACCTCATGCCGCCAGCCCGTCAGGGCGGCAACGTCGCGCTCCCCTGCGGCGATGGCATCCAGGTCAGCGCTGGGGGCAATCAGCTTGGCGGCGACGCCGGCGGATTCGGTCTTGGCCTTCAGCAAGACCCGCAGCAGATCCGACAACGCCGGGTTAACCTGCATCTTTTCCCGGCTGCGATCTGCCCTGGGGTGTTTGTCAGCCGGGCAGTTAATGCCCTTGGCGACAGCCTGCAAAATGCCTTCGGCAATGGCCCCTTTGCGGGCCTCACGCAGCAACAGGCGGGAACCACCCAGATCGGCACCGGTGCGTGGCTTGGTCGAGGCCAGCTCAACCAGTGCGTCATCCTTGAACACCCGGTTGCGCGGAACATTGTTGGTCTGGGCGTAGTCTTCACGAAAGGCCGCCAGTTCCCGGACCACAGCCAGGAACTTCCCCGAGGAGGTGCGGGTTTTGACCCGGCGCCACGCCTCTTGTGGCTGAATGTCATAGGTCGCAGGATCGGTCAGCACCTGCAATTCTTCGGCAACCCAGTGCGAGCGCCCGCTGCGCTCCAGATCGGCGGCGAGAAATTCATAAACCCGCCGTAGATGGGTCACATCCGCCAGCGCATAGGTCTGCTGGGCTTCGCTCAAAGGACGCCGCGACCAATCGGTAAAGCGCGAGCTCTTGTCGACGCCTTCCTTGACGATCTTGCGCACCAGAGTTTCATAGCCGACCTGATCGCCAAAGCCGCAGACCATGGCCGCAACCTGGGTATCAAACAGCGGCTTGGGAAAAACACTGGCATCGACCCAGAAGATCTCCAGATCTTGCCGGGCAGCGTGGAACACCTTGACCACAGATTCATCGCGAAACAGCGTATAAAGCGGCTCCAGCGACAGGCCGTCAGACAGTGGATCGACCAACACTGCATCGTTTTCACCATCACCGGAAAAGGCAATCTGGATCAGGCAAAGCTTGGAGTAATAAGTGCGTTCGCGCAGAAACTCGGTATCCACCGTCACGTAGGGATAGTTTGCCGCCTCTTCACAAAAGGCCTGCAGCTCGTCGGTGGTGGTCAGAGTTTTCATATATCACGACTTTTCTGGTGTTCTGGTCCAAAGGAATGGCCATGGTGATACGCCTTTGATGCCAACAATGCAAACCGCCAGATCAGCCCTGCAGCAACACCGGGCTACGGTCCCCCGCCGCAAAGCGTCGCAGTACCGCCGGGTAGAGCCGATGCTCCTGCACCAGCACCCGCGCCGCCAGATCCTCGGGGGTATCTCCGGGCAAGACAGGCACCCGCGCCTGGCCCAAAATGGGCCCGTCATCCAGCGCCGGGGTGACCTCGTGCACCGTGCAGCCATGCTCTGCATCGCCCGCTTCCAGGGCGCGCGCATGGGTGTGCAGGCCCTTGTATTTGGGCAGCAAGGACGGGTGAATATTCAGCATGCGGCCCTGAAAATGTGCCACAAACCCCGCGGTCAGAACCCGCATGAACCCGGCCAGGCAAACAATATCTGCGCCAGCCTCAAGAATGGGCTTTACCAGCTCAGCCTCAAAGGCGGCGCGATCGCCCTTGAACGGGCGGTGGTCCACCGCCGCCGTGGCAATGCCCGCAGCGGCGGCCTTTTTCAGCCCGCCAGCCTCGGCGTCGTTTGACATTACCAGACAGGGGCGGGCCGGATGGTCGCCCGTCATGCTCTCGATCAGCGCCACCATGTTGGAGCCGCCGCCCGAGACCAGAATGGCCACCTTTTTCTTGTCACTCACAGCAGCTTGCCCGTGTGCAGCTTTCCTGTGTAGCGCATGCCAGCACCAGCCGTCACCGTGCCAAGACGGCTGACGGTTTCGCCTTCGTCCTGCAGAATGTCGACCAGCTCATCGGCGCGATCCGCGGACACCGACAGGATCATACCAATGCCGCAGTTAAAGGTCTTTAGCATCTCAGCCTCGGCGATACCGCCTACCTCGGCCATCCATTTGAACACACCGGGCAGCTCCCAGCTGTCCAGGTCGATATCGGCGCCCAGATCTTCGGGCAGCACCCGTGGCAGGTTTTCCGTGAGACCACCGCCGGTGATATGGGCCAGCGCATGCACCCCCCCTGCCCGCACTGCGGCCAGGCTTTGTTTCACATACAAACGCGTCGGCGTCAGCAGCGCCTCGCCCAGGGTGCCGTCGCTAAAGGGCGAATCCGCCTCCCAGCCAAGGCCGGACAATTCAACAATCTTGCGCACCAGCGAATAGCCATTGGAATGCACCCCATCCGAGGCCAGCCCCAACAGCACATCACCCTCAACGACGCCCGCAGGCAAGGCGGTGCCGCGCTCCATCGCGCCCACGGCAAAGCCCGCGAGATCAAAATCTCCCTCGGGATACATGCCCGGCATTTCAGCGGTTTCACCGCCAATCAGCGCGCAGCCGGAGCGCACACAGCCCTCGGCGATGCCTTCGATGATCCGCGCAGCGGTTTCTGTTTCCAGCTTGCCGGTGGCAAAATAGTCTAGGAAAAACAGTGGTTCAGCGCCCTGACAAACCAGATCGTTGACACACATGGCGACCAGATCAATGCCAACGCCGTCGACCACACCGGTGTCGATGGCGATACGCAGCTTGGTGCCGACCCCATCAGTGGCGCCAACCAGGATCGGATCACTATAGCCCGCATCCTTGAGGTCAAACAGCGCGCCAAAGCCGCCAAGGCCGCTCATCACGCCGGAGCGATTGGTGCGCTTGGCGGCGGGCTTGATGCGATCCACCAGGGCATTGCCCGCGTCAATATCCACACCTGCATCCGCATAGGTCAAACCGTTCTTGCCGCTGGTCATCTCTTGGCTCCTTAAAACTGGTTGCGCAGCCTTTATCGCAAGGCTCACCGGAAAGAAACAAGGGAATCCACCGTGCGCGACCTGTCGCACGGTGGAGCGGCCCAATCGGCCGTGAGATCAGAGACCAAATTGCCACGGTGCCGGTTGATATGCGTAGCCTTCCGTCTGACGCAGCACCCGGCCAAGACCCGGGAAGTCGATATGGCTGCCGGTCAGCAACAGCCCATCGGCGGCGGCGCGATCCAGCATTTTGTGACGGGTCGCCGCCGTCTGCTCTGGGTCAGTGTCAAAGGCGATGGTCCAATCCGGATAGGCAAATTGCAGCGCAGTACTGTGGATGATGTCGCCCCAGAACAACAGCTGCTGCCCACCACTGTCCAGCATATAGCCCGTATGTCCAGGGGTATGCCCCGGCAACGGCAGGGCGGTGAAACCCGACAAAACAGAGGCTTCGCCCGCAATAAGCCGCAGCCGGTTCTGATAGGGGGCAACCGTCATGCGTGCCATCTGGAAAAACCCGCGGCTGCTTTCCGGAACCGAGGCCATGATGGCGTCGTCATGCCAAAACTCCCATTCCACCTGTGACACCACCAGCTCTGCATTTGCAAACACCGCCGTGCCATCGGCTGCAACCAACCCGCCTGCGTGGTCCGGATGCATATGGGTCAGCAATACCGTGGAAATCTCGCTGGGGTTCACCCCCATGGCGGCCAATCCGGCGCCCATTGCGCCCAAACTTGGCCCCATCAGATCCGCGGTGCCTGCATCAATCAGGATTTTTTTGTCGCCAAGCTCCACCAGATAGGCCTGCACCGGGATCTGTAGCCCCGCAGGGGTCATCTGGTGCAATCCCCTGGCCAGGGCCACATTCGCCTTATCCGCATCAAAATTGGCAAAAAGCTGCGTCCCCAAGGGCAAATGCCCATCCAACAACACTGTCACACGAGCCTCCCCAATGGAAAACTGGTGCAGAACGGGAGGCAACCCTGTCACCGGCTCCGTGACCTGAGCAGTATCCTGAGCCTGGGCCTGACCCGAAACCAAGGCAGCAGCAGGCGCCGCTGTAAGGGCGCCCAGTAGGGTTCTACGATTGATCGTCATAAGGTTCTCCAATATGATTTAGACCTAGTCTTGGCCTCACCCCCGACTTAGTTTGCCGAAACAGGCCTATGTAGGCATAAATTGCCTATCCCCCTTATAAGCAGGACTTATAGCAAAATGGATCGACTGGGATTGCTGGAAAGCTTTATCATCGCCCTGGACGAAGGCAGCTTGAACCGCGCAGCGCAGCGCCGTGGCATCAGCCAGCCCGCCATGAGCCTCCAAATCAAGCAGCTCGAAACCCTGTTGGGCCATGAGTTGCTGCATCGCACCTCAACAGGGGTAAAACCGACTCGCCCTGGCGAGCTGGTCTATACCCAGGCCCAGGGTCTACTGTCCGGCTATGACCTGATGTGCGCCGAGCTGAGCGCGCTGAAAGAGAGTCTCTCCGGCACTTTTCGGGTCAACACCAGTACCTTTTTTGGCCGCATTATTCTTGGTCCTGTGCTGCTGGAGGTCAATCAGACATACCCCGACCTGAATATCGTGATGAAACTGGAAGACCGGCTGGTCGATGTCCTGCGCGAAAATGTGGATCTGGCGATCCGCTCTGGAACGCTGGGCGACAGCGATGGCGCCGCCCGTAAGATCGCCCAGATGGAAACCGTGCTTTTTGCCACCCCCAGTTATCTAGATCAGGTGGGACGCCCCAGCACGCCAGAGGACCTGAAGCGGCTGAAGTTCATTCAGCATCACGAAGATCAGACCGGCGGCTTTTTCCCGCTGACCCTGGACGGCGTGGAGTATCAGGCGCCGGTCCATGTGGGGTTCACCGCCGATGACCCTGATTTGATCATCCGCGCGGTGGCGAACCACACCGGATATGCCCGCGCCCCACGGCTGTTTCTCGATGAGGCCTTGCTGGAAGGGCGGTTTGAGGAAGTTCTGCCCGCATATCAGCCCCAGCCCAAAGACATCTATGCCGTGTACCCCTCGCGCCATAGCTATGACAAACGCCACGAGGTTGTGGTCACGGCGCTTTTGGAGCGGATTGAGGCCCTGCAACAGGATTCCATTGCCCGACGTTACCCGGCGACTGCAATCATGGCTTGACCTTCCTGCGGGCATTTTCTAACCACGTCCTCAGGCGGGCCTGTAGCTCAACGGTTAGAGCAGAGCGCTCATAACGCTTTGGTTGCGGGTTCAAATCCTGCCGGGCCTACCAAACTTTCCAGTGACTTAGCTGAAACCGCCGATTTGCCAAAAAGGTTCATTGAACCGAGTTTTGGTTTTGGAGGTAACATCGGGCGGATTTCTATGCGAATCCGCCCTGATCTCGGCAGCGCAACCTCAAGCATTTTATCACATATTATCGATGCCTGACAGCAGTAGGCAAAGCCCGTGAGATTTTTGAATGGATCCCGCCCACCGCAGCGCAGGTGGGCACAACATTTTCAATACTCCCCCAAGCGTAGGTCTCAAAACTCTCTTCTCATGCCCATTGCTTTGCGAGTCTTTCAAATTTTCCAGATGTAAGACAGCCCCGTTCTCCCGCTTAGGGCCGTGTCAAATAGGATTGCTGCATTCCTTCAGTCGCACGGCGCGCCGAGGGAAAAAAGAAGCAAAGACATTGGCAAGATTTTTCCATTTCGTGCTCCTCCTTGCGAGAGCACGAAATGGAAAACGTGCCGAAGAAAAACATATGCACTGGCCGAAATACCTTCTGCTGCTCAGGACAGCCAGTAGCATCACACGCTTGGAAAAAAGGAGGGAGACCGAGCGCTTGAAGCCGCCACGAACGGCGGTAACATAAGGTTAGATCAATGGAAAAACTCTACTCCACACCCTCGATTTTTTCGAAGGACGCTTCCCTCAATATCGTTCGAATTTTCTTCACCGCATTCGGTGAAGCCACGCAGAACGCCATTCTCTTGCTGGGAGGCCCAAACGCCCACCGTCGTTGCCTTCGGCTGTTCACTTCCCTCCGAGAATCTAAGACCCTAAGGCGAACCGTTGAAACAGTTTCGTCGAAATTATTCCGACCCAAGCCGTGGCCCGACCGGCAAAGGCGTCGCCAAGTATCAGGCCTTGAAACATACCTGCCAAGCCTGCCCATCTAAGATGAAGTGCTGCCCAAAAGCAGATGCGCGCAAGATCACCCGCGAAGAACATGAAGATGCCCGACAGGTCGCCCGCGATATCGCAAAAACTAAGCAATATGCGATCTCAATGCGGCTGCGAAAGAAGGTCGAGATGCTCTTCGCACACCTCAAACGCATCCTGGGGCTGGGACGGCTCCGAATACGAGGACCATGCGGAGCAAATGACGAATTCCTGCTTGCCGCCACCGCCCAAAATCTCCGCAAACTAGCCAAGATCTTTCCTGCATCGCAGCAAGCGCGCAAGGCCTGACAGGAAAGGCGCTCGGGTCGCCCTGAGAACCAATCATTCTGTATCAGCAAGACGTTGTTTTTCCACAGAATCCGCGGAAACCAGACATTCACTGCGCTCTGCACCGAGGTCCGCTGTGCAGCCACGCCCGACCATTAAGAATAATTGACGAAGGTCGGGATGTCTTGAAAAACTCACAAAATTATGACGAATCTACCTTCTCAATTAGTATGCTATTATCGCCTCATACTTCTTCTGAAGCGTCTCAAAGCTGCAGGCACGCCGATTGGGCCCAAACTGTTAGTTGCTGTTAAAAGCATTTGCGCGATTGCGAGGAAAACTGGAACGAGGATGGATAGCGCGAGGATAAGTGGGCTCGCAATCGAGCGATCAATCCAATTAGGCGCGATCTCGATACGATCTTCTCCACCCAAATAGCTAACGGATATCTTTGAAGGTCCTGTTTCGGAAACTAAAGAAACTTGGAAGTTCTTCGGGCCATGCTGGCTTGGTAACACGTATCCGTACACACGCGTTTGGCTTTGTTCTTTCCCATCATCTCGGAAAACCCCAACCTTTTCGCCTGGCCTAAAACTCCCATTTTTGATGATCTCAGTTGCATTCATCAGGAACGGCTTTTCTCGGATATCGTACGCGCCTGAAGTCAGAAGCTTTGTTTCACCTGTCGCCGCAACCTGTCCTAGGTGAGCAAAGCCGGAAAACGACAACGCACCCAATGCTGACCATTCGGCTCGTGGCAAATGGAGTATTGTGCCTGATTTATACTCAGCGACATTTTTCAGAAGGATTTCAAGCGAGCCTTCCTCGTTCGTCGATACAACAATATGGCTGCCATCTTGCCACTTCAGACTCACGATCTCGTGCTTTTGCTCATACCGTCTCGGGTCGCAAATGTCGGTCCCGCGCGTTCTGGATCTGTCGATTTTGACCAGAGGTTCACAAACGAGCACTGAGCCAAGGTCCCAAAAACCCGCATCTCCAGAAAACTGGATTTCCATGCTGGCGGAATGGGCTGAAATCAAAATTGTGCGATCCGCACCGACGCCAAACGCCAAGGTAACGAGGAACGCGGTAAGTAAAGACGTGACGCCAGTCAGAGCAATAGAAATACCTATTCTCTTGGAGATAGAATTTGTATCCGAATGCTCATCGGTAGTTTTCATCTATTATTCTTCCGATAAATGGAGCTTGAACTCTACTTCTCGCCCCATTTCGCCCCTTTTGAACGACACGGTCCCAGCGACTAGTGGAGCAATAGACATCACGCTTTTCGGCAATACACAAACAGTGTCGAAAGCGGTTCTATTATCAAACTCGACGACATCACACGACACGTCTGCAATGTCGGGGTTGTTCGGGAAGTACACGAACGTTTCTTCCGAACGAGACGTGTTCAAAAGCAACGCGACGTTCTCTTCAGATTGCTCCCCCCAAAACACGAGGGAGCTATCATCCCTGCCGTCCCCGCAAGGCCCAAGGGTCAGGAGTGGTGCAATCTCTCCACTCTGGATTGTGCGAACATGCTTTGGATTTTTCGTCGGGTAGTCGAGGACAATACTCCCCCCGGCCCAGTCTTCCGACACATTGTAAGACCCTTGGCTCTGATAGAACCCATCGACACTCAAAACCGACAAACATGCCGTGGCGCCTGACCATCCTTTTGGAATATGTGCTGAAACGCTTATAGAGTTCTTCGGCAACGGTCCAAACTGCACCAATCCAACGAGTCGAGCCCCGGAAATTTCAGCGGCCTCGTTTACGACCTCAGTGAAATTGTTTGCCGTAAGTTTTGCTTTGCCATGTTCTTGGGCAACAAGCATAGTCGGGCAGATAGCCATCACTGCGAAAAGAATTTTTGAAAACATGAAATTACGCTCTCTGATCAAGCTACTTGCAGCAAGTATATTGTATTTCACTGTCTGTATCACCCCCGTATTTTCCCAAACCGTCACCGTGCAAAGCGGGGATGAGCTTGGCCATGGTATGCTCCTAAAGCATGGCTCGACGTGTTATGTGCTAACCCCAAAACACGTCGCAAATAATAAACGGCGCGTTACGGTGTTCTCATCCGCCCCCGTCGTTCACTCTGGGGCTTTGGTGGAAACACCGTTTTGGGAAGGGATGGATTTTGCCATAGGCGTTGTGCGCGGCCCCGTTGAGGAAAAATGTGTCACGACGCTTGATGACCTATCCAGCAAAGTGAATGTTGCCTCTGGAAGACATGCACAACTCTTACGCTTGCTACCGTCTGGAGAAGTTGAACGCATTTCTATGTCCGTCATGAAGACAGATTACCTGACGCTTGATGCACGCATTGAGGAAGGCTCCAGCGAGTTATACAAAGGCACCAGTGGCGCATTTCTCTTTGATGGTGAGAATCCAATCGGAATGATCGTGGAAGCGCTCTCGGCAACCGAAGGGCGCTTTATACGGATTGAAGAGTTGCACTTGAACCTTGCGCGCCGCCTAAACCGCAAAGCGGGATTTCAAGCGGCTGCGTCCAAGTTTACTCCCGTAGCAAGCAACGATGACGGTGATAGCCTTCCTCTCGAGTTTGTTCGCGCGTCGCGACCGCCAATCTACCCCGATGTCGCAGAGGCTAATATGTTAGGCGACGGCAGCTATGTGTTTGACTTGCCCCGCCCTAATCGCATCGCGCTCAAAATCAAGTCACCCGGCGCCGTCCCCCTATCGAATGTGCGCGTCTTCTCGGATGTTGACGCGGATTTCGCCATCCCGCGCAACATTCGCATCGATGTGTCCTCTGCCCCAAACGGCAATCGGCCACGCTTTTTTGGCGCGGCCGAAATGGGACCCGACGGTGTCTTTGACTTTTCACGCGCGCCGACATTGGCCCGCTGGGTGTTCATCACGGTCAATGACGCGTGGGAGAACGGGGCGATAGGCATAAGCACGGTGCGCGTGAGATGATCTAGCGCAGTGGAATCGTTACTTTAACTTCCGCTCTTACATTGTAGCTTTGAATCGTGGCCGCAGTGAGCGCCCCAGAGTCCAAGAACTCCATCTCGTACCATCTTTGATCTGTCGAACGATACTGAACGACCTCACCTACAATCTTTAAAAGACAACTCGAATTTGCGATGCGGTTTTTCATGATGTAGCAATTGGCGTCACTATCATAGCCCTCGATGTCCAGCGTGGTCACGGCATAGCCGTCCTCATTCGGGTTTAGCCCATAGAGGCTACCGATGACCCTTTCCAAATCTGCACGATCCGCCTTTTTCCCGTCAAACTGGATCTCTAGGCGCGGTGATGTGTCCAGGAAGGATTTGATCGCGAGATTTCGAACGTTTTTGTCGGGGCTATAGATGCCGTAATCCAAAGCGGCTTTGACAAGAACATCATCACCGGATTCCAGCATCAATTCCATGGCCTTAAGCGCGCGGGCCGGGTCCGGATCGTTGAGCAGCTCAACGTATTCATTGCCTTTGCTCAACTCGGCATCAATCTTCGCCTGAAGGTCGGCTACCGAGAGAGATTGTGCGCTGGCGGCACCCGCAAGAATCGAGAGCGCTGCCCCCCAAAAGAAGCATTTAGTCATGTTAGTTTCCGATCTGGATTGATGTTTTGACAGGTTTGTTGCTGTGGGGGAACGCTCCGCTGCCAACCAGCTGACCTTGATCGTTAAGTGTCAAAGAGTGCCAGTTACCCCAAATTGTTATGCCCACTTCCGTGTCCGACACGCGTACGCGGCAGTCGTCGTTTTCGAACCTTGTGTAGCAGTTTTTATCTTCTTTATATTTGCCGATCTGTGTGCTGTAAAAGATGCGCCCATCTTCAAGGACGGACCCTTTTCCTCGGGTCGCATGATAGTCCCATTTTCTATTTTTTTCGCCTTCGGCTTGGGTCAGGTAGATGCCCAGGGTAGGCTGCGCCGAGAAAAACGCGTCCAATGCTGTGCGGCGCACAACGGGGTTCGGGCTGTAAAGGCCGTAGTCAAGCGCCATGCGTTCAAGCGTCGCGTCTCCCGAGCCCAGCATGATTTCCATTGCCGCCATGGAGCGCGCTGGATCGGGGTCATTGAGCAATTGTTGGTACTCATTCGCCCGTGCTACTTTTTGATCGACTTGCGCCAAAACATCGGCAGCAGATAAGGACTGCGACGATGCGGGCAAAGTGTGAAGCAAAGCAATGCACAATGCGCTACGAAAAATCATATGAATATCCTGAATTCAACGACCGTTTCTTTGAAGCTACTCGACGCCACCTATTCGTCAATAAAAGATTTTTCGCTCTGAGTTTGGAAATCTAGGGCTCAAAGCTGCCGTTTGCAGCATTGTACGCCAAGGTCCGTTTCGGGCCGTTCTCGGCTATGGCGCAGGATGGCATGACACGATACACGGTAGTGATTGCACCGTTTCGATGGGTTTCGCTTTCGCAAACAAATAGGAACCATGGGCAGAACGTGCTGAATGTCTGCCAAACATGAAGGGATCCATTCTATTAAAAAGCGCGGACCAAAAACACTATCGACAGCTCATCATGACGTGGTGAGAAACACTCGTCGATGGCTTGATCAAATGGTGGTAGGATTAAATCTTTGCCCATTTTCCTCGAGCGTCATAGCCCGAGACCAAGTCCATTATGCTATATGTGACGCCACGACCGATGCGCATCTAAAGCAGTTTTTTGTGACGGAACTTCAGCGCCTGCTCGTGACCAACGAAAATGACATCGCCACCAGCCTGCTAATGTTTACCCAAGGTTTAGAAGAGTTCGATGATTACCTCGACTTACTCGATTGGTTTCAGCAACTCTTGGAGCAAGCAGAGCTGACAGAGGATGTGCAACTGGCATCCTTTCATCCTCAATACCAATTTGACGGTGTGGCTCCGGACGATCTAAGCCATTTCACCAATCGCTCGCCCTATCCAACCATACATCTTCTGCGTCAAGACCAGATGACCAAAACCCTCGCGTACGTTTCGAACCCAGAGAAGATTTATTTGGATAACATAGAAACGTTGAAGAAGCTCGGTCGCCGACAGGTCGAGGCACTCTGCCCCTGGGGGAAATAAGGCCGATTGCGGTGGCCTGTAATCCCGCCCGGAGTCATAGCTCTTTGGGACCACAGGTCGATTATACTGAGCGAGCGTTTAGCTCATCAGGTTTGGGGCAGTGCTATGGTCACACTCTGTGGTACGCGGCAGCAAATTCGGCGGCGTAAACCTTAGACGAGTCACAATGCAGCACCGAAACCCCCAGCGTCTGGTCTGGGGAAGCTGCATCGCAGCGTTAGTTAATCTGGCCAAGGTCTGCTGTCGGCCGGTCACGTTGATGGGTTAGAAGCAAGACGGCAAACAGTTCTTCACACGTCAACCCATTGATTTCATAGTTGCGTGCTGTGCGAGTGGATACTGGCACATGTCCGCATCCCTCTCGTCTGACGCTAGTTGCTGGGGGTCAGCCGCAGCAGGCGGGCCTCGCTGCCGTCTTCAAGCACATAGATTTGACCATCAGCGTCGGCCGCCACATCGCGAATGCGATTGCCCATGCCCCAACGGTCAACCTCCCACGCGGTGTCGCGGCCAACCTCGACACGGACCAAGGCTTGCGATGCAAGTCCGCCCAACAACAATGAGCCGCGCCATTCGGGAAAGACTGCACCATCGTAATAAGCCATCCCCGCTGGGGCGATGACCGGTGTCCATTCGATCATCGGCGGTGCAAACTCGGGGCGCGTCGCATGGGCGGGGATAGAACGACCGCTATATTTCTTCCCCTCTGACACCAGTGGCCAGCCATAATTCTGGCCGGCCGCGATCACGTTCAGCTCATCGCCGCCCCGCGGGCCCATCTCGTGCGACCAAAGTCGGCCGGTTCCGTCAAACGTGAGGCCGTAGGGGTTTCGGTGGCCAAGGGTCCAGACCTCGGGGGCATCGGCAAAGGGGTTGCCACTGGCGGGCGTGCCGTCTGCCATCAGACGCAGGATCTTGCCTCTGCTGTCGCCCAACTCCTGTGCCGGATCGCCCAACTGCCGATCACCGCTGGTCAGAAACAGGTGCCCGTCGGGACCAAAGGCGATCATGGCGCCCGGATGGCCGTTGCCTCCCATGGGCGTTGCACGCCAGATCACTTGCAGATCGGCCAGTTGCAGCGCCCCCAGATCCAGCCGCCCCCGCCCCAGGCGCAACGCGCCCCCGTCGGTGCCATCGACCCACGTCAGATACACCAATCCCGAAGCCTGGAAATCCGGCGCCAGGGCGATATCGTGCAAACCCACTTGTCCGTCATCTGTTACCCTTGGTGCGCCTGCAATCGTCTGAACCTCGCCCGAGGCTGTAACATGGGCCAGACGCCCGGCCTTTTCCGTTACAAGAAACCCACCTTGCGGCAAGACCGCCATGGCCCAGGGTTGCTCCAAGGTCGCTATCGCCTCAAACCCAAACGGGGTTTGGGCGGCGGCAATGGCACTTGAGGACAGCAGGGCTGCAAGCGCCGTGACTAGTTTTCTCATCATGATATGCTCCGCATCTGTTCGAAGAAACATAGGGTGCAACGCTGCAGCTACAAGCCAACGGGTTCGAAACGCCGACGATCCATTTTCGTGCGCTTAGCGGCATGGCTATAGTGCGCGCGCATGTCACAAACTGCATGGCGCATAAATGGAAGCAAACCGACGTTTGAGGCAACAAAATGCTGCGTATTGCGCGAATGGCCGGCCTTGGGAAGCTGCACCGCAGCGATTGGCGAGCAGGCCAAAGTCCACGTTGGGCCGTCCACTCAATGACGATCGCCGACGCCGGGGTTGTTGCTGCGTGTGTGGTTACACGGATTGTCCCACCCAAAAAATGCCTTTGTTGAGTGAGCACAAACATAATGCAGCGTCGAGTTCATGTTGGCCGGTGGGGCTAACATGAACTCGTGCAAACCGCGCTTCATTTCAAGGCGCTGGAGGAGTGTAGAGGGTGATCTTGTAATCGACATCGTTCGCGAACACACCCGAAACCGAGTATTCTAGGTAGCTGTATCCGCTCGGAGTGGTCAGATTGGCGGTGGTCACCGTCCAGTTGGTGATTTCCTCTCCGCTTTCATATAGCGTCAGAACGAAGGAATTGTTGAACTTGACCCCATATCCTACATCCCAAACCCCGCCTTCCGCGATAGAATAGTGGTCCCACATCGGATACAGATATTTGGTGTAATAGTTTCCGTCGATCGCGACGTCGAAGGTGATTTCGTCTTTGCCCGAGGTGTCGTTCCGTTTGATGCAGTTTATTGAATAGATGACCAGGTAGTTGTCCGCGTCTGGCTGAACCATATTGGGCAGTGATTCATCGACAAGCTTGAGGGTAAAACCAACATAGCCTTCGGCGCCTCCGCCGGCACCTTCGAGGAAATAGGCGACACCGCTCCATCCAGCCAGGTTGATATGTGTCACGACCGGGAAGTAGGGTGCATTGATACCCACAGAGACATCTATCAGGCCACCAGCGACGTAGGCGCCTCCGCCATCAACGCCAACACACGCGCCCGTCATGCCCGAATAAGCATTGCCGGTAAGTCCAACCCCTTGCCCCGCGGCGACAAGCGCCCCTGGCCCAACACCTACTCCTCCGCCAACGTATAGCGAGGCTTGATTGAGATCGGTCAAATTCAGTGCAAATCCGATATACACGGTGCCGCTGACTGCAACGATATCAGCTGTCGCACAAAACTGGATCAAAACTGACTGTGGGGCATGTTCCTCAACAAACTCCTTGACCCATTCCTTGATCGGAGAATCCTCAGTTGCAAACATCAATGTGGGTTGCCGGGCCAGCTTGGCAAGGGCCTCAATCTCCGGGATTTCCCTGATCTTCGGCAGCGTTTGCATCACTTTCGCAGGCGACATTTCAAAGGCTTCGGCGCTCAGCATTATGCCCACATCGCTTGCAGCGAATGCGTCATGCGCTGCTTTCAGGGCTTCTTGTCCGGCTTTCGAATACTCAGGGATATTCAGATCGCCTGTAGCGCTCTGAATATCGGCCACGTCAGCCGCTTCAAGCGTCTGAACCATTTCCGACTGTTGAAGACGCTGCTCGACTAAATCTTTCAATGTGTTCATAAATTTTCTCCAAATTAGACCACCGGATTAGCTGGTCAGCCGGTCATCGTGAAATAGACTTGGTAGCTGGAGTCATCGCCGTTCGTACATGACTTGGTGCCAGAGGCACCAGCGCCACTAGTGAAGCGTGCATTTCCCAGAAAATCTGTCGTGTTGATATCGAGCTTCAGATCCTGCTCATATAGGGTCAGGATCGCACTTCGGTCGAATTCAAATGTAAAATCTCCATCTATCATCCATGTACTATCGCCAGAGCTATTCATTGAATAAGTGGCAGTTGCAGCTTGCGGGTATCGATTTGGTGTACCTGCATCGCCCTGCGCCAGTAACCAGACTTCATCATGGCCATTTGGATCAGCGCTTTCCAAGCAGACAATTTTATCGATTGAAACTTTGTATTTTCCCATAATTTAGATCCTATAAGTTGTAGTGAAAACATGCGTTACCATCATGAGGGTGTCAACAATTGCATGAACTGTTCAAGAATTCGCACCCATGAAGTGTTCCCTAGTTCTCTGATCCTGTGTGAACCGACCAAAGGCATCTATCTCGGCTGTATGCCAAACATGTTGGGGCCTCTCCACTTCAAACGGCTCAAACCCTTCGTGTTGGACGCGCCAAAAAGCTGCTGGACACGACGATATTCCCAATAACGGGTATAGTCTTCCAAGCGGGTTTTGGCAGCGTGAGACGCTTTAATGCTGCTTTCGCGAAGCTCTATGGGCGCTCTCCAACTTCCATCAGAAGGCCTAAATAGGGATCGCCACCGTTGACACGAAGCGTAGCGAAAGCTCGTTTTGTCCCGCAACTAGCTCATTCGAGATGCCCAAATGCTGCGTTTTCGGTGGAGGTCCGCTCTGACGGGCCGCGCCGCTGCATCAAGATTGCAGAATGAACGTCGGCAAAGGGCCGTTTTCGTCGATGAGGCTGGTCAGGACATAAGAGGCAGGGATCTAGCTTGTGCCAGACAAAGTGTTGACGTCGGCTGTGCGCAAAAGCACCCTTTGCAAAGTCGAGCTGGCGGCACCAGGGCATCACGCTTGACGGCCCATAGCCGCCGCTCGCGAGGGAGTTCGAATGCCGTGCAAGCAGCCCTCATTGCGGACATTCGCGCAGGACGCAGCATTTGACCATGGATGGATGACCGCACTGCGGGAAAAGCGGTCATTCGACCTATTCTTGGCTACCCAAGATATATTTGCCCTGCAGGGTACTTTACCCTCGGCGCACTTCGGGTCGCGAGGAAAAACCCGATAGCCAGGGGCCCAACCCGACCTACAAACATCGTCGCCATGATGATGGCCCTGCCGACACCATCAAGCTCTCCGGTTGTCCCGCGCGACAGGCCTACTGTTCCAAATGCCGATGTGACTTCAAAGGCAAAGTCGATAAACTCGCCATCGTGATTGATCGAGGTCACAAAAATGCCCGTTAGAACCAGAAGCATGGAAATGGTCGTGAGAGCGAGGACCTTCATCACTTCATCGACGCCCAAGGAGCGCCCGAAGGCGTGCAATGTTGTTTGGCGCCTGAAAAATGCAACCGTGGCTAGCAACAACACGCAGAGTGTTGTCACTTTGATCCCTCCTGCGGTCGAGGTGCTGCCACCGCCAACCAACATTAGTGTCATCGTCAACATGGACGCGCTGTCATGCATTCCGCCGGTGTCGATCGTGTTGAACCCGGCCGTGCGCGGTGTGACCCCCTGAAACCAACTTGCCCATAGTTTATCGCCGGTGCTCAGCGGGCCCAAGGTGTTGGGGTTCGTCCATTCGAGAAGGCCGAACATGACGCTCCCCCAGACAATCAGAATGCCGGTTCCGAGCAGCATCAGTTTGGAATGCAGCGAGAGTTTGCGCCACTGGCGTTTCTGATAGATTTCCACCACGACAATGAACCCAAGCCCTCCTAGAATGAAGAGGGCCGGGATCACGATGTTGACCAGCGGGTTTCCCACCCATTGAGAGAGACTGTCGGGGTGAAGCGCAAAGCCCGCGTTATTGAAGGCCGAAATAGAATGGAAAATCGCCTGCCATATGCCATGCCAGCCGAACTCCGGAACAAAGACGAAGGCCAGCAAGGCGGCTCCGATCGCTTCGCAAAATAGGGCGATGACCAAGATGACGCGCGCAAGATAGGTAAGGTTCGACAGCGATGTCTGGTTCAGGTCTTCACGCAGGATCAGGCGTTGTGGCATGCCCACCGGAATGCCAAGCGCCCCAAGCAATAGCACCGCAAAGGTCATCAAGCCCAACCCGCCGAGTTGAATAAGCGCGGCAATCACACCCTGCCCAAAGCCCGTGAAAGCAGCGCCCGTATCGGCCAGCACAAGCCCTGTCACGGTTACGGCAGAGGTTGATGTAAACAGTGCATCGCTCAGTCCGATATCACCGTGATGCGAGATCGGTAGCCAGAGCAGGAGGGCACCCAAGATGATGAAGGCGAGGTAGAAGAGCACCAGAACCGCGGGAGGCGGCATGCGCAAAGTCGCGAACCGTTTCACCAGGTTCGAGGGCCGGAATGCCATGGCTACAGGCTGGCTGCGAAGGTGCGCAGGTCTTTTCGTTGGCCGAGCAATAGTAGAAGATCATCCCGTTCCAGTTGGCATCCTGTCGCATCCTGCCCGACGTATTCAGTTCCGCGCATAACCCCGATGCAACGCAGATTAAACTTATCGCCATGGGGCAGGTCTTTCAGGCTCTTGCCTTCAAGGCTTTCAGGGATGCGGAAATTTACAACGTGGTAGCCATTGCCCAAACTGACATAGTCACGCACCAGCGGGTTATGCAAAACCTGCGCGATATGTTGACCGACCTCGACTTCAGGGTGAATGATCCTGTCTACGCCAAGTTTACTCAGAATCCTGTGATGCGTCTTGGTCGTAGCTTTGGCCCAGACGGTCGGAACTCCAACAAGTTTGAGGTTGATCGCCGCAAGGATGCTGGCCTCCAGATCATCGCCCATGGCAACAACGGCCACATCACAATCACCGAAACCCGCTTCCCGCAAAGCCGCATCATCGCGCGCATCCACGATCATGGCCTGAGAGAGTGTATCGGCAAGGGTCATAACGCGTGCTTCGGATATGTCGACCCCGATGACGTGATTGCCGAACCGCTGCAACTCCTTTGCGACGGTACTGCCAAAGTTGCCCAGCCCTATTACACCAAAAGTTCGGCTGGCAGATTTTTTCATGTCTTCAACTCACGATCTCTATTCACAGTTGGGCGAACGTCGCTGCGGCGTAGCAATTTGTCAACATGGGCTCTAAGCGGACATGCGGGGGTACAGCAGCAAGGTCGCAGCGATTCCGCACCAGGTTCCAGCCGTCAAATGACGGCTGTCAGCCCGAAGCGGACGTGATCTGTGCAGCCGCAGCACCAGAGGCTTTCCGAAGTGGGCTTATTTTGTTGAAAAACTCATGTTGATTTGGGGGGCGAGTACTGATTCAATTTACCTGTGAATGCGGGGGGGATTGACGATGTTAGGACCGAAGCAAGAAGCGCAAGGCGCACTGTTCTATGATTTTTCCATCGACGATCATGTGCCGCAAGATCATCTGTTACGTTCGATTGATCGCTTCGTATATTTGTCGAGCATCCGCCCACATCTTGCAGAATTTTTCAGCCATACAGGCCGTCCCTCGATTGACCCCGAGCTTTTGATCCGCATGTTGCTGGTCGGGTATTGCCTTGGCATTCGATCTGAACGCAGGCTATGCGAAGAGGTGCATTTGAACCTTGCCTATCGCTGGTTCTGCCGTCTTGATCTGAGCGCCCCAGTTCCTGATCATTCCACTTTTTCCAAGAACAGGCATGGTCGGTTTCGTGATAGTGGCCTGCTGCGCCATCTATTTGAAACCACGGTCGCACGCTGTATTTCGGATGGTCTAGTGAGTGGCCAACGCTTCGCTGCCGATGCCAGCTTGATCGAGGCAGATGCGAATAAACAGAATTCCACGCCGAAGGAGGATTGGAATGTATCTGCGATAAATCCCGAAGATGCGCCGCGTGCAGTGCGGGAATATCTTGATGTGTTAGATCATGAGGCCTTTGGTGCCGCGTCAAAGGTCGAGCCTAAGTTCACATCGCATTCTGATCCTTCCAGCCAGTGGACTGCAGCCCGTAAAGGCCCTGCTTTCTTTAGCTATTCCACCAATTATCTTATCGACACTGATTACAGTGTCATCATCGAGGTTGAAGCCACAAGATCGATCCGACAAGCTGAAGTTGGGTCTGTACGCTCGATGTTGGATCGGGTCAAAGACACCTTCAACCTGCATCCGGAACGCATCATCGCAGATACGGCCTATGGTTCAGGCCCAATGCTCGGTTGGCTTGTCGACCGCAAGATAGCACCGCACATTCCGGTGATTGATAAGGCCGGGCGCACTGACGGTACATGGTCACGCGCGGACTTCGAATGGGACGCCGAGAACAACCGATATGTCTGTCCAGAAGGCGAACCGTTGAAACAGTTTCGTCGAAATTATTCCGACCCAAGCCGTTGCCCGACCGGCAAAGGCGTCGCCAAGTATCAGGCCTTGAAACATACCTGCCAAGCCTGCCCATCTAAGATGAAGTGCTGCCCAAAAGCAGATGCGCGCAAGATCACCCGCGAAGAACATGAAGATGCCCGACAGGTCGCCCGCGATATCGCAAAAACTAAGCAATATGCGATCTCAATGCGGCTGCGAAAGAAGGTCGAGATGCTCTTCGCACACCTCAAACGCATCCTGGGGCTGGGACGGCTCCGATTACGAGGACCATGCGGAGTAAATGACGAATTCCTGCTTGCCGCCACCGCCCAAAATCTCCGCAAACTAGCCAAGATCTTTCCTGCATCGCAGCAAGCGCGCAAGGCCTGACAGGAAAGGAGCTCGGGTCGCCCTGAGAACCAATCTTTCTGCATCAGCAAAACCTTGTTTTTCCACAGAATTCGCGGAAGCCAGGCCTTAGCTGCGTCTGCGATGGTTCCGTGCCAGACAGGCAAAAGCGGCCATCAAAGCCCTGGCCGAGAGAAACCCACATGCTGCGCTGCACACCAAGGTCAGCACAGCGCAGATTGTATCCTCTGCCAGTCTCATCGTCTCAGCCAGATATGTTCTATGCTGGGACTGAAAAGCTAGAGGCTGCGGAGCCCTGGAGGGAAAGGGGCTAAGTTTCGAACTTACCCAGCGGCCTTCATCAATCGCTAACATCTGCCAGAGTAGTACTCGGAACAAGACATCAAGTTCAGACTGGAGACCCTGATGAGGTTCAACTGGAGATTGGCTTCGACAGCTGCTCTACTTGCAGTGATGATTTTGCCAACACCTTCTCTGGCTTTCGAGGAGTTCGAAGCAAAGAATGACTCCTATGAGTTTGGTGATTGTAGGGTGGAGGTGGAGCTCTCTTTCGATCCTGACACTGCCTTAATCCGTTTGAGTGGGTTTCCTGACACCTACGCCAGCGCGACTTATTGGGAGTACGGTCGCCAAATCTCCTCCTCTCCGCCGATTTCCGAAACTGCGATCGCAGATTGTCTGAACATCGATAGCAGTGATGTGACGTTGACCAGGATGTGGGCAGTGGGGGCATCCTTTGCCGAAACGCGCGAAATGGGCTTCAGCTTTGAGCTGAAAAGGGATACGCTAGTAAATGCATCCGGGAACTATTACCGTGCCGGTTCGTATACTTATCACACGAACTATGTACTCGCCCTCCGGCTCGTCGATAACAACGCCCCAGTGCTTACGCCTCCTGCTACGCAAGCGGTGACAACCGACACAGGCAAGTCTGTTGCCGCGCTAGATGTAACAAATCTTGGCTCTGGTTTTGACGATATCGACAGTTTTGCCGACATTGTCTACCGGATCGGCACCACCACCCTGTCGGGCGTCTATGACTTTCCGATTGGAGAGACCACCGTGACCATGGATGCCACCGACAACGCCGGAAATGCTGCGACCCAGGTCAGCTTTACCGTGCGGGTCAGTGACGCCGAGGCCCCGGTGGTCACCGCCCCCGCCAATCAAAGCGCCAAAACAGCACTAGGCGGCAGTACAGTATCTTTGGATGTAACCAATCTGGGGTCAGTGGCTGACAATGTCGACAGTGACCTGCCCATCACCTACCGGGTTGGTGTTACCCCGCTGGACGGTGCCTATGATTTCCCGATTGGCGAGACCACCGTCACCATGGTGGCGGAAGATGCCGCCAGAAATGAAGCCGATATGGCCAGCTTCATTGTGACTGTTGTTGGCAATGCCGCACCTGTGTTGACGCCCCCCGGCGCCATTTCTGCCAATACCGATGCCGGTGAAAACACCCACACACGCGACGTGACAGAGCTTGGCTCGGTTAGTGATGATGCCGATAGCTCTCTCGCCATCACCTACCGGGTGGGCGATACGGTCCTGAGCGGCGCCTATGCCTTTCCTGTCGGCGTCACCACCGTCACCATGGATGCCACGGACACGGATCATAATCCCGCCGCGCAGCAAAGCTTTGCCATTCGGGTCAGTGACGCCGAGGCCCCGGTAATTACCGCGCCCGCCAATCAAAGCGCCCAAACGGCGCTGGATAGCATCACCGTATCCCTGGATATCACCGGCCTTGGTTCGGTTTCCGATAACGTCGACAGTGTTATCACCATTACGTACCGGGTGAATGGTACCCTTCTGGACGGTGCCCATGATTTCCCGATTGGCGAGACCACCGTCACCATGGCGGCGGAAGATGCCGCCAGAAATGAAGCCGATATGGCCAGCTTCATTGTGACTGTTGTTGGCAATGCCGCACCTGTGTTGACGCCCCCCGGCGCCATTTCTGCCAATACCGATGCCGGTGAAAACACCCACACACGCGACGTGACAGAGCTTGGCTCGGTTAGTGATGATGCCGATAGCTCTCTCGCCATCACCTACCGGGTGGGCGATACGGTCCTGAGCGGCGCCTATGCCTTTCCTGTCGGCGTCACCACCGTCACCATGGATGCCACGGACACGGATCATAATCCCGCCGCGCAGCAAAGCTTTGGCATTCGGGTCAGTGACGCCGAGGCCCCGGTAATTACCGCGCCCGCCAATCAAAGCGCCCAAACGGCGCTGGATAGCAGCACCGTATCCCTGGATATCACCGGCCTTGGTTCGGTTTCCGATAACGTCGACAGTGTTATCGCCATTACGTACCGGGTGAATGGTACCCTTCTGGACGGTGCCTATGAATTCCCCATTGGTGAGACCACCGTCACTATGACAGCGGAGGATGCGGCCCGAAATGAAGCCGATATGGCCAGTTTCCTTGTGACTGTTGTTGGTAATGCCGCACCGGTGATCACCGCGCCGGACAACCAGAGCGTGACCGCCCCAACAGGGGTTGCCTCTGTCGCGCTGGATATCACCACGCTTGGCGCAGTTAGTGATGATGCCGATACTGGTCTTTCCATCACCTACAGCATCGAGGACAAGCCAGTCATCGGGTCTTATGACTTCCCCATCGGGGTCACCACCGTCACCATGGATGCCACAGACAGGGATCATAACGCAGCCGCACAGGCCAGCTTTACTGTCACCGTGTTGGATGCCGAGGCCCCACTGCTGACCGCGCCGGACAATCAGACAGCCCAGACTGCGCTGGATGGCAACACCGTGTCACTGGATGTCACTGGCCTTGGATCGGTGGCTGACAATGATCTCGGCAGCGATCTGGAGATCACCTATCGGGTCGGCGAGACTGTCCTCAGCGGCGCCTATGACTTCCCCATTGGCGTCACCACCGTCACCATGCATGCGGCAGATGCCACCGGTAATGCCGCCAGCCAGGCCAGCTTTACCGTTACCGTCTTTGGCAATGCCGCGCCGGTGCTGACAGCTCCAGACACCCAGACGGTGATTGCAGAGCTCAATGCCACCAGCGCCTCGCTGGATGTGACCGGCCTTGGCGCGGTCAGCGATGACGCCGACAGAGATCTGGTGATCACCTACAGGGTCGGCGATACGGTGCTCAGCGGCGCCTATGACTTCCCTATTGGCACCACAATCGTGACCATGGACGCTCAGGATACAGACGACAATACCGCCGCTCAGGTCAGCTTTAGCGTCACCATTTCTGAACCCGATGTCTCGCCGCCCTCCGCACCAACAGTCGCCAATATTGACGTTCTCCCTGATCAGCGCCTGATGGTGTCCGGCACCACCGAACCCGGTGCGCTGTTGACCATCACCTTCCCCGATCAATCGCAACAGCAGACAACCGCCTCGGGCGGCACCACCAACCGCGCCTTTGCCCGCGCCGCAAGCAGTGCAAACATCAGCGCCGCAGCACCGGGCAGCTATTCGGTCACATCGGCAGCGGCCCAGCCCAGCGGAAATGTGCAGGTTACCGCAACAGACAACAGCGGCAACACCTCGCTGGCGACCATTGCCAATGCCGACACAACTGCGCCGGATGTGGTAATCAGCGGTGGCCCCGCCAATGGTCAATCCGTCGCTCTTGGCTTTGATGTGACCGTGACCTTCAGCGAAACCGTCATTGGTTTTGACGCCACAGATATCACCGCGACCAATGCCACTGTGGCAAGCCTGACTGGGGCTGGAGCGGTCTATACCGCCCGCATCACCGGCACTGGAAATGGCGATATCAGCCTGCAGGTGCCTGCGGCCTCCGCCGAAGATGCGGCAGGCAACGACACCACCGCATCCAATACCCTGGTGATAACTGACACCACCGTGATCGAGACCCAGAAACAGATCGCGGGCTTTATGCAGTCGCGCGCCAATCAGCTGATCGCCAATCAGCCCGGCCTGAGCGGCTTCCTCTCTGGCGCCGGTTCCCCGCAGGGCAGCGTCGATGTTTCGGTCACCCGCGCCGTCGGCACCTTCAATATCGCCTCGCGCTCGGGTCAGCCGATCTGGTTCAACCTGAAAGGTAACTGGAGCGAGAACGACAGCACTGAGACCCGATATGCCTTTGGCGTATTGGGCGGACATATCACGGTGAATCGACAACTGCTGATCGGTGCCATGCTGCAGTTTGATCACCAGTCACAAGACGACGGGGCAGCCTCTGTCAGTGGCACCGGTTGGATGGCCGGCCCCTATGTGGTGGCCCAGCTGCCCGCGCCGAACCTCTATCTGGAAGGCCGCCTGCTATACGGTGAAACCTCAAACCGGATCTCGCCCTTTGGCACCTATGAGGATGATTTCACCACCACACGGGTACTGGCCCAGGCTAAGCTCTCGGGCACAGTCGACTACGGTCGCAGCCTGTTGACGCCCTTCTTTGACGTCTCTTATGCCAATGAAGAGCAAAAGGCCTATACCGACAGCCTCGGCAATCGGATCGGTGCCCAGAAGATCCACCTGCGCCAAGCCGCTTTTGGTCTTGATGTCGCGCATCCGGTGACCGTGGCAAAAGGCAAGCTGGACTTGACTGGAGGCATCTCGGGGATCTGGTCCTCAACCAGCGGCACCGCAGTGGCACAATCGGTCATTCCATCCTACTCCGGCTGGCGCGCCGCACTGCGATTTGGTCTCGCCTATACCTGGCCCAATGGCGGTTTGCTCACAGGCGCTGCCGATTACGACGGGCTCGGCGCTGCGGGCTATGAAAGCTTCGGGCTCAACCTCCAGTACAGCTTCCGGTTCTGAGGCTCACAAATCAAAAAGGGCGGCCCAAAACAGGCCGCCCCTTTTGTTCGCTCCTAGGGGTGGGCTACGCCAGCACACATCAACGCCGGATATACTGTTGGCAAAAGTAAAGCCGCGACCCTCCAACTTGCGCGACCCTGGGCACAGCGAACCCTGATGCGCAGCACAGCATTAGGATCCGATCCATTAGGGTTTTAATGCCCGCTTTTGCCTGTCTGACACGGAACCATCGCAGACGCAGCTAAGGCCTGGCTTTCGCGGATTTTGTGGAAAAACAACGTGTTGCTGATGCAGAAAGATTGGTTCTCAGGGCGACCCGAGCGCCTTTCCTGTCAGGCCTTGCGCGCTTGCTGCGATGCAGGAAAGATCTTGGCTAGTTTGCGGAGATTTTGGGCGGTGGCGGCAAGCAGGAATTCGTCATTTGCTCCGCATGGTCCTCGTATTCGGAGCCGTCCCAGCCCCAGGATGCGTTTGAAGTGTGCGAAGAGCATCTCGACCTTCTTTCGCAGCCGCATTGAGATCGCATATTGCTTAGTTTTTGCGATATCGCGGGCGACCTGTCGGGCATCTTCATGTTCTTCGCGGGTGATCTTGCGCGCATCTGCTTTTGGGCAGCACTTCATCTTAGATGGGCAGGCTTGGCAGGTATGTTTCAAGGCCTGATACTTGGCGACGCCTTTGCCGGTCGGGCAACGGCTTGGGTCGGAAAAATTTCGACGAAACTGTTTCAATGGTTCGCCTTCTGGACAGACATATCGGTTGTTCTCGGCGTCCCATTCGAAGTCCGCACGTGACCATGTACCGTCAGTGCGCCCGGCCTTATCAATCACCGGAATGTGCGGTGCTATCTTGCGGTCGACAAGCCAACCGAGCATTGGGCCTGAACCATAGGCCGTATCTGCGATGATGCGTTCCGGATGCAGGTTGAAGGTGTCTTTGACCCGATCCAACATCGAGCGTACAGACCCAACTTCAGCTTGTCGGATCGATCTTGTGGCTTCAACCTCGATGATGACACTGTAATCAGTGTCGATAAGATAATTGGTGGAATAGCTAAAGAAAGCAGGGCCTTTGCGGGCTGCAGTCCACTGGCTGGAAGGATCAGAATGCGATGTGAACTTAGGCTCGACCTTTGACGCGGCACCAAAGGCCTCATGATCTAACACATCAAGATATTCCCGCACTGCACGCGGCGCATCTTCGGGATTTATCGCAGATACATTCCAATCTTCCTTCGGCGCGGAATTCTGTTTATTCGCATCTGCCTCGATCAAGCTGGCATCGGCAGCGAAGCGTTGGCCACTCACTAGACCATCCGAAATACAGCGTGCGACCGTGGTTTCAAATAGATGGCGCAGCAGGCCACTATCACGAAACCGACCATGCCTGTTCTTGGAAAAAGTGGAATGATCAGGAACTGGGGCGCTCAGATCAAGACGGCAGAACCAGCGATAGGCAAAGGTTCAAATGCACCTCTTCGCATAGCCTGCGTTCAGATCGAATGCCAAGGCAATACCCGACCAGCAACATGCGGATCAAAAGCTCGGGGTCAATCGAGGGACGGCCTGTATGGCTGAAAAACTGTATGGCTGAAAAATTCTGCAAGATGTGGGCGGATGCTCGACCAATCTACGAAGCGATCAATCGAACGTAACAGATGATCTTGCGGCACATGATCGTCGAAGGAAAAATCATAGAACAGTGCGCCTTGGGCTTCTTGCTTCGGTCCTAACATCGTCAATCCCCCCCCCGCATTCACAGGTAAATTGAATCAGTACTCGCCCCCCAAATCAACATGAGTTTTTCAACAAAATAAGCCCTTTCAACCTGGCGGGACCACTGCGCCCCGCCAGCCAATGCCCCCCTTATCAGATCAGCCCGATACGCGGTTCAAAGTTGGATATGATCAGCTCGGCCGCATCTGTCGCGCCACCTGCGGCAACGGTATATTTCAACCGCACCTATTCAAACTCAAACCCGGCGAACAGCTCGCGAATCTCGGGGCAGACGTTGATTGACAGAATGAACTTACCACGGATCGCACCCAGTTGCTCCGCCATTGCCTGGAAGGCGCTGCGCTCAAACAAGCCTTTTCCATAGTCACTTTCACCGCCCCAATAGGGCGGATCTAGATAGAACAGCGTCTTGCTGCCATCATAGCGACGGATCAAATCAGACCAGTCGAGGTTCTCAAAGATGACGCTTTCCAGCCGTTCATGGGCTGCTTCAAGAATTGGTCCCAGGCGCGACAGGCTGAACCTGGATGGCCGATCGGTGGCCACGCCAAAGACACCAGCGAGCTTGCCGCCAAAGGCTTGGCGCTGCAGATACAAAAACCGGGCCGCGCGTTGCAGATCGGTCAGGGTGGCGGGATCAGTTTTGCGCAGCCGCTCAAACTCCCGGCGCGAGGCGATCTGATAGCGCATGACCTCCATCAGCTGCGGCAAATGCTGCTGCAGGATGCGGAACAGATTGGTGATTTCACCATTGAAGTCATTGGCGACCTCGCACTGCGGCTTCCAGCTGCGGCGCAGAAAAACACCGCCCATGCCGACAAAAGGCTCGGCATAGGTTGCATGGTCGACGGCCTCGATGCGCGTGATGATACGGGCACTCAGGGCCTTTTTGCCCCCAAGCCAGGGGGCGACGGGCGCGGCAGGGCGCACCTTTGTCATTGTTGTCATTGCTGATTCCAGAATATGGGGTGCCCACTCTCGCGAGAGTCGGGCGACATTTTCTGATTGGTGATGTCGGCGCAGCCGCTTTGAACGGTAGGCTGCGTGGGAACGGGTGTTAGCGCACCCGATCCCCCCCGCCTCGGCGATGAGGGATCCGAGATCTGGCCCTCAGATTGCGGCAGCGGGCCGGTGTATCCGGCGCAGGGCCGCTGCAGATCGGCGGGCACGCGGGGTGGTGGTATCACCAGCTCACTGGCCCGATCGGAACAACTGGCCAGCAGTAGCGGCAAGCGAAGGGGATATGGGGCCACTTGCAGGCGCGCCTGCCCCCAGTCAGCGAAGGCGTCGCATGGCGATCCGCGTCCTGCAGTGTTTTCGCACACAACCTGGGATTGTTTAACACCCCGATTGCTTGCACCTTTCGTCACACGCCAATGATATTCGAATGGGACTCTATCTTGGACCTGCAACACGCGACCTTCATTGCCGCCGCAATTTCCGCTTTCGCCGCCTGCCTTGCCGCCTATAGCAGCTTCAAACAAACCCGCCTCCTCAACCAACAAGCACGACGCCCGGAGCCCATTTTTGAAGTAGTGAGAAGGGGCGAAGAGATCAGCAGCTCTGACAATTGGCGCACGGTACGCATTCGTGTGACCAGCGCCAGCAACGTCGTGCTTGAAGTAAAATCCGCCTCCGCCAGCTCTTGGAAAGCAAGGCTGCGCCACGCCAAACCATCCTCTCCACCGCAAGGCGAAAGAACTCTCTATTTCGATAGCCCTCGCCCGGTCAGACCAGGGGCGACCAACGCCTTATTCAACTTCAATCTTCAGGGAAGAAAGGGGAGAAGCGTTCGTATTCGGTTCGACTACTTTTTCAGAGACCGGATCAATGAAATCAAAAGCCACACGATAGAAATCTGAGCGAAGGCCAGGGCCACCTCTGCGCCAACGGGTCACGACCACGGCTCACTTTACGCGACACCGGCGCCATCCGCTGAAGGCAGCAACCTCGGGCTCCCCATCTCAGCCCCCCCCCCAAAGCGGCCTGCGCCATCGTATAGAAAGCCTGAGCATTCTGTCAGGTGTTATACTGCCGATCATGTTGAGGGCGCTCATTCTTGGGGGCCTTGCGGCCATATGGTTATTTCCAGGTCAGCCGCTGCCCGGAAAAACACCCCAACAAGGTATCGGGCGGCATCTGCCCCAGTTGCTCAAATAGGGCTAGACTGTCAATTTTGGAGATCAACTCAGCGATCAGCCCCTGCTCAAAGCGAAACATCAACAGGCTCTCAATCTTGATCGGGGTGTCGCCATCCGGGCCGGAAGCAACGGTTCTGTAATAGACACTGACCCAGTCCCCGTCTTCCAGATAAACAAGAATTTCGGTTTTCATCGGCCCCATCAGGCGACCAAACATCTCTGCCAGAAATGGCAGATCTTTGCGGAGCGCCAGGCCGCAATAAATCGGATCATCCTCTCCCAAGGAGGGTGCAAGCAGCTTGTCCAAAGCGGATAGGTTTCCAGCGTCCCAAATCTCTGAAAACCACCGTCCAACGACATCCCGTTTGGTCATAGTCATAGTGTAATCGCATTCCAGTCTCATTCTCGCACCGTTCGCAGAAGGACACGTAATTGACAACGCCTCCAAGCACAAACCTGCGAAGTCAGTTTTGCTAAATAGCAATGACTGAAACCTTAAGAGACAACAATTTTCCTCATAAATAAGAACGGGTAACACGCCAGCATTCCCGTCTGGACTGTGGCGCGACCAACACTCTTTTTGCGGCCTGACACAGGGTAAACACATCTGTTTTAAGATGGCTGGTCGCGGGACATAAAGTCTACCATGATCCTTGGTGACATTGGACAAAACAACAGGAGATACGCGTGTCAGACCATGGATATGAGGCAGGCCGGTTGAACCTTCCCTTTGTGGGGATCTCCACCTTTGGGAAATCCCCCTATGTTGCCGACTGGACCGCGATTGATGCGGATGTCGCCATTCTGGGCGCCCCCTTTGATTTTGGCACCCAATGGCGCCCCGGCGCACGTTTTGGTCCCCGGGCAGTACGCGAGGCGTCGACCCTGTTCAGCTTTGGCCATGCCGGTGCCTATGACCACGAAGATGACGCCACCTATCTGGGCGCAGATGTCAGGATGGTCGATATTGGCGACGCAGATATCATCCATACCAAAACCGAAGAAAGCCACGCCAATATCGAACTTGGCGTCCGCAACATCCTCAACGCGGGCGCCCTGCCCGTTACCATCGGTGGCGACCACTCGATCAATATCCCCTGTATCAATGCCTTTGCCGAGGACTGCGCGGCACATGGCCCGATTCATGTGGTGCAGATTGATGCACATCTGGATTTTGTTGATACCAGGCACGGCGTCACCAATGGCCATGGCAACCCAATGCGCCGCGCCATCGAGAAAGACTACGTCGCGGGCATGACCCAGCTTGGCATCCGCAATGTCTCGTCGACCGCCAAGGACGGCTATGACGATGCACGGGCGCGTGGCTCTGATATCCTGTCGGTGCGCCAAGTCCGCAAACTGGGCACCCAAGCCGTGCTGGAGCGCCTGCCAAAGGGCGCGCGTTACTATGTGACCATCGACATTGATGCCTTCTGCCCCTCCATCGCGCCTGGCACGGGCACCCCCAGCCACGGCGGCTTTCTCTATTACGATGTGCTGGAGATCCTGCAGGGCCTGGCCCAACGCGGCGATGTGGTGGGCATTGATCTGGTCGAGGTGGCCCCCGCCTATGACCCCAGCGAAAGCACTCAGATACTGGCGGCGCAGCTGCTGCTCAACTTCATCGGTTTCATTTTCCATGCTCGCAAGGACCACAGCGAGCCAAGCTGACACTCCTCGCCAGCTGCGGCGTCGTGATCAACGGCTAGCTAGCGCCCAATGACAATATCGGCCTGCAAACCACCAAGCTCTTTGCTTTTGCCCAGCCGCAGCATGCCGCCATGGGCGCGGGCAATATCGGCAACAATGGCAAGGCCCAGCCCAACCCCCGAGCCCAGATCCTGGTTGCGCGCCGGATCCAGCCTGGCAAAGGGGCGCACCGCATCGCCCCGCTGAGCCGCCGGAATGCCGGGGCCGTCGTCCTCGACCCGCAGGCGCATGGATTTCTCTGTCAGGGTGACAGAAACCCGCGCCCGGGTGCCATAGCGTACCGCATTTGAGATCAGATTTTCCAAGGCGCGGCGCATCGACTGCGCCCGCAGCGGCACCGTACCCGTTCCGCTCAACTCTCCCAGCATCACGTCCTTGTTCTGACGCCGCCAATCTTCCACCACAGAAGCCGCCAGTTTTTGCGGATCCACCGGCTCTGGCTCCCCGGTGGAGGCGCCCCGCGAGAAATCCAGAAAAGCATCGAGCAGCGCCTGCATTTCGCTGACATCACGCAGCATGGGTTCTGCCTCATCCTCGTCAATCATCGCCAGGCTGAGCTTGAGCCGCGTCAACGGCGTGCGCAGATCATGGCTCACCCCGGACAGCATCAGCGTGCGCTGTTCGATCTGGCGCTCAATACGCCCCCGCATATCCAGAAAGGCACTGCCCGCCACCCGGACTTCGGTGGCCCCGCGCGGCGAATACGGCAGGTTGCGCCCGCGGCCAAAGGCCTGGGCGACATCGGCCAGTTTCTTGATAGGGCGCAACTGATTACGCATGTAAACAAAGGAGATCACCGTCATCAAGAACCCAAAGAACACCATGGTAACGATCAACTGATGCGGTGCAGCAGCGGTTAGGCGACGCCGATCCACCCCCAGCTCCAGGATCCCTGCCGGGGTGTCAAGATACAGCAGGAACTCACGAGTTACGGGAAATTTGACCGCAACAAACCCCTCCAGTTCATGCCGCAATTTATCCCGCACCACCCGGCCAGAAAATTCATCCCAGCCAAGCTCATCCTGTGGCCGTGGCGCATCCTGTTCCACAAACCGGGCTGTCATAGTCAAAGGAGCCAGAAAGGGCTCAAGCCGGTGCAGATAGAGATCCCGGTCCGCAGTCTCGCCCGCCTGTTGCCGCAGCAGGGAAACTTCGCGCAGAACCGTTGTGGTCATCTGCGTTGTCACATCTTCAAGATCGCGTTTGATAAAGACAATTGTGACCAGCAGTTGCAGGGCAACGACAGGCATGATCAGGATCAATGCCGCACGGGCATAAAGACTGCGCGGCAGATATTGTTTGAGCCATTGGAAGAACATAGGCTAATACTAACGGCGCAAGCCACAAGTGTGAAGACAGATTGGCCCCGCTACGTTTTGGCCGGACCTCTACCGACAAAGATACCAAAGGCCGCGCCAAACGCAGCCCTGAGACGAGGCAAAACGCATGCAAGCTCCTGACGATTTCAACCCGGCCCCTGGCCATCCCGAAGAGCTGCAACCCGGTGTGCGGCGCCTGTTGGCCCCGAACCCCTCACCGATGACTTACCGGGGCACGAATACCTATCTGGTTGGAACCACCGAACTGGCTGTCATCGACCCTGGCCCGGATATGCCGGTTCATTTGGAGGCGATTCTGGCCTGCGTCCTGCCCGGCCAGCGGATCAGCCATATCATTGTCACTCACAGCCACCTGGATCACTCGCCCCTGGCCCGCGCGCTCTCTGCCAGCTGTGGCGCCCCGGTCTATGGCTTTGGCGGCCCCGAGGCCGGGCGCAGCGCGATCATGCAAGACCTTGTCCGCGCAGGGATGACAAGCGGCGGCGAAGGCATCGACAGTGATTTCAGGCCAGATATCACCGTTGCGGACGGTGATATTCTGTCCGCTGCAGGCTGGCAGCTTGAGGTCATCCACACCCCCGGCCATCTGGGCAACCACATTGCCCTTGCCCTGGGGGACGCCTGTTTCACCGCAGATCACGTGATGGGTTGGGCCAGTTCGCTGGTCTCGCCGCCCGACGGGGATTTGACCGACTTTATGGCCTCCTGCTCCCGCCTGCGTGCCCGCGACTGGCGGGTGTTCTACCCGGGCCACGGCGCTGCAGTGACAGCCCCGCAAGAGCGGCTGGACTGGCTGATCCACCATCGCAAGGGCCGCGAAGCCGAAATCCTGGCCTGTCTCGCCCAGGCCCCGGCCACCCCGGCCGAACTGGCGCGGGCGATCTACCAGGAAACACCCGCCGCCCTGTTGCCAGCAGCGGAGCGCAATGTCTTTGCCCATCTTGTCGATCTGGCGGGCCGGTCAATAGTTGAACCCTGCGGCGCCTTTACGGAAACGGGCAGCTTTCAAATTCTGGCTTGAGTTTTTTTCAAGAAAACGAATTTCCCCTCTGGACCTCCCCCAGAGCCCCCGCTATATCGCACGGACCGTTCCGGCGTAGCTCAGCGGTAGAGCAGTTGACTGTTAATCAATTGGTCGTAGGTTCGATCCCTACCGCCGGAGCCAAAGATTTCAAGGGCTTAGAGGTTTGATCCTCTAGGCCCTTTTTCTATTGGGGAACGCCGGGGGAACAAACCACTATGTGTTAGGTTTGTTCCCAACAACTGTTTGCGCCCGACGTGATTCATCTGCTTGCCCAAGTCTGATTTGCGGGCAGGTTGATGCTACGCTTGGTTCTGATTTGCGCTTCGAAGGGCATTGTTATGTTTAAGGCACTTTTAGAAGGTCTGTTCGGAACACCGAGTAAGGTTGAAGAATCGAGTTCACCGGCTACCGTGCAAACTAATACCCGAAGTGTGCAAGCACCTGCCTCCGCAAAGCAAAAGCTTACTTTCAACCCTGATACGATCACCAGCGACACTATTGATGAAGCATTCGAGCACTTAGGCTTGCTAAAACCGTCTGCGAAGCCCTCTATTGAAGCCGCTATCCATCGCTGCATGGCTGAAGGGTTCAAAGCTGTGGCTCTGTCACATAGAAAAGACGGGAAGCAACTGAGCAAAGAGGCAAAGAAAGCGCTTGGGATCAGGTCGAACGCCTTCATGTCCAAGCGGGCCGCAAGTGAGTTGTCCGAGAAGGGCAAGCTGAAACCGCTAGAGGCACATTTTCTAACACTATGGCGCGCAGATTTTACGATAGATCGTGCCAAGCGCATTCTGACTGCCTCTGGCCACGAGTTCGGGAGTATCAGCCAACTTGGCGCTCACCGTGACGGCTGCGCTTTCTGCACCGAAAACTACGATTCATATATTGACCCATTCACGGCATCGCCTTTCCCACCGGCAGAGTGTCCCAATGCAGCTTGCGGGATGATGTACCATGCATCTGTTGATTGGGTAGCGGTGCACAAAAGTCGGCGTTAGACGCTCACCCATCCCAATCAACCAGCGCCAATGCTTGCGACGGGTCCACGCCCGCTTCTTTTGCCATTGCTAGCGCTTGAATGATGCACGCGGCAGCGCGCGCCCGTCCACCCGCGTCAAAGGCTTGCAAAGGGCGCATAACGTCAATGGCCACGGGGTTGCGGACGGGCGTCAGGGGAGACACGCGCCCGCCAGCGAAGGTCGTCAGAAAGCGAACATATCCTGGAACTGCTCCCGCAGGATGTTCTTTTGAACCTTGCCCATCGTGTTGCGCGGCAATTCTGCAAGAACGACCAGTTTGCGGGGGTGTTTGAACCGGGCCAGAGAATGATGCACGGCCTCCATTATTGCATCCGTATCCGGCGTGGCGCCTTTTTCTGGGACGATCACCCCCAACACCGTTTCGCCAAAATCAGGATGGGGCACGCCCACCACCGCGCTTTCGAGAACGCCAGGCTGGTCGTCCAGAACCAGTTCAATTTCCTTGGGGTAGATGTTGTAGCCCCCCGAGATGATCAGATCCTTGTTGCGACCAACAATGTGGACATAGCCATCGTCGTCGATCTTGCCCAAGTCCCCGGTGAGGAAGAAGCCGTCTTGGCGCAGTTCCGCAGCCGTCTTTTCCGGCATCTGCCAGTAGCCTTTAAAGATATTCGGCCCGCGCACTTCGATCTGGCCCACCTCGCCTGTTGCAAGGGAGGCACCAGTATCAGGGTTGGTAATCTTGAGCTCAACCCCAGGCAAGGGAAAGCCCACTGTCCCCGCGCGGCGTTCGCCGTCATAGGGGTTGGAGGTATTCATGTTTGTTTCGGTCATGCCGTAGCGCTCTAGGATCCGGTGGCCTGTGCGCTCTTCGAATTGGGAATGGGTTTCGGCCAAAAGCGGCGCCGAGCCGGACACAAACAGGCGCATATGCGCTGCCAGGTCTTTTGTGAAGCGCTCATCGTCCAACAGACGCGTGTAGAAGGTAGGAACCCCCATCATGGTGGTGGCCTCAGGCATGCTTGCAATGATCTGGTCCAGATCGAACTTTGGCATGAAAACCATACTGCTGCCCGCAGCGAGAGTGACATTGGTGGCCACAAACAGCCCGTGCGTGTGAAAAATCGGTAGAGCATGCAAGAGGACATCATCCGAGGTGAAACGCCACTCGCTGACCAGGGTGCGGGCATTCGAAAGCAGATTGTCCTGTGTCAGCATTGCGCCCTTGGAACGACCGGTCGTACCGGAGGTGTAGAGGAAGGCTGCCAAGTCATCCCCGGTACGCTCAACGGGGGCAAAACTCATCGGCATGACCTGCGCCTGCGCCATCAGGGTTCCGCCGCCATCGGCATTGAGGGTTTCGATCTGCGCACTGAGCCGCTCGGCCACCACACCCAACTGGTCTTCGTTTCTACCGTCGCAGACAATCAGCGCCGCACCGCTGTTTTCGATGAAGTAGCTGAGTTCATCGACCGTATACGCCGTGTTGAGTGGCAGAAAGACCAGCCCGGCCTGTGCACAAGCGGCATATAGCGCCAGTGCTTGCGGGGATTTCTCGACCTGAACGGCGACTCGGTCTCCGGGCTTCAGCCCAATTTGAGCCATCACATTGGCAATCTGAGCGCTGGTCGCAAGGAAGTCCTGGTGGGTGATCACCTGACCGTCGAGCAGACGCAGGAAGGGCGTGGTCTTTCCGGCGTGGATACCGAAAAGACCGTCATAGAGAGGATTTGCCATGGGGTTACCTTTCTTCGGTCTTGGGAAGTGCTACTGGTCCGGCCAAAGCTTGGACCTCGGCCGTTGCTACGACTTCGCGTGTGTTGGCAAAGTTTTCATGGTTCTGCGCGACCCGAGCCAGGTCGTAGAGATAGTTCACCATTGTGCCGCCCGACTGAGCCCGGCCTTTGTCCGAAATATCGCCATCGGCATGCACCGCGTGAACAATCGCCCCGTTGCCAAGATGGAACCGAGCCACCGGATCAAACGGCAGCCCTCTACTGGATTTTGCGTTCAACAGGTAGTGCGCGGCCAACGCCTGCATGTTTTCCGGATCGTCGGTGGTCCAGGTCAGCCCCACCTGTGTCAGCCATTTGGTCAGGCCGGGAATGGGCGACAGGGTGACAAAGGTGTCAAGACCGGACAGCTCCGCCGACAAGTCTGCTGCGACCTGTTTGATCAGCGAATTTCCAAAGGAAATGCTGGCGAGCCCGGCCTGGCAGTTGGAGATCGAGTAGAACACGGCTGTGTCCGCCTCTTCCGCAGGCAATGCAGTTCGGTCTTCAACCAGAAGTGCCTGCACCGACCCGGGAGTGCCCTTGGTCAGGGCGACCTCGACAAAAATCAGCGGCTCATCGGGCATCGACGGGTGGAAGAACGCAAAACAGCGACGGTCCGTTGGTTCCAGCCGGCGGCGCAGATCGTCCCAGCTGTGGATGGCGTGCACCGCCTCATAGGCAATGATCTTTTGCAGGATATGGGCAGGGCTTTCCCAGCTGATCGGGCGCAAGACAAGGAACCCGCGATTGAACCAGGAGGCAAAGAGATGGCGAAAATCCAGATCCAGCGCCTGCAGTTCCGGCTGTTTGCCCCCCAGCCGCAACAGATCGGCGCGCATCTTCACCAGGGCCCCAGTGGCCCCCGGCACCCGGTTCAGGCGGCGGACGAATTCCTGGCGGGCAGGTTCGGCAGCGTCGGCAAAGGCATGATAGCTGGCCTTCGATGGGCTTCGCTCGTAGTCGTCGAGCGTGGTGCGGACCGCTTCCGGGTCAATATTCATCGTGGATGCGATATCCTGAAAAAACGCGAGCTTGTCCGCGTCCTCCAGCTCGGCAAACCGCAACAGAATTTCCCGGGCCAGTGCCAGCCCCGAGGTCTCGCCCGCAGATCCGACCAGCGCAGTGGCCATTTCGGTCAGCGGACGACCGTCCTCGGTTGCCCCCGGCGCTTCGCGGCGATAGCGCCGCTCAAAGACCGTGGACAGAAGATCGGCAAGAAGGCTCATAGCGCAACCCCCATGACCACGTTCGGCAGCCAGGTCGCGAGACCCGGGAACAGGCACAGCAGGATGATTGCCAGGACCATACAGGCCACAAAAGGCAGCGAACCGGTCAGGATGGTCTTAAGCGAGATATCAGGTGCGATGCCGTTGATCACATAAAGGTTCAGACCAACCGGCGGCGAAATCAGGCCGATTTCCATGTTGATCGTCAGCACAACCGCAAACCAGATCGGGTCAAAACCTGCGGTGTCAATAATCGGCAACAGGATTGGGGCAGCCATCAGAATGACAGCAACCGGGGGCAAGAAGAAGCCAGCAATCAGCAGGAATACATTCACAACCCCCATCAGAACCCAACGGTTCACATCCAGTGTGCCGATCCATTCGGCGATCGACTGGGTGATGAAAAGTGAGCTGAGCATGTAGGAGAACACACCGGCAGCCGCGATGATAAAGAGGATCATCACGCTTTCCTTGGTGCTGTCCCGCAGCACAACCCAAAGATCTTTGGGGTTCCAGAGCTTATAGATGATCATGGCGATCAGCAGGCAAAGCAGCGCGCCAACCGCCGCTGTTTCCGATGGCGTGGCGATGCCGCCATACATGGCATAGAGCACGCCGATAATAATTCCGAGGAACGGCAGAACACGGGGCAGGATCTCGAACCGTTCGGCCCAAGTGTAGCTGCCTGCGCCCAGGCGCGATGCCTCGCCGGATTTCCAGGTGGAGTAAAGCGACCAGGCCATGAACAATGTCACCAGCAACAGACCGGGGATCACACCGGCCAGGAACAGGCGGCCAATCGAGGTTTCGGTGGCAATGCCGTAGACGATCATCGTGACCGACGGAGGAATGAGAATGCCCAGCGTGCCACCCGCTGCGATCGAGCCCGCCGCGACGCCATCAGGATAGCCGCGCTTGCGCATTTCCGGGATGCCCATCTTGCCGATAGCGGCACAGGTCGCAGGCGAAGAGCCGGACATGGCAGCAAACAATGCACAGGCCCCCAGGTTCGATACAACCAGGCCGCCGGGGACACGGGTCAGCCAGCGCTCCAGTGCTTCGTACAGATCAGCCCCGGCCCGGGTCGATGCGATGGACGCCCCCATGATGATGAACATGGGGATCGACAGGAGCGCAAAGTTGTCAAGTTTGCCAAACAACAGTTCGGGCATCAGTTCGAGTGAGCGCGCGCCATCAAAAACCAGCAAGAAACCAGCGGAGACGATCAGCAGGCCAATGGCAACGGAAACGCCAGAGAAAAGTACGAGGATGGTGACAATCGCCACGATTGCCCCAAGCAAAAGCGGATCCATTAGGTGTCCTCCAGTCCAAAGGGTTTGTCGACGCCGGTCAAAACCGCCACCAGGTCAGCGATCAATTGCAAAAGCAGCAGGCCAAAGCCCACTGGCAGCGCCAGGTAGGGGATCCACAGGCGCACCCCCCAGACAGTGTCGGAACGCCAGCCGCGATCCCAGGCGAAGTGCCAGTAATCATAGCCATAAAACAGCATGATCGAGACGATGCTGATCGACAGGACCGACGTGAGAATGGCCATGAAAAACCGTGGGCGCGGCGGCAGCGCGAGCGGAATAAGGTCGACATTCACGTGTCCGCGCAAACGCTGCACATAGGGCAGACCGACCAATGTTGCGGCGATGACCAGATAAATAACGGCTTCGGTTTGCCATATGGTCGACCCGTTCAGAACAAAGCGCACGATGATCATTTGACAGGTGATGGCGACGGCAGAGACAATCATGCCCGCCGAACACCAGCCAGCCAATGTTGAAAGCGCCGCGACGACGCGAAGGAAAAGATTGTTCCCCGTATGGGAAGCAACGGCGGAGCCATGACCAGCCATGTGCACCTCCTGATGTTATTGGAACGGTAAATAAATGAAAAGCGGGGCGGATTTTCATCCACCCCGAGTGGCGGTCATTCGACAGCCAGTGCCAGGTCGAGCAATGCCTGCCCATCCGCGACTTCTTCGACAAATTTTGCGTAGGAGGTTTCCATCGCCAGCGCACGCCAGGCATCAAAATCCTCGACACTCATCTCGGCAATCTCGACGCCGGCCTCACGGAAGACCTTGGCCGAGGCAGCATCTTGGCTCTTGGCCTCTTCCATATAGAATGCCTCAGCCTTTTCGGCGGCGGCGACAAGCGCGTTTTGTTGCGCTTCGCTCAGGCCATCAAACGTGCGCTTGTTCATCAAGAGTGGCTGATACATGAACCAAAGCGCCACATCGCCCGCCGGCGTGTAACAGCTGACCTGCTCGTAGATGCGGTAGCTGACGAAAGACGACGAAGAGGTGTTTGCAGCCTGCAGAACACCCGTCTGCATCGCATTGTAGATCTCAGAGGACGCCATCGACGCGATGGATGCATCGGCACCGGCTAACATTTGTTCAAACGACTTGCCAGCCGCGCGGGTCTGCAACCCTTTGACGTCTTCGGGTTTGGTGATGCACTTGTCCTTGCCGGCAAAGCCACCTGCCAGATAGCCGTGAACCAAAACCATCACGTCATCTTCCGCCATCTTGGCTTCCAGCGCTTCCATAAAGGGAGAATGCGACAGACGCGCTGCGTGATCATGGTTTTTCACCAGGCCGGGCATCAGGGTCAAGTTGTAGGCGGGCTGTTGACCACCGGCGTAGGACAGCGGCAGAACTGTCATGTCCAACTGGCCTCGGCTGAGCGGCTTGTACTGCTCGCGCGGCTTGAACAGCGACTTAGACCCGAAGATTTTGATTTCGAGATCGACCCCGGCTGCCGCGACTTCGTCGGCGACGATCTGCGCGACCTGATGGCGAATGTCTTTGCTTGACCATTGGTGCGACAGGCGAAGCTCAGTTGCTCCTGCCAATGTGCCCATGGAAGCAAGCGCCAGAGCGGCGACAGCGGTCTTCAGAATGGGTTTCATGTTTTCCTCCTCCAAGAATCCAACCCGGAATACACCAGGTTGGCCCTAACGATAGGTGGGGTGTGTTTTTTAAGTCAAGCATCTTGTATACAATAACAACAATCTTGAGCTTCAATTTCATGTTTGGTAATGCAATTATATGGAAAAACGTCGTTCCGATATCATCGCAGAGCAGCTCGAAGAGCGCATTTTTGATGGAACCTATACGGACGGAGATCGGCTGGACGAAGTTCGTATTGCCGAACAGTTCGGCGTGTCCAGAACACCTTTGAGGGAAGCATTACAACGGCTTGCACGCTCTGGGTTGGTAGAATTGGTTCCCCGGCGCGGCGCTTTCGTTCGTCAGCCTGGCCCGGTTGAACTCTTGGAAATGTTTGAAGTCATGGCGGAAGTCGAAGCTGTTTGTGGGCGCCTTGCTGCAAAGCGCATTTCTGACGAAGCTCTGGCAGATTTACATGATGCAAATGACAGGTGCCAAGCGGCCGTTGAGGCACAAGACCCCGACACCTACTACAGCGAGAACGAGCGATTCCATAAAATTATATACCGGGAGTCAGGCAACGGCTTCCTGGAATCCGAGACTGGACTTCTGCACCGACGCCTCCAGCCATTCCGGCGTCAACAGCTGAGACTACGCGGCCGCATGGTGCAATCCATGAGCGAGCATAAGATCATCCTGGAAGCCTTGGAACAGGGCGACTCTGAGGCAGCAGCTGACGCGCTGCGTGGTCATGTGGCGATCCAGGGAGAGAAATTTCACAGTCTGATGGCAACCCTCAAAAACGCCGCCCCATGACGGCTTGGGGAGCGCCCCATCCTGGTGCCCGGCCCTCCTTCATTCTTTACAGCAACATTTTTTCCCTACCGATCAGACCAACAGCAAAGAACAGGTTTTCACGCTGCATCGCAGCGGCTCAAACCTGTTCAAATTGGGTAAGATGGCCTTGCAGGGCGGTTTTCACCCTGCCCCAGGTCTCCTGCAGCTTGGCCAGCGGCGGTTTTTCATCGGTTTGCTGCACCTCAATTTCAATCAAAGCACCACGCAGATCCAGCTGACCTAGAACCGCTGCAGATCCAGCCAGGCGATGGGCCTCTTTGCGATGGGCATCAAGCAGTTGAGACACGCCAGCCAGCACATCCAAAAAGCTGTCGACCTCGGCGATAAAGGTATTCAGAAAACCCGTTGCCCGCTCAGCCCCAAGGGCGTCAAAGAATTGCGCGATATCGGATTGGTCTTGATCGGCTTCGCCAGCTTGGGCCGGGGCTGTATATCGCGCAACCAGAACTGAGAGATCCTTATTGCTGACCGGTTTTGTCGCCACTTCGGCAAAGCCCGCCTTGAGAATGCGCGCATGGTCTTCCGGGGCCGTATGGGCGGTCAGGGCGACAATCTCCACATCCTGAGCAAGGTTTTCACCGCGTATCCGGCGGATTGCTTCGATGCCATCCACCTCGGGCATGCTGATATCCATCAAAACAAGGTCAAACCGCTGCTGCCGACATGTTTCTACCGCAGCAGCCCCGCCTGACGCGACCGTAACCTGATGCCCCTGTTTCTCAAGCATCCGCTGAAACAGCTCGCGATTGATGTCATTGTCCTCCACCACCAAAATCTTGGCAGAATGCTCCTGGGCCTGTTCGATGGCGGGATCGGCGACGGGCAGCGACTGGGCTGGGGGCAGCGGCAGGACGAGAGAGAACAAACTGCCCTCGCCCAATTCGCTTTCACAGGTGATGGTCCCCCCCATTGCCTCGACGATACGGCGGGTGATTGCCAAGCCCAGGCCAGTGCCTTCGCTGCTACGCTGATAACTGGAATCCAAGGTGATAAAGTCTTCAAAAATCCGGTTGAGGTTATTCTTGGCAATGCCCTCGCCGGTATCAGCAACGTGAAACTCGATCTGGCCTGCTGTGGCGTTGGGATGGACATCAATCATAACCCCACCATCACGCGTGAATTTGATCGCATTGCCAATCAGATTAAGCAGAGCCTGTTGCAGCGCCCGCGGCCGCCCCGTAACCATTTCCGCCCCGTCGTCGATGCCATAGCTCAGGGTCAAATCATTGCCATTTGAACGCGCTGGGGCCTTTTGGCTTTCCACCAGACCTTCCACCAATTCGCGCAGATTAAAGACGCTTTCAGTCTCCGTTTCGATACCGGCTTCCAGGCTCGACAACTGCAAGACATCATTGACGTGATGAAGCAGCAACTCACCGGACACCAACATCGCATCCAGGTAGCGGCGTTGCTCGCTGTCTGGCTCCATTTGCTTCAGCAATTCAATGGAACTCAGGATCCCGGTCAGGGGCGTGCGCATTTCATGGCTCATCACCGTCAGCAAATTGGCCTTGGCACGCTCTCCCGCCAAGGCATCATCACGGGCCCGGCGCAGCTCTTCCTCTACGGCAATGCGATCGGAAATATCACGAATATAGCCAACATAGGCTTGGTCGGTTTCACTGCGACTGACGGAAAGCGACATCTCCATCGGGAAGATCTCGCCTGACTTTCTTTGCGCCTGCAGCTGGACCCGCCCCCGACCCGCCACCCGGGGACTGAGTTTTTTTTCCAAACGTTTCATTCCCACGCGATGGACCTCGCGCAGATGTGGAGGAATGATCAACTCATCCATTTTCGCCCCCATGACCTCCTCGCGCCGGTAGCCAAAAATCGCTTCGGCGGCACCGTTAAAGGCAAGGATGCGGCTCTCTTGGTCAATCATCAAAATGGCATCAAGCGAAGACGAAATCATCGCCTCCATACGAGACGAGGCCTTACTGCGCTCTTCCGCCAGTCTGCGCCCCCGGCGATACATCCACCCAGACAGCAAGGCAGTGACCGCCAACGCTATGATCAGGGCCAAAAGCACCACGGCCAGACGCCACATGATCGCAAACAACTGCAAACGCTTGCTTTCGGTATCTTCGACCTGGATGACCACGCCAAAAAGCGCCAGTTCGCGCACGTCATCGCCATTGTGTAGCAGGTGCATCGCGATTAGATGGCGGTTCTGCATCAGCTGCTGATCTGGCACGTCAATCAACTCGACAAGGGACTCCAGGCGTCCCTGCAACCTGCCGAGCAGCTTACCACCTGCTGGCGAATTGCGCAGATCAGCAAAAAGCGGACCTTCAACAAAGGTAGCTATGCGACTGTAATAGACGTCAAATTGACGCCGCAGAGCGGTGATACCTCCGGGCTCTGCCGCCGCGTCAAGCGCCGCTTGCAGCTTCAGATGGTCGACTTCGGCCTGGGACAGGACCCACTGCATATTGTCGGTTGCCGCCGTCGACAGCCCCTCCAGGCGCTGCACAACCTCATGGCCAAGACGCATCGACTGCAGGGTCAGCAGCGGCAGCACCATCAGCGCCATGAGGAGCAGGATCTTTGTCACCCGCGGCCAGTTTCCGGGGCCAAGCCTGCCCCAAGAGAACGCTCCAGCCGCCTTCCTCGGGAAGGCGGCCTTGGGACGTGCGTTCTTTTGGTTTCGGATCTGCCCGGCTGTCTGTGTCATTCAGATTTTTGCCCCAGGGTCAGGTGGCTCAGTTGCCAAATACTGCGCGAATAGACCGCCTCGGTGCGGTAGGACAGGTTCTGGTCATAGGGGTAAATCAGCCACAGCGGCCCCTTGCCCCGCAGCGACATGGTTTTGCCATTGCGCAGATAGGCAACAATTGGCCCGCCAGAGACTGCATCAGAAAGCGGCACCTCAACCATATAATCATTGACGGCGCGCGCCTCGATGGTGACACCCGCTGTCTGCGCCGTCACATCGAAATGCGCCAGCAGATCCGCCAGCGGCACACCGGTGAAGCTTTGGGTTCCAGTTGTCCAGATGGTGGAGGTTTCAAAGTGCTCTGCGGTAAAGGCCTGCAAGTCTTGCAGTGTCAGGTGCTCTTCCCGCGCCCCGTCGCCTTCGATCGAAACGGTGAGCAAAACCTCACCCTGATGCGCTGGGGCCGCATCTTCGGTTGCCGTACCTGCCAAGGCTGTACCAGCCCCAAACAGGCCCACAAGTGCTGCAAGCGCCCCACTAAAGGCCAGGGACAACAACTTCTTACCGCCTATCATCATCTATCTCTCCAATACCGGTACAAAATGCGTTCTGGGGTTTGCCCAACAGTCAGCACCCTCTGTGCTGTCTACGCTATCTGCGATTGAAAAAAGCCTAACATATCTCCGCCTTGGGACTATCTACGCCTGCGGATAGTGCCCTATCCTTCCGTATAGGTGGGATATCCAAGGGTCTAGAATCCCGACCATTGAGGGCCCTATTCAGGGCAAAAGAGCAGCCGGTAAACGCCGCATTATTGAGCCCTTTTCATCTATAAGAACCGTTCCTTCTGGGCCTTGGGGCGCCAGCCAGCAAAATAGGCTCATTCGCAACATCGGCGCCGGCGCCGACGCGCTGGAAATTCTTCTCTCAAATTGATCCAAAATCTTGATGGATTTGAAACACTTCCAATTGTAAGCTTACCTAAGACAACTTGAACTTGGTTAAGGTTTTCATGCGTATTTTGTTAGCAGACGATCACGATATGGTCCGTGAAACCATCTCTGCCTACCTCGAAAGCAAAGGCGATGCCGCCGTGTTTTTGGCGACAGATCTGGCTGGTGCTCTGGACCAAATCAACAGGGATGGCCCCTTTGATCTTGTCTTGTTGGATTACCAAATGCCCGGCATGCATGGGCTTGCGGGGCTGACCCAGGCGATCGCTGCCAATGGCGGCAAGGGCGTTGCAATTCTGTCCGGCAATGCCCCAGCGCAAACCGCCCAGGACGCGCTCAAACTGGGGGCGATTGGCTTTATTCCCAAAACCATGGGCGCCCAGTCGCTGCTCAATGCGGTCCGCTTTATGGCCGCCGGAGAGATCTACGTTCCCGTAGACCTAATGCGCCCAGAACCCGCAGCCCCTGCACATCCTCTGGCGGAAAAGCTCAGCCCGCGCGAAAATGAGGTCCTCTCCGGGCTGTGCAAAGGCCAATCCAACAAGGAGATCGCCCGTGACCTTGATCTGCAGGAAGTCACGATCAAGCTGCATGTCCGGACGCTGTGCCGCAAGCTGGACGCAAAAAACCGCACCCAGGCTGCAATGATCGCAAAAGAAGCAGGCCTGTACTAAACGCATTTCCAAAGCCCGCGCAGGCCCAAAGAAGCCAAACCAGTCGCGACCGTTTTACGGCCCCTCTGCCGGTGCCCTACGACACCTTGGCAGGCAAGGCCGCGTAGCCGCGAAAACGCATACGCCCACCATCCCGTCGCCCCGCTAGGATCTGATAGGTGGGAAAGCGCGCCAAAAACCGCTCGAGGGCAATTTTTCCTTCCAGCCGCGCCAGGGTCAGCCCCACACAAACATGTGGACCGCCAGCAAAGGCAAGGTGACGGTTGGGTTTACGCCCAATGTCAAACACCTGCGGATCGGCAAAGATCTCTGGGTCGCGATTGGCCGCACCAATCAGAAGATGCAGATTGCTGCCACGTGGAATGACGACACCACCGATTTCAACCATGGCCGTGGTTTCGCGGTTACCCAGCTGATTGGGCGAGCGAAAGCGCAACACCTCCTCTATGGTCGTCTTGATCAGATCCGGCTGCGCCAGAAGCCGGGTGCGTTGTTCCGGGAAATCATGCAGCAGCGCCAGGGCGTTGCCAATCAAGTTTGTTGTGGTCTCATGCCCCGCATTCAAAATGAAAATACAGTTTTGGATCAGCTCGATCTCGCTTAACCGCTCGCCCGAGGCCTCGCTTTTTTCATCGCCAATAAGCCGGGTCAGGACATCCGTTTCCGGATCCCCCGGCGCTGCCCTGCGCCGGGCAATAAGATCCTGCAGATAGGCCTTGAACTCTTCGACCGCCCGATGCCCCAAGGCCAGCTCCGCCTCGGTCAAAGACGGCTCCAGCGCCCCCAAGATTGCCAGCGACCAGTCCCGCAAGGGGCCGCGCTCCTCCGGCGGGACATCCAGCAGGTTGCCGATGACCTGAATGGGAATACAGGAGGCAAAATCCGCGATCAGATCCACCGAAGACTTCCCCTGAAGCCCGTCCAGCAGATCATCAACGGTGGCGATCAATCCTGGTTCCATGCGGGCAATCGCCCGCGGCGTCAGCGCCGAACTCATAATCCGGCGCACCCGCGTGTGCAGCGGCGGATCCGAAAACACCAGCGAGGTGGTGTGATGTTCAAACAGCGGCGAATCCGGGCCAAATTTAGGGGAAAAGACCGCCTTTTTGTCGGAAGAATACAACGCGGTGTCCCGGTAGATACGATCCAGATCCCCATACCGACTGATGAGAAAGGACCCATCCGGCTGCGGCAATACGGGGGCCTGCGACAGCAGCGCGTCATAAATGGGAAAGGGATCTTCAACAAACCCAGCGGGCGGGTTGGTCAAATCAAAATGTTGAATATCTGCCATCGGCGATGCAGCGGGGGCTGACAAATGATTTACTCCTGAAATTTGCTCTCAGGATCCGATGAAAGCGCCATGCTGTCAATAACATGGGATCATGCGCGCCGCCTGCCTTTTGGTGCAAAAGGACGGGTGACAGGGGCAAAAATTCTGCCTATGTTCGCCATATGTCCACCGCTATTTCCACCATTCGCAACCTTGGCCCCGCCTACGAAGACTCCTGTAAACGCGCGGGTATTCACAGTGCAGAAGAGTTGCGCGCCCTCGGGGCGGATGCTGCCTATGGGCGCCTGCTGGCCAGTGGCAGCAAACCCCATTTCATCGCGTATTACGTCCTGGTCATGGCCCTGCAGGGACGCCCCTGGAATGATTGCAAAGGCGCGGAAAAGAAGGCCCTTCGCAAGCGGTTCGACGCCATCAAGACCCAGAGCTATGACAAAGATCTTGGTGAGTTTGAGAGGATTCTCGACCAGATTGGCGTTATCGACAGATCCGCGCGCCGGTAGCGCCGCCTCCCCCTGCCACAGCCGCTGGAGCCCCCTCAGCCGCAACTCTCATAGAAAAAGGCCGCCGTGGATTTCTCCGCAGCGGCCCCAAAATCTCATTCTCTGATCAGAGAGGTGGCTTAGCCAACCAGCTCAAGACCGGAGAAGAAGTAAGCGATTTCAACAGCTGCTGTTTCAGGAGCGTCGGAACCGTGAACCGAGTTTTCGCCAACCGATTCAGCAAACTCAGCGCGGATGGTGCCGGCGGCGGCGTCGGCTGGGTTGGTTGCGCCCATGATTTCGCGGTTTTTCGCGATAGCGTTTTCGCCTTCCAGAACCTGGCAAACGATTGGCTCGGAGGACATGAATTCACACAGCTCGTCGTAGAAGGGACGCTCAGCGTGCACTTCATAGAACTTGCCAGCCTGAGCTTTGGTCAGGTGGATGCGCTTTTGTGCAACGATGCGCAGGCCAGCTTCTTCGAATTTGGCGTTGATCGCACCGGTCAGGTTGCGACGAGTGGCATCGGGTTTGATGATCGAGAAAGTGCGTTGCAGAGCCATTGGGCGTTCTCCATTTGAAAGATTGGCGGCAAAAATATGCGCCGTATTATTGCGCGCCGCCTAACACGCCAGCGGACCTATGGGAAGAGGTGAGTTACGCCGAACACAAAATTGCAGACGGATTTCAGGGGGCCTCGGCCAGTGGCTCGTGAATATCGAGCCGCCGCACATAAAGCCCTGCGGCCAAAGCGCAGATACTCGACAGTAAAATGATCGACAGCACCATGAAGGGCGCGTTCGACGGCGTCACCAGAACGCCTGTCACGGTTGTCATCACCGCCCCCAGCCCCACCGTAATGGCCCCCGACAGGCCAGAGGCACTGCCCGCCAGGTGAGGTCGCACCGACATCAATCCGGCACTGGCATTGGCCACTGTCAGCCCGTTGCCAAATCCAACCGAAATGGCGGCGCCAAAAAACACCGGGATCGTCCCCAGCCCCGTCAGAAACAGGGCCAGGCCAATCAGTGGTCCGATTACGGCCGCAAACCGCCCCGCCAGCACCAATGTGATCAACGGCACCCGGTTGGCCAACGCGCCGGTGACAAAATTCCCGACCATGAAGCCCCCGGTGATGATACCGATACCCAGCCCCAACTGTGCCGGGTTCAGGTCAAACCAGGCCGCTGCCACCAGGGGGGCGCCGGTGATAAAGGCGTAAAAACCACCGATGGAGAAGGCGAGGCAGAAGCTATATCCCCAAAAGCGGCGCGAGGCCAAAAGCTCTGGGTAGCTGCGCATCTGCGCGCCAAAGGTGGTGGAGCGCTGATGGTTGGTCTCCCCCCAATCGCCCCAGCTGAGCGCCAACACGCCAAACCCCAAAATAGCATAAAGCACAAAACTGGAGCGCCAGCCAAACAGCATGTCCAATGCCCCGCCCAGCATCGGCCCCAGCATCGGCGCCAAGGCCATGGCCATGGTGACATAGCCAAGCTTGCTGGCGGCCTCGGATGTCGAATGCATATCGCGAATAGCGGCCCGGGACAAAACCTGCCCTGCAACCACCGCGCCCTGTATCATGCGAAACCCAAGGAACACCCAAACAGATTGTGCTAGCACGCAGCCAATCGAGGCCAGCGTAAAAATCAACATCGAGCCCAGCAAAATGGGACGTCGCCCAAAACGGTCAGACAGCGGTCCCATGAGCAGCTGCAGAACCGCGGAGATGCCCAGATAACCTGCCAGGGCCAGGTTCACCACGCCGTAGCTGCTGTCAAAATCCTCAGTGATCCGCGCCAGCGAGGGCAGAAACATGTTCAGTGACAATACCGCCAGGGCGGTGGCAAAAATCAATGTTATGAGATGGGGATCTTTCTCTGCGGCCCGCATAAAATCACCTAAATACTGTAGTTTAGACTGAGAAATAGCCAATAACGGCTTCTGCGCAAATGGTCTGCATCGAAACTTCCAGCATTCCTGGGTAAAAGACCAGATACAAAGCGCACTTGCCCACTCCCATATACCGGCGACGAGTGTTTGAGACGCGGGGCGCTTAGAGCTCTGATCTGCTGTGGGCGCCGGATCGCCGCCGCTGAGATGGCCCACAACAGCACGGATACGCATTGACAAGGCGCGGTGACTGCGACAGTGGATGAGCCCATGCTAAGTATTCGCGATATCACCTATTCGGTTGAAGGCCGCCCTCTGTTCGAAGAGGCCAGTGCCACCATTCCCAATGGCCATAAAGTTGGTCTTGTGGGGCGCAACGGCACCGGCAAAACAACCCTGTTTCGCCTTATTCGCGGCGAGTTGGCGCTTGAAACCGGTGCCATAACCCTGCCGTCAAAGGCGCAGATTGGCGGCATCGCCCAAGAGGCGCCCTCTTCCAATGTGTCGCTGATCGACACCGTGCTGGCAGCCGCGACCGAACGCGCCGCACTGATGGCCGAGGCCGAGACGGCCACCGATCCGACACGCATTGCCGAGGTGCAGACCCGGCTGGCCGATATCGACGCCTGGTCCGCCGAGGCCCGCGCCGCCTCGATCCTCAAAGGTCTGGGTTTTGACGAAGAGGCGCAGCAGCGGCCCTGCTCTGATTTTTCGGGCGGCTGGCGGATGCGGGTCGCCCTGGCGGCGGTGCTGTTTTCCGAGCCTGATCTGTTGCTGCTGGATGAGCCCACCAACTACCTTGACCTTGAGGGGGCGCTGTGGCTTGAGGCCTATCTGGTCAAATATCCCCATACCGTGATCATCATCAGCCACGACCGTGAGCTGCTGAACCGCTCGGTGGGTGGCATTCTGCATCTGGAGGATCGCCAACTGACCTATTACGGCGGCAACTACGACCAGTTCGCCCGCCAGCGCGCCGCCAACCGGGCCAATCAGGCCGCCCAGGCCAAAAAACAAGACGCACGGCGCGCCCACCTGCAAAGCTTTGTTGATCGCTTCAAGGCCAAGGCCAGCAAGGCCAAACAGGCGCAGAGCCGGGTGAAAATGCTGGAAAAGATGGAAACCATCCGCGCGCCCGAAGATGCCGCCCGCACCGTTTTCACCTTCCCGACGCCAGAAGAACTGTCGCCGCCCATTATTGCCACCGAAGGCGTATCGGTTGGCTATGACGGCAAGGCAATCCTGAGCAAGCTGGACCTGCGCATCGATCAGGACGACCGCATTGCCCTGCTGGGCAAGAACGGTGAGGGCAAATCCACCCTGTCCAAAATGCTCTCGGCGCGGCTGGCCCCTATGGGCGGCAAGATGGCGCAATCGAGCAAATTGCGCATCGGCTTTTTTGCTCAGCATCAGGTGGATGAGCTCTATATTGATGAGACACCGTTGCAGCACCTGATCCGCGAGCGCCCCACTGAGGGCCAACCACGTCTGCGGGCGCGGCTGGCCGGATTCGGGCTGGGCGCCGATCAGGCTGACACCGCCGTGGGCCGCCTGTCTGGGGGGCAAAAGGCGCGTCTGTCCTTGCTGTTGGCGACACTGGATGCCCCACATCTGTTGATCCTCGATGAGCCGACCAACCACCTGGACATCGAAAGCCGCGAAGCCCTGGTAGAAGCCCTGACCGCCTATACCGGTGCGGTGATCCTGGTCAGCCACGACATGCACCTGCTCAGCCTGGTAGCAGACCGGCTGTGGCTGGTGTCAAAGGGTACAGTGAAACCCTATGAGGGCGATCTCGCCTCTTATCGGTCCTTGTTGCTGGAAAAAGACAAGCCAGCCCCAAAGGACAAGCCGGTCAAGAAGGAAAAGCCAAAGCCAGCACGCCCTTCGCGGGATGCAATCCTGGCGCTGCGCAAGGAGGCGCGCAAATCCGAAGAGCGTGTCACCAAGCTGACCCAGATGAAAGACAAGCTGGATACCAAGCTGGCAGACCCAGAGCTTTACGAACCCGAGAAAAAAGACGAGGCTCGGGTTTGGCAGGGTAAACATGCCGAGGTCATCACCGCGCTGGAACGGGCGGAGCTGCTATGGATGCGCGCCCTGGAAAAACTGGAAAAAGCTGAGGCTCTATGATCGACACTGCCTTTTTGATCACCTCTTTTGTGACGCTCTTTGTGATCATTGATCCTATTGGGCTCACCCCGATCTTTTTGGCACTTACCCAGGGGGCAACCCCGCACGAGCGGCGCTCCATTGCGCTGCGCGCCGCCCTGACGGCGATGTGCCTGCTGGCGCTCTTTACCGCCTTTGGCGAGGCGGTCTTGGGGTTTGCAGGCATTTCCATGGCTGCATTCCGGGTGGCTGGCGGCGTTTTGCTGTTTCTTACCGCGTTGGACATGTTGTTCGAGCGCCGCACCAAACGGCGGGAAAATCAGGGTGAAGAGGCTGTTGAGGCCGATGATCCCTCCGTTTTCCCCCTGTCGATCCCGCTGATCGCGGGCCCTGGATCCATCGCAACGGTGATCCTGCTGGCCGGGCAAAAACCGGGGCTTGAAGGCTTTGCCCTGGTGATGGCTGTGGTCTTTGCAGTGCTGACCGTGATGTTGACCATGTTTCTGGCCTCTGGCCTGTTTGAGCGTGCCCTTGGCAAGACTGGCATCAATGTGGTGACCCGTCTGCTGGGGATGCTGCTCGCCGCCCTGTCGGTGCAGTTTGTGCTCGATGGTCTGCGTGATTTTGGCTTTGCCAGCTAGACCGACGTTTGCACCACAAAAGAAAGGCACGCGAGATCCATGGAAGACCTAGATTATGGGCGCCTGCTCTATCTTTTGTTACTGCTCTGTGCGGTTGGCTCCTGGGTCTTTGTGCAAACGCGGCAAAACCTCAGTACAACGCTGCAACAGATGGCGATTTGGGTCTTTATCTTTCTGGGGGTTATCGCCGGTTACGGGCTGTGGGACGACATTCGCCAAACCGTACGGCCGCAACAATCGGTGATGAGCGAGGCCGGACGTGTCACCGTGCCGCGCTCTCAGGATGGTCATTACTATCTCACGCTGATGGTAAACGGGGCCAGGGTGGAGTTTCTTGTGGATACCGGCGCAAGCGAAGTCGTGCTCAGCACCCAGGACGCGCGCCGGGCAGGGTTTGATCCAGAAAAGCTGGCCTATTTGGGGCGCGCCAGTACGGCAAATGGAATTGTGCAGACCGCATCTGTACGGGTTGATGAACTGGCCCTGGGCGAGATCCGAGATCGCAATCTGCGGGTCTCTGTTACCCGGGGGGAAATGGATAAATCCCTGCTGGGTATGACCTATTTACAGCGATGGTCCAGCATTGAGATCCGCAATGGGGCGCTGGTGCTTACCCGCTGATCCGCCGCAGGGCTGGTGACACTTGCCGCCTCAAGCCTCTGCTTTCTTTTCCCAACGCCCTGATTCTTCAGACCAATATTGGGCAGAACAGCCCGCGCCTGTCAGGCTCTTCCATTGTCCGCGCGCCTGCTGAACCGCATCCGGGTCGGTGCCGTCAAACAGAATGCAGACACGCTCCAGCGCCTGAACCTCCTCAGGGGTCACCGCCGCGCCATCGACGGTCATCAAACAGTCCGGCGCATTGGCGCTCTCGGTTGTGGTGGTCAGCAAAATGGGCTGCAGCGCATCATGGGGGCCGCCCGCCAGGCCGTGCGCCAAAAAGCTGTCGGCACTGCCCTGCCAGAGGGTGTCATCCAGCCAGCTCATCCGGTCTGACTGCTGGCCCCGTACCGCGATGCGCCAGCCTGCACCGCGCGCCTTTTGCAGCAAAACCGGAAGGGTCTCCTGCAAGGGGCGGCGGGTCAGGTGATAGAAATAGGCAGCGCCCATGGTCGGCCTATTCCGCTTCGAACTTATCATGCACCAAACGGTCCAAGGCCATGACCCCCCAACCGGTGGCACCTTTGGGCGCGTAGCTTGTCGCAGATGTCACCGAGGCAACACCGGCAATATCCAAGTGAATCCAGGGCATATCGTCCTTGATAAAGCGTTTGAGGAACTGCGCCGCAGTGATCGAGCCTGCAGGGCGGCCACCCACGTTTTTCATATCGGCAATCCGCGATTTCAGCTGATCGTCATAGCCCTGCCCAAGCGGCAGGCGCCAGGCGCCTTCATCACTGGCTTTGGCCGCCTTGAGGAAGCCGTTGCACAGGGGATCGTCATTTGAAAAAACACCCGCGTTTTCATGGCCCAAGCCAATGATCACCGCGCCGGTCAGGGTGGCCAGGTCGATGACGCCACAGGGTTTGAACCGCTCCTGCGCGTACCACAGCACATCACAGAGCACCAAGCGCCCCTCGGCATCGGTATTGATCACCTCTACCGTGTCGCCCTTCATGGATTTCACCACATCGCCGGGACGGGTGGCATTGCCCGAGGGCATGTTTTCCACCAGACCAACCAGCCCCACCACATTGGCGCGGGCCTTGCGCAGGGCCAGCGCCTTCATGGTGCCGACAACCACACCGGCGCCGCCCATGTCCATGGTCATGTCTTCCATGCCTGCGGCGGGCTTGAGCGAGATGCCACCAGTGTCAAACACCACGCCCTTCCCGACCAAGGCCAGTGGTGCCTCGCCTTTGGCCCCGCCTTTCCAGTTCATGATTGCAACCTTGGAGGGGCTGTCCGAGCCCTGCCCGACACACAGCAGTGCCCCCATGCCAAGCTCTTGCAGCTGCGATTCATCCAGGATTTCGACCTCAAGCCCAATCTCAGACATGTCTTCGATCCGGCGGGCGAATTCGCTGGTGGTCAACACATTGGCGGGCTCATTGACCAGATCGCGGGTCATGTGAACGCCCTCCGCGACTGCGGCCAATGGGGCATAGGCGGCTGCCATCTCGTCATGGGCCTTGTGCGCAATGGTGATCTCGGGGGCGGGTTTTGGCTCTTGCGCGGCCTTGTGCCGGTCAAATCCATAGCTGCGCAGCGCCATCCCCATCGCCAGCTCGGCGGCCTTTGGAATCGAACCTGCCATCACCGTCATGGTTTTCTGTGGCGCCGCAACGATCAGCTTGGCGCCGGCCTGGCGCGCCTCGATTGGGGTGATGCGCCGCGGCAAGACCAGAACATGCAGCGCTTCTGCCGCCATGCCTGTCGGCCAGGCCAGGGAAATCACCTTGCCCGGCTTGTGGTCTGCAAACTCCGGCGCCGCGACCAGCCGTGCAAGGGCGCCTTTGGTCAGGCGGTTGGCACTGCGCGCGGCCTGATCCATCACCCCTTCGGGGGTGACCAGAACCACCACATGGCCGGTCATCCCTGAAAGGGCCTTTGGGTCATAATCGGCAAAACGGATAGCGGGCAATGTGCGCATAATCTTGAGGCTCCTGTCGGAATGTGGTCTTGTTTTGATGAGACAATACGTAACCGCGGCTCTGCGCAATAGCCAGCCCCCAAGCGGCCGACCGGGCCAGCGGAAAGGGGAACCCCAGCCACCCGGCTTTGCAAACCTCCGCCAACCGATGATAGGCCGGCAAAATTACGCAGTTAGCAGTTTTCCCCGTGAAACAATTCCTCTAAGGTTCCGCAAAACGATACTGGCAGGGTCTGGGGGGATCGAATGTCACGCTTTGACAGATATGTCCTGTCGCAATACCTGCTGTTTTTCAGCTTTTTTGCGCTCATTCTTGTTGCGGTCTTCTGGGTCAACCGGGCCGTTGTGCTGTTTGACCGGCTGATTGGTGACGGCCAGACGGCAATTGTCTTTCTTGAATTCACCGCCCTCACCCTGCCCAACCTGATCCGCATGGTGCTGCCTGTGGCGGTCTTTGCCGCTGCGGTCTGGGTGACCAACCGGCTGCAAAGCGAAAGTGAGCTGACCGTCCTGCAGGCCACCGGCACAAGCCCCTGGCAAATGGCACGGCCGGCCCTGGGTTTTGGGTTGATCACAGCGCTGATGATGTCTGTTCTGACCCATTTCCTGCTGCCCAGCTCGATCGGCCAACTGGCACTGCGCGAGCAGGAGATTTCGCGAAATGTTACCGCCAAACTATTGACTGAGGGGCATTTTCTGCACCCGGCCAAGGGCGTGACCTTCTACATCCGGCAGATCGATTCCAATGGGACACTCAATGACGTCTTTCTGTCTGACCGCCGCGATCCGAATCAAAGCATGACCTATACCGGTGCGCGTGCTTTTCTGGTGCGTGACGAGGGCAAAACCCACCTGATCATGGTCAACGGAATGGCGCAGCGCCTCGACAATCGAACAAAGCAGATGTCCACCACCAATTTTTCTGACTTCTCTTATGACATCAGCTCCCTAGTCAACAAAAGCACAATAACACAGCGCAATATCCGCGAGATTTCCAGTTGGGAACTGCTGCGAAACCGGGAGGACATCAACCTCTCTGATGGCTACAGCCTGGGCGCGCTGGCAGAGGAATTCCACCTGCGCTTTGCCCGCGCATTGATCTGTATTGCGGTGGCACTGATTGGATTCTCTGCGCTGATGATCGGATCACACTCCCGGTTTGGCGTTTGGCGGCAGGCGCTGCTTGCCTTTTTGTTGTTGATCATCGTCGAAGGCCTGCGGGGGGTTGTCTCGGAGCCGGTGCGAACGAATCCCGATCTGTGGCCGCTCATTTACCTGCCTGCCCTGATTGGCCTGGTGATTGCAGTTGGTTTTCTGCAACTGGCAGCGCATCCACTGGCCACGCGTCGCAGGGCGCGCCGGACCGTAGCGCCCCTACAAACTGGCCGCCAGGAGACCGGATCATGAAGCTGGATCTGTATTATGCCCGACGGTTCTTGCAATGGTTTGCAGTGATCTGTGGCGTGTTGATGACCCTGGTTATTCTCATCGACCTGAATGAACAAATCCGCCGGTTTGATGCCTATGATGTGAGCGCTGGCAAAATTGTCGGCCTTACGCTTCTCAATGCCCCTGCAGCGCTCAGCGAGTTCCTGCCGCTGATTATGATCCTGACCACTATTGTGCTGTTTGTCGGTCTTGCCCGCAGCAGCGAGTTGGTGGTGACACGGGCGATTGGCCGTTCAGGCATTCGTGCGCTGGCGGCGCCGGTTCTGGTGGCCGGGTTGCTGGGGCTACTGGCGGTGAGCACCCTGAACCCGATTGTTGCAGCGACCACCAACCTATCCAAAAGCCTGGCCGACACCTATCGCACCGGCGGCCCCTCGGCCCTGTCACTCTCCGGAGAAGGGCTGTGGCTGCGCCAGGGGGGTGCCAACGGTCAGTCCGTAATCCATGCCAGCTCTTACGGCGGCGGGCGCGACGACATTGTGCTCTATGATGTCACCATCCTTGCCTATGCGCCCCGTGGTGGCCCAATCCGGCAAATTATTGCCGAAACCGCCCGGCTGGACGGAGATGAATGGCTGCTGCACAAGGCCAAGGCCTGGCATATGACGGCAGGTCTGAACCCTGAAAGATCTGCAGCCACCCATGACACCCTGCGGATACCGACCTCGTTAACGCAGGACCGCATTCGCGATACGCTGGGATCGGCGGATGGCATTTCGGTCTATGATCTGCCAACCACCATTCGCGATCTCGCCGAAGCTGGCTTTGCCACCAAACGCTATCAAGTCTGGTACCAGGTAGAACTGGCCCGGCCCCTGTTCCTGATTGCCATGGTGCTGGTTGGTGCCGCCTTTACCATGCGCCACACCCGGTTTGGCGGAACCGGCCTTGCCGTGCTCACTGCTGTGTTATTAGGCTTTGGACTGTACTTTATACGAAATTTTGCGCAGATTCTGGGTGAGAATGGCCAGATTCCGGTGGCCCTGGCCGCCTGGGCTCCACCGGTTGCCTCGATACTGCTGACGATGGGACTACTATTACATGCTGAGGACGGATAATATGCGCCGCGCCCTATTGCTCTCGGTGGTCTTGCCCTGGCTGGCCATCACTTCTCCTGCGGCAGCGCAGCAAGACGGACCTGCGCCTGCGGCGGCGCAGCCTGCCATACTGGTTGCGGATCAGTTGTTTATCACCCCCGATCGGCAATTAATCGCAAAAGGAAATGTCGAGGCGTTCCAAGGCGATGTCCGGCTACAGGCGCAACGGGTCATCTTTGAAGAAAGCTCTGGCACCCTGCAAATCGAAGGCCCGATCCGCATCGATCAAGGCGGCGATGTGACCATTCTCGCCAATGCCGCCGAACTGGACCGGAGCCTGCGCGACGGGCTTTTGACCGGGGCGCGGATGATCTTTAAGCAGCAGTTGCAGCTGGCATCCCTGCAAATGACCCGCGTGGGCGGTCGCTATACGCAGCTCTACAAAACCTCGGTGACCTCGTGCCATGTCTGCGAAGATGGCAAGCCGCCGCTTTGGCAGATCCGCGCCGGACGGGTCATCCATGACCAGGTTGAACAGCAGCTCTATTTTGAAAACGCCCAGGTCAGAATTCTGGATGTTCCGGTGTTTTACTTCCCCGCCGTGCGTCTGCCGGATCCCAACCTAAAGCGCACCAGCGGTTTTCTGGTGCCCTCAACCCGGACCACCTCAAACCTCGGGACCGGGATCAAAGTTCCTTATTTCTTCACGCTGGGCGACAGCCGAGATCTGACCCTGTCGCCCTATCTTTCCGGCAGCACCAGAACCCTGGAGGCCCGCTATCGCCAGGCCTTTCGACATGGCACTATAGAGCTCGAAGGGGCCTATACCCGCGATGACCTGCAGCGAGGCGAAGACCGCGGGTATCTTTTTGCGACGGGCCTGTTTGAGCTGCCACGGGATTTCCAGCTGGAGTTTGACCTCAAGACGGTTTCGGATGACGCTTATATTGCGGATTACAGCCTGCCCGACCTTGACCGCCTACGCTCCGAAGTCACCCTGACGCGATCCACCCGGGACCGCCTGCTGCACGCGGCGCTGACCAACTTTAAAACCCTGCGCGACAGCGAAGATCAGGATCTCATCCCGTCGTCCATAGGCGAGGTTTATTTTCAAAAGCGCTATTTCCCGACCTCCATTGGCGGTGAAACCCGGCTCACACTCGAAGCCCACGGTCACAACCGCACCTCAGATCAGGAAGGCAACCTGACCACCACCAACGGACGCGACCACGGGCGTGTCACCGCAGACCTCGATTGGCGCCGCAGTTGGCAATTGGCCGGTGGGGTTCTGCTGGAATGGGAGATCGGATCGGCAATTGATGGGTTTACCACCTATGACGATTCCTACTTTTCCGAACACAGTTCGCGCCTTACCCCCAGATCCGCGCTCACCCTGCGCCTGCCCATGTCCAAAACGGACGCCAGCGGCGCTGCCCAGTTCTTTGAACCCATTGTGCAACTGGGCTGGAGCAATGTGATCGGTGACAGCGTTGCCCAGGACGAAAGCAACTATGTGGAATTTGACCAGGCCAATCTGTTGTCCCTGTCGCGGTTCCCGGCCTCAGACGCGCGTGAAGACGGGCTGGCTCTCGCCTATGGCTTCAACTGGGCGCGCTTTGCCACCAGTGGTTGGCAGTCCTATGCAACTGTGGGCCAAGTAATCCGCCAGGACGCTGACACCCGTTTTACCAAAACCTCCGGCCTGGGGGGCACCACCTCGGACCTGCTGTTGGCGGGGCAATTGAAGTTCAACGACGGCATCGCCCTCACGGCGCGTGGCCTGCTGAATGATTCCCTGAACTTTTCCAAAGCGGAGCTGCGTGGGGATTGGTACCGCGATGCGCTGGCCATTTCAGGCAGCTATCTCTGGCTTGGCAGCGACCCAAATGAAAACCGGATTACCGAAACCTCTGAGATCTGGTTTGATGGCTCTTATGAGGTCTCGACCAGCTGGAAAGCCAGTGCCAGCCTGCGCTATGATATTTCCGATGCGCGGGCCACGCGGGCAGGACTTGGCCTAGCCTACAGCAACGAGTGCGTAACGGTCGACCTTTCGGTAAACCGTCGCTATACCTCGACAACAAGCGTAGATCCCTCAACGGATTTTGGGTTTTCAATTTCCATGAACGGATTCTCAGTCAATAACAGTAGCAAACAGTACAGGCGATCATGCAGACAATCTTGACCCAGGCCTTCTCGGCGTCCTTGATCCGAAGCCTTTCCAAAGCGACGGTGGCTCTTACTTTAGGCCTGGCGCTCTCTTCAACAGCGGCCCCAGTGGCTGCCCAGGGGCTATTTTCGCCCGCAGTGACCGTCGACAGCGCAGTGATTACGCAGTACGAATTGCAACAGCGCGCGTTGTTCATGGGCGTTTTGCGGACGCCTGGCAACCCAGAGATCATGGCCCGCGAAGAGCTTATCAAAGACCGGCTCAAGATGGCTGAACTTGACCGGGTTGGCATTTCTCCATCAGAGGAAGACATTACCGCAGGCATGACGGAACTTGCCGGGCGGGCTAATTTGTCACTCAATGAATTCCTGACCGTTCTCAAACAGTCCGGGATTGAGCCAGAGACAGTACGCGATTTTACCAAGGTGGGCCTAGGCTGGCGCGAATATGTGAGCGGACGGTTCCTATCCCGGGCACGTCCCACAGAGGTGGAAATTGACCGTGCGATGGGCCAGGCCGGATCAGGTGGGGTGCAGGTTCTGCTGTCCGAATTGATCGTGCCAATCAACGAACAGAATGCGGAGCAGGTCCAAAACCTGACCGATCAGGTTGGGGAAATAACCAGTTTTGCTGCCTTTTCTTCGGCCGCTACCCAATATTCGGCCTCAGACAGCCGGAACAATGGCGGCCGCCTGCCCTGGATGAACTTGACCAAACTGCCACCGCAGCTGCAACCCGTTGTTCTTGCGCTTGACCCCGGCGAAATCACTGAGCCCCTGCCGTTGCAGGGGGCCGTGGCAATGTTCCAGATGCGCGGCGTCCGCGAAGTGACCGGCAGTCGTCAGACCTACTCTGCGATCGACTACGCCAGCTATTACATCCCCGGTGGCCGCAGCGCCGAAACCTTGGCCCAGGCCCAGAAGATTGCGGATAGCCTCGACACCTGTGAGGACCTTTACGGCGTCGCAAAGGACCAGGACCCGAGCGTTCTGGACCGCCAAAGCCTGGTGCCCGCAGAAATTCCTCAGGATATCGGCATTGAGCTGGCCAAGCTGGACCCAAATGAGATTTCCCTGTCTCTCACCCGCAACCAGGGCCAAACACTGGTTTTGTTGATGCTTTGCGGTCGCACTGCACAGCTGGGCGAAGGCGAATCTCGTGAAACCGTCGCCAACGCCCTGACGCACCAACGGCTGACCTCTTTGGCGGACAGCTTTCTGGAACAGCTTCGGGCGGACGCCCTGATCATCGAAAAATGATCTGTTCCGGTCTCCTGCCGCGCCCAATCGCACTCAGTTGCGGGGAGCCCGCCGGGATTGGTCCTGAGATCACCGTTAAAGCCTGGCAGCTCTTGAAAAAGAGCTGCCCGTTTTTTTGGATTGGGGACCCACGCCACCTGCCACAGGACACCCCTGTTGCGCTGATCAAAACGCCTGATGAGGCCCTGGACCTCTGCGCACAGGCGCTACCGGTTTTGCCTTTGCAGTTTGCAGGATCCGCCACCAAGGGCGAAGCTGATCCCAAAAATGCGCCAGGGGTGGTGCAGTCCATTGAACGCGGTGTTGAACTGGTTCAATCGGGTGCGGCCTCAGCGCTGTGTACCGCGCCGATACACAAAAAGGCGCTGATTGATGGAGCGCAGTTTGCCTTTCCCGGCCATACCGAGTTTCTGGCTCATCTGGCAGGCCGCAGCCGCGTGGTGATGATGCTGGCCAGCCCGGCCCTGCGGGTGGTTCCCGCCACCATCCATATCGCCCTGAGCGCGGTCCCACGCGCCCTCACCCCAGAGCTGCTGCGTGAGGTGGTCGCCATCACTGCCCAGGGCCTGCAAACCCAGTTTGGCATTGCCCATCCGCGTATTGCGGTTGCGGGGTTGAACCCCCATGCGGGTGAAGGTGGCGCCATGGGCCAGGAAGAGCTGGCGTGGATCAATGATCTAGTCAGCGAATTGAACTCGGATCAGCTCAAGCTTACCGGGCCACATCCAGCCGATACCCTGTTTCATGCCAGCGCCCGCGCCCACTATGATGCGGCCATCTGCATGTATCACGATCAGGCGCTGATCCCGATCAAAACGCTGGATTTTGATCGCGGCGTCAATGTCACATTGGGCCTGCCTTTTATCCGTACCTCACCAGATCATGGCACCGCCTTTGATATTGCAGGCACGGGCCAGGCTAATCCGTCCAGTCTCATCGAGGCGCTGAAACTAGCTCAGAGCATGGCGCAGCGCAGCACCCAACAGGGGGTGACAAAGGCGTCATCCCCTTGACGGCTCTCAGCCGACTGCCTATCCCTCCCCCACCCTTTCTTTGACTGGCGCCCCGCAAGGCCGCGCGCCCTGGACATACCGCAATGAGCGCCATCGACTCCCTGCCTCCCCTGCGTGAGGTCATCGACACCCATCAGCTGCTGGCGCGTAAATCGCTGGGGCAGAACTTTCTGCTGGATCTCAACCTCACCTCAAAAATCGCCCGCCAAGCCGGCGATCTCAGCGAATGTGACGTGCTGGAGATTGGCCCCGGTCCCGGTGGCTTGACCCGTGGGTTGCTTGCCGAAGGGGCGCGCCGGGTTCTTGCGGTGGAAAAAGACAGCCGTTGCATGCCCGCCCTGGCAGAAATTGCCGAGGCCTATCCGGGCAGGCTAGAGCTGATCAATGGTGACGCACTTGACGTGGATCCGCTGGCGCATCTCACCCCACCGGTTCGGATTGCAGCAAACCTTCCCTATAATGTCGGCACCGAACTGCTGGTGCGCTGGCTCACCCCCAAGGACTGGCCGCCCTTCTGGCAAAGCCTCACCCTGATGTTTCAACGCGAGGTCGCCGAACGGATCGTCGCCCAACCCGGCACCAAGGCCTATGGCCGTCTGGCGCTTTTGGCGCAGTGGCGCGCGGATGCGCAGATTGTCCTCTCACTGCCCCCCGAAGCCTTCAGCCCGCCTCCCAAGGTCCATAGCGCGGTTGTGCATCTCACCGCGCTGGAGCAGCCGCGCTTTCCTGCGGATGCGGCGACCCTGTCCCGGGTAGTCGCAGCGGGCTTTAATCAGCGCCGCAAAATGCTGCGCGCCAGCCTCAAAAGCGTGGCACCGGGAATTGAGGACCACCTAAAAGCCGCAGGTATTGCCCCAACCGAACGGGCCGAACAGGTCAGCCTGGAAGAGTTCTGCGCCCTGGCCCGCAGCATCAAACCGCTGGACTGACCGGCACGGCCACTGCCCCACAGCTGCTCTTATAGCTCACAAAAAACCGGCCTTCAGATGAAGGCCGGTTTTTTATTTCGATCCAGTGGTCAAGAATATTAACTGGAATTATTCGGCCGCTTCCGGTGCATCCTCGGGCTTTGGCTTGGGCTTTCTGGCCCGGGGTGCACGCTTTGGTTTGGCTTCCTTGTCAGTCTCTGCTGCAGCAGGGGCCTCGCCCTCGGCGGCTGGCGCTGCCGTTGCATCACCGCTGGGTTTTGCAGCCGCTGGTTTGCGTCCGCGCGGCTTGCGGGGCGCTGGTTTTTTCGGCGCGTCAGCGGGCGACTGCCCTTTGCTTTCTGGTGTGTCCACCAGGCCGCTGTCCTGACCGCTGCCAGCGCCCGCATCACGCGGGTCAATCACATCAGGCTGCGGCGCATTGGCCGGATCCTGACGGGGCGCATCCTGCCGTGCAGCGGCATCGCTCTGGTTCTCAGCACTGGGCTGACCAGATTGCGGCTGTTGATGACGCGCAGACTGGGGCTGGGATTGGGGCTGCTGTTGCGCCTGATTGGCGGTTGCTTCCCGCTCCTGACGCTCAAGCCGTTCAGCCCGCTCGCGGTCACGATCGGCTTGCCGTTCGCGGTTCTGGCGTTCCTGATCTTCCCGGCGGGCATCAATTTCGCGCTGCGCTTCGTTCAGAAGACGCAGGTAATGTTCCGCATGCTGCTGGAAGTTCTCAGCGGCGACCCGGTCATTGCTGAGCTGCGCATCGCGTGTCAGCTGGTTGTATTTATCAATGATCTGCTGCGGAGTCCCGCGCACCTTGCCCTCTGGGCCGGAGCTGTCGAAGACGCGATTTACAACATTGACCCCATTGGGGCGGTTCCGGTTCGACTTGGAACGCGAACGTGATTTTGACGATCTCATATGCCTAACGTCAGCCTTAAATTACATGTGTCCTGGATCTACTTCAGCGCTTCATTACGCCGGATGATCGACTATTTTGGGCTTGGTGTCGCTGGGAGGTAGAGTAACCTCACCGTTTTTGAGCGACACTTTGAGTAACCACTTTCTATGGCCCCAGACAAGGGGCGCACCTCATATTTCGCGAAGTTTCTTTCAAAAACACAAATTTTCGCGCAAAAAAGCCAGATCAGGCTCCGTTTCGGGCAAAAACAACCCGGTCGCGTCCATCAAGATCCGGGAGGATTGCGATATGTGTCAATCCGGCCTGCTGCAGCATTGCGGCGACGGCCGGCCCCTGTGTTGGGCCAATTTCCAAACACAACCGCCCGCCGGGGCGCAGATGTGCCCCCACCCCAGCGGCAAGCGCGCGGTAGGCTGCCAAGCCGTCACCGCCATCCGTCAGGGCAAGATCCGGCTCATGCTCGCGCACCTCTGGCGACAGATCTGCCATCTCATCCAGCGCGATATAGGGCGGGTTCGAGACGATCAAATCAAAGCTGCCCGAGACATTTGAAAACCAGTCCGATTGCTGGATGTCGATACGGGCCTCGACCCGGTGCAGAAGCGCATTGGCACTGGCCTGCAGGCAGGCGGCCTCGCTCAGGTCTACCCCCAGCCCGGTGGCCTGCGGGGTCTCTGCCAGCAGCGTCACCAGAATACAGCCAGAGCCAAGCCCCAGATCCAGCACCCGCTCAAAAGGCTGCGCCAGGGCGACCTCGATCAGGGTTTCGGTTTCCGGGCGCGGGTCCAGCACATCCTTTGAGACCTTGAACCGGCGGCCGTAGAACTCCCGCTCGCCCAGTAAATGCGACACCGGCACCCGGACCGCCCGCAACGCAATAAGCTGCTCGTAGCGCTCTGCCACATCGGGATCGAGTTCTTCAGGGGCAATCAGTGTCACCCGGCTGGCTTCGATCCGGGCCGCATGGGCCAGCAGAAGGCGCGCATCCCGGGCCGGATCATCGACCCCTGCAGCCCGCAACCGGGCTGCGGCAGAGGCCATGGCCTGAGCCGCCGTCAGGACCTGAACCGAACTCAATGAACTGGCCTGTTCATTCACTGTCCCATTTCAGCCAACAGACGCGCCTGATTATCAGCGGTAAGCGCGTCGATGATTTCATCCAAGTCGCCCTGCAGGATTTGATCCAGCTTATAAAGCGTCAGGTTGATGCGGTGGTCAGACATGCGTCCCTGTGGGAAATTATAGGTGCGGATCCGTTCTGAGCGATCCCCCGACCCCACCTGGCTGGCGCGATCCGCAGAGCGTTCGCCATCAATGCGCTGACGTTCCAGATCATAAAGCCGCGCCCGCAGCACCTGCATGGCAATCTCGCGGTTTCGGTGCTGAGATTTCTCGGCGCTGACCACCATGACCCCGGTGGGAATATGGGTGATGCGCACGGCGGAATCGGTGGTGTTGACGTGCTGCCCACCGGCACCAGAGGCCCGCATGGTATCAATGCGGATATCGCCGGGGTCGATCTGCACATCGACCTCCTGCGCTTCCGGCAGCACAGCCACCGTCGCCGCAGAGGTGTGGATGCGACCACCGCTTTCGGTCACCGGGACACGTTGCACCCGGTGCACACCGCTTTCATATTTCATCCGCGCAAAGACATTTTCGCCCTTGATATGCGCCACGACCTCTTTGATGCCGCCCAGCTCGGTGGCCTGTTCTTCGATGATCTCGAACTTCCAGCCGCGCGCCTCGGCATAACGCTGATACATGCGCAGCAGGTCGCCCGCAAAAAGCGCCGCCTCATCGCCGCCTGTGCCGGGACGGATCTCCAGCATCGCAGGGCGCGCATCTGCGGCATCTTTGGGCAGGAGCGCCAGTTGCAAGGCCTCCTCCGCAACGGGCAGAGCCGCCTTGAGCTGGGGGATTTCATCCTCGGCCAGCTCCTTCATATCCGGGTCTGACAGCATGGCCTCAGCATCATCCAGATCTGTCAGCAGCTGGCGATAGGCGGTAATTTGTTCTGCAACCGGTTTGATCTCGGAATACTCACGCGCCAGATCTGCGATCTCAGCACCGCTGACACCCTCTGCCATTGCAGCTTCAAGATACTGAAACCGTTGCAGGATCTGCTCTAGCCGCTCTTCGGGGATCATCCGTGCCTCATTCTCATTCGGGGTGGTGTGCTGCCGCTTTGGCAGCCTGTTGTTTCTGTGATATGCTAGCTACATGCAACATGCCAGAGCCCTTATCACATTCGCACTGATCCTGGCGACAAGCCCGGGACTGGCAGATGTGGTTGGTCCCGGTGGCAAGGTGATCGACTGTTATTGCACCGACAAAAGCGGCGCGCGGGTCGATCTGGGTGAAATGCGCTGCCTGGATGTCGATGGGCGGCAGTTTCTGGCCCAATGCCAAATGTCGCTCAACGTGCCGATGTGGCGGGAAGTGCAGGCCAATTGCCTGTCAGCCAAACTACAGCAGCCTGACCAGCAAAGGCCTTTGCCTACGTCCTATTCCCTGGCACAGGCCCAGCTGCCTGATCTCTGATCTAGCACTTGCGACATGCCCCACTATGATCGTGTGGATGGCCCCTGGCCTCGCTGTCGTGGTGGGCTAGTCCTGGGGTCTGGGCATCAGCGATAACCAGCCATCAATGCGTGACTTATTGGCGCCAAGATCAGAGCGACCAAACCGCAACCGGGCGTAGACCTTTAGCAAATCACCGTCCTGACGGGCGGTGGTGTAATCGGGAAATCCAATGACCTTGGTGCGGGTCACATAGGTGGCCATCCCTTCTTCGACAGATCCTGTCAAAAGTTTTGTCCGCGGGGCTGCGCTGGCGATGCGGTCAAAGTCGTGCAGGCCCTCAGGCCCGGTGCGCACAACCTTAAAGACGCCGCCCCGAAACTCCTTGTCCTCTGACAGTTCCGGCTGGGTGTTCCAATCAAAGGGATCAACCGGTGCCAATCGGATAAAGCCGACAACCACCACGGCAGCTGCCAGCACAATCCAAATCAACATCATTATCTTTCCCATGGTCGCCCCGCCCTCTTCTTTGCGCCTACCCCCAAAGTGAGAGATCGTCAGAGAAGAGCTTAGCGCGACTTGACCCCTGGAAGAACGCACATCATCTCGTAAAGCAAATTAGCCGCAGTCAGGGCTGTATTGCCCGAGGTGTCATAGGGCGGCGAAACCTCCACCAGATCACAGCCTACGATGTTCAACCCCTTCATGGCGCGGATCAACTCCAGCGCCTGCGGAGTGGTCAAGCCGCCGATTTCCGGTGTGCCGGTTCCAGGCGCATAGGCTGGGTCCAGACTGTCGATATCATAGGTGATATAAACCGGGCGGGCGCCAATATCGCGGCGAATCTCAGCGCCCATATTGTGCAGTTGCCGCCCCCACAGCTCCTGGGCGGGAAACTGTTGAAAGCCCCAGCCCTGTGCCTCGGTGAAGTCATTCGCGCCGTAGCCGGTGCCACGAATGCCAATCTGGTAGGTCTTGTCTGCGACGATCAAGCCTTCCTCATAGGCACGGCGAAACACCGTGCCGTGGGTTTCGCGTTCGCCAAACATATCATCGTTCACATCCGCATGAGCATCCACATGGACCAGCGCGACAGGACCGTATTTGGCGGCAATCGCCCGCAAAATTGGCAGGGTGATCGAATGATCGCCGCCCATCGCCATCGGAATCACACTGCCCGACAGGATCGCCTGATAGCTTTCCTCGATGATGCGCAGGGATTCTTTCAGAGAAAAGGTATTGATCGCCAGATCGCCAATGTCCCCCGCATTCAGGCTGTCAAAGGGTGCCGCTCCTGTGGCCATGTTATAGGGACGCAGCATGGCGCTCTCGCTGCGAATTTGTTTGGGGCCAAAACGGGTGCCGGACCGCCAAGAGGTTCCGATATCCATCGGCACCCCCAGAAAGGCCACGTCCAAACCTTCGAGCGAGGTTGCCTGCGGCAGGCGCATAAAGGTGCTTGGCCCGGAAAACCGCGCCAGATCATTGCCACTAATCGGTTGATTAAACTCAGCCATTTTCTCTCATATTCCAGCCCAGGAGGCAGATAATTTCCATTGCAACATGGGCCCCGGCAATTGCAGTCGCCCCGGTGGTGTCAAACGGAGGCGAGACCTCCACCACGTCACCGCCTTTGATATTGATCCCGGCGATCTCGCGCAAGATGCGAGCCGCCTGCGCAGAGGTAAGACCGCCCCAGACAGGGGTGCCAGTGCCCGGTGCATAGGCAGGATCCAAGCCGTCGATATCAAAGCTGAGGTAGCAGGGCCGATCCCCGAGGATGGTTTTGATCCGGGCCGCGGTTTCAACCGGGCCAATTTCATGCACGGTTGCCGCATCAATGATATTGACCCCCAGACTGTCTTCATTGGTGGTGCGGATGCCCACCTGCACCGAGGTGGCCGGATCAACGATGCCTGATTTCACCGCCTTGTAGAACATGGTGCCATGATCGACGCGGGTAAAATCATCATCCGGCCAGGTGTCCGTATGGGCATCAAACTGCAACAGCGAGATCGGACCGTATTTCTCGGCATAGGCCTTGAGGATCGGAAAACTGATGTAGTGATCTCCGCCCAGCGTCACCGAGGCGGTATCGCTCGCAAGAATACCGCGCATGTGATTGCGCAGCGTATCCGGGAAAGCCGCCACATTCGCATAGTCAAAGGCCAGATCGCCATAGTCGACAATGGCCAGTTCACTCAGCGGATCATAGCCCCAGCCATAGGGGGCATCCGGGCTTTGCAATGCCGACGCCTCGCGGATTGCCCGTGGCCCCAAACGAGTGCCCGGGCGGTTGGTGACGGCCTGATCAAAGGGCACACCGGTTACCGCGATATCCGCGACGCTCAGGTCTTTGCTATAACGACGACGCGCAAAAGACAGCGCCCCGCCAAAGGTATTTTCAAAGCTAAGCCCCGTCAGCTCCTCGCGCGTGAAGGCCTGATCGACCTGTGTTTTTGCATCTTCCAGTGCCATTTACCCACCCCCTTTGCATTTCCCGCCCCGCGGCGCCAAGCAAGTGAAACCGAGACGCCAAGACCAGAACGGTCAATTTTGATCATATTGCAAAGCCGGGATAGCCATTTTTAGAGCTCCTGTCACCTCAGCACCTGCTCCGACCGCCGCAAAGCCTGGCTCCAGCCGACTGCGGACCGGCCTTGCGCCTATCCCAGGGGCTGCGCCCGCTCCACCACACGTGCAAAGAAGGAGGCGCCAATTGGGGCGATATCGTCGTTGAAATTGTACTTCGGGTGATGCAGGCCTGCGCTTTCGCCCTGGCCCAGGAAAAGATAGGCACCGGGACGCGCGTTCAACATATATGAGAAATCCTCGGCACCCATTTCGCGGCCACCATCAGCCTCGACATTCTCTGGCCCTGATACCTCCCCCGCGACCTCGGCTGCAAACCCCGCCTTGGCGGCGTCATTGATGGTCGCCGGATATCCGACCTCATAGTTCAACTCAGCTGTCACACCATAGCTCGCCGCTTGCCCCGCAACGATCTCCTCCATGCGGCGCATGACCATGGCCTGCACCTGCGGATTAAAAGTGCGCACCGTGCCATTGATATAGGCGGTATCCGGGATCACATTGTCCACGGTTCCGGTATGAATTTGCGTCACCGAGACCACCAGATCCTCAAGCGTGTGATGGTTGCGGCTGATGATGGTTTGCAGCGCCTGGGCAATGCCACAGGCCGCCATCACCGGATCACGGGTCTCATGCGGCATCGCCCCATGGCCACCAACCCCCTGAATATGAATGTGAAACGTATCCACGGCCGCCATCAACGCACCGGGCGTGGTCACAAAGCTGCCCACAGGCAATCCCGGCGCATTGTGCAGGGCATAGACTTCGCCAATATCAAAGCGCTCCATGATGCCTTCCTCGACCATGATCCGGGCGCCGCCAATGGCCTCTTCGGCGGGTTGAAAAATCAACGCCACCCGGCCAGAGAAGTTGCGCGTCTCCGCCAGATATTTGGCCGCCCCCAGCAGCATGGTTGTATGACCGTCATGGCCACAGGCATGCATGTTGCCCGCATGCTGCGAAGCATAGTCAACGCCGGTTTCTTCGGGGATGGGCAGCGCGTCCATATCGGCGCGCAATCCAATTGTCGGCCCCTGCCCCGGCGTGTTGCCCTGGCCATTGATGATGGCAACCATGCCAGAGGTGGCAATACCTTCGTGCAGCTCATCCACGCCAATCTCGCGCAGACGCTCCGCCACATAGGCGGCTGTCTTGGGCAGATCCAACGCCAATTCGGGGATCTGATGCAGACGCTGACGCCAGGTCTTCATCTCGGGGGCAAAATCAGCAATGCGGTTCACGACGGCCATGGGGTGGACTCCTGTGCGAGGATCGGGATTGATGCATCTGACACAGGAACAAGAGAGGCTGCAATGCCCGAAACACCGCCACCACCGCCTTTCGACATGGCATTGATACAAAACAAAACCGCTGGGATCGAGCGGCTGCTTGCAATCATGCAGGCCCTGCGCGACCCCAGCCACGGCTGCCCCTGGGATCTGGAGCAGGATTTTGCCTCCATCGCCCCCTATACCATCGAAGAAGCCTACGAGGTCGCCGACGCAATTGAACGCCAGGCCTGGGATGAACTGAAGGGCGAATTGGGTGATTTGTTGTTCCAATCCGTCTTTCACGCCCAAATGGCGACTGAGGCCGGGCATTTCACCTTCCAGGATGTGGTCACCACCATGTCCAACAAGATGGTTTCGCGGCACCCGCATGTTTTTGGCAATGAAACCCGCGACAAAAGCGCAGACCAACAAACCGCCGACTGGGAGGCCATCAAGGCGGCCGAACGGGCAGGCAAGCAGGAAACCGGCACTTTAGACGGTGTCGCCGTGGGGCTGCCGGCCCTGCTGCGGGCCTACAAGTTGCAAAAGCGCGCCGCCCGCGTTGGCTTTGACTGGCCCGCGGTTGACCAGGTCATCGCCAAAATCGCCGAAGAAAGCGGCGAACTGGCTGAGGCCCGCACCGAGTTGAGCCAGATGGAGGTCGAAGAGGAATTTGGCGATCTGATGTTTGTCATGGCCAATCTTGGCCGCCACCTGGGTGTCGAGCCCGAAGCAGCCCTGCGCAAAGCCAATGCCAAATTCATCCGCCGCTTTGAAGGCGTCGAGGCCAAACTGGCCCTACTGGGAAAACGCCCCGAAGACAGCGACCTGACGGAAATGGATGCACTGTGGGATGCCGTAAAGGCTGACGAGAAAACGTCAGACTGACCGCCGCGTCATCTTTCCCAAAACAATCAAAATCCGCGCGCCTCACCTGCGCGCGGCTGGACATTTCCAGTCGCCACTGCAACGCTCACCTTTTACCACAGGACCCCGCATATGACTGCCCGCAAAGTAATAATCGACACCGACCCCGGACAGGACGATGCCGTCGCGCTGCTGCTGGCCCTGGCCAGCCCTGATGACATTAATGTGCTGGGAATTACCTGCGTTGCCGGCAATGTGCCGCTGCCGCTGACCCATAAAAACGCCCGCATCATCTGCGAGGTCGCAGGCCGCACCGATGTCCCGGTCTTTGCCGGTTGTGCGGCGCCGCTGTCGCGCCCCCTGGTCACCGCCGAAGAGGTGCACGGCAAAACAGGGCTGGATGGCCCCGAACTGTTTGAACCAACACTGCCGCTGCAGGATCAGGATGGCGTGGCGTTCATTATCGACACCCTGCGACGTGAACCGGCTGGCACCGTAACGCTTTGTCCGCTGGGACCGCTCAGCAATATTGCCGCCGCCTTTCAGGCCGCGCCGGATATCATTGAGCGCGTGCAAGAAATAGTACTGATGGGGGGCGCCTATTTTGAGGTCGGCAATGTCACGCCCGCGGCTGAGTTCAACATCTATGTCGACCCGGAAGCTGCTGACATTGTGCTGAAATCCGGCGTTCAAATCACCATGATGCCACTGGATGTCACCCACAAGGCCCTGACCACCCGCCCCCGTATCGAGGCACTGCGGGCCCTGGGTAATCGTGCCGGGTCTTTCACTGCAGAAATGCTCGATTTCTTTGAGCGGTTCGACATGGAGAAATATGGCTCTGACGGTGGCCCGCTGCATGACCCCTGCGTGATTGCCTATCTGATCCAGCCCGCGCTGTTCTCAGGCCGCCAGGTCAACGTCGAGATTGAAACCCACTCAGAGCTCACTCTTGGTATGACCGTCGCCGACTGGTGGGGTGTCACCACGCGCCCGCCCAATGCGCTGTTCATCGGTGATCTGGACGCCGAAGGGTTCTTTACCCTCATCACTGACCGTCTGGCCCGGTTGTGAGCGCCGCCCTGCATCTGGCCCGCCCTGAGCATCTGGAAAAGCTGCTCACCATGGTGGAGGCCTTCCATGTGGAAGAAGGCCTGGACACCAGCCCAGAACAGCGCCGTGCCGGGATTGAACCGCTGCTCGAGGGCATCCCCTATGGTGCGGTCTATATCATCGGCCCCACCCGTGCCCCCATCGGCTATATCGTAGTCACCTTTGGCTGGTCGGTGGAGTTTGGCGGCATGGATGGATTTGTCGATGAGATCTATATCCGCCCGCCGGTGCGCGGCCGGGGGCTCGCCTCTGAGGTGCTGATAGAACTGCCCAAGACCCTGGCCCAGGCCGGGATCAAGGCGTTGCACCTGGAGGTGGACCGGGAGAATGAGCAGGCCCAGAGACTGTACCAGCGCACCCGGTTCCAGCCCCGTGACAGATACATGTTGATGACCAAGGTCTTATGACCCTGCGCAAATCTGTCAGAGCAAAATCTTTCAGGAAGTGCTTGTAATCATAAACGAATTGTATGTTGACCCCGACGTTTGACCAGTGTTACCGAGCTCGAGCTGAAAAACGTGTGGCTGGTTCGGTTATCCCAGCCCTTGCATTGATAGGGTCTATACAGGGCCAACAATGTCAGAGTTAGTTGGGCCAAAGGCCCAAACCCGCAGCAGCTCCCTCTTCGGGGTGCTGCGGAACTGCGCCAAGGCCATCCCGTTGCATCCCGCTTTATACAGAAAACAGGAATGCCAAGCATGAGCCAACTTCAATCACCCCAGCCTCCCCAATCCAAGTCCGTCATAGTTTTGGCGCAGTTCTTTATCGCCTTTATGATGGCGCTCCTAATGACCGGAATTTTCACGGCCTTTCCAATGCACTTTACCTCTGGATGGATAGAGCTCTGGATGAACCGATTCATGACTGCGATGCCTATCGCCTTTGTTTTATCCTTAGCCGTCGGCCCCCTGGCGTTCAAAATGTCGGCCATAACGCACCAGTACCTGCGGCGAGTTTCGTGAAGCTTTCTCAACTAAAAAGCCCTGTGTCACGAGACACAGGGCTTGGCCTTTTTTGTTGAACTCAGCCGAGCTATGCAGAAAGCTTTAGCCGGATCGTAGATTAATCACCCCTTCAGGATCGAGCGGCCTGCGTATTCTGCAACTTCGCCCAGCACTTCCTCAATGCGGATCAGCTGGTTGTATTTCGCCAGCCGGTCAGAACGCGCCAGCGAGCCGGTTTTGATCTGGCCACAGTTCGTTGCAACCGCGAGATCCGCAATAGTCGCGTCCTCGGTCTCGCCCGAGCGGTGGGACATCACATTGGTGAAGCCTGCACGGTGGGCCATATCTACAGCCTTCAGCGTCTCGGTCAGCGTGCCGATCTGGTTCACTTTGACCAGCATGGAGTTGGCACTACCGCGCTGGATGCCTTCGGCCAAACGCGCCGGGTTGGTGACAAAAAGATCGTCGCCAACCAGCTGCACCTTGTCGCCGATGGCGTCGGTCAGCGCCTTCCAGCCGTCCCAGTCGTCTTCGCCCATGCCATCCTCGATCGAGATGATCGGGTAGTCATTCACCAGCGCCGCCAGATAGTCGACGTTCTCGGCTGAGGACAGAACCTTGCCCTCACCGGACAACACGTATTTGCCGTCCTTATAGTATTCAGTGGCGGCGCAATCCAGCGCCAGATAGATTTCCTCGCCGGGGCGGTAGCCTGCTTTTTCGATGGATTTCAGAACAAAATCAAGCGCCTCACGGGTGGAGGCAATGTTGGGAGCAAAGCCACCCTCATCCCCGATCCCGGTGGACAGACCCGCAGCGGACAGCTCTTTCTTCAGGGTGTGGAACACCTCGGCGCCCATGCGCACGGCCTCGCGGATATTGTCCGCAGCCACTGGCATGATCATGAACTCCTGAATGTCGATGGGGTTGTCGGCATGTTCCCCACCATTGATGATGTTCATCATCGGCACCGGCAGAACACGGGCAGAGGTGCCCCCCACATAGCGAAACAGCGGCTGGGTGGTGAAATCAGCGGCGGCCTTGGCCACAGCCATGGAAACCCCGAGGATCGCATTCGCCCCCAGACGCGCCTTGTTTGGTGTCCCGTCCAGCTCGATCATCGCCCCGTCAACCGCAACCTGCTCGGTGGCGTCAAAGCCAACCAGCTCTTCGGCGATTTCACCGTTGACGGCGGCAACCGCTTCCAGCACGCCTTTGCCAAGGTAGCGGTCCTTGTCGCCGTCGCGACGTTCCACCGCCTCGTGAGCACCGGTAGAGGCGCCCGAGGGCACGGCGGCGCGGCCCATGGTGCCGTCTTCCAGGATCACATCGACCTCAACCGTGGGGTTGCCCCGGCTGTCGAGGATTTCGCGGGCGTGAATGTCGATAATTGTGCTCATTTGGACGGTCCTTGACTGCAACAAAAGATGCCTGCGTCATAGCAGCCAGGGGGCAAATGTAAACAGCGGTCGTTATCGCTAACGGCGTTTATTTCACGAGGTTAGGGCTAACATATCGCTGTTTGCGCCACCGGTATCGATGTCGTTTCTGGCGCTTGCAGTCTTTGGCCTGATGCCAGGACTAGACGCCGGTTGATCCGGGTGTTGCAGACACCACAGAGCCCGCACGGAGCAGGCGCGCCTGCTCCCGGACCTGTTCGCGGGCCAAGCGCCGTTCCCGCACAAACGTATAAAGACCAGAAACAATGATCAGCGCAGCCCCGCCCAGGGTCATGGCATCAGGACGTTCACCAAAGACCAGCACCCCTACCAGAATGGAAAACAACAGCCTGCTGTAGCGAAATGGCGTGATCGCGGATGCATCCCCAATGCGGGTTGCGGTTACGATGGCGTAATAGCCCGCAACGCCAAAGACGACCCCCCCCAGCATCATCCCCACCTGACGCCCATCCAGCGCGGTTGGCTCTGCGCCGGTAGAGACCAGCAACAGCCCACCGGCCACGATCACCGAGGCAAAGGCCTGAAAGCTGACAACCGCCGACGAGACAGAGCTATCGACCATACGGGTCAGCAGATCCCTTGCAGCAATAGCCAGAACCGCCACCAGCACCAGAATCACCGAAGGGTTAAATCCTGCCAGCCCAGGGCGCACAATCATCAATACCCCGACAAAGCCCACACAGATCGCGCTCCAGCGCCGCCAGCCAACCTGCTCCCCCAGGAACAACGCGGCCCCCATGGTGATAACCAGGGGCAGCGCCTGAAACACCGCAGCAACCGTGGAAATATCGACCAAAGACAGCGCAGTGGCAAAGGCCACGGCACCCACGGCCTCTGAAAGGGTGCGCAGGATTGCCGCCCCGCGCCAGGCCGCGGGCGCAAAAAGATTGTCGCCCCGGTACACAGCCGCCGCCGCAAAGACCGTACCGGAACCAAGGCCCAGCAACATCAGGATCTGCCCCACAGGAACGTCCCCCGATAGCCGCTTGATGAACATATCTTCCAGGGTAAATGCGGCCATGGCCGCAAGGATAAAGAGAATTCCGTTTAGATTGTTCACGCCAGGCCCTCCGAAAAATAGGCGCTGCTTTGCCTGCCGTTTGTCACCGGACCAATGCAGCACCTTGTCAGGGAATGGTGGTCAACCCGCCCCATCGCAAGTCAATTTACGACATGAAACACAACAGTTTGTGGGTTTAGACTTCACAATCGTTGATAGGTTAAATGAAAATCACGTCCCGCCAAGTCGATCCCGCTTCCCTTGAGGTCTCCCCTTGAAGGCCCACCTTCTTGAGGATCACTCAGAGGGTGCGGCTTTCTTCAGAGGCACGCCATAGAGCTCCAGCTTGTGACCTTTGAGTTGATACCCCAGTTTGGCCGCGATGCGTTCCTGCAGCGCTTCGATGTCGGGATCACAGAATTCGATCACTTCACCGGTATTGATATCAATCAGATGGTCGTGATGCTCCCGGTCTGCATCCTCGTAGCGGGCACGACCATCGCCAAACTCCAACCGGTCCAGGATCCCGGCTTCTTCGAACAGTTTGACAGTGCGATAAACCGTGGCAAGAGAAATCCCGCTGTCCAGCGCGCTGGCCCGGGCATAAAGCGCTTCGACATCCGGGTGGTCGGCACTGTCCTGCAAAGCACGGGCAATCACCCGACGCTGGCCGGTCATCCGCAGGCCCTTGGCCTCACATCGAGCGATAATTGTCATCACGTTTTGCTTTCCGTCCACTGGTCTGGGTTCTCTATGTAGTCAATCCGTGCGCCGACGAAAACCAATTTCCATCAGAACGCGCCATTGACTTTATCCACATAACCGCCCATGTGATGCACAGGCATCCTTCCCTGCCGCGTGAGCAGAGACAGCCCGGACGCGCAACACATGTGCGACAAACCCGGTGTCTAGTGAAGTGCCAAGGTTCCCAAAATCACGCGTGGGGCACTTGCAAATCCCAGCGGCCAGGCATTCGTCTGCGCCCGTTTGAGGGCTTTGCCCCACCAAAAGCCAGCGCATTCTGCGACTGGTCGACACGGTTCGTGCCATGGGCATTGAGCCGCGAAAGGACGATACGTGACTGAATTTTCGACAATGGGCCTGCCCGATCTTGTTCTGGCCCGTCTGGCCGATATGGGTCTGAAAGAGCCAACCCCGATCCAGGCCCGCGCCATTCCCCACGCCCTGAACGGCGAAGACGTGCTGGGTCTGGCCCAGACCGGCACCGGTAAAACTGCTGCCTTTGGCGTGCCCTTGATCGCCCGCATGCTGGACTATGGCCGCAAACCTGCCGCCCATACCGTGCGCGGCCTGGTGCTGGCGCCCACCCGCGAACTGGCCAACCAGATTGCCGCCACCCTGAAAGACCTGACCGAAGGCACCCCGATGAAAATCGGCCTGGTGGTCGGCGGTGTTTCGATCAACCCGCAGATCCAGCGGATCTCCCGCGGCACCGACATTCTGGTGGCTACCCCTGGCCGCCTGCTCGATATCCTGGACCGCAAGGCGCTGGATCTAGGCTCCTGCGATTTCCTGGTGCTGGACGAGGCCGACCAGATGCTGGACCTCGGCTTTATCCATGCGCTCCGCAAAATTTCTGCCCTGCTGCCCGAAGAGCGCCAGACCATGTTGTTTTCGGCCACTATGCCCAAGCAGATGAACGAGATTGCCAACTCCTATCTCAACCGTCCTGTGCGCATCGAAGTCTCCCCTCCGGGCAAGCCCGCAGCCAAGGTGACGCAATCGGTGCATTTCATCGCCAAGGCGGAAAAGCTGAGCCTGCTGAAGGAATTGCTGACCGAGCATAAGGATGAGCGCACGCTGGTCTTTGGCCGCACCAAACACGGTATGGAAAAGCTGATGAAAGTGCTGGAGAAATCCGGCTTTGCCGCAGCTGCCATTCATGGCAACAAAAGCCAGGGCCAGCGCGAGCGCGCATTGGCAGCCTTTAAATCAGGCCAGATCAAGGTCTTGGTTGCAACGGATGTTGCGGCCCGTGGCCTGGACATCCCCGATGTCAAATATGTCTACAACTACGAGCTGCCCAATGTAGCGGATGCCTATGTGCACCGGATCGGTCGGACAGCGCGCGCTGGCAAGGACGGCCAGGCCGTTGCTTTCTGTGCCCCCGATGAGATGGAAGAGCTGAAAGCGATCCAGAAGGTGATGAAAATCACCATTCCAACCGCCTCCGGTAGCCCATGGGAGCCAGTTCCCGGCGCCAGCCCCGCACGTGGTGGCCGTCCCGGTGGCAAACCAGGCGGCAAGCCCGGCGGCAACCGTCGGCGCGGCGGTGGTGGTCGCGGCCAGTCCCAGGGCGGTGGTAAACCCGGTGGGTCCGCCAATGGGTCCGGCGCAGGCGCAGGCGGTGGTGCAGGTAACCGACGCCGTCAGGCCCGCTAAGAAGCTTCATCCTGCGGTCAGTTCAGGTTGCGAAAGCCCAAGAGGGCCCTGCACAGCCAATTTCATATCGCCAATGGCGCTCTGCTTCCCGCAGGGCGCCATTTCTTTTGGGCAGTATTCTGCACCCGCAATGGTGAGCCCTTCTCCGCCCCTTTGATGTCAGCGCGCGATTTATGCAAGCGCGAGGTCCGCGCAAGTCCCCAGACTCCAAATGCTCCCGCCCACCCCCAACGGGAGGAGAGCTTATTCATAAGCTCGACGACGGGCGGGAGCGCTACCTTGACCTGAACTCTGACCTCTGCCCAGCCAAGCTCCCAAGCGAGGTGGCGCAGCTGCTATCAGGTGCCGCAAAAGGTGGCTGTGACCACCTCATGCGCAGCCGGAGGCCGGCGCAGATCCTCTGCCCCTGATTGCTCGGTGAATGGCTGCTGCAGCACTGTCCCCAAGCGCTCAAACAGGGTAAAGTCCCCTGCCACCGCAGCAGTGATCATTTCTTCGATCCGGTGATTGCGCGGGATATAGACCGGGTTACTGGCCCGCATTATGGCCTGCGGATCTTGTTCCTGTTGCCGCCGCTGCATCCAGCGGGCCTGCCAAGGGGCAAACGCCTTGGGATCACGAAGGTGATCTGCCGCGGTTCCCTCAGCCAAAGCACGGAAGGTATTGGCAAAATCCGCTTGACCTTCTTCCATCAGCTGCAACAGGTCCGAAATCAGTTCCAAATCCTGCGGCGCTACGGTCTCAAGACCAATTTTGCGCCGGAACAAGCGCAGCCACGCGACTTCGATCAAGGAGGGCATGGCGTGAATAATCGCTGTGGCCTCTTCCACCGCCTCTTGCGGGTCGTCCAGTTGCTGGATCAGGGCGGTGGCCAGCTGTGCCAGGTTCCAGACTGCGATACTTGGCTGGTTGGCATAGGCGTAGCGCCCCATCCGGTCGATCGAGGAAAACACTTGATCGGCCCGGTAGGTATCCATGAAGGCACAGGGGCCGTAGTCGATGGTCTCACCTGAAATGCTGCAGTTGTCGGTGTTCATCACCCCGTGAATAAAGCCAACCGACATCCAGGCGGCAATCAGCTCGGCCTGGGCATCCCGCACCGCGCGCAAAAGCCCCAGCGGCCCCTCGGCCTGCGGATAGTGGCGCTTGATGGTATACTCCGTCAGCTGCCGCAGCGCTGTGGTCTCCCCCCGCGCTGCAAAGAACTGAAAGGTCCCCACCCGCAAATGGCTGGCGGCAACGCGTGTCAGTACCGCGCCGGGCATCCCGCCTTCGCGCCAGACGGTCTCTCCTGTGGCGACAGCCGCCAAGGCGCGGGTGGTGGGGATGCCCAAGGCATGCATCGCTTCCGAGACCACATATTCGCGCAGCACCGGCCCCAACCAGGCCCGGCCATCCCCCTGACGGGAAAAGGGTGTACGCCCCGCGCCTTTGAGCTGCAGATCATAGCGCCTGCCCTCCGCGCCAACCACTTCGCCCAGCAGCACCGCACGACCATCCCCAAGCTGAGGGTTGAAATTGCCAAACTGGTGGCCTGCATAGGCCTGCGCCAGGGGATCCGCCCCTGCAGGCATCTGATTGCCGACAAAGACCTCAGCCATCTGCGCAAGATCGTCGGCCTGAACCTGCAACAGGTCAGCCAGGGTCTGGTTAAAAGCAATCAGCTGCGGTGCGGCCACTGGCGTGGGCTGCTGCCTGCTATAGAAGCCGGGCCCCAGCTGGGCATATGTATTGTCAAAGGGGATGTGCAAAACCATGACCTCAAGATATGTCTCAGATACAAGAATACCAGTGTGAAGGTGCTGCCACGATGACTGCGGATGAAATCATTACAAAACTGCAACTTTCCCGCCACCCCGAAGGCGGGTGGTATCGTCAAACCTGGGTGGCCGAAAATGAGGGCCGCCCCAGCGGTACCTGCATCTATTTCCTGCTGCGTGGCGATGAAGCAAGCCACTGGCACCGGGTCGATGCCAGTGAAATCTGGCTTTACCATTCCGGAGCGCCGCTAATCCTGTCGCTCTCCGCTACCGACGCGGGCCCCGCCACAGAGCATCTGCTCACCCCGGATCTCACTGTAGGGCAGCCCCAACTCATCGTCCCCGAAGGCCACTGGCAGGCCGCCCGCAGCACTGGCGACTACACTCTGGTCAGCTGCACCGTGTCGCCGGGTTTCCGGTTTGAGGGTTTTGAGCTGGCCGCACCTGGCTTTGACATCCCCAAAAAATAACGCCAGTTGCGCCCAAGGGACCGCCGGAGCAAGCGCGCAACCCTGTGTCAGGCAGTCGCGCGTTCATCCTGCAACAAAAGGGTGATCCCTATTGGCCAAAGATGCGGCCCGTTCGCTTCCTCTCCTTTAACACGTCAGGGTCAAATTGGGGTGTCCCATGGCATCAGATCGGGGTCTCCCCTGGCATCGGGACCGGGTAATTGCCCTCGGCAACCATCAATTGGAGGCCATCCCGGCACAGGATGGCAAACGACAGGCAAACTGTTTTCAGCACGACCTCACTCTGGCCGAGCCCGCAGATGTTTTGATCCCCGTCATGCAGACTCTGCACCGCTTTGTCCCCACGACCTGCACTCAAGGCAGGCGGGTGTTACGCGCAGACCACGCGGATTTTGACCTTCCGGAACCATTAGCCAGAACCATTAGCCGCAACCACTGAAATGGGCGTCATAGCCCGTACCCCTAGTCAGTTCCCGGCACACTGATCACCCCGCCGCCGACGCAGGCCCGCACGCCTGTGGTGCCCGGACAGGAGGTCGCCAGGCCACGGGCCACCCGCACCGCCAGAAAGCCAAAGGCCTGGGCCTCCAGCATGTCACCATCCAGCCCGACCGCCTCAACCGGTTTGACAGGGCAGTCCAATGAGACCGCCAACATCTGCATCAGCACCGGATTGTGCCGCCCGCCGCCAGTCACCAGAACCACCGCAGGCGGCTCCGGGCAGTGTTCCATCCCCTGCGCCACCGAGGCCGCGCACATGGCCGTCAGAGTGGCGGTGGCGTCTGCGTCACTCAGCTCTGTCACCAGATCAATCATCTCCGCAAAGTCATTCCGGTCCAGTGACTTGGGCGGCATGCGGGCAAAATAGGGTTCAGCCAGGAACAGCTCCAGCGCGCCGGTCTCAACCTCTCCGCTGCTGGCGACGCCCCCGTCCTTGTCAAACGCCAGCCCCAGCCGTGCCTGCAACAGGTCATTGATCGGCGCATTAGCCGGTCCGGTATCAAAGGCCAAAAGCGCACCGGGCGCTTCCGGACTGTCCAAACGCGGATCCACATAGGTGAGATTGCCAACCCCGCCGAGGTTCAGGAAACATATCGGTCCGGTGGCCTTGATATATTTGGCACAGGCAAAGTGGAAAAACGGCGCCAGCGGCGCGCCTTCGCCGCCCATGGAAACATCATCGCTGCGAAAGTCCCACACAACCGGCAGATCCAACGCCTCGGCCAGTGCCGCGCCGTTGCCCACCTGCAGGGTGCCTTGCTGGCGCGGGGCATGGGCCAATGTCTGGCCATGAAACCCAACCAGATCGATATCTTCAAACCCGCCAAGCGCCGCAATATGCTTGGCTTCCACCACCTCGGCGGCTGCCTCAACCTCGGCGCCGTGCCAATGCCCAAGGCCTGCGCGCAGCACCCCTCTCTCGACATCCGAGTAAGCCTGGTAGCCACTGGGGCCAAAGCCCGCAATTGTTAGGCCATCCGTCTCAACCACCGCAACATCCACCCCATCCAGCGAGGTGCCACTCATCGCGCCCAGGGCCCGGACCACGCCGGTTTTGGCGATTGCTTTTCTCATCTACCGTCTCGTCTCATTGTGCCAAAGGCGCCCCGATACCCGCGGCAATCGCCCGGAGCCTTTGCCCCTGCATAGCAGTCTGCTCTGGCACAGGGAACTGCCTTAGCGCGCAGCTGAAATTTTGTCGGGAAAACAGGTTCCATGTGGGCAATTTGCGCCTTATACAGCACGTCGCAAACCAAACACCGAGGCATGTTATGACCTATCACCCAAAATCGGACTTTGTCGCTGTCATGATGGAACGCGGGTTCCTTGCTGATTGCACCGATTATCAAGGCCTTGATGAGGCCCTGATGCAGGGTGTTAAGCCTGCCTATATCGGTTTTGACGCTACAGCAAAATCCTTGCATGTGGGCTCGCTGATCCAGATCATGATGCTGCGCTGGTTCCAGAAAACCGGCCATCAGCCGATCACTCTGATGGGCGGTGGCACCACCAAGGTGGGCGACCCTTCTTTTCGCGCCGATGAGCGCCCGCTGCTGAATGACGCCCAGATCGACGACAATATCGCCGGCATCAAAAAGGTGTTCTCGGCCTATATCGACTACGACAGTGACGCACCCAACAAGGCGCTGATGCTGAACAATGCCGAATGGCTGGACGGGCTCAACTACCTTGAATTCCTGCGCGACATTGGTCGCCATTTCTCGGTCAACCGCATGTTGGCCTTTGAATCGGTCAAATCGCGGCTGGACCGCGAACAGTCGCTGTCCTTCCTCGAATTCAACTACATGATCCTGCAGGCCTATGACTTCCTCGAGCTGAACCGCCGCTACGGCTGCATCCTGCAGATGGGCGGCTCGGATCAATGGGGCAATATCGTCAACGGGATCGACCTGACCCGCCGGGTACTGGACAATTCCATCTACGGGCTGACCACGCCGCTGCTGACTACCTCAGACGGCAAAAAGATGGGCAAAAGCCAGGACGGCGCTGTCTGGCTCAACGCAGAAATGCGCTCTCCCTACGAGTTCTGGCAGTTCTGGCGCAACACCACCGATGCCGACGTGGGCCGCTTCCTGAAACTCTATACCGAATTGCCGGTGGATGAATGTGAACGCCTCGGCGCCCTGGCAGGGTCTGAGGTGAACGCCGCCAAAGTCATCCTTGCCAATGAGGTGACCAAACTGCTGCACGGCGCCGAGGCCGCGGCCACCGCCGAGGCCACCGCCCGAGACGTCTTTGAAAAGGGCGGCATTGGCGATGATCTGCCAACCTTGACCCTGACCGGGGCAGAGCTTGGCGATGGCATCTCCATCGTTCAGCTGATTGTCAAATCCGGCTTGGCAAAATCGGGCAAAGACGCCAAACGACTGATCAGTGAAAATGGCGCCAAACTGGACGACAAACCGCTCAGCGACGCCGGCCTGATGATCGACGCCGCGGCGCTGTCCAGCCCCATCAAGCTCAGCGCCGGTAAAAAGCGCCACGCCCTGGTGCAACTGGCAGACTGATCAGCGGGTTCATAAACACTCAAAGGGGCTCAGCGGCCCCTTTACCACCGGCCCGCCCCCTTAGGCCCGCGCCCAGCCCACCCCAAAGACGCCATGACGCAGCCCACTCCCAGCTGACCTCTTTTCATCTTTCCAGAAATACCTCGGAGTGTGAGGCAGAGCCTCACGAACAAACCCTGATTTATACCCGCCCGTTGAAACTGGCCCGGTACAACCGCCCAGTCAACTCAGCCCCCTAAAAGAACCACCACTCCACCAGGCTCAACAGCAAAAAGACCGGGATCGACAAAACACTTGCCACAGCAAAGGCTGCCGACAGGGTCAACTTTGGATTTGGCGCGATCTGGCCCAGAACAGGGGTTTGCTTTTTCATCCCCTCATTAACCATCATTTAGGTTTCTGATTGGTAAATGGTCCTATGCTGGACTTCCATGTATCTGCCTCTCCCTCTGTCTCCCTACCGCCGCAAGATTGCGGCAGCGCCGGCCTCACGGCTTTGGCGCAGTCTGCAGAATTTGCACGGGCCCTGAAAGCCCTGGGACAGGCCCCCGTTGTTCTGCCAGAGCTACACAACAGCCTCGTCACCACGCGCCGCTTTGCCTCGGGACTGCGGCTCGCCATGATCAATCGCGCGATGCTTCCCCAGCCCAGCCAATTGCCCGCGGCCCTACGGGCCAATGGTCTTGGCAAAACTCCGGTGATCCTGTCTCCCGAACACCCCTGCCCCGCACTTGCACAGATTGGCGCCCTGCCGCTTGTCAGCCCGGCCTGTGTTGCCCAGCTTGACCTGGGAAACACCGCCGCGCAACGCAAAGCCGCCCTGCACCAGAAATGGCGCAATCGCCTGACCCGCGCCCAGTCGAACGGGCTGAAGGTCAGCCGCCAGAACATGCCGCTGGATGCACGCCATTGGCTGTTTGCCGCAGATCAGGTGCAACAGCAGCAGCGTGGCTATCGCAGCTGGCCCATCGCGCTGACGCTCGCCTATGCGCAAGAAAACAAAGGCAAGGCAAAGCTGTTTCAAGCCTTCAGTGGCAGCGAAGTAGTTGCCGCCATCCTTATCCTGCGCCATGGGCGCGGCGCGACCTATCACATTGCCCATACCACCCCGGCCGGAAAATCTCTCTCCGCCCACAATCTGCTGATGTGGGAGGCAATGAGCTGGCTCGCCGCCCAAGGCTGCCAGCAACTGGACCTTGGCCTGATCAATACCGAAGAAGCACCCGGTCTTGCCAGGTTCAAACTGGGCACCGGAGCCCGCCTGTCGCAACTGGGCGGCACCTGGGCGCTGTGGCTGCCGATGGGGCGATTGCTCTCGCCCCTGGCCCGCTGGGACAGCAGACTGATGAGCGCCACGTCGCGCTAGACAGAACGGCTGCATGTGATAGTTATTGAACAGATGTTCAGATACCTGAAGGACCCTGTTTTATGAAACTCGCACAGACCTGCGCCATCATTACCGGCGGCGCCTCCGGCCTCGGAGAGGCCACAGCACGCCATTTTGCCGAAAACGGCGCTCAAGTCACCATTCTGGATCGCGACGCAGAGCGGGGCCCCAAGGTCGCCGCAGAGATCGGCGGGCATTTTGTTCAAACCGATGTCACCGATGAGGACTCGGTCAGCGCAGCCATTGCCTTTGCGGTTGAGAAAATGGGGCGTATTTCCGCCTGTGTGAACTGTGCCGGTATTGCCTACGGGATCAAAACCATCGGCCGCGACGGCGCCCACCCCCTGGATGCATACAAGCGCACCATCGACATTAACCTGGTTGGCACCTTTAATGTGGCCCGGCTCGCCGCTGTCGAAATTGCCAAAAACACCCCCGAATCCGATGGTGCCCGCGGTGTGATCATCAACACCGCCTCCATTGCGGCCTATGATGGCCAAAAAGGCCAGGCCGCCTATGCCGCCTCCAAAGGCGGCGTTGTTGGCATGTGCCTGCCGATGGCACGCGATCTAGCCTCTACCGGTATTCGCGTGATGACCATTGCGCCAGGCATCTTTATGACGCCAATGCTGGCGGGGCTGCCAGAAGAGGTGCAACAGCAACTGGCAGCAGATGTGCCAAACCCAGTGCGTCTGGGCGATCCGGCAGAATACGGCCGCCTGGCCGGGTTCATCACCGAAATGGGCTATCTCAACGGCGAAGTCATTCGCATCGACGGCGCCCTGCGGATGCGCTGACTGGCAGCAGCACCCAGCTAAAATAAGGGGCACGGCAAAACTGCCGCGCCCACCTCCCTCGGACTAGGGGATGAACTTAAAGTTAGGATTGCGCGTTAGTATTTTGTTAACCAAGAAATTATTCACTTCACGAACAACGTCAGCCTTCTGATTTCTCTTCCAACATCATCCACTCTTCCTCAGAATCTGCCAGCTTTTCCTGTCGCTCGACCAAGGCCTCGGTGGCCTTTTTGAACTTGACGGGTTCACGGGTGAACAACGCCGGATCGGCCATCAGCTCTTGCAGCTTGGCGATCTCTTGCTCCAGCCGTTCTATTTCTGCGGGCAAGGCCTCCAGCCGGTGCTTTTCCTTGAAGGACAGCTTCTCTTTGGCGCTGGACTCTGTCGCCACATCCTTAGCTTGGGCTTTTTGCGCTTTGATCTTCTGCGATTTTTCGCCTTTGTCGCCGCCAGGCAGACCACCACGCTGGCTGATATAGTCGCTCCAGCCGCCCGCATATGCTGTCACCTTGCCATCGCCCTCCATGGCGATGGTGGTGGTGGCCACGCGGTCCAGAAAGTCCCGGTCGTGGCTGACCAAAAGCACGGTGCCCTCGTAGGAATCCAGCAGTTCCTGCAACAGGTCCAGCGTTTCCACATCCAGATCATTGGTCGGTTCATCCAACACCAGTAGGTTGCTTTGCCGCGCCATCAGACGGGCCAGCAGCAACCGTGCCTTTTCGCCGCCCGAAAGCGACCGCACCGGCGCGCGGGCCTGGGCTTCATCGAACAAAAACTCCTTGAGGTAGCCCACCACATGTTTGGGCACCCCGCGCACCATGACCTGATCCGCCTTGCCGGAAATCCCAAGCAAAGGATCCGAGGTCAGGTTTTCCCAAAGCGAGGCATTGGGATCCAGCTGGTCACGGGTTTGGTCAAACAGCGCGATTTCCAGATTGGTCCCTAGTTTGACCGAGCCAGCGTCAGGCTCCACCTGCCCCAACATCAGCTTTAACAATGTGGTCTTGCCCGCACCATTGGGACCAACAAAGGCCACCCGGTCACTGCGTTGAACCTTCAGGGAAAAATCAGAAACGATCTGCTTGTCACCAAAGCTTTTGCTGAGGGCTTCCACTTCGATCACCTTGCGACCGGATTTGGGGCCAGCGTCCAGCGCCAGCTCCGCTGCGCCCTGGCGTTTGATCTGGCCTGCGCGCTGGTCTTTCAGCTCATGCAGCGCCCGCACCCGGCCCATATTGCGCTTGCGCCGCGCTGAAATGCCTTCAACCGCCCAGCGGCTTTCGCTTTTGATCAGGCGATTCAGCTTGTGGCGCTGCTGGTCTTCTTCTTCCCAGATTTTGTCGCGCCAAGCCTCAAAGCCCTCAAAGCCCTTTTCCTGCCGCCGCACCTGACCGCGATCGACCCAAAGCGTCGCCCGTGTCAGCGCCCGCAAAAAGGCCCGGTCGTGTGAGATCAGCACATAGGCGGCGCGGGTGGATTTCAGCTCGGCTTCCAGCCAGGTGATGGCCTCGATATCCATATGGTTGGTTGGCTCGTCCAGCAGCATCAGATCCGGGGCTTCCGCCATCAGCTTGGCCAGGGCGGCGCGGCGGCGCTCGCCGCCGGAGGCGGTGGCCACAGGGCGGTCGGGATCAAATTTCAGCCCCTCACCGGCACGCTCAACCTTATAGAGCTCGCCCGGGTCCAGCGCGCTGGCGGCAAAATCTCCCAGGGTGGTAAAGCCGGTCATCTGCGGGTCCTGCTCCATATAGCCGACCGAGCGCCCAGAAGGCACTACAAGTGTCCCGGTATCGGCTTCAACAAGCCCTGCCATCACCTTCATAAGGGTGGATTTTCCGGATCCGTTGCGCCCAACAAGGGCGACCCGGTCACCAGGTTGCACCACCAGATCGAGATCTGAAAAGATGGGATCGCCGCCAAAGGTGAGGGAGATCCCGGTCATCTGCAAAAGAGGAATACGTGCCATGTGAGCCAGCTAAACCGCGCGGGCGGCAAGGTCAACGCTCACAACGGCTCTGCAACGCCCCGCAACAAACGTTTACGCGCTGCCGGAATGGCTGTGACCTCGAGCCCGGTAAAAACATGGCAGGTGTTGAGCGCGGCGTCGACCACCACATGATCGCTGACCCAGCCACCCATCGCCAGATAGCTGCGCAACAATGGCGGCAACTGGGCCTGAGCCTGTTTCAGATCCGGCTTCTGCTGCGCTGAGCGGCCCTGCAACAGGTCAGTAAAGGAGCGGGCCTCAGCCACCTTAAGCCCCGGACGCCGGAGCGGCGGTGCCAGGTGGCGATGCTGCAACAAGGCAAAGGCCTCGATATAGGCTTCGGGGGATGTTCCGGCAAAGGAGGAACAGCCAAACAGCAGCGCAACCCCCTGCCGATCCACCATGCTGGTGACAGCCCCCCAGGCCAGACGCAGAACATCAGCATCCAGAACACCAGGATCAAGACAAAAGCGCCCCAGTTCCAACATACGCCCTGAGAAACCGACAAGCCGTGAAAGATCGTAAAACTGTGAAGAATAGCTCTGCGACAGCTCCTGGCCGCTTTCGAGCAGCATAAGCCGGAAACAGCCCGCCAGCGCCCCCGATGAACGGTACTCGATCAGCACATGCAAACAGTCTGCATCAAATTGGTCCTGATCCACAGTCCCTGTTGCAAAGCAGCGCGCCCGCAGGCGCTGCGCCGCACTCACATCGTCAGCCCCCAGCGCCAGTCGCGCCCGGTAGCTCCCCTTTTCCAGCAGCACACCTGAAACGGGCAGCGCTGCCAGCGCCCCTCTGTCGTCTCTGCCTGCCATTCCCAGCCCTCCTTGCCCACGGAAATGGCAGCACCACGCGCCCCATTCCTCACAATTCAGACAAACCTGACCGGGGCGCATCGCGCGCCCCAGCGAAATTCCGAAGGTTATTCCTCCAGCAAGGAACCTGGGTTGAAGTTGCCCAAGCTGCCAAGCAGCTGTCGGATAAATGTCTTATCCTCAACGCTGGAGCTGGTGACACGGCGTTCCAGCGGGATCACCTTGCCGTCCTCCAGGCTGTACCGCTCGATGCCCGAGACAACATCACGCGAGTCAAAGTTGATGGCGACCAGGGATCGCGACACAGGCTTTGTGGCGCCAGCCCCACGTGTGCGCATCAGGGTCGACACATAGTAGTAGCCACCATCGTTCAAAACCCCCGAAGCCGTGGGGATACCAACCGTTTCGGCGACGGAGTCTTTTGTATCAACCCCAACAACGACCTCGGCCAGTTGTTCTTCGGTGGGGGTATAGCCGTGTTTCTGATAGATCGCGCTACATCCGGCCAAGGCCGCCGCAGCAAACACCCCGGCCGCATATTTCACCGCTGATCTCAGCTGGTCTTTCCGTGCATTCATGATGATCCCCACAACACTGCATTGCCTCTGGCTTGAACACGCCTTTGAACCCGATTACCTAATGCAGACGCCCGGTTCAAGAAACGAAAGTAGCCAACATGACTGACAGCACCACTCTAAAGGTGTCCGATCTGCCACAGAACAGGGCAACCGCGTTTGATCTGCACCCAGATGCAAAGACGCTAGAAACACTGGCCCATGAGCTGGATATCAAGGGTTTGCGCAAGCTCCGCTTCACCGGAACCGTCAGTACCAAGGGCCGTCGCGACTGGCAGCTTACTGCTCATTTGGGCGCCACGGTTTTGCAGGACTGCGTGGTGACGCTGGAACCGATGACCACCCGAATCGATGAAAAAGTTGAGCGGATTTTTGTCTCGGAACTATCGGAACCCGATGATCCTGAGGTGGAAATGGATGCGGATGAGCGGATAGAACCGCTGCAGGATACCATCGACCCTGCAGTTGTGATGATCGAGGCGCTATCCTTGTTGATCCCGGCCTATCCCCGCAAAGAGGGCGCGGAACTGGGCGAGGCTGTCTACAGCCAGCCCGGGGTTGCCCCGATGCGCGAGGACGATGTCAAACCCTTTGCCGGGCTTGCCGCGCTCAAGAAACAGATGAACTCGGACAATGAGAGCTAAAAAACTATCTTAATGTCGGTTTTCCGGGTGGCATCATCGGGCCGCCTAGCTTAAAAAACTGCTTGCGCAGACGGAGATTCTCAGTATTTTCGCGCGCTCATCGGAATTTTTGGTTGGACATCGGAGAGGCTGCGGCCTAAACGCTCGCCTACCGATCTAACGAACGAATGTGAAACGCGCCGCGGGCAAAATCCCAAGGCCCCAATTACGAAGGTTGAGACATGGCCGTCCAACAGAATAAAGTATCCAAGTCGCGCCGTAACAACCGCCGCGCGCACGACGCTCTGGTTGCTGCAAACCCGAACGAATGCTCGAGCTGCGGTGAGTTGAAGCGCCCACACCACGTTTGCCCCTCCTGCGGCAACTATGACAGCAAAGAAATTGTTGCCATGAACGACGACGTCGAAATCGACGAAGACGCGGCATAAGATCGCGACGATCACACATTTTGCGGGGCGGATTTTTGCATGACGGGTAAACCCGATCAATCAGTGACAAAATCCGACCGCATTGTGATCTCGGTTGACGCCATGGGCGGAGACGCCGGCCCTGCTGTTGTAGTGGCCGGTCTTGCCATGTCTGCAAAGAAGAACCCGCAGCTGGGTTTCTTGCTGCATGGCCCTGCCGAAGAACTGGCCCAGCTGGTGGCCAAGCGCCGCATTCTGGACGGGCGCGTGGAAATACGCGACTCCCAGAAGGTTGTCACCATGGACGACAAGCCCAGCCAGGTCATGCGCAATGGCAAGGGCACCTCGATGTGGTCCACTCTGGATGCGGTCAATAAGGGCGAGGCCGCCGGCGCCGTGTCCTGCGGCAACACCGGTGCCTTGATGGCCCTGTCGATGCTGCGCCTGCGCAAAATGCCCGGCGTGAACCGTCCGGCCATTGCGATTCTCTGGCCCTCACGCAATCCGCAGGGATTTAACGTGATGCTGGACGTTGGCGCCGATGTGCGCGCCGATGCCCAGGATCTGTTGCAATACGCCCTCATGGGCACCTCTTACGTGCGCAACTCCATGAATATCCGCCGTCCTCGTGTCGGCCTGCTCAATGTTGGCACCGAGGCCCACAAAGGCCACGCCGAGCTGAAAGAGGCCCATACGCTGATCGCGGCACAGGCGGAAAAAGCAGATTATGAATTTGTTGGTTTTGTGGAAGGCAGCGACATCCCCGGAGATGCGGTTGACCTGATCGTGACCGATGGGTTCACTGGGAATGTTGCCATCAAGACCGGCGAAGGCACGGCCAGCATGTTGCGCACCACCCTGCGGGAAGCCTTTGAATACTCGGTCCTTTCTCGCATTGCAGCGATTTTGGCCTATACATCGCTGTCGCGCCTTGCAAAACGCATTGACCCGCGACGGGTCAACGGTGGCGTGTTCCTGGGTTTGAATGGCACGGTGGTCAAATCCCACGGTGGTGCCGATGCGACCGGCATCTCGGCGGCGGTTAAACTCGCCTTCTTGCTGGCCGAACAAGGCTTTGCTGAAAAGCTCGCAGCACGGGTTGCATCTGTCGTCGAGCTTACCCAAAATGACGCAGATCCCCAGGATGCTGAGCATCCCACCAAATAACTCCAAAAGGCAGGCATAGAATGACGCGACGTGCAGTAGTGGTTGGCACAGGACATTATCTCCCCAAGCGGGTGGTGGAAAACGCGGAATTCGAAGCCTCATTGGAAACCAGCGACGAATGGATCCGGTCGCGCTCGGGGATTGAGCGGCGCCATTTTGCCGCCGAGGGGGAAACCACCTCTGAAATGGCAACTGCAGCCGCCCTGGCGGCGCTAAAAGACGCCGGGCTGGACGCCAAAGATATCGACGCCATTGTTCTGGCCACCTCCACCGCTGATCTGACCTTCCCCTCTGCCGCAACAATGGTGCAGGCCAATCTGGGCATGACCAATGGCTTTGCCTTTGACGTCCAGGCGGTTTGCGCCGGTTTTGTCTATGCCCTGACCAACGCCAATGCGCTGATTCTGTCCGGCCAGGCCGAGCGCGTGCTGGTGATCGGCTCGGAAACCTTTAGCCGCATCATGGATTGGACCGACAGATCGACCTGCGTTTTGTTTGGCGACGGGGCGGGCGCACTTGTGCTCGAAGCCCAGACCCAGAACGGCAGCAAAGACGATCGCGGCATTCTTGCCACCGACCTCAATTCTGACGGTCGCTACAAAGATCTGCTTTATGTAGATGGCGGCGTTGCCACCCAGAATACCGGCCATCTGCGCATGCAGGGCAACCAGGTGTTCCGCCATGCTGTGGAAAAACTGGCAAAAACCGCCAATACCGCGCTGGAACGTGCCGAACTCACCACCGCTGACGTCGATTGGATCGTGCCGCACCAGGCCAATATCCGCATCATTCAAGGCACTGCCAAAAAGATGGGCCTGTCGATGGACAACGTGGTTGTGACGGTTCAGGATCACGGCAACACCTCTGCCGCCTCGATCCCGCTGGCGCTGTCGGTGGGCAAGGCACGCGGCCAAATCAAGCCCGGCGACCTGATTGTCACCGAAGCTATTGGCGGCGGTCTGGCCTGGGGTGCGGTAGTGTTGCGCTGGTAGCTACGATGCTAGGAAACAGGGCTCTTGCAATTCATTGATATTGACAGGGAAATTCCCCTGCCCCTATGATTTGAGAAACAACGGGGATTTAGCATGAGCGAAAAAACTCTTACACGCATGGATCTGAGCGAAGCTGTCTTTCGTGAAGTCGGCCTGTCTCGAAACGAAAGCGCCCAGCTGGTAGAGAGCATGTTACAGCACATGTCTGATGCCCTCGTGATGGGTGAGCAAGTAAAAATCTCGTCTTTTGGCACCTTTAGTGTCCGCGACAAATCTGCTCGTGTTGGCCGGAACCCCAAAACCGGAGAAGAAGTTCCGATCCAGCCCCGGCGCGTTCTGACCTTCCGCCCCTCCCATTTGATGAAAGACCGGGTCGCAGACGGAAACCGCAAATAACGCGGCCTCCCTGCCTGTGGTCGTCTTTGTCTGCACATTTCCTGCCCTCTGACTGGCTCTGCCTGACCAAGGCACCTCGGTTGGGCCAGCCACCAAAGCTCTTCCCAGAGCATGATCATTGGAACTAAAAAGATGTCAAAATCAGCAGACGCCTTTCGCACCATCAGCGAAGTCGCGGACTGGCTCGGCGTGCAGGCTCATGTTCTGCGCTTTTGGGAAAGCAAATTTACCCAGATCAAACCGGTAAAACGGGCGGGTGGTCGGCGCTATTACCGACCCGCGGATATGCTTCTGCTGGGCGGGATCAGGAAGCTTCTGCACAAAGACGGGCTGTCGATCAAAGAGGTGCAGGCGATTCTGCGGGATCTTGGCATCGCCCATGTGAGCCAGCTGTCCCATGACCTGGAGTCAGATGGGCCGCCATCAGATAATGTTTTGGCGGATTCCCCGCCCCTCCCCAAGGGGGCTGCGCGAACGGGGGCTTCGGCACCAGACCCGCAACACGCCATATCCTCGTCCCCTGTTAAGGAAGAGACGGACGAAGATACCGCTCGGAAGTACCAGAAACCGCCGGGATTGAGCGACAAAAAATCTGTGGCATCGGCCAGCCCAACCGCTGTCGAGCCCCCCCTGGCACGCACCGTTGACCCCGGCACCGGAACGCCCCCCCTCGCGGATGAGACCTATGCCCCCCTTGAGAGCGAATCATCCCACGCGGCAGAGCAGGCTTCTGACTTGGCTGCCGGAGCTGAAGCTGCGGCCCCCGCTGCCGACAGCCCATCCGAGTTCGGGGGAGAACTGCTGCCGCAAACAGATCCCGTTGACCCAGATCCGTCTCCTGAGGTTGATTTGGTGCCGCCCACCGCCGAGCTGGTGGGTTCAGAACCCGAACAGATGCATATGGAGCTCGACGGTCCTGCGGAGCTTGCCCCCGCCGCCCAGATCCAGACGCCGTCCACACCGCCACAGCCAGATACCCCAGCGGTAGACATGCCTCAGGTGGATGACATGCCTTCTGCCGATATGACACCCGTCGACACGGCGGCGGCGGACCCGGTGCCGACAGATACTGTCCCGGCAGATACAGCGCCAAACGCGGCTGCCCCGGCCGAGCCTGCGCCGCTAGAGAGCACAGCACAGGCGCCTGAGCCCCAGGAGCCAGAGAATCACCCCGCCGCTGTGGCAGCCGATCATTCCCAGGCCCAGCCGCTCGAAGACCCCGCTCAGCCCCCATTGCCGCCTCTTGAGCAGAACGAGCCAACCCAAGCTGGAGATACCGCGCAGCAGCCAGAGCCTATTGCGGCGCATTCCGTCCAGGCGGGACCCGTGCTCTCTCTGCTTGCGCAGACCTCTCGCCTGCCTGCCCATGTTACAGCGGATGTTGCGAACTGCGCTGCAGAGCTGCGCGCAATCCTCGCTGCGGGATAAAATATTCTCCGCCACGGAAAAAAACCGGAAATACCCCCTTGCCCCTGCCGGGAAATACAGTAGAACCCGTCATCAGCGGGCTATGGCGCAGCCTGGTAGCGCGTCCGTCTGGGGGACGGAAGGTCGCAGGTTCGAGTCCTGCTAGCCCGACCAAAAACCGTTTGAGTGTTTTCACTCAAACGGTTTTTTGCTTTTTGGCACAGCTATTTGCAACTTTTGCCAAAACCCGAAAGAGCTGCTATCGGTCTGCTATATCGGCATTGCGTAGCCAGAGGATAATGGATCATGACCGGCGTTCTACCCAGCCAAGCTATTGAAAAAATGTTTCAACGTGGCGAGATCACTCTGGCCCAGCCTCTGGTCGAGGGGCAGGTCCAACCCGCCAGCCTTGACCTGCGGCTTGGAACCGTTGCCTACCGTGTCCGCGCCTCTTTTTTGGCGGGGCAGGACTGCAGTGTCGCGGACAGGATCAGCGAATTTGAAATGCATCGCATTGATTTGACTGATGGCGCGGTGCTGGAAAAGGGCTGCGTCTATCTGGTGCCGCTGATGGAGGGGCTGGCGCTGCCCCAGGATGTATCAGCAGTGGCCAATGCCAAAAGCTCTACCGGGCGCCTTGATCTTTTGACCAGGACCATCACCGATGGCGGCGTGGAATTTGACCGGATCAAACCCGGCTACAGCGGTCCGCTCTATGCCGAGATTTGCCCGCGCTCCTTTTCGGTGCTGGTGCGTCCGGGGATGCGGCTGAACCAGATCCGTTTTCGCCGGGGACAAGCCGTTCTCAGCGATGCTGAACTGGCCGATCTGCACCAGCAAAGCCCCCTGGTGGACGGTACAGCCGTGATCGAAGACGGGCTGGGCTTCTCTGTCGATCTGCGTCTGCCCGGATCAGATCTGGTGGGCTACCGTGCCAAACCGCACACCGGGGTGATTGATCTGGATCGGATCGGTGAATACGATCCGCAGGACTATTGGGAGGAGGTGCACAGCACCTCTGGCCGCATTATTCTGGATCCGGGCGCCTTCTATATTCTGGTCAGCCGCGAAGCCGTGCAGATCCCCCCGGCCTATGCGGCCGAGATGGCACCCTATCTTGCCATGGTGGGCGAATTCCGGGTGCATTACGCTGGCTTCTTTGACCCCGGCTTTGGCCATGATGCCGCCGGCGGCACCGGCTCGCGCGGGGTGCTGGAGGTACGCTGCCACGAGGCGCCCTTTGTTCTGGAACACGGACAGGTGGTCGGCCGCCTGGTCTATGAGCGCATGAGCGCGCTGCCCGAGCAGCTGTATGGGGCTGGCATTGCATCCAATTACCAGGGTCAGGGCCTGAAGCTGTCCAAGCATTTCAAATCCCCGCGCTGATAGATTTGGCCTTGTTGTGGCGGCGGCTTCCAATCTTGCTCCTGTCGCCCCAGGAAGGCCTGGCCTCTTGCAGCTCGTAGCGGGCTATGACGCGACGCAGCTTGCAGCCTGGGCTTTCCTTCCAGAGGCGCTGAGGCTAGGAGCAGCGTAATACCCCGCGCAAAAGGTGCACCATATGCCACCGCTATCCTCTCCGCCGCTGCAGCAACCGCTTTGGGCCTCGATCCTGATCTTGATGAGCGCAATTGGCATTGTCGGCTCAAACTCGCTGCTTTTGTCGCCGCTGGTTCTGGCTGTGGGTAATGATCTGGGCACTGATCCGGCCCGGGTCATGCAGGCTGCCAGCGCCTATGGGCTTGGCGTTGCGGCGGCGGCCCTCACCCTGGCCCCGATGGGCGACCGAATCGGAGCGGGGCGGCTTTTGCGCATTGCCCTGCTGGTGCTGGTTCTTGGGCTGGGCACCAGTGCGGCAGCGCCGGGGCTTTGGGGCTTGATAGCAGCGCAGGTTTTCTGTGGTCTGGCAGGAGGCGCCGCCCTGCCCTCGATCTACACCCTGGCGGCGATGATTGCCCCAAAGGGGCGCGAAGCCCGCGTTGTTGGCCTGGTGTTGACGGGATGGACCCTGTCTATGGTGCTGGGTGTCAGCCTCAGCGCATGGCTGGCGGATCTGGCGGGCTGGCGGGTGGTCTATCTGGCCCTGGCGCTGCTGGCGGCGGTTCTCTGGCTCAGCTCAGCAGGGCTGGGTCAGATTACGTCCAACTCGGCTGGGCAAGCCAGCTCCCCGCTGACGGCACTGCGGGTGCCGGGCATTCGGCGCGGGTTGCTGGCCTCCTGCCTGCTGATGCTCAGCTTTTACACCACCTATTTTTTCACCGGCGCTCATGTCACCCTCACACTGGAGCTAAGCACCGCCCAGGCGGGGTTGTTGCCACTGTTTTACGGTATTGGCTTTGGCTTGGCTGTGATGTTTGATCCGCTGCTGGACCGGCTGGGGTTACCCCGTGCCACCCCGCCTGTCTTTGTGCTGATCGCCCTCACCTATCTGGTGATGCTCAGCGTTGCCGGAACCTACCCATTGCTGCTGGTTTTTGCACTGGTCTGGGGCATTTTTCAGCACCTCGGCCTCAACCTTCTGGTGGCGAGGCTTACCAGTTTGGATCCTGAACAACGCGGCGCCATTATGGGGCTTTATAGCACCATCACTTATCTCTGCGTCTTTGCCGCCCCTTTTGCGGGCGCTCTGCTCTTTCCTCTGTGGGGGCTCAAGGGATGCCTGGCGCTTTCGGCACTCCTCTGCCTTATCGAGGCCGTCGAAGCCGCAATAAGCCTACGCAAAGGCCCTGAGCTTGGTCCTATTGATCCCGTTTCGCCCGACGCGCCTGTCTGATAGCACGGATACGCTCCCGTTCGGCGCGGGCTTCCGCCTCAGCCGGGGTTTCTGCCCCCGGTTTGCTGCGATCAGAGCCGCGTGATTTTCGCCCAGACAAAGCACCAAGCCCGGCATCGACCCCCGCATTTACGGCCTTGCCCAGCAAACGCCGCATCACCATTTTTATTATCATATCAAGGTTCATCACGTTTCTCCCAAAGCCAGAAGCATCAATTGCCCAGGGCAGCGCTCCATTGCCAATAACATCACAACCGCAGCTTCTAGCAGCAGAATTGGGCAATTCCTTGACAGATAGATGCCCCCCGTTAAGGCCGCCGCGCACCCAAAGCTGGGGTCGGCCTAATCGCCAAACAGTTCGGGTTGATCGCCGACCTCTTCGTCGTCCTCACCGCCCTGCCCCATTGGCAGGCTGCCCGGAGGCGGTCTGTTCTCCAACAGGCCAGCGGCGCGCAGCTCTTTCAGCCCCGGCAGGTCGCGGGCGCTTTCCAGCCCAAAATGGTCCAGAAACACCGGCGTAACCACAAAGGTCACTGGTCGCCCCGGCGTCATCCGCCGCCGCCCAATGCGAATCCATTCCATCTCCAGCAGCTGATCCACTGTACCGCGCGACACCGAAACACCACGGATTTCCTCAATCTCGGCTCGTGTCACCGGCTGGTGATAGGCAATAATTGCCAGGGTCTCGATTGCGGCGCGGCTCAGCTTGCGGGTTTCGACGATCTCTTTTTGCATCAGAAAGCCAAGGTCAGGCGCGGTGCGCATAGCCCAGGCCTCGCCGACCTGCACCACCCGAACTCCGCGCCCCTCGTAGCGTTTGCGCAGATGCTCCAGTGCGGCCGCCGGGTTGCAGCCATGGGGCATCCGCCCTTCCAGATCACGCAGGGTTACCGGCGTGGCACTGGCAAAGAGCACCGCTTCGACCATGCGTTCTTGTTCGGCAATGGGCGGGGCATCAAACAGGCTGTCGCTGTCGCTTTGCGGATCACTGGCGGGGGGGGCGCTATGGGGGGGCTGCATCAGCTTTCCTCGTCTAGGCTGCGCAGTTGAATGGGCGCAAAATTCTCGTTCTGGCGGATTTCAAGCCGCCCTTCCTTGACCAGCTGCAAAGAGGCCGCAAAAGTGGCGGCCGTGGCCGAACGCCGCTTTACCGGATCCTTATGCCAGCCATCCGGCAGATAGCTGAGCATATCTGTCCAACTGCCTGTAAAGCCGATCAAAGCCCGCATGCGCTCCAGTGCCTCTTCCATGGTGAAAACGCTGTCGCGGTCCATCACAAAGGGGCGGAAATCATCCTTGGTGCGGATCCGGGCATAGCCCTGCATCAGGTCCAACAGATTGGCGGAATAGGTCACCGTCCTGATCCGCTGGATGTTTTCATCCTGGCCACGTACAAAAAAGTCACGCCCCATCTGGTCGCGCCCCATCAGCCGGGCGGCGGCATCACGCATCGCCTGCAACCGTTCCAACTGAAAGGCCAGATGCGCCGCAAGCTCCGCCCCGGATGGACCATCTTCGGTGGGATCAGGGGGCAGCAACAGGCGCGATTTAAGATAGGCCAGCCAGGCCGCCATCACCAGGTAATCCGCCGCCAGCTCAATGCGCAGCTCCTTGGCGTGTTCCACAAAGGTCAGATACTGCCGTGCCAGTTCCAGCACCGAGATCCGGCGCAAATCAACCTTTTGCGTCCGCGAGAGTGTCAGCAATAAATCGAGCGGCCCTTCAAAGCCGTCGACATCAACAATCAGCGCCTCCGCTGCCAGCCGCTCTTCGACGGACTGCGCGGTGACTTCGTGAAACAGGTTTTGCTCAGACATAGACCTTTCCGCCCATCAAGGCGGTAAGTTCGACCTCCGCTGCGGCGGTGTCAAGCGGGCTGGGGGACTGTCGCTGCGCCAAGGCCGCTTCAGCCCGGGCCAGACCTGCCGCATCCATTGCCCCTGCGGCCTCGGCCATGGCACGACGATCGCTCAGCGTGGCATTACAATAGAGCACCAGATCACAGCCCGCTTCCCGGGCCGCTGCCGCGTTTTGTGCAGGGGTGCCGGACAAGGCCTTCATCGAAATATCATCGGTCATCATCAGCCCATCAAAGCCGATCTCATTGCGGATCATTGCCATGACACTCTTGGAAATGGTCGCTGGCAGCGCATCCAGTGCGCCGTAGACCAGATGCGCCGTCATGCCGATGGGCAGGTCGTTCAGTTGTTCAAACACCGCAAAATCCTGCGCCCGCAGCGTATCCAGTGGCGCCGAGACAAACGGCAGGTCCTTATGGCTATCCACAGTTGCGCGCCCATGGCCCGGAATGTGTTTCAACACCGGCAGCACGCCGCCATCCAGATGCGCCTGCGCCGTTACGCGGGCCAGCGAAATCACCTGTTCAAGGCTGTCACCATAGCAGCGGTTTTTCAAAAAATCATGGGTGTCTGATGTCACCAGATCACCAACCGGCGCGCAATTGCTGTCGATCCCAAGATCCAGCAGCTCCTGCGCGATCAGGCGATAGCGCAGGTACATGGCGCGCTCAGCCTGTGCGCCAGCCTGTGTCACATGGTCCAGCGGCGACATCCAGTCGCGCGCCAGCGGGCTGCGCAGGCGCTGGACCCGGCCTCCCTCCTGGTCAATGGTGATCAAACAGTTACGGCCAACGGCTTCGCGCAGCTCAGCACAGAGCGCGCGCGTTTGGTCAGCGCTGTCAATATTGCGAGCAAAGAGGATAAAGCCAAAAGGGTTCGCCTGCCGAAAGAACGCTTTCTCTTCGGCACTCAGAACCAGACCTTCGGCATCTAAAATTGTGGCGCCACAGGCCGTCACCGTGTTGTCACCGGAATGCAATCCGCCTTGCCGGCAACCAAAGTCGAGCAGAACCGGCGCGCATCCGACAGCCCGTCAAAGCCCATGGCCCGCAAGCGATAGAAGGTCCGCCCACCACTTTCGGCCCGCTGGATGACACGGGTTTTCCCCTCCAGATAGTCCTCAAAACGGCTGTAAATGCGATCCCATTCCGCACGGGCCACTTCGGCGCTTTCATAGGCGCCCAATTGTGCCAGTCGAGTTCCAGCCGGAAGACTATTCGGATCAACTTCGAGCGTCGCCCGGCCACTGCCGGGAGAGGTCTGTGCAACAGCCGGACTAAAGCGTGCTGGCCTTAGGTTCGGACGCAAAGAGATCTTGACTCCGGGCGCATTGAGCAGCGCAGAAGAGGGCGCGGTTGTCGCACCAATCGCTGCGATTTCAACAGGTTGCATCGGCTCAGGCTGTACGATTACCGGCGCTACTGTGGGCTGCGAAGCCGATTGATCCTGCGTCGGATCAAGGGGGGTGACCCCCTCGGTGAGTTCAGCCACCAAAGCGTCGATGTCGCCATTGCGATAGGCGGCCACCGAGGCCTCAGAGATCTGTGCCGTGGCAGTTTGGCCCGTCTGGTCCGGCTGGCCCGTCGGGTTGATCACCTGCGGCGACACATCTGCCTGCGGAGCTGTGAGGCGCGACATGGGCTGATCATCCTGAGCCAGTTGAATTGGCTGCGGCGCCAGGGTCAAGCGTTCGGCTGGTGCTTCGGCAGTTCCATTGGCCGCAACGGAATTCACCGAAAGCCCCTGATGATCCGCCTGACTGCCGCCTGGATTTTCCGGTTGCGCCCGCATTGGTCCTTCGACAGCGCGGACAACGGGAACGCCGCTGACGTCCCGCATGACCAGCTGATAACCCCAAAGACCCAGCCCGACCACCAGCGCCAAAGAGGCAGTTGCGCCCACCAGGCCAGTGACCCGTGCCAGGCCTGTGGTCGCGCTGGGGGACGTGCCGGGCGTCGCATAGCTGCTGTCGTCATCATAGCGATAGTCTGCAGCACCCTCTTGCGGCTCATAGCCATAGCTCTGCGCTGCAGCGCCGCCATAGGCCGCGCCGTAGGTGCCCTCAGGTGCATGGTCTTGAGCGATATTTTCCTGCCCGCCATACACCGTTGCGCCAGAGGACTGCACCGGCTGAGGATCGTTGGCGTAGGTGTCGCCACCAAAGGTCTGCGCAGTATAGTCCTGTGTGCCAATCCCGGGAACGCCATAATCTTCGCTCACATAGTCCTGCAGCTTGGCCTGCTGCAGCGGCGCCGTTGCGGCTGGCGCAGCAAAGGCAATTGGCGCAGCGGCGGTCTCATCCTCTGAGGCACGTGGCTGATAATTGGCGTAGAGATCCGGCCCTTCCGCCGGAAACGGGCTCACCTTGCGCGGCGCGGCTTGCGGCGCAGCCTGTGGCTGCCCGGGCGCAAAGGCACGCGCTGTCACATGTGGGTTCACTGTAACCTTGGGGCCAGCGACGGTGGGGCCAGAGGCGTTTTGACTGGCGCCCCCCTGTCCAAAGTGATCAGAAGCTCCCTCATTCCGGGAGTCATTATGGGAATGGGGCTGATGAGAGCCCGCCTGCGCAAAATACGCCATAATCCGCCTTACTGCCCTTGAGAGTCAGGCGAGATACATCTCACCTGACTGCTTTGGGTCTCTTGAACTGCCTCAGTCCGGCGGTTGTGCGCGGTTTTTTACCGCATCTCCTGCGCCGGTTTCACCCCTAGAATACCAAGACCGGCGGAAATAACAATGGAAACGCTGCGCGCCAGCGCCAAATTGGCATGTGTTGCCGTTTCGCTGCTCTCGTTAACAAAACGTAAACCAAACTCAGTTTTGCCAAGGTGGTACAGACCATGCAGCTCAGAGGCGAGATCATAGAGATAAAAGGCGACCCGGTGTGGCTCGTTTGTGCGGGCGGCAATTTCAATCTGACGTGGCCATTCTGCCAGCTTTTTGATCACTGCCAGCTGCGCCGGGTGTGACACCTCGGCCAGATCTGCAGCGGCAAGGACCGGATCACTGGTGGCGATCCCGGCTTCCTCTGCCTTGCGCAGGGTCGAACAGATCCGCGCATTGGCGTATTGCACGTAGAAGATCGGATTATCCTTGGATTGCTCCAGCGCCTTATCCAGATCAAAATCAAAGCCCTGGTCGTTTTTACGGGTGAGCAGCATAAAGCGGGTGACATCCGGGCCAACCGCATCAACCACATCGCGCAGGGTGACAAAGGTGCCTGCCCGTTTCGACATCTTGAATTCCTGGCCATCCTTGAACAGCTTCACCAGCTGGCACAGCTTAATATCCAGTGGCACTTTGCCGTCCGACAAGGCCGAGACAGCCGCCTTCATCCGCTTGACATAGCCCCCGTGATCGGCGCCCAACACGTCGATCAGCTCATCAAAGCCACGGCTGATCTTGTCGTAGTGATAGGCAATATCCGGGGCAAAATAGGTCCAGGCCCCGTCCGATTTTTTCACCGCCCGGTCCACATCATCCCCATGGTCGGTGGATTTGAACAGGGTCTGCTCGCGTGGCTCCCAATCGTCTGGCTTTTTGCCTTTTGGTGGCTCCAGCACACCCTGATAGATCAGGCCCTTGCTTTCCAGCTCTGCCAGGGCGGCCTCGATCTTACCGGTGCCGTAGAGGGATTTTTCCGAATAGAACACATCCATCTTGATGCCCAGCATTGCCAGATCTTCGCGGATCAGCGCCATCATCGCATCGGTGGAGAATTCCCGCACATCCGCCAGCCAGACGTCCTCGGGCTGGTCCACATAGGCATCGCCAACCTTGTCCTTCAGGGCCTGACCAACCGGTACCAGATAGTCGCCAGGATAGGTGCCATCGGCAAAGGCGACCTCCTGACCGTGGGCCTCCTGGTAGCGCAGATAGACCGAACGCGCCAGCACATCGACCTGACCACCGCCATCGTTGATATAGTATTCCCGGGTGACGTCATAGCCAGCATAGCCCAGCAGGGAGGCCAGCGCGTCGCCAAAGACCGCGCCACGGGTATGGCCCACATGCAAAGGCCCGGTAGGGTTGGCCGAAACATATTCGACGTTGACCTTTTTCCCCTGCCCCAGATTGGCACGGCCATAGTCCGTCCCGGCCCCCAGAACCGCCCCCAGCACGCCCTGCCAAACAACCGGCGCCAGCCGCAGGTTCAAAAACCCAGGGCCTGCCACCTCTGCCGAGCTGATCCGTGTGTCCTCTGCCAGTTTGGCGGCCAGCGCATCGGCAATATCGCGGGGCTTCATCTTAGCCGGTTTGGCCAACACCATGGCGGCATTGGTGGCCATATCTCCATGGGCCGCATCGCGCGGTGGCTCAACCGCGACATTTGCAAAGTTGAGCCCCTCGGGCAATGCGCCCTCAACGGTCATGGCAGTGAGGCTGTCGATGACAAGCGCGCGGATATCGGAAAAAAGGTTCATCTCTGGCGTCCCATTGGTTCGACTTTGCGGCTTATCATGCCTAGCTCAATGGTCAACCATTCTGTGGCGCAAGACCAGCCCACAGCCGCTGCAACAGGGCACAATAGGCGCATCTTTGTCCAAAGCCCTGCGCCCTGCGCCCTGCGATCAAAGCGGCCCCGCCCTCAAAACGCCACTTGACCCACAGGGGCATCGCCCCAGGCGCTGATTTTGTAGCGCCGCAAAGAGGCGACATAATAGGGATCCGACAGGATCAAGCGTTCCACATCCGCCCGGGTATCCGCCTGCACAGTCCAGATGGCACCGGGAAAGTCCTGCATCGGTTGCAGGGCCAGCGGCCCGCCAATGTTCAGCTCTGGGCGACTGCGCACAAAGGCAATATGGGCAAGACGGCGGGGTTTATCCCCCCGGATACGGGCCATTTCAGAAGCGTCCTGAAAGGTAACAGTCCAGTGTTTCATCGCGCGCGCCGACCTTTGCTCTGTGATCTCGCCATAAAAAACGGCCTGTCAGCGCCAGATCATAGGGCCAGATTTTTCCACTGTTAAAGCCAGCGCCTTGTGCCTTGTCTCCCCAGTGCCCCTTTTGCGGCTACTAGGCCAGCTTGCCCTCGCGGGTCAGCTGCTCGTGCAGTTGCAGCGCAAACCGGTCCGTCATACCTGCGATATAGTCCGAGGTAATCCGCGCCAGCGCCGTCTGATCCGCAGCGGCGGTGATCTCCTCATGCCATCGCTCCGGCATCTGTAGCGGATTGGCCAGAAAGTAAGGAAACAGCGCCGCAACAATTTCTGCCATTTGAGTGCGCACCTCCATCACCGAGGGGGCGCGGTACATGTGGCGGAACAAAAAGGCGCGGATCTCTTTCAAATCCCGCCACAGATCAGGCGAAAAGGCCACCACCGGGTGCCCCAGGGCACGCACCTCTTCGACGCTTTGAACGCCGCTCTCACGCAGGTTTTTGCGGGTTGTATCAATCACATCCCCAACCATGACGCCAAAAACCCGGCGCAGGGCCTCGTGACGGCGGCGCAGGCCGTCAAGCCCGGGGTATTTCTGATCGACCTGATGATAGGCGGCAGCAATGATTGGCAGATGGGCAATATCCGCATCTGAAAACAGCCCAGCGCGCAGCCCATCGTGCAGGTCGTGATTGTTATAGGCAATATCATCCGCCAGGGCCGCCACCTGGGCCTCGGCGCTGGCATGGGTATGCAGCTCCAGATCCATCGCAGCGTTGCATTCGGCCAAGGCCCAGGGCAGCTCGCCCACCACCGGCCCATTGTGCTTTGCAATGGCTTCAAGCGTTTCCCAGGTCAGGTTCAGCCCATCAAATTCGGCATAGTGACGCTCCAGACAGGTGACAATGCGGATCGCCTGGGCGTTGTGATCAAAGCCACCATAGGGCTGCATCAGCGCATGCAGCGCATCTTCGCCGGTATGGCCAAAGGGCGTGTGGCCCAGATCATGGGCCAGCGCCACGGCCTCGGTCAGTTCCTGGTTCAGCCCCAGGGCCGCAGCAATTGTGCGCCCCACCTGGCCGACCTCGATCGAATGGGTCAACCGGGTGCGATAGTTATCCCCTTCGTGCTCAACAAAGACCTGGGTTTTGTGTTTCAGGCGCCGAAAGGCGCTGGCATGGATGATGCGATCCCTGTCGCGCTGATAGGGAGAGCGAAAACTGCTTTCCTCCTCAGAGATCAGTCTGCCCCGGCTTTGATCCGGCTTGGTGGCAAAAGAGGCATGCATGACTAATCTTTCTCCCGTTAAATCTTGTCGTCTGGGTCGCACCTTTCTATATAATGGAATGCGCTGCAATACAGCACCGGGAGACACCACATGAACCTGCCACCAAAAGTGACCGAACGGGCCTTTGCCCGCCTGACCGAAATTGGCGCCGCAACCCAAGGCCAGGCGCTGCGGATTGCTGTCGAAGGCGGCGGCTGCTCTGGTTTTCAGTATGAGATCGGCCTTGATACCCCCAGCAAAGATGATCTGGTGCTTGAAGGTCAGGGCGAAAAAGTCGTGGTTGATACCGTATCGCTGCCCTTTTTGGAAAACGCCGTAATTGATTTCACCGAAGAGCTGATTGGCGCGCGGTTCACCATCGAGAACCCAAATGCCTCGTCCAGCTGCGGCTGCGGCACCTCATTTTCGATGTAACAGCCACCGCGTGATCGCCTCACCAGGCGCGCTGCTGCTGCGCGGTTGCGCAGCGTGGCAAGGGGACTTTGTTAGGCAGCCACCCGCTGCCTGACACCGGGCTGCACCACCTGCCCCCGCAGCAGGAACAGGCCAGAGCCAATCACGATAAGGCCGCCAATCCAGGTGCCCTGGTTCGGCATTTCGCCAAACACCCAAGCCCCGATTGTCAGCATCCAGACAAATTGCAAATTCATCAAAGGTGTGACCACATAGGCAGGCAGCAGGCGCAGGGCCGCCACTGCCAACCAGCGGGCGACAAACAGCAGCACGGCATAGCCCAAGGCCCATCCCATATCTGCAAGGGGCATCGGCTGCCAGACAAAGGGCAGCAGCGGCACCAACGCAAGGCAAAGCACTAGATTGGGATAAAAAACCTGTGGCAACAGGTTGTTATCATAGCGGCTGATATAGCGCGCCAGTACCATCGAAAACGTCCCCCAAGCCGCCCCCGACAAAGCCAGAACATGTCCCCCTTTGATTGAGGAAACACCGCTGGGAAACAAAAACAGCACCCCAACAAAGCCCATCCCCAGGGCAATCCAGGCCGCAGCACTGATCCGCTCTTTCAGGATCAGCCCGGACATAACCCCTGCCATCAAGGGCATCAGGCCAATAAACAGGAAAACCTGCGCAAAAGGCAGCAGGCGGAACGCATAGAAAAAACAAATGGCCCCCAGCAGGGCGCCCAGACTTCGCAAGCCCATCGCACGCGGGCAGGCCGTTCGCCACGGCAGGGATGTTGCGAGCAGGTGTTTTGCACGGCTTACAAAGGATGGGGTTTGCCCCCCTGCCCCCGTCCTGCATCCCAGCAGGTGATCACGTGGCAGGAACGGCACAGCGCGCTTGTCGTCTCGAACCAGGCACAGCCAGTTGACCAGGACCGACAGCGCAGCGACCACGCCCCCGGAGAGCACATAGATCTGCGCCGCTTCATAGCCGCCTGACAAAAGTTTGATGATCCCATCCGCAGAAGAGATAAAGCCGGTGTACCCCACGATCATAATCGCACCCAGAACTGGCGTTGAAATACCCCTCATGCGTTTTTAACCCGCGCAACTGGACCACCTGCGATGCCCCTGCGGGCAAAGGCCTCAAAGAAGGTCTCAAAACCAGCAGAGCTGCGCTCGGCGGCACAGAGCACCTCATAGGTGCTTTCACTCAAGCGGGCCGATATCTGCGCGCGCAAGGCCTGCCAGTCTCCCGCTTGTGCGCCGACCTGAAACACCGCTTGCGACAGCTGATGCAGCACCCCCTGCTGGGCAGGGCGTTGGAATCGCAGCGCGCCTTTGGGAATCCTTTCGTCAAAACAGGATCCCGCGCAGAGCGCCTGATGCCAGCTGCTGACCACATACATGTGATAATCGTCCCGGCTCAGCGGCGGAGCAGCGGCTTTATCCGCCTCAAGCAAGGCAAATCCCTGATGGTGCCGCGTCAACCAGTCCTCCCAGATCGCCGAGGGCGTTTCACCACAATAGCGCAGCGATACACAGACCTCGGACAGAAGGTCAGCGTCTTGATCCAGAAAGGCAAGCAGCCCGACATGGGTCAGACTTTGAACAGCGGCCGGTGAAAGCTCTGGCGCCCTGCGCCCATAGTCACTCAGATAGAACACAATATGTGTAAGCTCATAAGCGGCCTTGCGGTTGGGTACCGCAAACTGGGCGCTATTGTCGGCAAAGGCGTGCAGCCTTTGGTCCAGTCCGGGAAAATCCAATACCAGCCCACGACGTGCCACCAGTCGGCGGGCCTCTGCGCGTTGCAGGTCGGACACTTCATGGCTTGGCAGATCCTGCTGCATCACCCACTCCGCCAGGGCTTCGCCCCGTCCTGTGGAACTGAGCGGGCCTGCATGTATATTGCCTGTGTCTATGTAGCCCGTGCCTAAATCGCCTGGCTCACCAAGCTCCGTGTCAACAAGGCCAAGATCTTCCAAATCCATACAAATGGATAAAACAAACCTATAATACTGGCGGAAAAAGCAAAGATGGCGGTCCGCGCCAGCATAAAAGGCGCGTAGCGTCTCAAGCGCCGCTGGGTCAATCCCAGCCAGGTCGCGTCGCCCTGCCGCGCCCCCCGTACCAGCGGCCTGCGCAGTACACTCCAGCACATTCAGCAGTTCAGCGTTTTCTTTCAACCAATAGACATCTTCCTGGGCGTGGCGATGACAGGATACCGCCGCGATCAAGTGAGACAGGGAGTCGGCGCGACGCAGCGGCCAATTGCTTTTTGGAAACCTCAGGATCTGCGCCATCGTCGTTTCTTCCTTCTGTCTTTGCCTCGGCTAGATCCAGCCGCATATGTGGGCCGGTCCTGGGACTGGCGCGCCCGCACTTCAGGCGCGCCGTGTTTTTGCCGTTAGCTGCCCGAAGAGAACAACCCTGACAGATCACCACGCACCACAGTTGCCTCTGCAGTGGGCGCAGACCCGGAAGAGAACAGCTCCACCAGCGTCCCAGAGGCCAGATCCCCACGCGCCTGAGGTGCAGAACCGGAGGAGAACAGAGCGGTGCTCTCGCCACTCCAGCAGCTGTGTATTTTTGGTGCCGAGCCAGAGGAGAAAAGCTCTGCCCCGTCGCCGCAGAACAGGCTGCCGCCTTTTGTATCCGCCTCAACCTCAGCCAAAGCCGAGGAGAACGTCGCCGTGTGAGTTTTGTGCAAAGCAGTCATTGGAACCTCCGTTAAATTGTGAGTAGTCACCCCAAAACGCTGGCACGGTATTTCCGGTCTGAAAACAGAGTATTTCAATTTTAAGTTGCCAGTCAAAGGATACTCACCTTAACTTTCATTCAGATTTAACTGTTCTTTTTCAGTTAACTAAATCAATCCCCATGCGGGCAGGCATTTTATCCACACCCATGTAGATGCAAGACATACACCTCCCGCCAGGATTGCAATCCGCAGCCCTGCAAAGCAGCTATTAAGATCTCCCAAAAAGCCACAGTCTGATTCGCCCTTTCTCCCCCTCTTGCTCCAGGCTCTCTATTGGGCGATAGATCAGCCAAAGCACCCAAACCGCAGTGGCAGGAGACGCAGATGAAGATCGCCAGTTTCAATATCAACGGCATCAAGGCCCGCGCCGCCGCTCTGCCCCAGTGGCTGGATGAGGCCAATCCCGATGTTGTCCTGCTGCAGGAAATCAAATCCATCGACGAGGCCTTCCCCCGTGAGCTGTTTGAAGATCGCGGCTATGCCGTGGAAACACACGGTCAAAAAGGCTTTAACGGGGTCGCTATCCTGTCAAAGCTGCCCCTGGAGGACGTAAGCCGGGGCTTGCCCGGCGATGAGTCCGACCTGCAGGCCCGCTGGATCGAAGCGACCGTTGTCGGCAAGCAAGCCCTGCGCATTTGCGGCCTTTACCTGCCCAATGGCAATCCAGTTGAACTCACCCCCGAAGGCCGCCCTGTGCCCGGGGGCAAATACGCCTATAAGCTGGACTGGATGGAGCGGCTGCACGCCCGTGCGCGGGATTTGCTGGACAGTGAAATGCCGGCTCTGATGGCAGGAGATTACAACATCATCCCTCAGGCTGAAGATGCCAAACGTCCCGAGGCCTGGCGGGAGGATGCATTGCACCGCCCCGAAAGCCGCGCTGCCTACCAGCGGATCGTCAACCTGGGCTTTACCGAGGCCTTCCGGGCACGGCACCAGGGGCCGGGGCATTATTCCTTCTGGGATTACCAGGCTGGTGCCTGGAACCGGGACGACGGTATTCGTATCGACCATTTCCTGCTCAGCCCACAGGCGGCAGACCTGCTGCAGGATTGTCAGATCGACAAAGAAATCCGCGGTCGCGAAAAACCCTCCGACCATGTGCCGATCTGGGTAGAGCTGGACCTTTGAGCGCTCCCAATCCCCGCTCCGGTCGCGGGGATTGAGCAACCAAACTGGATCATTTTGCGCCGCGCGCCAGCGCGGCGCCGGGCCCAACGGGAGGCCGGGCCGCCTGTCGGCCCAACTCCGGGCGGGAGCCCCACTTTGCTCTATGATATAGCTCGCTCTAGGCGAGGCGCATTAGCCTGTTTGCAAGTGCTTCCCCGGGCAGTAACTGCAGGTCAGCCCTGTTTGGTCACGTCGTGACGGTAGATCCAGTCAAACTGAGACACCATTTTCTGGGGCGCAAAACGGCCTCCCAGTTTCAGGATCTGATGCGCAGGCCAGCTGAATGGCGGGCGCAGATGATACTTCCAGGCATTCCGACTGGCAGCCCCCACCACCTTGGTTGTCCGGTCTTGCCGGTGTATTTGATAGGTTTCCAAGGCAGCCGGAATATCGCCAGACTGCGCTACCAACGCCTCGCCGAGCACCCAGGCGTCTTCCAGGGCCAGATTGCCGCCCTGGGCCATAAAGGGCAGGGTTGGATGCGCTGCGTCACCCAGCAGGGCAACCGCCCCGCGGTGCCAATGGGGGGCAACCGGGTGGCGGAACAATCCCCAAAGCGCGCAGTCCTGCACCTGCGACAACAGCTGATGGGCTTCGCCGCCAAACCCGGCAAAGGCGCCGCGCATGTTTTCCGGGTCATCCGGCAAATGCCAGCCCTCTTCCGCCCAGGCCCGGCGTTCCTGTACCGCCACCAGGTTGACCATCGCGCCATCGCGCAAGGGATAGGCCACCAGATGGCAGCCCGGACCCATAAACACCTGAGCCTCAGCAGGCAATTTGCTGTGATTGGGCACAATCGCGCGCCAGGCCACCTGCCCGGTAAAAAACGGCTGGCTTGCCACGTTCAGCGCGCGGCGGGCCTGCGAATGCAGCCCATCCGCGCCGATCACCAAGTCTCCACCGCACTGGGCACCATTGGCAAGATGCACGATGGGCTTTGGCCCGCAGTCAACCCGCTCGACCTTTTGCAGCAGGCGCACCTGAACCCCGGCCTCGCGGGCAGCAACGACCAGAATTTTGATCAGGTCCGCACGATGGACAAAATAGTAGCGCAGATCGGCGGCATACTGATCCAGATCCAGCCGCAGCACCTCAGCGCCGTCACGGTGAGCGCGCAGCACCACCGCCTTGGCGCGTTGCGAAGACCACGCCACGGCATCATTCAGCTTCAGAGCCGTCAGAACCGCCAGACCATTGGGCGTGATCTGCAGGCCGGCCCCCACTTCCGAGACCGCCTCGGATTGTTCCAGCACAGTGACCTGCGCACCTTTGCGCTGCAGGATCAACGCGGCTGCCAGGCCGCCGATCCCTGCACCAATAATGGTCACATTGAGATGTCTCAGTGTCGTTGCTGTCTGCTGTGTTTCGCTCATGCCATGTCCATAAACGAAAATCGCCGGAGCAACAGGCCCCGGCGTGATGGTTTTTCTACATTCGTTCAGAAATCAATCGTCGCGATGGACTTTCTCGCGGCGTTCGTGACGTTCCTGCGCTTCAAGGCTCATCGTTGCGTTGGGACGCGCGTCCAGACGTTTCAGAGAAATTGGCTCCCCGGTCACTTCGCAGTAGCCGTATTCGCCCTCTTCAATCCGGCGAATTGCCGCGTCGATTTTGGAAACCAGTTTACGCTGGCGATCTCTGGTCCGCAATTCCAGTGCCCGGTCCGTTTCTTCACTGGCCCGGTCTGCAACATCTGGAATATTGCGGGTATTGTCTTGCAGCCCTTCGATTGTATCGCGGCTTTCAGCGAGCAGATCCTGCTTCCAGTTCAGAAGTTTACGACGGAAATACTCAAGCTGCCGATCATTCATGAAAGGCTCATCTTCGGCCGGACGGTAATCTTCCGGCAGAAACATTTCTTGTTTCATTTCGGCTCCTTCGGTCTCGCCCATTCTGTAGGTCTCTTCAGTCTTCGCCATACATCCTGGCTCCCCATGCCGCTGCGTTTATCCCCTGACAAGCCGATTGTCACTACACAATAGTAAACAGACCGGGTTAAAACCCTCCTAAATGCGCCAGATCGCGAGAAAGCAAGCAGGGGATGTATATAAATCATGCAGTTTCAAGGCACTAAAGACTACGTCGCCACCGACGACCTGAAAATAGCAGTTAATGCAGCTGTCACACTGGAGCGCCCGCTTCTGGTCAAGGGCGAACCGGGCACCGGCAAGACCGAATTGGCCCGGCAAGTGGCCGAGTCCCTGGGGCTGAAAATGATCGAGTGGAACGTCAAATCCACCACCCGCGCCCAGCAGGGCCTGTATGAATACGATGCGGTCAGCCGCTTGCGCGACAGCCAGCTTGGCGAAGAGCGCGTGCATGACGTCAAAAACTACATCAAAAAAGGCAAGCTCTGGGAAGCCTTTGAAGCGGACGAAAAGGTCGTGTTGTTGATTGATGAGATCGACAAAGCAGATATCGAGTTTCCAAACGACCTGCTGCAGGAACTCGATAAGATGGAGTTTCACGTCTATGAGACCGGTGAAACCATCCGCGCAACCAACCGCCCGATCATGATCATCACCTCCAACAACGAAAAAGAGCTGCCCGACGCCTTTTTGCGCCGCTGTTTCTTCCACTACATTCAGTTCCCTGACGCCGCGACCATGAAAAAGATCGTTGCGGTGCACCATCCGGACATCAAGGAATCGTTGCTAACCGCTGCGCTGACCCAGTTCTACGAGATCCGCGACACCGCCGGTCTGAAGAAAAAGCCCTCCACCTCAGAGGTGCTGGACTGGTTGAAGCTGCTATTGGCCGAAGATCTGAGCCCGGAAGACCTAGCCCGCAACGGCGCCGATGCGTTGCCAAAACTACATGGTGCGTTGCTCAAGAACGAACAGGATGTGCATCTGTTTGAACGCCTGGCCTTCATGGCGCGCGGCCGCAAGTAAAGGCGCCTTGATCCTCAAAACGCCGGCCTGGGATCACCGCCCTGCACTGTTTTGAGGATCAGGCCCTGGCTGAGACAAAACCGCCAGGTTTCTTTCAGCTGCCTCTGTCTCTTCAAATTTGCGCCCCATTGCCCTATCACTTTGGCACGGATCTAATGACCGGGTGCCCTTTGCGCCGCTTTTATGACCCTTGCTGGAGCCCCGAGTGATTCCCCTGAGATTTCAATTTGCTCCCACTGCCCCTGCCAAGCCACCTCGCGGTGCGGTGCGGCCTGTTGTTCTGGCCCGGCTCGTGCGGCTTTTATTGCCGCTGGGCTTAGCCACCCTTATTGCTGCCTGCACCCTTCCAGCGGCGCATAAGACTCCCAGTCGCGCAGCTTTGGCCACCAGCAATCTGCCTGCCGCCAAGGCCTTTTCAGCGCCGCGCCCGCGGGCGCCGCAGCGCTCTAACCGCGATATTGCCCGCGATTTTCTAGATCTACATTTCCGGCTCGAAGGCGGAACCAATTTGCCGGTCTTCACCCGGTTTGAGCGCCCCATCCGTTTGCGGGTGGTTGGCAATCCCAGCGCCGGCTTCCAAAGAGATCTCAGCCAACTGCTACAGCGTTTCAAGCGCGAGGCAGGGATCGATATCCAGCGAGTCAACAGCGGCCCGGTGGAGATCACCGTACAGGCGGTCTCCAGCCGCGCGATCCACCGTGCCCTGCCCAAAGCCGCCTGTTTTGTAGTGCCAAATGTGGATTCACTGGCCGAATTGCGCCGCAAACGACGCAGCCCCGATACCGATTGGTCACGCCTGCGCAGCCGTGAACGGCTGGCGGTGTTTGTGCCCAATGACATCAGCCCACAGGAAACCCGCGATTGCCTGCACGAGGAGCTGGCCCAGGCCATCGGGCCGCTGAATGATCTCTATCGCCTTTCAGATTCCGTCTTTAACGACGACAATGTGCATACCGTGCTCACCGGGTTTGACATGCTGGTGCTGCGCGCCACCTATGCGCCAGAGCTGCGCACCGGCATGAGCCGCAGTGAGGTCGCCGCCATTTTGCCGGGGCTATTGTCGCGGCTGAACCCCGCAGGCAATTCCATTGCCTCTCGGGCGCTGCCCGCCACGCCGCGCAGCTGGATCAACGCGATAGAAACCGCGCTTGGCCCCGGCAGTGGTTTCAGCAGCCGCAAACGAGCCGCAAACCAGGCCGTAGTTCTGGCGCAGGAACTGGGTTGGTCCGATCACCGCCGCGCCTATAGCCACTATGTTCTGGGGCGCATGATCCAGGCAAACGAGCCGGAGCTGGCGCAACGCCATTTTCAAACCGCGCTTGATTTCCTGAGACAGACCCCAGGCAGCGACCTGCACCAAGCAGTGATCCGCCCGCGTATGGCAGCCTATTTGATTGCCCGCGGCGACGGCGAAGCCGCCCTGCAACAGATCAACCCTGCATTGCCTGTCGCCAGCCGCTTTGAAAACGCGGCCCTGCTGGCGACATCCCTGCTGATCAAGGCCGAAGCCCTGGATCTATTGGGCCAATTTGCCACTGCCAACACGGTCAGACTGGACAGCCTTGGATGGGCGCGGTACGGGTTTGGCCCGGATTGGGCGGTGAAAGCCAAGATCCGCGAAGTCGCGGATCTGCGTCCCTCGCCCAACTGAGACAGCTACAGACATCGGCGCAAACTGCTGCGCAAAAACAGGCGGAAAGAACATGATCGTAATTGGTGCAGTCCTGCTGGGCATTCTGCTGGGGGTCTACAACGCACGAAAACGTGGCGGCAATACTGCCGATTTGCTGCAATATGGCGCTGTCTATGCCATCGCCTTTGGTATTGTGGGGGTCATCGCCACCATCGTGATCCATCGCATGCTGGCCTAACCCGTCGCGAAAGGCTCCTTCATGTTTCAGCCCTTTTTTGAAAATCTGCGCAAGGCCGCTATCCCGGTGTCTTTGCGCGAATACCTCACCTTTCTGGAGGGGATGAAAAAGGGTCTTGTGACCTATGACATCGAAGCCTTCTACTTTCTCGCCCGCTCAGCCATGGTCAAGGATGAGCGCAACATCGACAAATTTGACCGCGCGTTTTCGGCCACCTTCAAAGGCCTGGAAGCCATCCCGAATTCAGCAGTGATGGATGCGGTAGACATTCCCGAAGACTGGCTGCGCAAGATGGCTGAAAAGCACATGAGCGCGGAAGAAAAAGCCGAGATCGAAGCCATGGGTGGCTTTGACAAGCTGATGGAAACCCTGAAACGGCGGCTGGAAGAGCAAAAAGGCCGCCATCAGGGGGGCAGTAAATGGGTCGGCACCGCCGGCACCTCGCCCTTTGGTGCCTATGGCTACAACCCCGAGGGGGTACGGATTGGCCAGAAAGAAAGCCGCCATCAGCGCGCGGTCAAGGTCTGGGACAAACGTGAGTTTAAGAACCTCGACGGGGATGTTGAACTTGGCACACGCAATATCAAAGTGGCGCTGAAACGCCTGCGCCGCTGGGTCCGCGAGGGCTCCCATGAGGAGCTGGATCTCGACAACACCATCCGTGCCACCGCAGAGCATGGCTATCTGGATGTCAAAACCCGCCCCGAACGCCACAATGCTGTGAAGGTGCTGCTGTTTCTGGATGTTGGGGGATCAATGGACCCCCATATCAAGGTGGTGGAAGAGCTGTTCTCTGCCGCGCGTACAGAGTTCAAACATCTGGAGTATTTCTACTTCCACAACTGCCTTTATGAAGGGGTCTGGCGTGACAACCGGCGCCGCTGGGATGCGCAGATGCCCACTCATGAGGTGCTGCGGACCTATGGCCCAGACTATAAATGCATCTTTGTCGGGGACGCCTCGATGTCCCCCTATGAGATCGCTTATCCCGGTGGGGCCAATGAGCATTGGAACCAAGAGGCCGGTCAGGTCTGGTTGCAGCGCGCGCGGGAGCAGTGGAAGAGCCATCTCTGGATCAATCCGGTGCCAAAGACCCATTGGGATTACACCCATTCCATTGGCATGGTGCGTGAAATCTTTGAGGATCGCATGGTGCCAATGACCCTGGATGGGCTGGAAAGCGGCATGAAAGAGTTGACGCGCTAGCGCCTGTTAATCCACCCATCTGCATAGCTGTAGTTAGGTTCCAAACAGAGTGCCCTTTGGGCAAGGCCTGTGGCCTGAGTACTTATATTAAGATGAAACCGGCGCCGGGCTGTTCCCCACGCACCTTGCCTAGACGCAGGCTTACCGCGCTGAGTGAAACCTTTAGTCCAGTTCCGTCCAGGGCCACGGCTTCACACTGCTCGCCACCATTTGATAGCGCGCCGCCTTGGCGATCCAGATGCCCAGATCGGTGCCAAAATCTGCCAGGCGCGGATTGGGCTCCTTTGTGACGGCCAGGATGATGAATTGCAGCACCGTGGCTGTTGCCAGCACAGTCTGCGCTACCGAGATCATCACGGCGATCAGGATCATATAGATCAAACGCGTAAGAAGGCTTTCCTTCTCTTCTGGTTCGAACTGTTCGCCATGCAAACGGCCATTGATATCTTCTGGTTCAGCCACGACACCCTCGCTGTTTGGTCACAGAATTCCCCCATCCTTAGCCACTAAGCCCCATACCGCAACCACAGAAATATCTGCAGCTGCCGCTCAGCTACCAAAAACCCATCGCCTGCCCCGGTCTGTGGCGGGATTGCAAAGGCTCCCTTGCTCTGCAGAGGATTCGCCCCCATATCTGAGGGATGCTGCGTTTTACCCCCATCCTGCTGGCTGTGATCTATGGCCTCGTCTCGTACCGGATTTCTGTCTGGCGCACCCACCGCGAGCTGGACGCCCGCTCGACCGAGTTGGCTGATGCCAAACTGCGTCGTTTGACCGATCGTATGGCAGCAGCGCTGGAGATAGACCGCATTCCGGTGTTCATCTACGAGGTCGAGCCGGTAAATGGCCTTGCCGCCCCGGATGGCCGGATTTTCATCACCCGTGGATTTTACCAGAAGTACCAAAATGGCGAAGTCACCGAAGCCGAGCTTGCCTCGGTTATCGCCCATGAGCTGGGCCATGTGGCGCTGGGACACGCCAAGAAACGGGTCATTGATTTCTCTGGGCAAAATGCCCTGCGTACCGCGCTGATGATGATCCTGGGGCGCTATATCCCTTTTGTCGGCCCCTGGATTGCCGGGATGCTGGCCAATCTGCTGGCAGCGCGCCTGTCGCGCAGTGACGAATATGAGGCCGATGAATATGCGGCTGCCTTGCTGACCAAATCCGGCATCGGCCTGGAGCCACAAAAGGCCCTGTTTCGCAAACTCGAAGCGCTGACCCAGGCGCGGGCGGGCATGGCCCCGGCCTGGTTGATGTCACATCCCAAGACAGAAGAGCGCATTGCCGCGCTGGAACGGCTGGAGGCGGACTGGCAACGCGCCTGACATCACGTCATTTTGCCGCCGCCCCTTGCCATTTCTGCGCAGAATGCCCAAATCACAAGTTCCCGTGACTGGAAGCCTGATTGGACCCCTGATGCGCTATTCTCTTCTTGACCTTGCTCCGGTGCCCGAGGGCAGTGAAATCCCGCAGTCGTTGCAGAACAGCACCGATCTGGCGCGTCAGGCCGAGGCCTGGGGCTATCACCGCTACTGGCTGGCGGAGCATCACAACATGCCCGGCATCGCCAGTGCCGCCACCGCAGTGCTGATTGGCCATATCGCCAGCCAGACCAAATCCATTCGTGTGGGCGCTGGCGGCATCATGTTGCCCAATCACGCGCCCTATATGGTGGCAGAGGCCTTTGGCACCCTTGCGGCGCTCTATGGTGATCGCATTGACTTAGGGCTGGGGCGCGCACCCGGCACCGACATGCAGACCGCCCGCGCCCTGCGCCGTGGCATGGCAGCGGGGGCTGCGGATAGCTTCCCGCAGGATGTGATTGAACTCATGGGTTTTCTTGGTCCGCTGGATCCACAGGCAAAGGTCCGCGCCTTTCCCGGACAAGGCAGCAATGTCCCGGTCTGGATCCTCGGCTCCAGTCTCTATGGTGCGCAACTGGCGGCACAGCTGGGCCTGCCCTATGCCTTTGCATCGCATTTTGCACCGCAAGCCCTGGACCAGGCGCTTGAGGTGTACCGCCGTGCCTTTCGCCCCTCGACCTACCTGGAGAAACCCCATGCGATGATCGCCGTCAATGTGTTTGGCGCCGATACCGACGCCGAAGGCATCCGCCTGCGCACCACCATGCAACAGGCCTTTGCCCGTTTGCGACTGGGCCAACCCGGCAAACTGCCGCGCCCGGTCGATAACATTGAGGACCACTTGCCGCCGCCTGTGCTCGCCGGGGTGAACGAGGCGCTGACGGTTTCCGCCACCGGCAGCCCGGAGACGGTATCGCGTGAATTGTCTGAGATCCTGACGCGCTATGCCCCGGATGAGGTCATCATTACCGGGCAGATCCATGATCACGCCGCCCGGCTGCGCTCGTTTGAGATCGCCGCTGAGGCGTTAAAGCCGCTCTAGAACCGTGCCTAGCCCGCTGCGAGGGCTTTGGCCAATCGCGGCAGCCGCGCCTTTTTCAACAGTGGCCGGATTTCCCAGGCACCGCCGGACAAACGGTTGGCTTCGGCCAAAACCTCGGCCCCTAGCGCCTCCATCAGGGCGGGATCTTTGAGCCAGAGATCATACAGCAGCTGATCGGGACCAATCCGTTCCAGCCCTTCCTCGGCCAGGGTCTGGCGGGGGAAGTCCTTGTTGTTGACCGTGACAATGGCATCCGCATGGCCGGTGATGGCGGCGGCGAGCACATGCACATCCGCCGCATCCGGCAGCCAGAGCCGCGCCTCTACCCCCGGGGCCGGGGCGACCACGGCCTGCGGCCAACTGGCTTTGAGCAGCGCCACTTCAGCGCGGGCCTGCGCCGCGCCCTCTGGCCCCAGTTTCAACGCGGCCCGGCTCCACTCTTCCAGGATACGCGCCGACCACAACGGGGTGAACGCCCCCTGGGCCGCGGCACCGACCAGCATTTCGCGCATCACCGTGGGATATAGCACGCAGGTATCCAGAAGCAGTTTCATCGCTCAGGATCAATCCAGCCGGAAGAAGACGGATTTCAGATAGCCGCTTTCTGCCAGCTGCGGCAATTGCGGATGGTCCGCGCCTGCATAGCCGGTGTGGATCAGCTGTCCGCGACGCCCGGCCCGGCCAATACCGCGCGCCGAGGCATTGCGGAACCGCGCCAGATCGGCGGCGTGGGAACAGGAGCACAGGCCAAGATAGCCACCGGGTTTCACCAGGGGGGCCGCTAGTTTTGCAATCCGCTCATAGGCGCGCAGGCCAGCCTCAAGCGCCTGTTTTGAGGGGGCAAAGGCAGGCGGATCACAGATCACCACGTCAAAGCTGCGTCCCTCTTCCACAAGAGCTGCCAATTGATCAAAGGCATCGCCCTGACGGGCGGTGAAACTCTCACCAAATCCAGAGGCCTGAGCCCCCTGCCCGGCCAGATCCAGCGCCGCCGCAGAGCCATCAACACAGGTCACAGTTCCAGCCCCGGCCGCGCGCATCGCCAGACCAAAGCCACCGACATGGGAAAACACATCCAGCACATCGCCGCCCGACGGCACCAGCCGGGCCGCAAAGGCGTGGTTTTCGCGCTGGTCATAAAACAGACCGGTCTTCTGGCCGCCTGTCAGATCCGCCATATAGGTGGCACCATTCATCTGTACCGGCACTGGCGCGGTGGGAGTCTCGCCCATCAGGGTGAGGCTCTCGTCGTCCAGCCCCTCCAGCCCGCGGGTCCGCCCGGAGGCGTTTTTCAGAATGACCGTACAGCCCGTGACCTCGGCCAGCGCCGCCGTCAGCGGTTCCAGATGGGCCTCGGCCCAGGCGGCATTGGGCTGCACAACGCAGGCTTCGCCAAAACGGTCGATCACCACACCGGGCAGGCCATCGGCCTCAGCATGGACCAAGCGATAGAACGGCGCATCATAGAGTTGCTCGCGCAGGGCAAAGGCCTGGGCAATCCGCGCCTGAAACCAGGCCTGATCAATCACCGCCTGCGGATCGCGGTCCAGCATCCGGCAGATGATCTTGCTGGTTGGGTTGACCGCAACGGTCCCCATGGGCGTCTGCGCCTCGTCCAGCAACACGGCCAGGCTGCCCGGCTCCAGCTTGCGGGTGCGCCGATCGGTAACCAGCTCGTTGGAATAGACCCAGGGAAAGCCGTGGCGCAGGGCGCGGGCATTTGCTTTGGGCAGGAGTTTTACACGGGGGCGCTCTGGCGCGGGGGATGTGGCTGTCATGGGGCTCTCATAGCCCTATCGTGGCAACAGGGAAAGGGGCCTACACAGGCATGCGGCCCCAAAAGGTTTTCACCGGCTGTTGATCCGCCCTAGAATTTAATCAGCGCCTGGATAAGCGCTCCCCCGAGCGACGTGCAGGTGCCAGGATCGCTTGCTCGATCACTTTGGCCAGCCCCCGGTGAGCCGCACGGTAATCTTGGGCATGGTCATGTCACAGGCTGTAATGCGCCACAGTGACCTGCGGCCCTAGTCGTTATAGGCATCCTTGCCAAGGACATCGACGGCAATCAGTGGGGTGATTGAGCTCAGCTGGCTAAAATCCGCCCCCCCTATCGTCTGGTCACCGTGGGCAATGAGGCCGTAGTGGTCACGCAAGGGCTCAAACGGGGCATTCCGAGAGGGGGTATCCATCGTAGCGCAGGCGGAAAGGCTACAGCCCAGTGCGGTGAGGAAAAGTCTGCGAAGGGTCATCATTGCTCAGCTCCTTACCAATTGCCGGTCCCCCGGCTTGCTGGTTCGAAGCCAACCTGATCCGCAAAAAAGGCAGGATTGAGACAAATTTAGTCCAATTTTACGAAATCTAAATCTATTTGCAGATTGGGCCCAGCGCGGTTGCCCTAAAGCTCAACCTCTCCAAACCAGGCTCAAGCTGCAAATGGCCTGCGCTGTACCAAGACGCCCGTTGCAATCGCATGGATTAACCATCAATCGCGGGTGCGTGAACGCCAGCCGCCGCGACGGCGCGGATTTGCCATTTCCTCTAGCCCCTGTTGCAACACCCCTGTCATCGGGTGATCAGAAGGCTCATCGCTATAATGTTCCAGGATCTGGGTGATCGCAGTGCGGTTGTCCAGCTGGGTAGGCAGGCTCAGCGCCCAGTCCAGAAAGATGCTACGGCATTGGCTCACGGTGATGCCGTCGATCCGATAAGCCTCGCGGATCAGCCGTTTATGATCCAGTTCCGCCAGCGTCTGCATGCCCCGTTTCCTTCTGTAAGCTCCGCGAGATTATCGCGGCACAGGTCTTATAGGCCTCTTGCAGGGCCTGTTCCAAGTGATCCAAGCCATCATAACCAGCACTGCGGCTCAGGAACAGTGCGCCGCCCTCACCGATTGCGTTTTGGTCAAGAACATCGCCAGACAGCAGCCGGGCAGCGGTCTGCACCGACCAGTATAGCGCATAGGCCTGCTGCAGAACCAACGCGTCTGCGGCATCCAGCCAGCCGCCAGCGACAGCTTGCTCCAGCCCTCCGGCCACATCACGATAGGGAGACTGAGCCAAGAGCGCCCCAGCCTGCGCGACCAGTTCAATATCCATCATCCGCCCGGCACCTGTTTTGGCGTCCCAGACCCCCGTTGGGGATTTTGCGGCTGCCAAGCGATCCCGCATATGGACCACCTCGGCCAACACGGTGTCCTGCGACCGATGCCGCGCGATTACACTGCGCCGAAAGCTTTCAAAATCCTGCATCAACTGCGGCTCACCGGCAACGCCGCGCGCCCGTGTCAGCGCCAGATGCTCCCAGACCCAGGCCTCGTTTTCTTGGTAATGGGTAAAGGCCGACCAGCTGGTGGCCACCGGCCCCTTGTTGCCCGAGGGGCGCAGCCGCATGTCCACCTCATACAGGCGTCCCTGCGACATTGGCGCCGACAGAGCGGTGATCAGCGCCTGGGTCAAGCGGGCATAATAGGCGCGCGTGGCCAATGCCTTGCGCCCCTGAGACATCTCCACATCCTTTGGGTCATAGACCACGATGATATCCAGATCTGACCGGGCATTGATCTGCCCCGCGCCTAAGGAGCCCATGGCGATGACAATCGGGCCACTCCCCGGAGGCGGCCCGTGCTTGATGGAAAACTGGCGAACCACCCGTGGAAACAGCGCCTGGATCACCGCCTCTGCCAATTCGCTGTATTGCGTTCCGGCAGCTTTGGCGTCCAACAGCCCGCGCAGATGATGGACCCCAATGCGAAAGTGCCATTCCTTGCACCAGCGGCGCGCTGCGTCCAGCTGGGTCTCGTAATCCGCTTCCAGCGCCAGCACCGCCTCCAGCTCTTGCCGCAACACCGCCCCACCAGGCCAGTCCTCAAAGAAACTGCCGCCGATCACCGCATCAAAAACGCCAGAGTTGCGCGACAGGAATCCGGCCAGCTCGTGCGAGGTCCCCACAATATCAACCAACAGATCCAGCAGATGCGGATTTGCCTCAAACAGGGAAAACAACTGCACACCCGCAGGCAGACCCGCCAAAAACCCATCCAGCGCCAAAAGAGATTCAGCGGGTTTGGCAGTGCGCGCCAGGCGGTTCAACAGCTCGGGCTTGAGCCGGTCAAAAATCTGTGCTCCCCGTTCTGAGCGCAGCGCTGGATAGCTGCGCCAACGGGCAATGACGTTTTCGTCAAAGCCATCGGGAATCACAGGTTGCGGCCCCACCCCGGCATCCGGGGCAAAGAAGTCTTCGGTCAGCTCATGCACCTCAACCAGGCGGTGGTGAATCTGTGCCTGCACTTCAGCCGGATCCTCCCCCATCAAACAGGCCACACGGGCGATGCCTTCGGCAGAGTTTGGCATCTGGTGAGTCTGGGCGTCATGCACCATCTGAATGCGGTGCTCTACCTCGCGGTGGCTGCGATAATGGGCGCTCAGCCGGGTGGCGACCTCTGGTGGGATCCAGTCCTTTTCGGCAAGCGCCGCGAGCCCCTCAACAGTGCCCCGCAGCCGCAGTCCCTCGTCCCGCCCACCGGCAATCAACTGCCGGGTTTGCGTGAAAAACTCGATCTCACGAATACCGCCGCGTCCCAGTTTCATATCATGGCCCGGCACGGTGATCGGGCCACCGGTGCCCTTGTTTTCACGGATGCGCAGCCGCATGTCATGGGCGTCCTGAATGGCGGCAAAATCCAAATGGCGGCGCCAAACAAAGGGACGCAGGGTTTTCAAAAATGCCTCCCCCGCAGCCAGATCCCCGGCGCAGGGCCGTGCCTTGATATAGGCGGCCCGTTCCCAGGTGCGGCCCAGGCTTTCATAATACCGTTCCGCCGCCTCCATTGAGAGACAGGCAGGAGTAACAGAGGGATCCGGGCGCAGCCGCAGGTCGGTGCGAAAGACATAGCCGTCGGCGGTGCGGTCGCTCAAGGTGGTGCACATATTACGGGTTGCCCGCGCCATGCCCTGCCGCGCCTCAAAAAAATCGGCCGGGTCAAAACGGGTCTCGTCAAACAGGCAGATCAGATCAATATCCGAACTGTAGTTCAGCTCATAAGCGCCCATTTTACCCATCGCGAGAATCGAAAGCCCGCCTGCGGTTTCAACATCCGCCTCCGTCAGTCCCGGCAGTTTCTTGCGCCGGATAAGCGCGGCAATTTCCGCCTTTATCGCGACATCAGCGCTCAGCGCGCCAAAGTTTGTCAGCGCCGTGGTCACCTCTTCCAACGACCAGCCGCCAGATAAGTCACACAGCGCTGTCAGCAGCGCCACCCGGCGTTTGGCCTGTCGCAGGCCCGGTTTCAGCTGATCGGGCGCCAGAGCACGGCAATCGTCAAAAACAACTGCCAATGCCTGCTTGGGAGCGGTCAGGGCATCGCCAATCCATGGGGCTTCCTGTTCGATCAATCTGCGCAGATAGGGACTGGACCCCGCCGCCCCAGCAATGAGCTGCCCGGTGTCCTGAGTGAGCCCCGCCACCAGTGCGCGAGATTCAGCGCCAAGATCGGGATCATAGGCAATGGGAAGGCGGGTTATTTGCAGATGTTCAGACATGCCGAACACTGTTCCGCCTGAACAGCGGCGTCAATCCGCGAACCACCTACAGCTGGCAATAAAGCGCAAATTTGGCCGCCAAAAAATCCAACGCCAAGGTACGGAATACCAGCCTCCTCAAACCTTACCGTACCCTTTAAGAAAGCCGTGCTGCTATGCTCTTCCATTTGTTTGTTTTTTGATGACCACAATGTGCGAGTGTTATGGCTTTTCCTGCGCGGGATAAAATCCCTGGTGTTTTTGGGAAGAGCTTGTTTTTTGTTTATGTTACCGGCCGGTAGATCATAGCAGCCGCCTTTCACCGTTTTAGAACTGGCTCCTTGCCCTGCCCCGCTGGATTGACCAACCCGGCGTCACACGCAGCGCCGCCCAATCAATGCCGTTTCCTGGGGAGATAGACCGATCATCCGGGTTGCAGGCTTTCCCGACAAAGACCTGAACCAGTCTGTCTTTACGCCCTCTCGCCTTTCGCCTACCTGTTGATAGGCAAACGCAACTCTGACCACTGGATTTTGCAGGTAAGTCTTTGCGCCAGACCTAAGGCCTAATGCACCAGCTATTGCCCTGTGGAGCGCAACGCCACAGGGCCGCTGTTCCGGGTCGGCAGACACGAGAAGACGGAGACAGGTTAATGGAAATCAATGCAGACTTCACAAAACGCGTCTTGGTTCATTCCGCCGATGAACCCTGGGTTGCCTCCCCTATGGCTGGTGTTGATCGGCGCATGCTGGACCGGATTGGCGCAGAGGTGGCCCGCGCCACCACAATTGTAAGATATGCGCCCGGCAGCCATTTTTCCGCCCATACCCATACCGGCGGCGAAGAGTTCATTGTTCTGGAAGGCGTCTTTCAGGATGAACATGGCGACTATCCTGCAGGCAGCTACGTGCGCAACCCGCCCACCAGCAGCCACACACCAGGGTCCCAAGCGGGCTGCACGATCTTTGTCAAACTCTGGCAGTTTGACCCGGCGGACCGGACCCAGTTTTGCAAAACAATGACAGTGGATCCCGGCCCGGCGCAAGGGGGTATTGCCAGCCTTGAATTGCACCGCGACGCCCGCGAAAAGGTCACCTATCATCACATCGCAGCGAATACCGCTTTTGAGATAACCGATCCGGGCGGCATTGAAGTCCTAGTCCTTGATGGATGTCTGCGCGAAGGGGGCGATCAGCTTGAAGCTGGTGCCTGGCTGCGCCTCCCCCAAGGGCAGCCACTGCAGGCTTTTACTGGCAACAGCGGCGCCAGGGTCTGGATGAAAACCGGCCACCTGCCCTTTGCCAGCCCCCCAGCGGTGTGATGGAAACAGACACCAAGACACAGCTGACGGATGCAGTCTCGATGGCAATGTTTCAGGCGGCACAGCTGGCAGCCCGAAGCAGCGCCAATATCACACTCTTTGACACCGCAACCCAAAGCCTGATTGACCGGCTCAGATCCAACTGAGCCGCATTTGCCTCTCAGCACCCGCAACATCGCAAGAGGCCCCCCCTTGCTCTTTTGACTTTTGGGTTGGGTCATTTGTGCCGCTGCGGCACATCCGCAAAACCCCCTACAAAGCCCTGATCACCCGTCCTAAGGTCATGGTCGAACGTGCTTGGCCAAAAGCGCCAAAGCCACCAGGCGCCCCAATACAAAGCCAGCATTCTGCGGGCCAAGTGGGCGCGATTGGTCGAACAAAGGGACATGTGATGGAACTCGAACAGGCAATCAATGAGCGGCGCTCAATCCGGGGCTTTACCAAGGACCCGGTGTCACAGGAAACCCTGCAAGAGATCATTAGCCTGGCCAACCGGGCACCCTCGTCGATGAACACCCAGCCCTGGCACCTGCATGTGCTGACCGGCGCGCCGCTGGAACAGGTGCGCCGCGGCAATACAGAACGGATGCTGGATGGAACGCCGCCCAGCCGCGATATTGAAGACTACGCCGCCTATGAGGGCGAACACCGGGCACGGCAGATCGAAATTGCCGTCCAGTTGTTTGAAGCCATGGGCATCGAGCGTCACGACAAGGAGCGCCGCCAGGACTGGGTGATGCGGGGGTTCCGACAGTTTGATGCACCGGTTTCTATTGTTGTCTGCTTTGACCGCTCGCTTTTGGACAACACCATTGCCCATTTTGATACAGGCGCCATGACCTACGGGTTGGTGCTTGCCGCCTGGAGCAAGGGCCTCGGCGCGGTGATCAATGGGCAGGGCATCATGCAAAGCCCGGTGGTGCGTGAAATCGCCAACATTCCCGAGGACCAGATCATTCTGACCTGCGTGGCTTTGGGCTGGCCCGACGAGGATTTTGTCGCAAACTCTGTGGTTTCGCGGCGCCGTGCGCTGGAAAACACCACCCGTTTTCTTGGCTTTGAAGACTGATCCAAGCCCTGCTTCGCAAGCCGCAGATCTCTCCTCGTGTCTGGCGAGGAGGGCATCCCGGATCCCCAGCATTGCCCCTGGCCAGTCTTGACTGCCTGATTTGGACAAGACCAGCCGGCAGGGTCCGGTTATGAGGGGCCGGTTTTTACAGCTACTCCCTGCCCCGCTGTCAGCAGCCGGCCCTGCGCAGCACTCCTGCACCAAACGCCTGCCCCGCTGCAAATTTGCGACTTTTTTCTTTCTTTTTTAGCTCAAAAAGGGAATACCCGCGGCAAGGAGTAGTGACATGAATATTTTGAACAGGTTGTTCTATAAGAAAAGAAAATTCTATGACGACGATTTTGACTGGGAAAGCTATACAGCGGATTCATATCAACGCCGTTTGACTGGCGACGTCGAAAAAGATCACGACGCCATTGCCAAGTCCGCCGAGCTGAGTTTCGATCCTGAAACAGGCCATGTGACCAAACAGGGCCGCTCGCTGCATCCCAACCAGCATTTGATTTACGAAGTCATCGGCCAACTGCAACCTGCTTCGGTGCACGAGGTGGGCTGCGGTGCCGGTGATCATCTCGGCAATGCAACCGCGCTTTTTCCCGAGATCCAGTTCTCTGGCAGCGACCGTGGTGCCACGCAACTTGATCTGGCCCGCAACCGTCACCCGGACCTAACAGACCGCCTGAAACTGCAAGATCTCACCATGCCCTTTTCGCGCCATTGGCCGAAATCGGACCTGATCTACAGCCAGGCTGTGCTGATGCATATCCATACGGCCGTCAGCCATTTTGTCGCCCTCTGCAACATGGTGAATATGGCCAATGAATACGTGTTGCTGATGGAAAACTACCAGTGCCACAATTTTGTGCAGGACATTATTGGTCTGCGGGATGGTGGCCATCTGGCTTGGGACGAAACCCATATTTACCGGTTTGATGGATCAACCGGCGCTCGGGCGATCCTGTTGTCCAGAACCCCGCTGGACTATGAAGAATTGTCAAGTGACGCCCAAATCCGTGCCGGTCTTGATCCGTCACGCCGCCGTCTCGACAGAGCTGCCGAAGACAGCGCCAGGGCAATATTCGGATACTGAGCTAGCCCGGTTATCCAACACTCACATAAACAGCGGCCCCCGCCACGGGAGCCGCTGTTTTTTGTCCGCACACTTCCTAATGGCTTAGCCCCCAAGGGCGCTGCCCCGGATGCCGCCCGGTCAGGAGCCTCCAGGTAGGAGGGATGACGCGGCCAATCAAGCTGCCCCTTTGTAAAGGGGGGTAGGTCGAGGATTTTCAGTTCGCCCCCGTATAATAGGGGTTTTTCGGCGCTGACCCGCAGTGACGAACAGGTTCAGGGGCCGGCCTTCGCTGTCGCAAATGGCGTGCAGTTTGGTGTTCATGCCACCCTTGGTGCGGCCGATCAGGCGTCCACGCCCCCCTTTTTTACGCCCTTACTGGTCGCTGTTCGGTGGGCTTTTAGGTAAGTGGGGTCTATCATCTCTGCCTTCTTTTCGCCGTGCTCGGCGGCCAGACCGGCCATCATCCGGGCGAAGACACCCTTGTCACTCCACCGTTTCCAACGGTTGTACAACGTCTTGTGTGACCCATAGGAATCTGGGGCATCACGCCACCTTAACCCATTGCGGTTGATGAAGATAATGCCGCTCAACACTCGTCGATTATCAACGCGAGGTTTGCCGGGGGACTTCGCAATGAAGGGCCCAGGGCCCGCCATCTGCGCGTCCGTAAGCCAGAAAAGATCAGACATGATTCACCGCTCGTTTTCGAACCGTGAATCATGCCGCTAAGTGGACATCAATGGGTCCTGACCCTAAAGACTCACCCCGAACAACCAGCCAACAAACGCGGTCACCGCCATGGCGAAGACACCCCAGACAACCACCCGGGTTGTGGCGGGCAACATCGGGGCCGCGCCGGCACTGGCGCCCAACATGCCCAGCACAGCAAGCGCAATGACCGTGACGACGAGGACAGTAGAGATAATCGCTGAGGGCGCGGCCAGAAACGCGGCAAGGACGGGTATGGCAGCAGCGACACTGAAGGTCGCTCCGGAGGTCAGCGCCGCCTGAAGCGGGTTCGCAGTGTGGACTTCCGTCAGCCCCAGCTCGTCGCGAATATGGGCCCCCAGCGCATCCTTTTCTGAAAGCTCTCTTGCGACGGCTTCTGCGGTTTTTGTACTCAACCCGCGTTCTTTGTAGATTTCGGTCAGCTCTGCCAGCTCTTCCTCGGGCATCTCGGCCAGTGCTATTCGTTCCCGTTCAATGTCGGCTCGTTCTGTATCAGATTGCGAGGAAACAGAAACATATTCACCTGCCGCCATTGACATGGCTCCGGCGACGAGCCCTGCGACACCGGCGATCATTACCGCTGACGGGTCCGGGTTAGCGGCTGCCACGCCGACCACAAGCGATGACACGGAAACGATGCCGTCGTTGGCACCAAGGACCGCAGCCCGCAGCCAGCCGCTTCGGTTGACGTAATGGGGGTCATCTGAGTGGGCGCTTATGTCATTCATGTGAGTTCCTTTGTCGAAGATTGCTTTGGCGCTTGCGTCTTCTTTTCAGGGAGGACTGCAGACTCTTGATCCGACTTTTCCTCGGGGGTTTCCTCAGGCGCAATGTCACCTGACATCAGCTCTTCCATGAAAAGGCTGATGAACTGCGCGCGCCCGTCTGTCGCTGATTTTGAATAGATGCGTGTTGCCTGTGCCCGTACCGTCCCGGGGGCGGTTTTTCTGATGCGGGCGATGGTGTCGTTGTCCACCCCTTTCAGCATCATGATGGCCACATCCCGCTCAGCCTCTGTTAGCCCCCATTCCGCAAAGAAGGCGTCAATGATTTCGGCAACATGACCGCGGGCAATATCGAGCCCAAGCTGCATTTCCGACATGCGCAACAGCAGGCTGCGCAGCTCAACCATCAAAAAGATCACGCCAGCGATAAGGGTTGCCGCCGCCACGGATTCCAGAATGAGATGTGGATTGTCAAACTGCCCGTCTATTCGAAAATCTTCAATCACATCTCCGATGAAGAACAGCGCGCACAGGGCCTGCAGCAGGATAAGGCCCGCAAGAACTGTTGCACGCCTTTCCCTGGTTCTTGTCGGCCTCAACGATTGGCTCATTCTACCTCGCGTCCTTGCGGGATGGTTTTGCGTCCGCTTACCATGGAGCGAACCAGATTGACACCGGAGCGCCAGCTGTCGACGGCCACACCGGCAACATGCAGTGCAACCGAAAACAACAGCCAGCCAAAGACGACCTCATGGGCTTCTTCGACCCAGTCGATGCCAAAAAAGGTGATCGTCGTCATCATGTAGCCAGTAATGCCTATAAGGATGACAGAGATCCAGAGGTTATAGACCATAAGAGCTCCGAGAGGATTGTGCGACAGGTGCACCCTGCGGTCACCTGCAAGGAGATCTCGCAGGTGCTGGACCGCCCGGCCTGGGCTCGGTGGAAAGGCTGCAAAGCGGGCGTGTTTCGGCCCGATCAAAGCCCAGACCAGGCGAATAGCAACCAAGCCTAGCGCGATGTAACCGATCCACTCGTGAACCTGGCTTTCGTCCTCGACCACTGCACCGTTCAGAAGAATAGTCAGGGCAAGGGACCAGTGTATGAGCCGGACCAGCGGGTCCCAGACCTGGATGTCACGGGCGCCGGGTATGTTGCGGGCGCCTGTGCGCCCGCTGTTCGGTTTGGAAGTGAAAGCCATAGTGCGATCACTTCATCTTTAGCGTGGTAACCGCGCCGGTCTGGGGGTTCACATATACCTCGCCCATTTTGCCGTCGCGCACGAAGTAGACTTCGATTTGCCCGTCTTCCATCTCAGCTTTGCGGACCTCATAGCCCATTGCCGTCAGCGAGGCCTGTACCTCTTGCATGGTGGTCCCAAGCAGACTGTCTTTGGTGATGCTCTCCGCGAGGGCGGGAGAGGCGATGGCAAGCAGGGCGAGCAGAGTAAGTTTACGCATTTGAGTATTCCTTATTTTTGCCGGTCACCCGGCATGACAAGGCGGCAACCTATGTTGTCGCTCTCAACCATTTCAGCGTTTGAGGCGGTTGCATCTAGTGGCATTAAGTTTACGGATGCCCGTATAAGCGGCTGCTTACGGCGGGTCAGGTCAGCGACTACATCGGCGTACGGGCATTACTGAGCAGCCAGCCAAACGTCGACTGCCGTCCATCGAGATGCGTTCGCCGGATCGACGCAACCGATCCGTCCAGGCAAAGGACGTGAACTGACTGCCCTGGTCGGTGTTCATAACCTCGGGCGGTCCGAAGCGGTGGATGGCCTCGCTCAGCGCCTCAACGCAAAAGTCGGCCTCAAGCGTGTTCGAGATACGCCATGCCAGCACCTTGCGGGTGTACCAGTCCATGACTGCACCCAGCCCTTTCGCGACAGTCGCACCAGGCGCAGCGAGGAACCTGCTGCAGGCGCAAAGGCTCGTGGCCAAATTCCCCGATCCGGACATTCATCTTGGGTCAACTACCGTGGACAATGCTGTGCCTTGGTCGAATGACAGGGAAGCGAAAGAGCCATTGGCTCGCATGGCATTGTCGGAATGACCGCTATTTAGTGATGCGGTCAGTGGATGTTGAAAACATCACAACCCACATTCCTTCTGCCTGCCTCAAGCCGCAACTTTCCAGCATTGCGCGCGACGGAGCATTGTCTTGTGCGACAAACTCCATTGTGGATATCGCACCTAGTTCATCAATGGCAACGAGGTTGCAGAGCGCGTCCATGTATTTGCCAAGTCCCAGACCGCGCAGAGCAAGGTCGACTGCGATGAGGCCTACCCACGCTGATTTATGAAACGGGCTGTGTCGGTTGTGCGTCATGGCCGCGAAACCGGCCGCGACAATTTTCTCTTCGGCGTTTTGCAAGGCAATCAACCTCGCTGGAAAGAGCTTGCCTAGAAGGGCATCCGTCGAGAACGGGGAGACACCTTGATCCGCAAGGAATGTTTGGATTTCGCGGGCCTTTTGCGGCGTCAACTCTTCGTCACCCAAACGTGTCACACCTTCGGGGAGCGCTACGTCAAAGATTTTTCCGCAGATGTCCTTAATGGTCTGGGCGTTCGCCACGAAAAGGTCCCAATAATGCAGTTTGGGGTCAAAGTTGATCAGTTCCGATTTAGCAGTTTCAATGGTCACCGCGTCGGCACCTCGCAATGTCACTAGGCCTTCTTCGGACATGATCCTTCGCAGGTAATCCCAGCCCAACGCAGCGGGATCGTCGGTCGAAAAGGTGCGGGCGTGAACCACTGCGCCAGGCAGGTCGAAGAGTTCGGCGACCTGCTTGTCTCTGGCTTTTTGAAGTGCCTGGATCTTGGGTTCGCCATGATATGGATTGAGGGGAGCAACCATTCCAAAATCCTCTACGCTAGTTTGTCGACCAAAATCGCGTTGAGCGTCGATCCGGTTCGGCGCAAGACCGCAAGCGCCTGGAACTCCTTCGATCCCCAGAAGTCCTTCGCGAAACTGCGGTCCGGAAACTCGATTATGAAGGCAGCGTCAGGAAGCGCGTTGTCGCCTTCAAGGCACTCGGGATCGCCGCCCCGCACCAGAAACTGCCCTTGATGTAGCGCGACAACATCGGGGATCTTCGAAAAATACTCATCCATCCAGTCGCGACTGTTGATCTGCATCTGTCCGATTACGAATGCTCTCATCGTACCAGGCCTTTTTCGCTCAAGGGACTAACCGAGGCAAGGATGCCATCCCGTCCGGAACAATGTCAAATTTAACTTGATTCCGTGCGTCCCTCAAACGGCTTGGGAACCGCACATTTGGCAAACCGTATACAAAGGCAATCTGGCGCGCAAAGCCGACCTGCGGCGGTGTAGAGAGCTGATCATCGTCCTAAGCGGTTTCCGTTTACGTCGACGGCGACCGCAGTCAGCCCAAAGGAAACGTACTGTTTGAACACTGCAGGTTTCTAAGCTGACATTCAAACCAGCCTCCTATGAAAGAGAATTACACCGTGAAACAAACGCACTACAGGCTGCCAATGACTCATGGCTTCTATCAGCCATAAAGGACTGCTGCGCCCTCATGATCGTTTGCCACGTCCCAGTCCTGGGCAGCGCCTTCGTCTTCGCCAGCCAAGTCGATTGAAACGTTAAAATGTGCCACCAGCTCTGACAATTTCCCCGCATCACTTCTTAGCAAATGGCTCGCTGCTGTGGATTCTTCTACCATGGCTGCATTCTGCTGTGTGACCTTGTCCAGTTCAGTAATGCCAATATTTGTTTCATTCAGTCCAGTTGCCTGCTCTGTGGCGCCGTCAGCGATTTCCGAAACCAGGCGAGAAATATTGCTTACCCGGTCGACGATGGATTGCAGGGCCTCCCCTGCTCCGCCGACCAACTCAACACCGGAGTTCACCTGTTGAGAGCTTTTGCCAATCAGACCGGTGATTTCCCGGGCCGCTGTCGCTGTACGTTGAGAAAGGCCGCGGACCTCGGAGGCTACCACAGCGAAGCCACGGCCGGCGTCACCTGCACGAGCAGCTTCAACACCCGCATTCAGAGCCAATAGATTGGTCTGGAATGCAATATCATCAATCACCCCGATGATCTGAGCAATCTGAGTCGAGCTCGTCTCGATGTCCTGCATGGCAACCATAGCCCGCTCCACGATGGCACCGCTATCTGTTGCTTCTGATTTCGCTTCCTGTGTTGTTGCTTCTGCCGAACGGGCACCTTCGGCGGCCGAGCGCACACTGGCTGTCAGCTCGTCCAGGGCAGCCGCAGTTTCCTCCAGGGTCGCGGCCTGGCTTTCTGTTCGGCGTGACAGATCATCCGACGCCTGACTGATTTCAGAGGCTCCGTTGCGAATTGAGGTGGATACAGCGACCACTTCGACAACTGTGTTGCAAAGTGTTTCGGCGGTGCTGTTGAAATCGGCCCTCAGCTGGGCATAGCCATCTGTCAGTTCCTCTTTTATCCGGTAGGTCAAATCGCCCTTTGCCAGATGCGACAGCCCGTCACCGATAGCAGTGACCGCTGCGGCTTGATGCGCCTGATGGGCCGCCCTTTCTGCTTCGGCAGTCTTGGCCAGTTCTTGTTTTTCAACCAGGCCGTTGCGAAAGATCGTCAAAGCTTGAGCAATTCTGTAGATCTCATCACTGGCCTTGTCGAAACCCGCAATCGGGCTGAGATCGCCATCGGCCAAACGTTCCGTTGTTTGGCTGATGGCATTCAGAGGGCGCTGAACCAGCCATTGTGTCAGCAGAAGCGCTGCGACCAGAAGTCCACCAGAGAACATCAAGAGATATTCAAGGTTTGCTTTTGCAGTCCCGACTTCGGAGGAAATTTCCCCGGCCATGACCTCGATTTCGCCCTGACTTTCCGACCCAAGCAATGAGGCGCGTCCTGCAATTTGCAGCACAGCCTTTGCAGTGGACTTCGCTTCAACTGTGGCCGTCGCATCTGCAGAAATAGAAGCAATCCGAAAGGCGGCAAGCCCCTGATCCGGATCTGCCAATGCTGTCATCGCCGTCAAGGATTCCGACAGAATTCCATCATTGAAATCCATATACCCCCCAAGAGCTTCGGCAGCCCGTTCCAAAGCTTTTGCAGCCAGGCGCGTTTCATCAACTCCCGGGGATGTCACCACATCCAAAGCCGCGACCTGAAAGCTGCTGATCCAAGTGTTGATTTCCAACAGCGTGTTCAAAAACCCGACCTCATTGTCGAGCAGGCTTTGGATTGCATCTCGGTTTCCGGTACTGACGTCATCGGCTGAAAGAGTAAGCTCAAAAACCATGTCATCCACAGCTGACGCAAGGATCGCATCGCTGGACTGGCGGGCCGAGAGAACGTCTTGCCGCATTGCAGAGCTTTGAGAGTTGCCCTGCGCAATCGCCTGCTGCAGCGCATCCTTCGCACTGCGCAACTCGGCAACCGCGATTATATCGGCTGCGTTGGTTTCAAGACTGTCCAAAGCATCCGACAAACGAGCATCGGACGCCTTTGCCAAATCCGCCAGGATAGAAACCAGGCCGCTGTCCTGGGCGCGACCAATGGCCAGTGCGACACCGGACAAAAGGTTGACCTCGGCACGGGCTTCTAGAAGTGTTTGCAGGGTTGCGAATTTTGTTTCGACCAGATCCATCAAGGTGGCCTCGATTGACGACATGGTATCTTCGCCGCCAAGTGTCAGATTGAAATAAGCATCATCCGCGATCTGCACCAAAGTTCCCTGCAGGATACTGCTGTTCTCTTGGAGTTCGCTGGTTTGGGTCACAACCCATGCCGAGTTTTTAAAAGCGGTCGAACGGGCCGAAATCGAAGCTGCCAGAGCGGTTTCAACGGCGACAACATCTTCCGCAAATTCAGAACCTAGCGCCTCAGGGAGCTGGCCAACTGCGGTTTTCAACTGTGCAACCGCCTCGCGCACCGAGCCTGCCGCCACATCCAGGGAATCAGGGGTTTCTGCAAGCATCACCGCGACCATCGCATCTTTTGTGGTGCTGGCAGCCCCCATGAGCTGGCTGCTTTGTTCCATTTGCGGGAGCTTGTTCTGGGCGAGACTGTCCATATCTCCGGCAATGCGTTCAAAAGCAAAGAAAACGGCAAACCCGCATGCTGCTGACGTTGCGGCCATAGACAGAAGAATCAGGATGATCTTTGCCCTGATGCTGGACAGGGGATGGCGGCGACGTTTGGCTGTTTGTTTTGGCTGCTTCGTCATGTTCGTACCTATTTTCGCGATCCCGAGTGGTGTCGCAGGGCCCCGTGGGATCTGCCCGTCCACCGGGCAGATTTTTCTTTAAGACGCCTCAGCGCCGAGCCAGAGATCCTGGATCAGGACGCTCCGCCGGAAGTGACTTGCTCAAAACCGCCATCTTTGGTGATTCTGGTTAAAAAGACACTGTCCATGCCCTGGTTGTCGTCCGGGCCAAAGGTCATGGTCACGCCGCCAAAATCGAGCGTTTGCAGTCCGCCAAGAGCCTCCAGATAGGATTGCCGCGTCAGATCCGCACCCGCGGCGTCCAGGGCGGCCAATGCGAGGCGACCGGTCAGATAGCCCTCAAGCGTAACAAAACCAGGGTTGGCGTCAGGGGCGACGGTTTTCAAGGCCGCTTGGTACTGTGCAACGGCTGGTACGTCTGTATCCCATGGGAAAGGCACAACCTGGCTGATGATCACATCTTCACCGGCGTCACCCAGCTCTTGCGCCAGCGCATCGGAGCCAACAAATGAGATATTTACAAAGGTTGGGTTGAACTTGAGACGGCGAGACAATTTGATGAACTCGGCAACCGGTTTGTAGGCGCCAACCATGACCACCGCATCCGGCTTGGCCTTTTTGATGGTCAGGAGCGCCTTTTTCACCGCAGTGGTGTTACGCGTATAGGTGCCCTCGGCAACCAAAGTCATGCCACGGCGTTCCAGCGCAGCGGTAACCCCGGCCAGGCCAACACGACCAAACCCGTCGTCTTGGTACAGCAAGGCAATGGATTTCATGCCCTGTTGGTCAACCAGATACTCAATCCAAGCCTCGGTTTCAGCAAAATAGGTCGCGCGCACATTGAAGACGTTGCCAAGGCTCGCATCCCGCAGAAAGCCAGCGCCAGTAAAGGGACCAACAAAAGGCATATTCGCTTCGGTCGCGATTGGCTGGGTCGCTGAGGCTGTTGGCGTTCCAACTGCGCCGATCAGGCCCAGGTGATTGTTGTCTGCAACAACCGACTTCACCAGCGCAACCGAGCGATCGGGCTCGTAGTTGTCATTCATGCTGTCCAGAGTAATTGTACGGCCATGAACACCGCCAGCAGCATTGGCTTCTTCGAACGCCGCCTGCATGCCAAGACGCATGCCCTGGCCCAGTGCCGCCGCAGGACCTTCAAGGGCCGCGACTTGGGCAAAAGCAACAGAAGTACTGGTCACGCCTTCTTCTGCACTCGTTAACATAGGTAGCGCTGCTAAAGCCGCAGCAGCCAAGATAGACTTGTTGAAAGACATCAATCAGACTCCACATAGATGATGGTGAGCCAACTTGCTGGTGGAATGTTAACTTGTGCGAAATTTGGTCTGTGTTTTTAGGTACGATTTTAGTGATCTTGAGAAACTGCGAAGATCTAGAACCTTCTGCAACCATGTGGTCACGTGATTTAGGGGGCATCCGGGGCAAATGGACCTAAGTGTGCAAACAAGGCTGCATGAATTTTGAGCCGATGCACCTTTTGCAGGGAAGTCTGAATGTCGGCTTTTCGATTTGAGCTTAACTTTGCACAGGTCACTTCCTGCGCTTAGCAGACTCCCTGTCAGCCAAATTTCAAACGCCTAATTAAGGCGCTTGGGCCGATGGGGCCGCGCTGGGGTGCTCTCACCATGCAATCACCAAGCTCGAGGTCCACAGTGACCACGGCTTGGCCAAAGCTGACCCCGTGCTTTTCTGGATCCAGGTGCGGGCTGGTCATACGTTGATCCCCGCTGCGGGCACTGCGCGAAGGTGACCAAACCCGCTGTGATGCACTCACCGGCTTGGCTGGCCTTGATGGTCCGGGCCCACGCGCCAGCAGACTTGCGCACCAAGAGAAACGAGCGCAAGCGCCGTGAAAGGCTTGAGCGACTGTTTTCCCAGGCAGTGACTGCATCAAACTTTCGCCGCGCTGAGTTGTTGCAAAACGCGCTGTTTGGCGATCAGGAAGTCTATCGAATCTGGTCGCGCAAGAACGAAAGCTTCTATGCCACCAACTGCTGCGGAAATTGCTCTGATGGCCTTCGCGCAGGGCGCTTCACCAAGGAAGAGGCAGAGGCTCGCCGCGTTCCTCATATCCTCTCGCTGGTCTGCCCTGACGGCAAGCACATTCGCTTCGACACAGCTGCCTAGAATTCCAACTAAGCCCGACCCGCACCCGAAACCGCACTCAACCTCATCCAATAAACGGAGCCCCGCCATGACCGCAGGTTCATTTCAACCGTCGCCTTCACTGAAAATCTATGCGCGAATCAAAGAGTGCAAAGAGCTTTTTGGCCTAAGTCGCGCGACCGTTTATCGCCGCGCCAATGAAAGCTGTTTTCAGATCTATAAGAAGAATGGCGTGTCTGTGGTGAAGGTTTCAGAGGTAGAGCTGCTCGAACTCAATATGAGGAGACTGCACACGCCTACGAAACGAGGATCGCGGAGTTACGCTCTGAAACCGCCACTTTGGAGGAAAAGCTTGCCAAGCAAGCCGTCCCAGAGGGTAAATTCGGCGAAATGTTCGAACTTTCCATGAAATTTTTGGCAAGCCCTTGGAACATTTGGGAAAAGGGGTCCTATGAACTCAAGAGAACGGTGTTGCGTATGGCTTTTTCAGGCACTCTGAGTGTATCGCGCGAAACCGGACTTCAAACTGCAGAAACCACCTTACCATTCAAGGCCTTACGGTTTCTGTCCATGTCCGAAAGTCAAATGGTGCGGGCGGTGGGACTCGAACCCACACGGGCACAAGGCCCAACAGATTTTAAGTCTGGTATGTCTACCATTCCATCACGCCCGCAAATGAGGCACAGTATTCGGCTTTGCCTTGGTCCCAAGGTCTAGCCGCCTAAACCTTGAGGCACAATCGGTTTTATCGGCTAAAAGTGCATTTTTGCCTCTCTCCTTTGCCCCCCTGCGCCTGCCAGGCGCACCCAAACAAGGGGCGCTCAGACCGGGGCCATGACCGCATCTTCCTTGACCGCCTGCATCGCAACATAGGTCGACGTAGATGCCACGTGCGGCAGGGAGGAGATTTTTTCCCCCAACACCTGCCGGTAGGCAGACATTGACCGCGTGCGCACCTTAAGAAGGTAGTCAAAATGCGACGCCATCATATGAGCCTGCTCAATTTCCGGAAGCTTCACCACGGCCGCGTTGAACTTGGACAGGGCTGCTTCGCGGGTATCATCCAATTTGACCTCCACAAAGGCCACGTGATCCAGTCCCAAACGGATCGGATCAATCAGGGCACGATATCCGGTGATGACCCCGGCGCTCTCCAGTCGGCGTAGCCGTGCCTGGGTCGGAGATTTCGACAACCCAATGCGTCGGGCCAGATCGGCAATGGAAATTCGCCCATCCTCAGCCAATACGTTGAGAATCTTTCGATCAAAGAGATCAAGGTCTGAAAAATCCATTTGGATCGCTCCAAAGCCAAAAATACAATCAGTAGCCTGACATTTACACCATCTTAAGTCTGTTGTCCTGCGAGAATAGCGATAATCTGGCCTAAACGCCCTCCTTATAGAATTGGAGCCTCAGAATGACCCAGCACAGCAAACTGCGTGACCGGATTGATGCCGGAACCTATGTCGACCAACAAAAGATGTTCGCCCAGCTGTGCACGACCGCAGCGCTGGATGCGGCGGACCGCGCGGCGATCTGCGCCAAGGCGGCCACATTGGTGCGCGACATCCGGGGCCATTCCAATCCGGGCCTGATGGAAGTTTTCCTGGCGGAATACGGCCTCTCCACCGACGAAGGCGTCGCCTTGATGTGCCTTGCAGAGGCCCTGTTGCGGGTGCCGGATGCGGAAACCATTGATGCGCTGATCGAAGATAAGATCGCGCCCTCTGATTGGGGCAAACACCTGGGTCGCTCCTCCTCGTCTTTGGTCAATGCCTCGACCTGGGCCTTGATGCTGACCGGGCGGGTGCTGGATGAGGACCGCAGCCCCGTAGGCGCGTTGCGCGGCGCAATCAAACGTCTGGGCGAGCCAGTGATCCGCACTGCCGTAGGCCGCGCAATGAAGGAAATGGGCCGTCAGTTTGTGCTGGGGGAAAACATTGAAGCGGCCATGAAGCGGGCCGCCGGGATGGAGTCCAAGGGCTATACCTACTCCTACGACATGCTGGGGGAAGCCGCCCGTACCGAAGCCGATGCCGCGCGCTATCACCTGGCTTATTCCAAGGCGATCTCGGCAATTGCGGCAGGCTGCACCGAGGATGACATCCGCAAAAACCCCGGCATTTCGATCAAGCTCTCAGCCTTGCACCCGCGCTATGAACTGGCCCAGGAAGCCCGCGTCATGGAAGAGCTGGTGCCACGCATCAAGGCGCTGGCGCTGCTGGCGAAATCCGCAAAGATGGGCCTCAACATAGACGCCGAAGAGGCCGACCGCCTGTCGCTGTCACTGGAAGTGATCGAAGCCGTGGTCTCGGATCCATCGCTGGCCGGTTGGGAAGGCTTTGGCGTTGTGGTCCAGGCCTATGGGCCACGCACCGGCCTGGCGATTGACGCGCTCTATGAGATGGCCGAAAAATACGACCGCCGCTTTATGGTGCGTCTGGTCAAGGGCGCCTATTGGGACACTGAGATCAAGCTGGCGCAGGTCGAAGGCGTCGATGGCTTTCCGGTCTTCACCAACAAGGCCTTGACCGATGTTTCCTATATCGCCAATGCCCGCAAACTGTTGCAGATGACCGACCGGATCTATCCGCAGTTTGCCACCCACAATGCCCATACCGTCAGCGCAATCCTGCATATGGCCGACGATGCCGAGGCCTATGAATTCCAGCGCCTGCATGGCATGGGCGAAACCCTGCACAACATGGTGCTGGAGCAAAACCAGACCCGTTGCCGCATCTATGCGCCTGTTGGCGCCCATAGTGACCTGTTGGCCTATCTGGTGCGTCGCCTGCTGGAAAACGGCGCCAACAGCTCGTTTGTCAATCAGATCGTTGACGAAGATGTGGCCCCCGAAGTGGTCGCCGCCGACCCCTTTGTCGAGGCTGCGGATTGCGCCAATAAAATCCCAACCGGGCCAGAGCTTTATGCCCCGGAACGACCCAATTCCAAAGGCTTTGACCTGGGCCACGCGCCCACCCTTGCCCGGATTGAGCAGGCCCGCGCCCCCTGGCACACACACAGCTGGCAAGCGGCGCCGCTGATTGCCGGTGATGCTGCCCCCGAGGCGGCTGAGGATGTCATCAACCCCTCTGATCTGACCGCCGTCGGGCAGGTTACCCCCGCCAGTGCGGCGGATGTGGAACAGGCACTCGCTGCCGCGCAGCCCTGGGATGCCCCTGCGGCTGAGCGGGCTGCGGCGCTGAACAAGGCGGCGGATCTGTATGAAGAAAACTTTGGCGAGCTTTTTGCCATTCTGGCGCGCGAAGCCGGCAAGAGCATTCCAGACGCGGTGGCTGAGCTGCGCGAAGCGGTGGATTTCATGCGCTACTACGCCGCAAACATCCCCGAAGCAGCCCCTGCCGGTGTGTTCACCTGTATCTCACCCTGGAACTTTCCGCTGGCGATTTTCTCGGGGCAGATTTCTGCAGGGCTGGCCTGTGGCAACGCGGTGCTGGCGAAACCAGCAGAACAGACGCCGCTGATTGCCCATCGCGCCATTTCGCTGATGCACGAGGCCGGTGTGCCGCGCAGCGCCCTGCAATTGCTGCCAGGGCAAGGTTCAAAAATTGGTGCCGCCCTGACGGGGGATGCCCGCGTGGATGGCGTTGCCTTTACCGGCTCCACCGCCACCGCCATGCGGATCCGCAGCACCATGGCCGAGACCCTGCGCCCTGGCGCGCCTTTGATCGCCGAAACCGGGGGGCTAAATGCAATGATCGTCGACAGCACCGCCCTGCCCGAACAGGCCGTTCAGTCGATAATTGAAAGCGCCTTTCAATCCGCAGGCCAGCGCTGTTCCGCGCTGCGCTGTCTCTATCTACAGGACGATGTTGCCGACGGTGTGCTGACCATGCTCAAAGGCGCGATGGATGTGCTGAACCTTGGCGATCCCTGGCACCTGAATGTCGACAGCGGTCCGGTGATTGATGCCGGTGCCCGTGCGGGCATTCTGGCCCATATCGATCAGGCCCGTGCAGAAGGCCGGGTGTTGAAGGAGATGAGCACGCCGCAGGCCGGCACCTTTGTCGGGCCGACCCTGATTTCGGTCACGGGCATCGGCGATCTGGAGCAAGAGATCTTCGGCCCGGTTCTGCATGTGGCCCGTTTTAAATCTCAGGATCTGGACAAGGTCATCAACGACATCAATGCCACCGGATATGGGCTGACCTTTGGCTTGCACACCCGCATTGATGACCGGGTTCAGCATGTCTGTGACCGCATTCACGCGGGCAACATCTATGTGAACCGCAACCAGATTGGCGCCATTGTCGGCAGCCAACCCTTTGGCGGCGAGGGCCTGTCCGGCACCGGCCCCAAGGCAGGGGGGCCGAACTATCTGGCCCGCTTCTGCGCGCCAGACCGCCAGACCAGCGCCGAGACCTGGGGGACAACCACCGCAGATCTGCCCGGTGAGACTGGCGTTCCTGGCCGTCCCATCACTACCTCGCTGCCCGGGCCGACGGGGGAGTCCAACCGGCTGACCACCTCGGCCCGCCCGCCACTGCTGTGCATGGGGCCCGGTGCCACCGCCGCAGCGGCCCAGGCCAAAGAGGTCATCGGCATGGGCGGTACCGCCATTGAGGCCCACGGCATGTTTGATCTACATCGGCTGGAGTTCATCCAGGGTATTGCAGGCGTGCTGTGGTGGGGCGATGAAGACACCGGCCGCGAGATTGAGCGCACCCTGGCCAAACGCCAGGGGCCAATCCTGCCGCTGATCCCCGGCCACCCTGATCGCGCCCGGGTTCTGGCAGAGCGCCACGTCTGCGTCGACACCACCGCCGCAGGTGGTAATGCGGCCCTGTTGGGCGGCGAAAGTTAAGATGACCTTAACGCTATAAGATCTTGACGTTGGGCCAAAATCGGCCCAGCGTCACCCCATGTTCCCACTGCGTGACCACAACCCATCGAACTGCACCCCCTATGTGGTTTATACCCTGATGGCGGCCAATATTCTGGCCTTTGTGATGTATTCGGGGCTCAGCGCCGACCCGCGTGCGCTGATGCAGTTCTATCAGGCCTATGCGATCATCCCCGCCCAGATTGTAGGTGGTGAGAACTCTTCCACCCTGCTCACATCGGTCTTCATCCATGGCGGGTTGATGCATCTGGGCGGCAATATGCTGTTTCTCTGGATCTTTGGCGACAACTTGGAGGATGAGATGGGGCATTTGCCCTTTCTCGCCTTCTACCTTGCCTGTGGCGTTGGCGCCGGGCTGATCCATGTCCTGGCGGCCCCGACCTCGCAGGTGCCCACCATCGGAGCCTCTGGTGCCATTGCAGGGGTCATGGGCGGCTATTTGCTGCTGTTTCCCAAGGCGCGCGTCGATATACTGCTGATCCTGATCGTGTTTTTCCGCGTTATCACGGTGCCGGCCGCGCTGATGCTGGGGCTTTGGCTAGCCTTGCAGATCTTTGGTGGCTTTGGCTCGAACCCTGATGAGGGCGGTGTCGCCTATTGGGCCCATGCAGGTGGCTTTGCGGTGGGTCTGGTGCTGGTGCTTCCCCTTTGGCTGCGCCGCGGCGGTCCAAAGTATTGGGAACGAACAGCGGGGTCACCACCGAACCCCAAGACCGAATACACCTATAGTGTCACCCGCGTGCCGCGCCTGCCGCGCAAAAAGAAAAACCCAAACCGAACACATCCCGGCCCCTGGGGGAAATGAAGGAGAGCCAAGTGGTTACACTCACCGCACGCTGCCATTGTGGCGCAGTCGTTTTGAGCGCCGAATTCCCGCAGGGGCTTGCCTCTGCCGCCCGTTGTGACTGTTCCTATTGCAGCCGTCGGGGCGCTGCCGCGGTAACGGCGCTGACCAGTACGCTAAAGGTGCACAAAGGCGACAAAAACCTGAGACTCTACACCTGGGGCACCGGAACGGCCAAGCACTACTTCTGCAAGACCTGCGGCATCTACACCCATCATCAACGCCGCTCTGATCCGAATGAATGCGGGGTCAACCTGGGCTGCATCGACGGGGCCAATCCCAGAACCCATGCGCAGAGCCATGGCGAAATTCCCTGGAATGACGGGGTAAACCACCCTGCGGATCAGCAGGCCTGAGCACCGGCGGCCGCATCTGCGCCATGAGGCAGATACAGGGGGGGGAGGTACAGGGCGTTGACGAGGATGCCGCGACTGGCACACACAACGCCACGCAACAAAAAACGCGACCAAAGGGGCCGCGTTTTCATCGTTCTCGCTGACTTCAGTGCGGGGTTAGCCCCGGACCACCTTCGCAAAGCTTTCAAAGATCGGCTCGTTGGCGCAGATCACTTCGCCGCTCTCAACAATGCTTGCCTCTGGGTCCATGGATTCTGCCAGACCGCCGGCTTCTTTTACGATGATGATACCCGCTGCCAGATCCCAGGAATGCAGGCGACGCTCCCAAAAGCCCTCGTAGCGGCCCGCAGCCACATAGGCCATGTCCAGTGCTGCCGAACCAAAGCGGCGCACGCCAGCGGTTGCAGGCAAAAGCCGCGCCAGATCCTGCAGGGTTTCGGGCAGATCGGCCCGGCCCGCAAAAGGCAGGCCAGTGGCAAAGATTGATTCAATCATGCGATGACGAGCAGACACCCGAATACGGGTCTCGTTCATCCAGGCGCCAGTGCCTTTTTCGGCAAAGAACATCTCATCCTTGGCGGGGTCATAGATCACCCCGGAAACGATGTTGCCCTTGTGCTCCAGCGCGATGGAGATCGCCCAGTGCGGCAGACCATGCAGAAAGTTGGTGGTGCCATCCAGCGGATCCACAATCCAGCGACGGGTTGGATCCTCGCCGGGGGTTTCGCCACCTTCTTCGGCCAGCCAACCATAGGTCGGGCGGGCGCCCATCAGCTCATCCTTCAGGATCTTCTCGGCGGCGATATCGGCCTTGGAGACAAAGTCGCCAGCGCCCTTGCGCGAGACCTGCAGGTTTTCCACTTCCTGGAAATCCTTCACCAGGGAACGGCCAGCCTTGCGGGCGGCTTTGATCATCACATTAAGGTTTGCGCTGCCAATCATGTTTGCTGGATCCTGTTGAATGCGGGGAGATGTCGGTCAATGCGTGCCTATACGCCCCAGTGTCGCATTTGCCAAGGGTGAATGCAGCATCAGGTAAATACCCCTCCCCCTTCGGGCCGCTGGGTTTTCCGCAGGGTCATATCTGTGCAACGGTTGTCAAAGGCCAAACTGAACGACACAGTTCAGTAAAACCCACCGCAGACCACGCTGAGCGATGGGCCACAACAGGGAGAGAGAGATGAGCACAGAAATGCAAGAAATCGTTTTGGCAAGCCGCCCCGAGGCGGAACCAACGCCTGAAAATTTTCGACTGGAAACAAGCCCCCTGCCCACTCCGGGTGACGGGGAAGTAGTTGTAAAAGTTCACTTTATGTCACTGGACCCCTATATGCGGGGACGTATGGATGACGCCAAATCCTACGCCGCCCCAGTGCCAATCGGCGGCCGTATGGAAGCCGGCGCCGTCGGCGAGGTCATCGCATCAAACAGCCCCCATTTTAAGGTGGGCGATTTTGCCTTTGGTATGTTTGGCTGGGCCAGCCATGGCTGCCTGCCTGCGCGTGAGCTGCGCAAGCTGGATCCAAGTCAGGGGCCTATCACTGCTGCGCTTGGCGTTTTGGGCATGCCCGGGTTTACCGGATGGCATGGCTTATCCGCTTACGGCCGCCCCCAGGAGGGGGAAACCCTTGTTGTGGCGGCGGCAACTGGCCCGGTTGGATCCATGGTGGGGCAACTGGCCAAAAAGGCAGGGCTGCGTGTTGTCGGCATCGCTGGAGGCGCAGAAAAGTGCAAAATGGCGGTCGAAACCTTTGGCTTTGACGCCTGCCTGGATCACCGCGCCTATGCGGATGCCCGCGCCCTGCGCAAGGATCTGAAAGAGGCCTGCCCCAAAGGTATCGACATCTATTTTGAAAACGTTGGCGGCAAGGTTTTGGAGGCGGTACTGCCGATGATGAACCCCCATGGCCGCATTCCAATCTGCGGCATGATCGCCTGGTACAACGCCGGCGGTCTGGGCGAAGGCGCCAGCGATGCGGCCCTCACCGGCCCCAACATCTGGCGCAATGTGCTGGTGAAGTTCCTGTCGGTAAACGGCTTTATCATCTCCAACCATTTTGACCGCTACCCAGAGTTCCTCAAGGAAGTTGGTCCAATGGTGGCCAAAGGCGAGCTCCGCTTTGTGGAAGACATCGCCGAAGGTCTGGAAAACGCCCCAACCGCCTTTATGGCGATGCTCAAGGGTGGCAATACCGGCAAGCAGATCGTCAAGCTGGTGTAATAGATAGCCGCGATGATGAAAGTAAAGGGCCTCAGAGGATCAGCGGATCTGGGGCCCTTTTTAGTTAGTAGACCACCCTAAAAACTGATGTGTCAGTTAGTCGTCGGTAAACAAAGTGCCGATGCTTTCACCACTGATTTCATCACTTCTATGCCACGATACCCAAATCGGCGTATCGCAGAGCCCTGCATTTTGCATATTGTTGGAAAGCAACCGCGACAGCGCTTTGGGATCCCCTGCCAGCTTGTGCTTCTTGAAATAGCAGTCAATGCGCCAATGGGGCGCCGCGCCTTCGATGTGTTCTGGCCGCCAGACAAAATACCTGGCAATCGGGGTAGAAACAGAACCAGACCCGCCCCAGCTGCCCCGAACGTGGTAGATCTCGCCGATCCTCGTTTCTGAAGTTTCACTTCCTATTGCGCGAAATTTCGCATTCAGATCGAACCTGTGCATGTCTACATTTCCTCACACTGCCGACCCGCTGCCTACTGCTGCTGCAGTTTGCGCGCCTCGACCTTGGCCAGGCGGATAAGTTCCTGCATATAGGGCTTTTGCCGGTCATCGCTGCGGATCGCCGCATAAAGGCGGCGGGTGATGCCGGATTTAGTCAGCGGCCGGGTGACATAATCAGACGAGTATTTCACCTCGCGCACCACCCAGTCCGGCAGCACCGTGATACCCCGGTTCGAGGCCACCAACAGCAGGATGACTGCCGTCAGCTCTACCTGGCGAATGCTTTCCGGTTCAACCCGCGCCGGGGTCAGCAACTGGCTGAACACATCCAGCCGTGACTTCTCGACCGGATAGGTAATCAGCGTTTGGCCGACAAAATCCTCTGCCTCAACATAGGTTTTCTGGGCCAGCGGGTGCTGTGCGGAAGCGACAAAAACCGCCTTGTAGTCAAAGAGTTCGATAAAATCGACGCCGGGAATGTCCTCAGGATCCGACGAGACCACCAGATCCACCTCCTCTTTTTGCAGCGCGGGCAAAGCGTCAAAAGCGAGGCCCGGACGAATGTCCACATCCACATCGGACCAGCTTTTGCGAAAGGCCTCAAGCACCGGGAACAGCCACTCAAAACAAGCGTGGCATTCAATGGCGATATGCATCCGTCCCGCATGGCCATCGCGCAATGAGGAAAACTCCGCCTGGGTTGCTTCGACCTGGGGCAACACCTGTTCCGCCAGGCGCAGCAACCGCAGCCCCGCCGCCGACAGCTTCATCGGCTTGGAGCGGCGCAGAAACAGCTCGACCCCGGCTTGATCCTCCAAACCCTTGATTTGATGGCTCAAAGCGCTTTGGGTAATGTTGAGCTGATCAGCAGCCCGCGCCAAACCTCCGGCCTCGTGAATGGCCTTAATGGTGCGCAGGTGGCGAAACTCGATATGCATAACTACAGCTCAGCTCATGTTGTTCTTGAGAATTATGAAATTGTTTCACAATGCTGCACATGCAACAAGAGCGAAATCAAACGGAGAGCAAAGTCATGACCAGCCCTGAGATTTCATTTGAGTTTTTCCCGCCGCAGTCGCTGGAGGCCTCATTTCGTCTATGGGACACCGTGCAGACCCTGGCTCCACTTGATCCGCGTTTTGTATCCGTCACCTACGGCGCCGGCGGCACCACACGGGATTTGACACGGGATGCGGTAAAAACCCTCCATAGCAGCTCTGGGCTCAACGTGGCGGCGCATCTGACCTGCGTCGATGCCAGCCGGACCGAAACACTGGAGATCGCCGAGACCTTTGCCGACGCTGGTGTCAGTGAAATTGTCGCCCTGCGCGGCGACCCTCCTAAGGGCAGCAGCCAGTTCGTGCCCCATCCCGATGGTTTTGCCAATTCGGTTGAACTCATCGAAGCCCTGGCGGCCACCGGCAAATTTACCCTACGCGTCGGTGCCTACCCAGATCCCCACCCCGAGGCAGCCAATGCGCAAGCGGATGTGGATTGGCTCAAGCGCAAGCTGGACGCCGGCGCCGATGAGGCGCTCACTCAGTTCTTCTTTGAGCCCGAGACCTTCCTGCGCTTCCGCGATGCCTGCGCCAAGGCGGGCATTAACGGCGATAAGCTGGTTCCCGGCATTCTGCCAATTGAAAACTGGAAAGGTGCACGTAACTTTGCCAAGCGCTGCGGCACCGTGATCCCAGCCTGGGTGGATGACGCCTTTGCGAAGGCCGCCCGCGACGACCGCGAAGACCTGCTGGCCACCGCCATTTGCAGCGAACTGTGTTCTGATCTGCTGGATGAGGGCGTGAAGAAGCTGCATTTCTATACGCTCAACCGTCCGGAACTGACCCGCGATGTCTGCTTTGCGCTTGGCCTCACGCCGAACATCTCTTTGGAGAACGTAGCGTAAAGCTTGTTGCAGGTCCGACCTTTAAGGTAATTCCAAAAAGGAACGCACTAAAGGCACCTCACTCAAGAGGCGCCTTTGGTGCGTCTTTGGAATTCGCACAAAAAGGGCCCTGACATGGCAGTTGCAAAATCCCCAGCCGATCTGTTGCCGATGGATCAGGTTGTTCAGTTTTCCGGGCTTGAGTTCATGCAGGGCATACTGGAAGGGCGCCTGCCCGGCCCCCCAATCGGGGCACAACTGGGCTATACCCTGCACGAAGTCTCAGAGGGGCGCGCGGTGTTTCGTGGCACCCCGGAATTCGAAGTCACCAATCCCATGGGGACTGTGCATGGCGGCTGGTACGGAACGCTGCTCGACAGTGCCATGGCCTGCGCTGTGATGACGGCCGTCCCCAAAGGCTCCGCCTATACAACCTTGGAATATAAGATCAATATCCTGAAATCCATTCCCCTGGGCACCACTGTGGATTGCGTCGGGTTGATTGATCATGTTGGGCGCTCCACCGGGGTGGCCCATGGCGAGATCCGCGGCGTCAAGGATGGCAAGCTCTACGCCACGGGGTCAACCACCTGTATCGTGATGAATGTCTTTGGCAGCAAAGCCTGAGCGCTTGGCGCTGTAGGCGCCACTCCACCACAATAGCCACCAGGGACTTTAACTGAGACCTTCGCTGTGGAGGCCAAAGACCCTGGTTATTGGCGCGGCGCTGAAGGCGCATTGCCTGTCAGCCCGGCAAACCAGCCCGCAGATTTCTGCTGCATCACCCGGCCCTGAACGCTGCTGTGCAGCCGCTCACTGGGGTCCAATCCCACCTGCCGTTTGCTGCGCAGCAAAAAGATCTTGCCCCAGCCCTTCCAGGTGCCGATTGAGGGCGCTTTGGGATCGACCGGAAAACGCATGCGCCAGTCTTGCGGCAGGGCGAGGCCACAGTCCTCCGCCTTTTCCAACATCCAGACCAACGGCACATTGGACAGGGGTCGCGCCTCCTCAAAACCAGCAAGCTGGCCGCCAATATCGCCATGTGCCCCGTGAAACCAGACCTGTTCGATACGACCATTCCAGCCCTCCGGGCAGGTCCAAAGCACCGGTTTGAAAACATCGCGGGTCTCGTCCAGCGCCAGGGCATGGTAGCCATGCTTTACATGCGGGCCCAGTTCATGGTTGTGAAAGGCATGGCGGCTTTCAGCCCAGCGCCACAGCAGGGGCAGCCGCAGCCCCAGGGCCTTGACCGTGTCCCAGACGCCGATCATCTCTATTTTGGTCTCGCCGTGGCAATGCGCCCGGCGAAAGGCCTGCGCCACCTCAGGCGATCCGGCCTGCTGGTAATGGCGGTAGGCGGTGCGAATATTGCGCACGGTTGCATGTTCCGCCTTTAACAGGCCAACCTCGCCGATCACCCCCGCTAACGAGCGCACCGCATAGGCACCACGGGAATAGCCCAACAGGTAGATGCGGTCGCCAGGGCGATAGCGCGAGGCAAGATAGCCATAGGCACGGCGGATCTGCCGGTTGATACCGCGCCCCATCATCACATCCGGTGCACTGGCCCAACCGGTCCACTGCACCCCGGCTTCATAAAAGACCGAAACCTCAGCCCCCATTTCACGGCACATCTGATAGAGCCTGCCGGCATGTGTCTCATGCCCCGGTTCCAGCGTCGACATGGTGCCATCTAGAATGATCACATGGGCCTGCGGCCCCCGCAGCTTGGCCTCACCGGAATGTTCCGAGCGCAAGGGGCGCCCGAGCCATCCGAGAAAGCGATTTCTAAGCTGCTTCAGTCCCATTCCGTAGTGCTTCCCATAGTTTCAGCGGTGTGAACGGCATGTCCACTTGCCGCAAGCCCTTGTCCCAGGTGGCATCTTGAACCGCATTGGCCAATGCCGCCAGGGCGCCAACTGTCCCGGCCTCGCCGCAGCCCTTCATCCCCATCGGGTTTTGGGTCGAGGGCACCGGCTCAGAGGTAAACCCAATCATGGGAACGTCACCGGCGCGCGGCAAGGCGTAGTCCATAAACGTTGCCGTGAGCAGCTGCCCCTCATCATCATAGACCACATGCTCCATCATCGCCTGGCCCAGCCCCTGCACAACACCGCCATGCACCTGACCTTCGGCAAGCATAGGATTGATAAGGTTACCAAAATCATCAACGACGGTATAGCGATCCACATGGCAGGTGCCGGTCTCCGGGTCGATCACAACTTCCGCGAGATGGGCCCCGTTTGGAAACGAGCGCCCCGGCAATTGCGCCCGCGCCGCGTGACGCAGCAAATCAATGCGGCCTTTCGCGCGGGCCATCTCTGCCACTTCCAACATCGAAGGCGTCAGGTTTGACCCCGGTGCCCGGAACGTCTCGCCGTCAAAATTGACCGCCTCTTCCTCAACCCCCATTTCCTCTGCCAGGAAGGGGCTAAAGGCGGCAACCATCACGTCCACGGTCGCCAAGGTGGCATTGGCCTGGGTGGTCACCGAACGCGACCCGCCGGTGCCACCGCCCTTGGCGATGCGGTCACTGTCGCCCTGAATGGTCGAGATCATCTCGGCCGGAATACCCGTCTGATCCGCGAGGAACTGGGCATAGACAGTTTCATGCCCCTGCCCGTTGCTCTGCGTGCCAACATAGATATTCACCCGGCCATCCTCCAGAAATTCGACCTCTGCGCCTTCTGAAGGGTCGCCCAAAATGCTTTCGATATAGTAACACAGGCCAAGACCACGCAGTTTGCCGGCCTCTGCATCAGCGGCACGACGGGCCGCAAACCCTGCAATATCGGCCTCTTCTTCGGCGCGTGACAGGACCATAGAAAAATCGCCAACATCATAGCTTTCGCCGGTGACCGTGGCATAGGGGAAATTTCCCGGGGCAATAAAATTGCGACGGTGCAGCTCAAGCGGGTCAACCCCGAGCTCCCGTGCGGCGCGATCCATCACCCGTTCCAGCACATAAATCGCCTCGGGGCGCCCAGCGCCGCGATAGGCATCCACCTGGGTGGTATTGGTATAGATGCCTTCCACCTGCAGCCAGGCGGTTTTGATATCGTAGACCCCGGCCAGGACCCGGCTGAACAGCTGGGTCTGGATCGGTTGGCCAAACTGCGAATTATAGGCCCCAAGGTTACAGCGGGTCTGCACCCGGTAAGCGGTGATTTTCAGATCCGCGTCAAAGGCCAGTTCCGCCAACGAGGTGAGATCGCGGCCACCGTTGTCGCTGAGCATCGCCTCGGTGCGGTCCGACATCCAGAACACCGGTTTTTTCAACGCCCTAGCGGCATGAGCGACGACAAAATACTCCGGATAGGTCATCGCCTTCATGCCAAAGCCACCGCCCACATCGGGCGTCACCACATGCACCTCCTCCTCGGACAGATGCAGCTTGGCTGCTAGTTGGCTTTTGGCCCCCCAGACGCCCTGACCCCCATAGGTGAAATGCAAACGCCCCTCGCTCCAGGTGGCAAAACAGCCCCGTGGCTCCATGGCGTTGACGATAATGCGGTTGTCATCCACCTGCAGCGCCACGGTATGGGCCGCAGCCTCAAAGGCCGCTTGTGTGGCCGCCTCGTCTCCCATGCCCCAGTCAAAGGCGCTGTTGGTTGGCGCTTCTGGGTGCAACGGCTCGCCACCCGCCTGCAGGTCCAACTTGACCGGCAGATCGTCGATATCCAGCTCAATCAGCTCACCCGCGTCCCGCGCCTTATCCAGCGTGTCGGCAATCACCACCGCAATGGGTTCCCCGACAAAACGGACCCGGCCATTGGCCAGCATGTGGCGTTCAGGGGCGGCCCCATCGCTGTCATCGCGGTTTTTGACCACGGTGGCATCCATGGTGGTGGTCAGCCCCGCCGCCTGCAGGTCAGCCAGGGTCAACACCATATGCACCCCATCGGCGGCGCGGGCCTCTGCCAGATCCAGGGTCGAGATTACCCCATGGGCAACCGGACTGCGCAGCACCCAGGCCCGCAGTGCGCCTGCCGGGGCGCAGTCTTCGATATAGTTACCATGCCCGGTCAGAAACCGCACATCCTCGACCCGTTTGACCGGCTGACTCTTTCCAAATTTTTCCATGCTCGCCCCCTGTTCGCGCTGGCTGGTGCTTTAGGGGGACCTTAGCCTTAGTGGCGCGCTTGTCCAGAGAGCTCGATCACCGTCGCCACGTCAGACAACCCGTAGCCATTGAACTGGGTGCTCATGGCGGAAGAATAGGCACCCAACCCCGGAAACAGCACATAATCCCCGGCCTGGGTATCCGCCGGCAGCGGCAGACCATCTGGCAGTCGATCCAGGCTGTCACAGGTGGGGCCAAAGACAACCCGCGGAGTACGCACCGCTTGCCGGTGGATGCCTGTGGCGCTGACCACCTCAACCCGCCCGGGAAGCCCCATATCACGGATATCAACCAGACCGCCGTAGATCCCATCGTTCAGGAACACCCTCTCGCCGCCTTGGCGCATGCCCTTGATCCGCGCCGCCAGGGTGAAGGATTCAGAAACCATCGCCCGACCCGGTTCGCAAATCAGCTGCGGGTGGTTGGCGCCAAAGGCCGCAACCACGGCGCCTTTGATGGCTGTAAAGACCCGCTCCAGATCCGGCGCCACCCCATCGCGGTTAGCGGCAAAGCCCCCGCCCACATTCAGCCGGGCAATCGACACCCCCGCCGCCTCAACAATGCGCTTGGCCGCATGGATGTATTCAACCCAGGCCGCAGCATCCTCACACTGGGTGCCGGGATGAAAACACAGCGCCGGGGTCCAGCCCTCAGCGGCGACCCGTTTCAGCAAGGCAACGGCCTCATCCGGGGCAGCGCCAAATTTGCTGCCAAAATCATAGGCCGCGCCCTCCACCGGCAAGGCAAAACGCACTGCGATTTCCTTGTCACGGGGCACGGCGGCCAGCTTATCCAGCTCGGATTGCTCATCCACCGACCAGCTGGCCACATCCTGAGAGATCCCCGCTGCGATTTCAGCCATAGAACGCACCGGGTTGTTGTAATGCATCACCGCGTCAGGGCTGGCCAGGCGTACGGCCGCCATCTCCGCCGGAGAGGCCACGTCAAAGGCCGAGATCCCGGCCGCCACCAAATTCGACAGCACCGCCTGGTGCGGGTTGGCCTTGACCGCATAGGTGACCACCCCGTCAAAACCCGCCTGAAACCGCTGCGCCACCTGGTGCAGCACCCGTGGCGAGAAATAAAGGATCGGGTGATCCGGGTTGTGTCGCGCCAGGTGAGTTTCAGGGTCAAGCCATAGGGGGGGGATCTGCTGCATCTGGTAAAGCCTCATAGTGTTTTGCTTATTTTCCGTCGCTTTGGCGTCGATATCCCCCGGCATTTCGACTAGGGTGACGAAAAATTTCGGCAAATTGCAGGCCACAGCATGAAAACAGACGAAACTGACCAGCAGCTTTTGACCCTGTTGCGAGAAAACGCCCGCCGCCCGGTCTCCGACCTTGCCCGCGCGCTTGGGCTCGCCCGCACCACGGTGCAGGCCCGGATTGAGCGGCTGGAAACCACCGGCGCAATTGAGGGCTATACTCTGCGCGCCTCGGCGGCGACGCGCCCGCCGTTGCAGGCCACGGTGCTGATCTCGATCGAGCCAAGGTCCGGCCCCGAGGTGCTGTCCCGGCTGCGCAGCCTGTCGGGGGTTGAGGTGGTGCATACCACCTCCGGGCGGTTTGATCTTTTGGCCCAGGTGGTGGCCCAGACCACAGCCGAGCTGGATCAGACCATAGATCGCATTGGCGAGGCCCGTGGCGTGCGCTCCTCCGAGAGCCTGATCCATCTGGCCACCAAGCTGGATCGCACCCCCTAGGCGCTGGCCTTTTTACCTGCAAACCCAGCGATGGCTTTCCCTTTGCCTGTCCATTCGTTATTGGATGCAGCAACCCGAATTCAACCGACGCAGGACGACCCTCATGGCACTGGACAAGACATTCGACGCGGCCGAAGCTGAAAGCCGCCTATACAAAGCCTGGGAAGAGGCCGGCTGCTTTAAAGCAGGCGCCAATGCCAAGCCTGAGGCCTCGACCTATTGCATCATGATCCCGCCGCCAAACGTCACCGGCGTTCTGCACATGGGCCATGCCTTTAACAACACGCTGCAGGACATCCTGATCCGCTGGAAGCGCATGCAGGGCTTTGACACCCTGTGGCAGCCGGGATGTGACCACGCAGGTATTGCGACGCAAATGGTTGTTGAGCGAGAGCTCGCCAAAGAAGGCAAGAAACGCACCGACTTTAGCCGCCCTGACTTCCTGGCCAAGATCTGGGAATGGAAAGAGCAGTCCGGCGGGACCATCATTGAGCAGCTCAAACGCCTTGGCGCCTCCTGCGACTTTGACCGCACCGCCTTTACCATGGCAGGCGCAGCTGGCGACACCCGTACGGGCCACGAGAACTCGCCCAATTTCCACGATGCCGTGATCAAGGTTTTTGTGGAGATGTACAACAAAGGCCTGATCTATCGCGGCAAGCGCCTGGTCAACTGGGACCCGCATTTTGAAACCGCGATCTCGGATCTGGAGGTCGAGAACATCGAGACCCCCGGCCATATGTGGCACTTCAAATACCCGCTGGCAGGTGGTGCCACCTATACTTATATCGAGAAGGACGAGGACGGCAATGTTACGCTCGAAGAAGAGCGCGACTATATCTCCATCGCCACGACACGTCCCGAAACCATGCTGGGTGATGGCGCGGTTGCGGTGCACCCCTCGGATGAACGCTACGCGCCCATCGTGGGCATGCTCTGCGAGATTCCCGTTGGTCCCAAGGCGCAGCGCCGCCTGATCCCGATCATCACGGATGAATACCCCGACAAAGACTTTGGTTCCGGCGCGGTGAAAATCACCGGTGCCCATGATTTCAACGACTATCAGGTCGCCAAGCGCGGCGGCATTCCGATGTATAACCTGATGGACACCAAGGCCAATATGCGCAGCGACGGCGCGCCCTATGTTGAGGAAGCCACCACCGCCCAGGCGATTGCCAATGGCGAGGCAGAGTTCACCGAGGCCAGCATCGCCGCGATGAACCTGGTGCCGGAAGAATACCGCGGCCTGACCCGCGAAGAGGCCCGTAGGGCGGTGATCGCTGACATCACTGCCGAGGGTCTCGCCGTGATGGTGACCGAGACCAAAACGGTCAAAGACGAGGACGGCAACGAGACTGAGGTCTCGGAGGTCGTGCCTTATGTTGAGGCCAAGCCAATCATGCAGCCCTTTGGCGACCGCTCCAAAGTGGTGATCGAGCCGATGCTGACCGACCAGTGGTTTGTTGAGACCGACAAGATCGTCGGCCCGGCGCTGGACGCGGTGAAAGACGGCACCGTCAAGATCCTGCCCGAGAGCGGCGAGAAGACCTATTATCACTGGCTGGAAAACATCGAGCCCTGGTGCATCTCGCGCCAGCTGTGGTGGGGCCACCAGATCCCGGTTTGGTACGGGCCAAAAGTCGCAGTTGATGAAGCCGGGGCCCCTCTTTCGCCCTCCCCCCTTGATTACAGCGAAGTCGTCGCATTCTGTGGGGCTGACTTCCATGAAGCATGTAAGAAAGCTGATGAGTACTACAACAAATTTCACCTGGGATTAGGCGGTTACACAGAACTCGAAGCTGGTGATAGCTTTGCTGATTTCAAAGACGAGAGCAATGAGTTCTGGTGGGAAGGCCAAGCCTACGCGCACCTAATGCGCGACCCCGACGTGCTGGACACCTGGTTCTCTTCTGGCCTCTGGCCGATTGGCACCCTGGGCTGGCCCGAGTGGAGCGAGGAAACCTCGAAATACTTCCCTACCTCAACGCTGGTCACCGGTCAGGACATCCTGTTCTTCTGGGTGGCGCGGATGATGATGATGCAGATGGCGGTTCTGGATCAGGACCTCCCCGTCGAGCAGCGCATCCCCTTCGACACCGTCTACCTGCATGGGCTGGTGCGTGACGCCAAGGGCAAGAAGATGTCCAAATCCACTGGCAACGTGGTGGATCCTCTGGAAATCATTGACGAATACGGCGCCGATGCGCTGCGCTTTACCAATGCCTCCATGGCCTCCCTTGGTGGCGTGCTGAAACTGGATATGCAGCGTATCGCCGGCTACCGGAACTTTGGCACCAAACTGTGGAATGCGGTGAACTTTGCCAATTTCAACGAGGTCTATGATGAGGCCAAACCTGGCTATTCCTGCCCGGATGCACAGGCAGCCGTAAACCAGTGGATCATTGGCGAAACCGCCAAGGTCCGCGTTGAGGTCGACGCCGCGCTTGAGGCCTACCGTTTCAACGATGCGGCGCTGTCGCTTTATGCCTTTGTCTGGGGCAAGGTCTGTGACTGGTATATCGAACTCTCCAAGCCGCTGTTTGGCTCAGAGGATGAGGCGGTGATCAATGAGACCCGCCAGACCCTGGGCTGGGTGCTGGATCAATGTATGGTGCTGTTGCACCCCATCATGCCCTTCATCACCGAAGAGCTGTGGGGCAAGACCGCCAAGCGCGACACTATGCTGGTGCATGCAGATTGGCCCACATATGGGCTGGAGCTGGTCAACGAGGCGGCGGATACGGAAATGACCTGGGTCATCACCACCATTGAAAACATCCGCTCGGCCCGCGCCCAGATGAACGTACCTGCCGGCTCCAAAATCCCGATGGTTGTCACCCAGTTTGATGATGCGGCCCGCGCCGCCTGGGAGGCCAACGAAACCATGATCAAGAAGCTCGCCCGCGTGGTGAGCCTGGATCAGGTGGAGAGCTTCCCCAAAGGCTGCGCCAGCGTTGCCGCACCCGGTGCCAGCTTTGGCCTGCCCCTGGCGGATATTATCGACGTGGACGCGGAAAAGGCGCGGCTGAAGAAAAACCTCGGCAAACTGGCCAAAGAGCTGGGCGGGCTGCGCGGTCGGCTCAAGAACCCCAAATTTGTCGCCTCGGCGCCGGATGAGGTGGTGGCAGAGGCCCGCGAGAACCTCGCCTTACGCGAAGAGGAAGAAGCCAAGCTGCAAGACGCCCTGTCGCGCCTGCAGGAAATTGAATAAGGCAACCGCCGCTCTCGAACGGATACGCACCAAAAAACGCCCGCCACCGCGCGGGCGTTTTTCATATATGCGACGTGTATTTTTGTTATTTTTTGGTATTTTCACGCGCTTACGGGGAAAATGTCTGGCAGCTCACCATTGTCTTTGCCGTGGTTCTGTATCAGCTTGTTGCAAACTGCATGAGGGAGTTCTGAAAATGCCAAAGGGCTATTGGGTCGCGCATGTCGATGTTGACGACCTGGACCGGTACAAGGAATATGTCGCAGCCAATGCCGCACCTTTTGCCGAGTATGGCGCACGCTTTCTGGTACGGGGTGGGCCGAAAGAGGTGCGCGAAGGTGCGATGCGCGCCCGCACCGTGGTGATCGAATTCAAGGATTTCACAACAGCAAAATCCTGTTATGATAGTGTGTCTTATCAAGACGCCAAAGCGCTACGTGATCCGGTTTCTACCGGCGACATGGAGATTATCGAAGGCTACGATAGCTAACATCAACAGATTGACCAGCTGGCACATTCTGGGGTTCCCAGCGCGTTGACTGGTCAGGTTTCCGGGTCAGAGATATCGACCCAACCATCGATTAAAATAGTATGGCCAGCTGCGTTTCGCCGCCGCCACCGGCCCCTAGATCCACGGAGTATCCCTGGCATGCTCAAGAAACTTTTTCAGGCCTTCCGGCCCAACGATCCGCCGGCCCTTCCTGATCCGGATGCCGAACTGGCTTTGGGGGCTTTGCTGGTGCGCGTCGCAAAATCGGACCGCGAATATAAGCTGGAAGAGATCAGCCTGATTGATCGGATCCTGTCGCGACTGTATCAACACGACGCCCTTGAGGCTGCCAAGGTCCGGGCGACCTGTGAGAAATTGCATTCCGCCGCCCCCGAGACCGACACCTTTGGCCGCCTGATCCGCGAGACCACCGGGCTGGACGAACGTCTGGCCGCCCTGGATGCCCTGTGGGAAGTTGTGCTGGCCGACAATAATGAACACGAAGGCGAAGTTCGCATTCTTGAAGAGGCCTATAAGGCGATGGGCCTGTCCTTTGCAGACAATGAGGCCGCGCGGACAAAAGCCCAGGTCAAGCTCCTGGCAAGCCAAGGGGACAATAATGTTTAAAGAACTTCTGGCCCGCCTTTTGGCCCCCGCACCAGAACCATTGACGGATGAAGGCGCCCGCATGGCGCTTACTGCGCTATTGGTCCGGATCGCCCGCTCTGATCAAAACTATTCTGAAGTCGAGAAAGATCGCATAGATCGCATTATCTGCTCGCGGTTTGACCAGGATACTGGGGGCGCGATCATTCTGCGCGAACAGGCCGAGGCAATGGAGGCCGAGGCCCCCGATACGGTGCGCTTTACCCGCGCCATCAAAGAGGCTGTCAGCCTGGAAGATCGCATTGGTGTCGTCGAAGCCATGTGGCAAGTGGTACTGGCGGATGGCCACCGCGACGCTGGTGAAGATGCTTTGATGCGGCTCACCGCAAATCTTCTGGGCGTCAACGACCTGGAAAGTGCCCAGGCCCGCAAACGGATGGAGGCAGCCATATGATTGCCTTTCTCGGCATGTATGACAGGCCTGAAACCGCTGCGGCCAATGACCTGCTCTGGTCTGCCATTCGCTACAATCTGGAAAACGGGCCGGCGACCCTTTCCCGCGAGATTGAGCCATGGTCAGCCTGGAGCTCACCCGACCTTTTGTTGGCGCAGACCTGCGGCTGCCCCTTCCGTACCCGATTGTATGGCGAGGTAGAGCTGGTAGGCACCCCGGACTATGGCCTGCCAGATTGTGCGCCCGGGTTTTATCGCAGCGTATTGATCGCCAAAAAATCCGCTGCCACGCCACGGCTGGAACAATTCGACCGGGGGCGTTTTGCCTATAATGATGCCTTGTCGCAATCCGGCTGGGCAGCCCCGCTGATCCACCTGCAAGACCGCAGTATCCTACCGGGCGCCCTGATCGAAACCGGCAGCCATCGCGGCTCTGCCCAAGCGGTGGCCGAAGGGCGCGCTGATTTTGCCGCTCTCGACCTGTTGTCCTGGGAGATGATCCAGACCTACGATGATTTTGCGGATGAACTGTCCGTTGTTGATCTCACTGTACCAACCCCTGGCCTGCCCTTTATCACCGCATTAAACCAGGACCCTACAACGCTGTTTCTGGCGATAAAATCCGCAATTGACTCTCTGGATGAAACGACGCGCGCCACTCTCAGGCTGAAAGGGTTCTTGCACATTCCAACCAGCGAGTACCTGGCAGTGCCAACGCCTCCGGGGCCGGTCCTGACAGGGCTAAAGATCAAGGCACGCGGTTAGTGCACAGCTGCCCATTTCGAAGACTGTGACCTCCTTTCCGTGCAGTTATCCTGAATACTTCCCGGTTTTGACATTGCATTCAGCCATTTTTTCGGTCCAATTAGAGCGAGTTTTTTTCACAACTGGGCGAAACCGTTTTGACCACACTGGCACCTGTACTCGAGATCCGCGACCTGCATAAATCTTATGGAGAGCTGGAAGTTATCAAAGGTGTCAACATCACTGCCCATCGCGGGGATGTTGTGTCATTGATCGGCTCCTCCGGGTCGGGGAAATCGACCCTTTTGCGCTGCTGCAACCTGCTGGAAAACAGCCAGGCCGGAGAGATCAATTTTAAGGGAGAGCCCATCACCTGGTCCGGCAAAGGGCTGAACCGTCGTCCCAGTGATGCCAAACAGGTTCTCCGTATTCGGACCAATCTGTCGATGGTGTTTCAGCAGTTCAATCTCTGGGCCCATATGACCATTTTGCAAAATGTGATGGAAGCCCCGGTCACGGTTCTGGGGCGCGATGCCAAAGAGGTCGAGGACGCCGCGCGCCAATATCTGGACAAGGTTGGTATTGCCGACAAATGGGACGCCTACCCGGCGCAGCTGTCTGGCGGCCAACAGCAACGTGCAGCCATCGCGCGGGCGCTGTGCATGGAGCCCGAGGCCCTGCTGTTTGACGAACCCACCTCGGCGCTGGATCCTGAGTTGGAACAGGAAGTGGTCAAAGTCATCAAGGACCTGGCCGGCGAAGGCCGCACAATGATGATTGTGACCCATGATATGAACCTCGCCGCTGATGTGTCCGATAAGGTGGTGTTTCTGCACCAGGGCCTGATCGAGGAACAGGGCACCGCCGATGAGGTCTTTGGCAATACGCAATCCGAACGGTTGCGCAACTTCCTGGCGCCGACCCGGCACCTGCGCGCAAGCCGTTAGCCCCTTCCCTGAGGCCCGATCCGGGCCTTGGCGACGACAAGAACAAACCAAAACAGAAACCAAAAACTGGGAGTATCACCATGAAATCACTCATTCTGACCACCGCAGCGCTTGCTTTGACCGCTGGCATGGGCCTGGCTGACACAGTCCGTCTGGGCACCGAGGGCGCCTACCCTCCCTACAACTTCCTGAACGACAACGGCGAAGTGGACGGTTTTGAGCGCGAGCTGGGCGATGAGCTGTGCAAACGCGCCGAGCTGACCTGCGAATGGGTCACAAATGACTGGGATTCCATCATCCCCAACCTGCTGTCAGGCAACTACGATGCCATCATCGCCGGCATGTCGATCACACCTGAGCGGAAAGAAGTTGTTCAGTTCACCCAGGGCTACACACGCCCCTCGCCTTCCGCTTTTGCCGCCCTGTCGGCAGATGTTGATTTGACCTCCGCCGTTATCTCTGCGCAGGCCTCGACCATTCAATCTTCGCATGTCGCGGGCACCGGCGCGACGCTCGTCGAATTCCCCACGCCGGATGAAACCATTGCCGCAGTAAACGCAGGCGAAGCAGATGCCGTCATGGCCGACAAAGACTTCTTGCTGCCGATCGTTGACGAAACCGATCTGCAGTTTGTAGGCGAAGACGTCTTCTTGGGTGATGGCATCGGCATGGCCTTCCGCCAGTCTGATACCGACGTCATTGCCAAGTTCGACGCGGCAATTGCTTCAATGAAAGAAGACGGTTCGCTGAACATGCTGCTCGACAAATGGGAAATCGAAGGCAAGTTCTGAACCTTTTGATCCCTAAACACTAATAAAGGGGGGCGCCGCGCCCCCCTTTGCCCTTGACCGCAACGGTGCATTCAGATCCTCGCGCCATCGGTCCCGATCCCCACGAGGTCCGCCATTTTCTCCTTTTGCTCTGACCCGGCCACTCTCGAGACTTTCCAGTGGATGAGCTGCTATCTCACCACCGGTAAGCACATGGCCTTTTACATGTCGTTCGGGACGGTTCTGTTGCTGTTGGCACTTGCTGCCCCTGCCGCACTGCTGTTTGGTTTTGGCGGCGCCATGGCCGCGCGGGCGCGTTTTGCGCCGCTCAGCTGGTTGGGACGTGGCTATATCGCCATTGTGCGTGGCGTGCCGGACATCGCCTTTTTCCTGTTTTTTGTCATCGCATTGGATCAGGCGCTGGAATATCTGCGCCATAAGGTTAAATGCCCGGATTGGGACCAACCCATTCGCCAGGGCAGCGATTTCATCGTCTGCGATATTGCCAAGCTGCCACTGGGGGATTCTGCGCAATGGATCCATGAAGTCTATGGTTTCACCATTGCGGTTGTGACCTTTGCCATTGTTTTTGGGGCCTTCGCCGCCAATGTGCTTTATGGCGCGATGCAGGCGGTGCCCCATGCGCAAATCGAAACAGCAGAGGCCTATGGGCTCAACAATAGCCAGACCTTTTGGCGCATTCTGGTGCCACAGATGTGGACCTATGCGCTGCCCGGTCTTTCCAACCTCTGGATGGTCCTGATCAAGGCCACACCCCTGCTGTTCCTGCTGGGGGTTGAGGATATCGTCTATTGGGCCAAGGAACTCGGCGGCTCGAAAACCGCCAGGTTCACCGCCTATCCCCATACCGATTGGCGCACCTGGTACTTCCTTGGATTGCTGATCTTTTATCTCAGCTTTACCAAGGTTTCCGAACTGGTTTTGAACCGCATCACCATCCGCCTGTCCCATGGTCAAGCCACCCTGGCTGGCGAAGCGCAAAGGAAAGCGTTATGAGCTGCTTTCAAACCGTTCAGGACTATGCGTTCCGCTCGCTTGGCTATGGCGAACGGATGCTGCCGCGCAGTGATTTCACCCTATGTGAGCATTTCACCCTGATCGGCTCGGGGATGATCTGGAACGTCTACTATGGCGTCCTTGCGATCGTGACTGGCTTCTTCTTGGCCAATCTCCTGGCGGTGGCAAAGAATGCCAGTTCGCCCTGGGCCCGCAAACCTGCTGAATGGTTCATCTTTCTGTTTCGCGGCTCGCCCCTGTTCATCCAGTTCTTCTTTGCCTACTTCCTGTTCCTCAGCCTGAAAGGCGTATCAAGCGTCTTTGATCCGCTGTCCTCGGCCTGGGCTGGCGCGCTCATCGTGCTGTTTCTGAACACCGCCGCTTATTCCGCCGAGATCTTCTACGGGGCGCTGCGGTCGATCCCCAAAGGCGATATCGAGGCTGCGGATGCCTATGGGCTGACCGGCTGGCCGCGGTATCGCAAGGTGATGTGGCCTACCATGATGCGTCTGGCCTGGCCCGCCTATACCAATGAGGCGATCTTTTTGTTTCATGCCACCACCCTGGTTTTTGTCTCGGCCTTCCCGGCCTGGCGCCAAAAAGGCGATGCGCTCTACTATGCAAAGTATTTTGCAGATAAGACCTTCAACCCCTTTGTCCCCTACCCTATTCTGGCCTTCTATTTCATCCTCCTGACCCTGATGGTGATTGCCCTGTTTGGGCTGATAAACAAGCGGCTGAACCGGCATCTGCCGCGGGGACAGCGCCCAAAGTTGAAGTACAGACCCAACTTCATGCGCTAAAAGATCAAAAAATGAACGACATAATGGCTCCTTCGGGGGCCATTTTTTATGGCAGTTTTTAGGGTTTCCACGTCTTGATGCAAACTTTTGATCAAATTCTCTTGGCTCATGCAAAATCCTGCAGTACAACAGAGGCACCGCTACCAAGGAGCCGCCCCATGGACCTGTCCACGCTGAAGACCATCCGCATCGCCGCCTGTGATGTGAACGGACAGATGCGCGGCAAACGCATGCCTGCCGCACAGGCGGGAAAACTGGCTGATGGCGCGGCGCGGATGCCGGTTTCTGCCCTCAACGTTGATATCTGGGGACGCGACATCGAAGACAGCCCGCTGGTGTTTGAAACCGGCGATGCCGATGGCATCTTAAAGCCAACGCAACGTGGCCCGGTGCCGATGCCCTGGTTGGACACTCCGTCGGCTCTGGTTCCGATGATGCTGGAAACCGACGATGGCGCGCCTTTTCTGGGCGATCCGCGTCAGGTTCTGGCACAGGTGCTTGACGGCTATGCGGCGCGCGGCTGGACGGTGATGGCCGCCACCGAAATGGAATTCAATCTGGTGGATGACAGCGGCGCGCAACCCGGCCCACCAGCGCATCCCCACACCGGGCGAAAGCTCAGCCAGCAGTCGGTATTGTCACTGGAAGAGCTGGACGCCTTTGATGTGTTTTTCACCGATCTCTATGCCGGCGCCGAAGATATGGGCATCCCGGCACAATCGGCAATTTCTGAGGCCGGGTTGGGCCAGTTCGAGATCAACCTGAACCATCAGGATGCCCTGCGCGCGGCGGATGATGCCTGGCTGTTCAAAGCCCTGGTCAAAGGCCTGGCGCGCAAACACGGCATGGCGGCCACCTTTATGGCAAAACCCTATGCCGAGGAAGCCGGCAATGGCATGCATGTGCATTTCTCGGTGGTGGATGCGCAGGGCAACAATGTCTTTGATGATGGATCCGCAACCGGCACCGACCTGCTGCACCAGGCGGTCGCGGGATGCATCGCGGCAATGCCAGCCAGTACGCTGATCTTTGCGCCACATGGTAATTCCTATGCCCGCCTGGTGCCCGGTGCCCACGCCCCGACCGGAGCCGCCTGGGCCTATGAAAACCGAACCGCAGCCATCCGCATTCCCGGCGGCAGCCCCAAGGCGCGGCGCATTGAGCACCGCACCGCCGGTGGGGACATCAACCCTTATCTGATGCTTTCTGTTGTCCTGGGTGCCGCCCTGCTGGGCATTACTGACAAAATGGTGCCGCCCGCCGCCTCCAGTGGGAACATCTATGAGCAGACCGATCTGCCGCAGCTGGCGCCCGATTGGGAAACCGCCATTGCCCGGTTTGAAGAAAGCCCGCTGATCGCACGGATCCTACCGCAGATGATGATCCGCAACCTGGTGATGACCAAACGCCAGGAACTGGCGGGCTTTGCCGCCCTGCCGACAGATCAACATTGGCTCAGCTGGTTGGACGCGGTATGAACACTGTCAGCCCCGATGCGCGGCCCCACCCCATCCCCTTTTGATCAAATCTGGTGAATTATGAAAATCGGCATCCTGCAAACCGGCCACGCGCCTGAAGATCTCATTCAGGACTCGGGCGACTATGACCAGATGTTTTGCACTCTCCTGGCGGGCAATGGTTTTGAGTTTGAGACCTTTGCAGTCGTTGACGGCCAGTTTCCCGCAAATGCCGATGCCGCAGATGGGTGGATCATCACTGGCTCGCGCCATGGTGCCTATGAACCCCACGACTGGATCCCGCCGCTCGAAGAGCTGATCCGTGAGATCCACGCCAAGAAACAGCCCATGGCCGGGATCTGCTTTGGCCATCAAATCATCGCCCAGGCGCTTGGCGGCAAGGTTGCCAAATATGAGGGTGGCTGGGCCGTTGGCCATGTTACCTATGAGCAGGACGGCGTGCCTTTGACTCTCAACGCCTGGCACCAGGATCAGGTGATCGAACGTCCCGCCGGGGCCCGCGTGCTGGCCGGAAATGCGTTTTGTGAAAACGGCATCCTCGCCTATGGTGACCATATCTGGACCCTGCAGCCGCATCCCGAATTCAGCAATGCGTTCACCAGTGGCTTGATCGACAAACGGGGCCGTGGCGTGGTGCCGGACCAGATCCTTGATCAGGCCAGCCAGCAGCTCGACACCCCCGTAGACTCCCCCGCAATTGCAAATTTCCTCGCAGAATTTATGAAGAAAGAGAGGACTTGATGTCATCTTGGCTAGACGACCTTCCCGAAGCGGCAAAGCTCTATCTGGAGGGCCGTCGTCTCGACGAAGTTGAATGCGTTATTTCGGACCTTCCCGGTATTGCCCGGGGCAAGGCAGTACCGGCATCCAAGTTTGCAAAGCAGGACTACTTTCACCTGCCCGACAGCATCTTTTACCAGACCATCACCGGCGATTGGGCCGAGGCTGCGGATGAGGATGGCTGGATCGAGAAGGACATGACCCTGCACCCCGATATGTCCACCGCTACGGCGGCGCCCTGGACCGGGGACTGGACCCTGCAGGTGATCCATGACGCCGTTGACCGTAACGGCGACCCGATCCCCTTTAGCCCGCGCAACGTGCTGAAGCGGGTGGTGCAGCTCTATCACGATCAGGGCTGGGATCCGGTTGTGGCACCGGAGATGGAGTTCTTCCTGGTGGCGCGCAACGTCGATCCTGCCAAAAAGATCGAGCCCATGATGGGGCGCTCTGGCCGCCCTGCTGCCGCCCGCCAGGCCTATTCGATGACGGCCGTGGATGAATTTGGCCCGGTTATCGACGATATCTATGATTTTGCCGAGGCCCAGGGGTTTGAAATCGACGGCATCACCCAGGAAGGCGGCGCCGGCCAGCTGGAGATCAACCTGCTACATGGTGATCCGGTCAAACTGGCGGATGAGGTGTTCTATTTCAAACGGCTGATCCGCGAAGCGGCGCTGCGCCATGATTGCTTTGCCACCTTCATGGCCAAGCCGATCGAGAATGAGCCCGGCTCGGCGATGCATATCCACCATTCTGTGCTGGACCGCAAAACCGGCAAGAACATCTTTTCCGCCGAGGATGAGTCCGAAACGGATGCGTTTTTCCACTTTATTGCCGGGCTGCAGAACCACCTGCCGGCAGGTATCGCGGTGATGGCACCCTATGTGAATTCCTACCGACGCTATGTCAAAGATCACGCCGCCCCAATCAATCTGGAATGGGCGCGCGACAATCGCACCACCGGCATCCGCATTCCGCTCTCTGGGGCTGCGGCACGGCGGGTTGAAAACCGCATTGCCGGCATGGACTGCAACCCCTACCTGGGCATCGCCGTCTCTCTGGCCTGTGGCTATCTGGGACTGATGGAAAAGACCCACCCAGAGAAACAGTTCAAAGGGGATGCCTATGAGGGTGAAGGCGATATTCCGCAGGTTATGGGCAGTGCCCTCGATCTGTTTGACACCGCCACTGCATTGCACGAAGTCTTGGGCCCTGAATTTGCCCGGGTCTACAGCATCGTCAAACGCGCTGAGTATGAGGAATTCCTGCAGGTGATCTCCCCCTGGGAGCGCGAGCATCTGCTGATGAATGTCTAGGGCGCCGACATAAACTCTGGCGTCGCCTTGAGAGGGGACGCCAGTGCAATCGAATATTTATGGAAAGATAAAGAGCTGCTGGCAGCCCCTGGGCGCCAGAGCTTTCAAAGAGGTATGCGATGGGACTAAATTTGCTCCACTCCAATGATCGCAAGGGGCAGTACCCCAACAGCTGGTATGCCGCGACCGCGACGCCTCTTGCACGGTTTTCTGCCCTGTCAGGGGACGCGCGCGCCGATGTCGTCATTATCGGTGGCGGCTTTACCGGGTTGTCGGCGGCGTTGCACCTGGCCGAGGCGGGCATGAAGGTGATCCTGCTGGAGGCTCATCGCGTTGGCTTTGGCGCTTCTGGCCGCAATGGTGGTCAGCTTGGCAGCGGCCAGCGGATGGATCAGGAAGGGCTTGAGGGCTTTGTTGGCCAACAGGAGGCGCAAAAGCTTTGGCGGCTGGGGGAAGAGGCCAAGGATCTGGTCAAATCCCTGATTACCAAGCACGATATTCAGTGCCACCTGCGCCCCGGTGTTGCCTGGACCGCCTCCAGTAACCGCGACAGCATGCATTTGCATGATTACGGCCGTCATCTTGAAGATCGCTATGGCTATGATCAGATCGAGTTGCTCTCGCCTGAGGCCTGCCATCAGATGTGCCCCTCCCCTGATTACAAAGGCGGCATTCTGGATCACGGTGCCGGCCACCTGCACCCGCTCAATCTGGCGCTTGGCCTGGCCCGCGCCGCGGCGGCGGCCGGTGCTTCGCTGCACGAGGAAAGTGAAGTTCTGGACATCCAGGAGGGCGCCGAGGTGCGGGTCAAAACCGCCACCGGAGAGGTTCGCGCCAATCATCTGATCCTCGCCTGTAACGGCTATCTGGGCGGGCTGAACCGTCAGGTCGCCGCCAAGGTGATGCCGATCAACAACTTTATCGTCGCCACCGAACCGCTCGGCGATGCGGCAGACAAGGTTCTGGGGCGAGATGTCGCTGTGGCGGATAGCAAATTTGTGGTCAACTATTTTCGCCTCAGCCATGACAAACGACTGCTGTTTGGAGGCGGCGAAAGCTATGGCTACCGCTTCCCCGCAGACATCAAGGCGGTGGTGCGCAAACCCATGACAGAGATCTTTCCACACCTGAAAGACGTGCGTCTGGACTATGCTTGGGGGGGCACATTGGGGATCACCATGAAGCGCATGCCCTATCTGGCGCGCCTGGGTGAAAATGTACTCTCTGCCTCAGGCTATTCCGGCCACGGGGTGGGCACAGCCATCCATGCCGGCCAGCTGATTGCCCAGGCGATCCAGGGGCAGGCCGAGGGGTTTGACACCATGTCCCGCGTGCCTGCCCCGCGCTTTCCAGGCGGTCCCGCCATGCGGTCTCCGCTGTTGGCACTGGCCATGACCTGGTTTGCCCTGCGTGATCGCCTCGGGATTTAGCGAGGACCTAGGCAGGGCTGATTTAGGCTCAACGCCCTGCTCGGCTTTGCCTGCGCAGGGCGTTTACAGTTTTGCAGCGGGCCTTGTCGCCGTCGTGGCAAAACCAGAGAGGTGCCATGGGGCGCCATGCAACAAATTGGTGAAATTTCACCGATCCCAAGACCGAAGGATCGGCTTTCTCTTGGCTTATCTGTTCAGTTGTTTTATATTTATCAAATCCAGAATTCAGGAATTTGAAATATGACAAAGGCACCTAATGTTCACGCCGCCGAACCCATTCCAGAAGCCGCGCGTATCGCACTTGACGAACTGATGCAGTCTGGCGATCTGTTTCGTTATACAGCTCCCGAGGATGCGCCGGTTGCGCTGCTGGAACAGGAATTCGCGGCGCTTCTGGGCTGTAAATATGCTTTAGCTGTCTCGTCTTGTTCCGCCGCCCTATTCCTGTCTCTCAAGGCCCTGAACCTGCCCCGCGATGCCCGCGTATTAATCCCCGGCTTCACCTTTGCAGCGGTTCCTTCTTCGGTGATCCATGCCGATTGCGTGCCGGTGCTTTGTGAAGTGGGCGAAAACTACCGCATTGAAATGGCAGATTTTGAGACCCGGCTCGGCGATGACATTTCCGCGGTTATCATCAGCCACATGCGCGGCCATACCTCTGATATGGACGCCATTCTGGCGCTCTGCGAGGCGCGTGGCATCCCAGTCATCGAGGACGCGGCCCATTCGCTTGGCACCACCTGGAATGCCCGTAAGATTGGCACACTGGGCCAGATCGGCTGTTTTTCGTTTCAATCCTACAAGATGATCAACGCCGGCGAAGGTGGCATCCTGATCACCAATGACGCCGAGCTGGTGGCCCGTGCAGTGATCATGTCCGGCGCTTACGAGCACAACTGGCAAAAGCACAAAGCCCCACTGGGCGACAACAGCACAGACCTGGAAGACGCCTTTGCCAAATGGCAAAACCAGCTGCCGCTGTATAATCTACGGATGAGCAACCTGTCCGCCGTGGTCATTCGCCCACAGCTGCCAGAGCTGGCGCGCCGGGTGCGGGACGGGCTTAAAAACCACGACTATGTGGCGGCACAGCTGAATGCCTCGCCCTACTTTGATGTCCCCGCTCCTCTGGCCCCAGAACAGCGTGCGCCAGATTCCATCCAATTCAACCTGGTGGGCATGACGGATGAGCAAATCACCGCCTTCTCCGAGGCAACCGCCCAGGCTGGCGTCAAGGTGCAGATCTTTGGCCGCTCTGCGGACAATGCCCGGGCCTTCTGGAACTGGCAGTTCATTCAGGACCTGCCAGAGCTGCCGCAAACCCGTGCCATGCTGATGCAGGCCTGCGACGTGCGCCTGCCGGTGCGCCTGACCAAGGAAGAGCTGGATGTGGTTGCCGGAATTCTGGTTGATGCCGCGACCACAACCATGGCCAGTGCTGCTGCAGCCTAATCCTTTTAGGACCCGGCAATATCACGCTGCCGCGCCGCGCTCTGCGCGGCGCCAGGCCCAACGGGAGGAGATCCCATAGGGATCTTCCGACGGGCGGGAGCCCCCCCCTTTTGTCTCACTCCTATGGCACACAAAAAGGCTCTGATCGGATCAGAGCCTTTCCAATTCAGATAGTTAACCCAAGCCTATTTCAACTTGGACAGCTTGTCCTGCAGTTCCGACAGTTGGCGTTTGATCGCATCCAGATCCTCTCCCTCGCCGTCCTTTTCAGTCTCCGCTTCTGGCGTGGTCGTGCCACCGCCCCAGCCTCCGGGCAGACCACCAGGCAGGCCAGCGGTCATCGCCTTCAAAAAGGCTTCCTGCTGCACCTTCATCGCGTCAAATCCCGGGATCTGCGACATCGGGTTCATCGCCGAGATATTCTCAACCATCTGAGACTGACTGTCGCGCAGCATATCAAAAGAGGCCTGCAGGAACTGTGGCATCACCCCACCGCCCGGCTGCATGTAACTGCGCACCAGATCGTTCAGCACATTGACCGGCAGTACATTTTCACCGCGGCTTTCGTGTTCGGCAATAATCTGCAGCAGGTACTGCCGCGTCAGATCATCGCCGGACTTCAAGTCAACAATCTGAACTTCACGCCCTTCCCGGATGAACCCCGCAATATCCTCTAAGGTGACATAGTCGCTGGTCTCAGTGTTGTACAAACGCCGGCTGGCGTAACGCTTGATCAGCAGGGCTTTTTCCTGATCGGCCATACTGTCCCTCCCCGGACATGATGCAATGCAGAAAAGACTATGCGAGCGCAGAACAAAAGAAAAGCCTGCAGAACCGCCTTCCTCGACGACAGCCCTGGAAGCGCGGAGCTTTGGCTCGAAAATCGTGCGCCTGGATCTCTCGTAAAAAGCCCTTGAGCTAAACTTAGCTTGAGGTTTTATACCATCCCCTACACCATCACAGGAGTCCTGGTTTGAACATTTTGATCCTTGGCGGCACCGGCTCCATTGGCAGCGCCGTCACCGCAGAACTGGTTGCCTACAATCATACTGTCACTGGCCTGTGCCGCTCTGACAGGTCAGCCCAAAAGCTCGCATCTCTGGGCGCCCAGCCCTGGCGCGGAGATCTGCGGAGCCCGGCCAGTTGGCGGGCGGCGCTGCGCGAAGTGGATGTGGTTATCCAGCTGGCCACAAGTTTTGAAGAGGACATGGGCGCAGTCGATGCCGCCGCCATTGAGGCCATAAGACAGGAAGCGCACCACCGCAGTTCTCCCCTGCGGGTGCTCTATACTGGGGGCTGTTGGCTTTACGGGGAAACCGGCGACCTGGCCGCCTCTGAAACCAGCCCAAGGCGGCCAATCCCGGCCTTTGCCTGGATGGAAAAAAACGCGCTGGCGTTGTTACGAGACCCCAAGGTCAACAGCTGCATTGTTCATCCAGCCATGACCTATCACGAAGACGGTGGCGGTGTGTTTTCTCGTCTGCTGACACAGGCAGCAACGGGTCTGCCGCTGGAGGTTTGGGGCAGTATTCACACCCGCTGGCCGCTGGTGCATCGCCGGGATCTGGCCCGCGCCTATCGCCTGCTGGCAGAGCACCCAGAGCTTTGCGGTCACTACAATGTTGCCGCCCAGAACGGCGTGCCCTTGCGCGAGATTCTGGACGAGATCATTCGACGGCATCCCCATGATGGGGCCTATGTGGTCCGCAACCGCAAATATGTGATGTTTAAATACGGCACCTGGGCCGAGGGCCCAACCCTGGATCAGCAAATGAGGGCCGATAAGATCCAGACCGCCTGTGGCTGGCAGCCAGAAATCAGTGATTTCACCCAGGCGGCGTTTTAGCCTTTGTACCAGTTTGGCCGTGAAGCCAGTCTGATTGGGTAGCCAGTTGGTCGGACATGCGGTTTGGTCGGACATACCGGCGACAACAAAAAAGGACAGGTCAAACGACCTGCCCTTTTGGACACGTAAGAGAGGGATCATATGCAGGGAGGAGCCGTGATCCCGCTCTTCGTGATCAGCCCAGTTGGGCTGCTTATTTAGCGGCTGCTTTTTTAGCGGCAGTGGTCACTTCGGACGTCGCTTTTTTGACAGCGGCAGAGGCTTCTTCGCCCATGTCTTTGCCTGCGGCCATCAGCAGTTCAACGGTTTCCATCTGCACTTTTTTTGCAACTTCAGCAAAAGCGGCCATGTTTTCAGCGGCAACTTCAGCAGAGGCGCTGGCGAAATCGGTTGCCGATTTTGCATACTCAGAAGGATCTGTCTGAGCTTTGGAAACGCCGGACATCTTTGCCAGGGCGTCTTTTGTCCATTTGCTGGAGATTTCCGAGGACTGCTCAGCAGCACCCAGAACAACTGCGCTCAGCTTTTCGTTCAGCGCGGCAGTGTTTTTGAACGCTTCTTCCATGGCGGATGTATCCACCGGAAATGCGCCCATCATGTCTTTCATCATAGCGGTAAAATCTTGGGTCTTAGCCATTGTACTGGTTCCTCTGTTTGCATCTCGGGACCACCCCGCGTTTCAGCATGAGGAATATATACTTTCTGCATCGCAGCATTTCAAGAAAATAATGCTGCGATGCAGAATAAATTACCGTAAATCCACAAAATCAATCATTTGCACGGACACGCACATAGCTGCCAGGAGCCGGTTCCAGCACTGGATTATTCGAATCACCAGGGGTGCGCGCCGGAACCTGCTTGCCAGAGCGCTTCTTCAGCCAGCTCTCCCAACGCGGCCACCATGAGCCTTCGTTGAAGGTCGCCCCTTCCATCCAGGCTTCGGGGGACAGTTTCAGGTCATCGTTGGTGTAGTGACCATATTTGTTGCGGCTGGGCGGGTTAACGATGCCAGCGATATGACCGGACTGCGATACGATGAAGGTTTTGCTGCGCCCCCCCATCTGCTGCACACCCTTGTAACAATTGCGCCAGGGCGCGATGTGGTCCGTTTCACAGGTGATCGCCATCAGCGGGATATCCACATCCTTGAGATGCAGCGTCTCGCCAAAAAGCTCAAAACCGCCATCGGCAAACTGGTTGCCCTGGCACAGCCCGCGCAGATATTCCTCTGCCATCTTGCCCGGCAGGTTGGCGCCATCGCCGTTCCAATACAGCAGGTCAAAGGCGGGCGGCGTCTCCCCCAGCATATAGCTGCGGATGGCCGGACCATAGACCAGATCATTGGCCCGCAGGAACGAGAAGGTGCGCGCCATAATGTAGGAGGGCAGAATACCGTCCTCGCCAATCTCCTCGACAATGGCATCGACAAAATCGTTCTGCAGGAAGGGGGTGAAATCCCCTTGATCGGAAAAATCCGTCAGCGCAGTAAACAGCGTTGCCGACTTTACCGACTTATCGCCACGCTTTTTCATCAAAGCCAGCACCAGGCTGAGCGTGGTGCCCGCGATACAATAGCCGATGGCGTTGATCTGTTTGACCTTGCAGATCTCCTTGGCCTTCTCAAAGGCGGTCAGGAAGCCTTCTTCGATGTAGTCTTCCATGCTGACATCGGCATAGTCCCGGTTGGGATTGACCCAGGAGACCACAAACAGGGTATAGCCCTGTTCCGTCACCCATTTGATCAGGCTGTTCTGCGTTTTTAGGTCGAGGATGTAGAATTTGTTGATCCAGGGCGGGAACAACACGATGGGGGTTTCGTGCACCGTCTCGGTGGTCGGGTGATACTGGATCATCTCCATCATCCGATTGCGATAGACCACCTCGCCGGGGCTGGTGGCAATATTGCCACCGATCTCAAAGGCGGTTTCATCCGCCAGTCGCACCACCAGCTCACCATTGTTGGACTCAAGATCGTTGACCAGGTTCTGCAACCCATCAATCAAAGAGGTGCCCTCGGTCTCCAGCGCCTTTTCCAGCGCATCCGGGTTGGTGGGCAGGAAATTGGTCGGCGCCATCATGTTGATGATCTGATCGGAGAAATATTGCAGCCGGTGACGATCAATGGCGTCCAGATCATCGACCTGGGCCACGGCCTCGCGAATTGCCTCGGCATTGGTCAGGTACTGATGTTTTACAAAGCTAAAATAGGGGTTGTTTTCCCACATCGGATTGCCAAACCGGCGGTCTTGCGATGTCTGTGGCGCGGTGTCGTCATGGCCCTGTGCAGCCAGAACTTTCTGGGCCTCGGCAAAGTTCAGCACAGATTTGCCCCAAAACTCGACCTGCTTTTCCATCAATTTGGCAGGATTTTGCAGGAGTTCGGCCCAATAAGAGGTTGCTGCACGTGCAAACAGCTCCTGATTCGGACCGTCCAAACCAGGGTTGTGCCCTTTCCGATTGGCCATGATCTCGACCATTTTCTTAGAGAGCTGGTCAACTCGCTCCATATTTTCCTTAAGGCGTTCAAGGTGTTCTGGCGAAGTGCCATGGTCCAGCGCGTCACTTGTTGTCATCTTAAGGAATCCCCCATACTCTTTCTGCTGTGCAGAATACTGGTAACCCCATGTTACGCCAAAGCGACGAAAGGTCCGAGGCCCTGCATTATTTCCGCCCCCAGTTGTGGGATTTAAATCGGCGGGCAGACAAAAGGAAAGCCATATGCGTTTTATGATGTCTTACGACTTGATGGAAACCGCCCGGAATATGAACCAATGGCTGGGCGCCAGTGCCTTGTCGATGGCCTCCTACCCCGCCTTTTCAGCGATCCCCAACCCAGCACTGAGCTGGATGGCCGGCTGGGGCGAAGTCACCGAGCGCACCTTTCAACGTATGACCGTTAAACCCGACTGGGGCATCCACAGCTTCACCTGTGAGGACGGCAAAGACCATCTGGTCGAAGTCACCCCGGTTGTTGAACGCGATTTTGGCGATCTGCTTCACTTTTGTGTCGCCGGACGCAAAGAACAGCCCCGCAAGGTTCTTGTTGTTGCACCGATGTCTGGCCACTATGCAACCCTGCTGCGCTCCACCGTCACCAGCCTGCTGGTGAACTGTGAAGTCTATATCACCGATTGGCATAACGCCCGCGACATTCCGGTCTCTGCTGGCAAGTTCGACATCGAAGATTACACGCTTTATCTTGTTGATTTCATGCGCGAGCTTGGCCCCGACACCCATGTGGTAGCGGTCTGTCAGCCAGCGCCGTTGACCCTGGCGGCAACCGCCTATCTGGCGGAGCAGGACCCTGATGCACAGCCCTCTTCGCTGACCCTGATTGGCGGTCCGGTAGACCCGGATGCCACCCCTACAGAGGTCACCGACTTTGGGCGCCGCGTCACCATGGGCCAGCTGGAAGAAACCATGATCCAGCGGGTTGGTTTCAAATACAAAGGCGTCGGCCGCAAGGTCTATCCCGGCCTGCTGCAGTTGTCCTCTTTCATGTCGATGAACATGGACCGTCACTCGCAGGCCTTTAGCGATCAGATCCAGCGTGCCAGCCGTGGCGAAGCTTCGGATCACGATGCCCACAATCGCTTTTACGATGAATATCTGGCAGTGATGGATATGACGGCAGAGTTCTACCTCTCCACCGTCGAGCGGGTGTTCAAATCCCGTGAGATCGCCCGCAATGAGTTCATCGTTGATGGCCACAAGGTTGATATGGGCGCGATCACCGATGTGGCGGTGAAAACCGTTGAAGGTGCCAATGATGACATCTCGGCCCCTGGCCAGTGTATTGCTGCCTTGGATCTGTGCACCGGCCTGCCGGACAGCAAAAAAGCCAGCCATGTGGAACCAGGTGCCGGCCATTATGGCATCTTTGCCGGCCGCAGTTGGCGCGACAATATCCGCCCCCTGGTCATTGATTTCATGGATGCAAACAGCCGCAAACCCAAAGCCGCTGCAAAACCCAAGGCAACCAAGGGTCAGGCCAAACTCTCAGCTGTAAAAAGCTGATACCATGAGCAACGGGAAGTTTGACTTTTCCTGCTCCTGCGGCAGTTTTGCCGGGCATGTTTCAGCACAGGGGCAAAAATCCGGACTGCGAATTTTATGCCATTGTCCGGATTGTCGCGCGGCGGAGCTCTATCATCATAGGCCCGACCCGGTTGAAGGTGTCGACCTGTTTCAACTGGCACCGCAGGCCATCACCATCAGCAAAGGCGCAGAGCACCTGCGCCTGTTGCGCCTTGGCCCCAAAGGCCTGTTTCGCTGGTATGCTGGCTGCTGTGGCACACCCTTTGCCAATACGCTGGCAAAACCGCAACTGGCCTTTGCCGGACTGCGGACAGATATCTTTGATGACAAAGACGCACTGGGCAAGGTCAAGGCCGAGGCCCATGTCCCGCGCCCAGGCAAGCCGCCGCGTAGCAAAGGCATGGCGCGCATGGTCTACGGAATTTTCTCCCGTATGATAACCGCACGCCTGTCTGGTCTTTGGCGGGAAACGCCCTTTTTTGATGTGGAAACCGGCAAGCCGGTGGCAGAGCCAGAGGTGCTGTCAAAAGAGGCCCGCGCCAAGCTCTACCCATAGGGCCCCGATTGAGGGCCACCGCTTGGATGTCCCCACCTGATCGCTCAGCCTGCGCACTAGGCACCTCTCAAGTTGGCGGTTAAAGCTCAGGCTCCGATTCTGCCAGCCTTGGCCGGGGTAGCCAGCCACTGTGACAGTGCGCGATTGACCGCTTCAGGTTGCTCCAGCCCTGGCAAATGCCCAGCGCCGGCAATGATTTCAAGCTTGGCATGGGGGATCAACTCCGCCAGGAATTCATGCCGTTTGACCGGCGTCAGGCGGTCATATTCCCCACAAAGAATAAGCGTCGGCACCTGACAGCGCCGCGCTGTCGCCTGTTGATCAAGCCGGCGCTGCAATGCCCGGCTTTGATCAACAAACAGCTCCGCCCCCAAATCCAGCCCCATCGCACGCACCAGATTGAGGACATCGAGCCGCCGCGCCCCCGGCGCCAGCACCTCTGGCGGCAAGGAAAGCTGCAGCGCCTTTTCCAGCCCCCCGGTACGGGCACTGACGATCAAGGGCTCGCGCATGGCGGCCTGATCCGGCGTTTCAGACAATGGGGTTGTCGCCATCAGGCAAAGCCGGGTGATCCGCTCCGGGGCACGGCGCAAAATCTCCAGCGCCACGATCCCGCCCATAGATAGGCCAACCAGTGCAAATTTTGCGGGCAGCATCGACAGAATATGCGTCGCGATATCGTCGACCCGCGCCCCACCATGCAGAGGAGCCACCATAACCGGAGCCTGTACCGACAGGGCCTGAAGCTGCGGCGTAAAGACCCGCGCATCACACATCATACCCGGCAAAAACACCACCGGCTCGCGCCCCCAATTCCCTGCTTGTTCCATGCCGTCCTACCTTTATCGCGTTGATCCGCAAACACTCTCTGCTTTGGATAGCCGCTGAAATGTCAAATCAATCTCGCGCGTTTCACACTCACTCTTGCGGTGACTTGCCTTTGGGAGCAAGAGAAATCCCCTCCTGCTCTACAACCAAACATAGATCTCCGGCAGCCCCCAATGGCGTTGGGGCACCGCCGAGCAAAAATCAGTAGCCATTCCAGCGAAACGCGCCATTGTCGGCCAGCGGTGAAAACGGGTTATGCGCCACTTCCCAGATATGACCACCGGGCGCTTTGAAATAGCCGATATAGCCACCCCAAAACACCTCGCCGCCGGGGCGCAGAATTTCCCCGCCTGCCGACTTGGCAAGCGCCAGCAAATCGTCCACCTCTTCGCGGCTGCGGGTATTGTGGCTGAGCGTCATCGCACCAGTGCCCAGAGCCTCAACCGGCAGTCCGATGTCCTCTGCCAGTTTGTCCAGAGGATAAAGCCCCAGCGTCTGCGAGATCAGATCAAAAGCAACCACGCCATCCAGGCTGTCAGCTGCCTGCCAGCCAAGCGCGGCATAAAAGGCGGCAGCCTTTTCCACATCCGGCACCCCGAGGGTGATCAAACTCACCCGTTGTTCCATACTCATGACCTCTCCTTTCCACTCAGTATTGCGCAGTCGGTCCCTGGAACCAGCCCCAACGGACAACCGGCTAAAGCAACTCGGATATGGATGTTTCGATCAATTTCAGACAGGCGTCATCCGAAAACCGATGATCCGCATCCTTCACCAGGTTTAGCCGCATGTCCACACAGGAAGCGTGCTGCAAAAGCCGCAGCGCGGTGTCCGTCGAAACGGCTGTATCCGCCGTCCCCTGCAAACAGCGCACCGGGAAGGGCAAGTCCAGCGGCTGCCGCAGGACCAGTCGATTGCGCCCATCTTCGATCATGCGTTTGCTGATGCGGTATGGCTCCATGTAGTCGCTGGGCAGCTCAACGTACCCCTGTGCCTCCAGCTCAGCCTTCTGTGCTGCACTGAAGCTGGCCCAATAGCCGTCTTCGGTGAAATCAGGCGCCGCGGCCACGGTCACCATGCCCTGAATACGCTCTGGCATGACCTTGGCCAGCAACAGCGCCTGCCAGCCGCCCATGGAGGAGCCGACAATCAGCAATGGCCCTGTGGTCAGATGAGAGACGGCCGCAATGGTATCTTCATGCCAATCTCCAATGCAGCCCTCCTCAAAGCGCCCCGAGCTTTCACCATGGCCGGAATAGTCGAACCGCAAGAACCCCAGCCCAGCTGCCTTGGCCCAGGCCTCCAGATGGATTGCCTTGGTTCCTTCCATGTCAGATTTGAGCCCCCCAAGGAAAACAAGCGTCACCCCCGCTCCGGCATGCGCGTGATAGGCAATCGAGCGCCCCTGCTCGGTGGTCAGAAACTTTGGTGCCGCCATATCTATGCTCTCCCTCATTGGTGCTTGTCGGATCAAGATGTGTCACGCAATGGGCAAGGCTGCAATTGTCAAAACAGCCTCGCCACTCGGTTACACCCACATACCGGACAACGGCCAGCCTTGCCCCCTTGGTCCAGAGCTTCTAGGTTACAGCAGATGGCCAGCCCCTGCTCGCGGCTCCTCCAAGGATCTACTATGACACAGATATTTTACCGCGGCGGCCTTGCTGTGCTCTGCCTGACGATTGTCCTGTCCGGATGCTGGGCCGCACTGGCCCTGTGGTACAGGCTGCCGTTTGGCGCCGCCACGCGCCTGATTATTGCCACCGGATTTGCCCTGCTGGCGCTGGCCGTGATCCTTGGTCTCTTCCGCCCCCGGCGGCTGCGTGGCCTTGCCACCTATTGTCTGGCGCTGGCAGCGGTGATCACCTGGTGGATCAGCCTCACGCCGCCGGCGGATCGAAACTGGGCCAAAGATGTGGAGCGTCAGGTGACCGGGCAGCTCAGCGGTTCAACTCTCACCCTGGAGAACATCCGCAACTTTACCTGGCGCAGCCCGACGGATTTTGACGCCAACTGGGAAACCCGCAGTTACGACCTCGACCAGCTGGAAAGCGTCGATCTCTTCCTGTCCTATTGGTCCGGCAAAACCATCGCCCATATGATCATCAGCTTTGGCTTTGCCGATGGCGAACAGCTCGCCTGGTCCGTGGAGGTCCGCCGCCAGATCGGTGGGGGCTTTTCTCCCCTGGCCGATATGTTCAAAACCAACACCCTGTCGCTCATCGCCGCAGATGAGCGTGACCTGCTGGGCACCCGCACCAACGCTCGGGGCGAAGATGTCCAGCTCTACCGCACAAACACCAGCCCGCAAAAGGCCCGCGCCCTGTTGTTGCACTATGTGACAGCTGCCAACCAACTGGCAGCACAGCCCCAGTGGTACAATTCGCTCTTTACCAATTGTACCACTGTGGTGTTTCAAATGATCCGCACTATTGTGGGCGATGTGCCTCTGGATTGGCGGGTCATCGCCAATGGCTACCTGCCTGAGTACGCCTATGACGCTGGCGTTCTCAACAGTCGCCTACCGCTGCAGGAGCTGACCGAAAAGGGGCGCATCACTGCGCGTGCTCAGGCGCATGGCATCACCCCCGACTATTCCCAAATCATCCGCCGGGGCGTGCCCTCCCCACTGCACAAATAAACCAGGAATACTGCCCAGGATCTGGAGAACCAGCCCCCAGGGTTTCAATTGGCCCCTCGGCCTTTTGGTTGCTCCACATCCTACCGACCTCACTCTTGCCAATCCCGATCTTGACAGGGCCAGGCGCACCTGCGAAATCAGCCTCATCACATAACCCGCAACCGGGCGTTCAGTGGGCGCCAAACCGACGAGGAGCAGCCAAACCATGGCCCAAATCTCTCTCACATTTCCCGATGGCAACGCACGCAGCTATGAGGCCGGCATCACCGCCGCCGAAGTTGCCGCCGACATCTCCACCTCGCTGGCGAAAAAGGCCATTTCAGCCACCCTTGACGACCAGCACTGGGACCTGCAGTGGCCAATACAGGGCGACGCCGCCATTGCCCTGCACACCCTCAAGGATGAGCCCCAGGCGAATGAGTTGATCCGTCACGATCTCGCCCATGTCATGGCCCGCGCCGTGCAGGAGCTTTGGCCCGACACCAAGGTTACCATTGGGCCGGTCATTGAAAACGGCTGGTACTATGACTTTGACCGGGCAGAGCCTTTCACCCCGGAAGATCTCGGCGTGATCGAGAAAAAGATGAAAGAAATCATCAACAAACGCGAGCCTGTGCGGACCGAGGTCTGGGAGCGTCAGCGCGCCATTGATTTTTACACCGCCAATGACGAGCCCTATAAGGTCGAGCTGATCGACGCTATTCCAGGCGACGAGCCTCTGCGGATGTATTGGCATGGCGACTGGCAGGATCTGTGCCGTGGCCCGCACCTGCAGCACACCGGGCAGCTGCCGGGGGATGCCTTCAAACTAATGTCGATCGCCGGCGCCTACTGGCGCGGTGACAGTGACCGCGCCATGTTGCAACGGATCTACGGCGTGGCCTTTACCGGCAAGGAAAAACTCAAGGCCCATCTCACCATGCTGGAAGAGGCCGCCAAACGCGACCACCGCAAGCTGGGCCGCGAAATGGACCTGTTTCACATGCAGGAAGAAGCCCCCGGCATGGTGTTCTGGCACCCCAATGGCTGGCGCGTCTACACCCAGCTTCAGGACTACATGCGCCGCATGCAGGACAGCCACGGCTATGTCGAGGTCAACACCCCGCAGGTGGTGAACCGCAAGCTGTGGGAGGCCTCGGGCCACTGGGACAACTACCAGGAAAACATGTTCATCGTTGAGGTCGACGAAGACCACGCCCGCGAAAAGGCAGTGAACGCACTCAAGCCGATGAACTGCCCCTGCCACATCCAGATCTTCAACCAGGGTCTGAAATCCTACCGCGACCTGCCCCTGCGCATGGCGGAATTCGGCTCCTGCAACCGCTACGAGCCCTCCGGTGCCATGCATGGCATCATGCGGGTGCGTGGATTTACCCAGGATGACGGCCATATCTTCTGCACCGAGGATCAGGTCGAATCCGAGACCAAGGAATTTGTCTCCTTCCTCGCCAAGGTCTACAAGGACCTCGGATTTGAGACCTGGCGTGTCAAACTCTCCACCCGCCCCGAAAAACGGGTCGGCAGCGAGGAAAGCTGGGATCAGGCCGAGGCGGCGCTTGCGGCGGGTATTCAGGCGGCGGGCTATGACTACGAGATCCAGGAAGGCGAAGGCGCCTTTTACGGGCCAAAGCTCGAATTCGTGCTCACCGATGCCATTGGCCGCGACTGGCAATGCGGCACGCTGCAAATCGATCCCAACCTGCCGGAGCGTTTGGACGCCAGCTATATCGGTCAGGACGGCGACAAGCACCGCCCGCTGATGCTGCACCGGGCCACCCTGGGTTCATTCGAGCGTTTCATCGGTATTTTGATCGAAGAACATGCCGGCAAGCTGCCGTTCTGGCTGGCCCCGCGCCAGGTTGTTGTCGCCTCCATTACCTCGGACGCGGATGACTATGTGCAAGAGGTCGTGGCCGAGCTGCAGGCAGCAGGCGTGCGGGCTGAGGCAGATATTCGCAATGAAAAGATCAACTACAAGGTCCGCGAGCATTCCCTCGGCAAGGTGCCGGTGATTCTGGCCATTGGTCATCGCGAAGTGGAAGAGCGCACCGTCTCGATCCGCCGCCTTGGCGAAAAGCAGACCCGTGTCGACAGTCTCGAAAATGTTACAAAGGCGCTAAAGCTCGAAGCGACCGCGCCCGACCTTTTGTAACATTTACCCATAAAAGCGCATTTGGCGGCCCCCATCTGGGGGCCGTTTTGCTTTGAATTCCGCTAATTTCATTTATTTTCAGACACCTATACTGTATGCTTTTGTCACATAGGCTGACGCAGCCGTGAGACACGCTCTCGTGACTTAAACTCTCCCTCACATCGGGTTAGGTTTTTGGTGTCAACAAGACAGCGAATAAAACAGCGCAAGACCAACACAAAAGGAATTCATGATATGTCGAAAACTTCCAAATCTTTCGCCGTTGCCAGTGCCGTAGCCGCCGCTCTGACCGCAGCTGCCACCATGCCTGCCGCCGCCGCCACCAAGGAAAAGTGCTATGGTGTATCCCTTGCCGGTCAAAATGACTGCGCTGCGGGTCCCGGCACAACCTGCGCCGGCAGCTCGACCGTTGATTATCAGGGCAACGCCTGGACCCTGGTCGACGCGGGCACCTGTGCCGATGTCGAACTGCCCGACCTCGCCGATGGCACCAAGCGCACTGGCTCGCTGGAAGCCCTGGAGCGCGATCTGCCTGCATAAGTCAGCGCTTTAAACAAACCCCAAGAGGCCAGTGACGACGCTGGCCTCTTGGCTCCCTCCTTTGCCGCCTGACTGTCCGAATGGGCCCCCTGCCTGACACCCTCTGCAGACCATCGCATGTGGCTGTTTGCTCAAATGTTTTTTCCTGACCTCCTCCTGCTTTGACCTGATCTGTCCGGTTCGGGTCCGACTGATATGAGATCTGCCATGCTTCACCCCCGCACCGCTCCCTCCCTGCCCAATGCCCCCGGCGTTGGCTACAAACCGCAGCATTTTGCTGAGATCATGGAACAGGCTGACCCGGTACAGTGGCTGGAGATTCACGCCGAAAACTATATGGGCGCGGGCGGGCGCCCCCTGGCCCAGCTGCGCCACCTGGCCGAAAAATTTGCCATCTCGGTACACGGTGTTGGTCTGTCGATTGGTGGAGAGGCCCCTCTGGACCCAGAGCACCTGGCCCGCTTGAAACACCTGCTGGGCTGGCTCAATCCAGCCAGCTTTTCCGAACATCTCGCATGGTCGACCCATGAGGGACAGTTCTACAACGACCTGCTGCCGCTGCCCTATACCGATGCAACGCTCGACCGGGTCTGCAGCCATATTGATCAGCTGCAAGAGGCGATCGGCCGCCCAATGCTGCTGGAAAACCCCTCCAGCTACCTCGCCTTTGCCGAGAGCACCTGGTCAGAGCCGGATTTTCTGGCTGAGATCAGCCAACGCACCGGCTGCGGATTGCTGCTGGACGTGAACAATGTCTTTGTTTCGGCCACCAATCTGGAGTTCTCTCCGCAGGGCTATATTGATGCCTTCGCCTTGGACAAGGTGGGGGAAATCCACCTCGGGGGGCACGACGAAGATACGGATGATCAGGGACGGCCGCTGTTGATCGACAGCCATGGCCACGCCGTGGTCGATCCTGTCTGGTCCCTGCTGGACTACACGCTTGACCGCGCCGGTCCCAAGCCAGTGCTGATTGAATGGGACACAGATGTTCCTGACTGGCCCACCCTGGCTGCTGAAGCGGAACGCGCCGCCTTTGCCCTTGCCAGCCTCCCCACCACGACCACAGCCACCGCAACACAGCACGTTCCGGCATGAGCAGAACCACAAAACCCCAGGGACCTGCGGTCGATCAGGCCCAGTTCATCACAGCGCTGATGGATGCTGCCGTGCCGGTGCCCGCCGGTCTGGTTGATCAGGCGGCAGAAGCGGCAGGTCGGCGGTTTTCCGTTTACCGCAATAATGTCGCGGTTTCGCTGACCGAGGCCATGCACAGCGCCTTTCCGGTGATTGCCAAGCTTTTGGGGCGTAAAAACATGGATGGATTATCCGGTCTTTATCTGCGCGCCCATCCCCCCAGCTCGCCCCTGATGATGTTCTATGGCGCTGAGTTCCCCGGCTTTCTGGAAGGCATGCAGCAGCTGGATCATCTTGGATATCTTGGGGATGTGGCCCGACTGGAACTGGCCCTGCGCCACGCCTATCACGCCGCCGATGCCACAGCCATTGACCCGTTGCAGCTGGCTGGCCTGTCAGAGCAGAGCCTGTTGCAGGCCAGGCTTTGTCTTGCCCCGGCGCTGCATCTGCTGCGCTCCCCCTGGCCGATCCATTCGATCTGGCGCTTCAACACAGAAGAAAAGGCGCCAAAACCGCAGGCCGGCGCCGAGGCTGTGGTGATCACCCGCCCCGAATACGACCCCCTGCCGCAGGTGGTCAGCGCCGCGGATGCCGCCTGGATTGAGGCTTTGATGCGGGGGGCCAGCATTGGCGAGGCCCTCGGCCAAGCCCAGGACCTAGATACTGATTTTGACCTCAGCTCCCCACTCACCCTGTTGTTGCAGGGCGGAGCAATCACTGGACTTGAAGAAAGCAAAGGGTAACAACATGCACGCACTTGTCACCATTCATAACGCCGTTTTTGGCCTGGTAGAAAAGGCTGGCACCTGGGTGCTGCCGCTGGCGGCACGCTTTGTCTTTGCCGCCACTTTGCTGCTCTACTATTGGAACTCTGGCCTGACCAAGCTGGGCGACGGCATTTTGGGCCTGTTCAGCCCGTCTATTGGCGCCTACTCCCAGATCTTTCCCAAACAGCTCGAAGCCGCGGGATATGATGTGTCCCAATTCGGCATCTTTCATCAGCTGGTTGTTCTGGCAGGCACATATGCCGAATTCATCCTGCCCCTGTTGATCCTGCTGGGCCTGTTCACCCGCTTGGCGGCGCTGGGAATGATCGGATTTGTCATCGTGCAGTCGCTGACCGACGTCATTGGCCACAATGCCACCGATGCAAAAACCCTGGGCGCCCTGTTCGACCGCTTCCCGGATAGCATCATCCTGGATCAACGTCTGTTCTGGGTCTTTGTTCTTGCCGTTCTGGTGATCAAAGGCGCAGGTGCGCTGTCCTTGGACCGGATCATCAAGCGCCGCCTTGAAACTGAGGCGATGTAATCTTTCATAAAGCACGAATAAAGGCGCCCTGCTCCCGGCAGCGGCGCCTTTTTTATGTCTTAACACGACCGCCCCAAAGCCCCGCGGTTTCACCCCTTCAGCAAGGCCGCCTGTGTTGCCTTGTCCCAGCCCAGAAACAGGCCATCAGCGGTCTGAATCAATGGACGTTTCATCAAGGTCGGATGCTGTTGCAACAGGTCAATTGGTGCGCCGGCGCGCTCATCTTCGCTCAGCCCGCGCCAAGTGGTTGACCGGGTATTTACCACTTTGTCGCCAAACTGCGCCAGCGCCTCTGCCAACAGCTCTGTTGGCACACCTTCGCTTCGGACATCCACCAGGCCCGCGTCAGGCAATTGTTTCAACGCCTTACGACAGGTATCGCAGTTCTTTAAGCCATAAAGGATCATCAATCTTCCTTCCTCAGCGTGGCAATGAGCACAATCTAAAGAAGAATACCCATAGCCACTTGATTTATTTCCCCTGCATGCAACAGTTGCAACAGGGCTGACACACAGGTCGGCACTGGTGTGGCCTGCATGTCAGCAGACTACGTTTGAAAACAATGGGCTGCCTGTCGCAAACCCCGAAATTCTCTGGGCTGCCCCAGAACAATACATAAGTAGAAGGAGACACGGGAAATGCCAAGCGGCACCGTGAAATGGTTTAACACAACCAAAGGATTTGGCTTCATTGAACCCGACGGCGGCGGAAGTGACGTCTTTGTGCATATCTCTCAGGTTGAGCGGTCCGGCCTCACCGGTCTCGCTGACAATATGAAAGTTGACTATGAGCTCACCGAGGGGCGCGATGGCCGACAAATGGCGGGAGAAATCAAACCCCTTCAGAGCTCCAACTAATCTGAGAGACTCGCCCTGGGGCCTTGCCCCAACCGCACGGCCTGCTGGTTCAAGCCTCTGCACATGCGCGTTGCCGACAGTGCGCCCCTTCAGCGGTTGCTTGGAGGCAGCTTGCGTTCAGCAACGCTCAAATCCGCTCCTCCCAGCCGACCGTCAAGACTTAGGTAGGAACGGGTAAAGCGCCCTCTTAGCGGCCAGAATGGATGCGCAGATATTCCACCATGACGCAGGCCGGATCTGCGGGGCGCAGCTGGGTGGAGCCCTGCCGTTGCCACTCCGCCTCTGGTATCTCAGGAAAGAACGTATCTGCGCCCTCGACCTCTACCGCGACCTCGGTAATCAACAGCCGATCAGCGATCTGCATCATTTCGCGGTAAATCCCCGCGCCGCCAATCCCGTAAACCCGACGATAGCCCTGTGCATAGGCCGCTGCAACGGCCTCAGCGACTGAGCCATGCACCTCATCTGCGGCCTCGGGGTTGGAAGACACCACCAGGTTCAGGCGGTTTTTCAAGGGCTTGAACGGCAGACTGTCCCAGGTATTGCGCCCCATGACAATGGCCCCGCCAAGGGTTTCACGCTGAAAAGCCTTAAGATCCTCGGGGGCATGCCAGGGAATGGTATTGTCCTTGCCAATAGCACCATTCCGGTCGCGGGCAACAATCAGGGTAATCATTCTACGGTCTGCCTTGAAACAGCGCCCCGCCTGCGGTGGGGGTGGATGAAACGACAAAAGGCGAGCGGCGCCTGACGAGCAGTTTTACACAGCGACGGGGGCCTTGATGCCCGGATCGGGATCATAGTTCAGGAACTCAAAATCATCATAGGTAAAATCAAAAATCGACGAGACCTGCCGTTTGATCCGGATCTGTGGCAGCGGCTTAGGGCTGCGCGACAGCTGTAGTGCCACCTGGTCCTGATGATTTGAATAGATATGCGCATCGCCAAAACTGTGGACAAAGTCCCCCGGCTCATAGCCCGTCACATGGGCCAGCATCACCTGCAACAAGGCGTAGGAGGCAATATTGAAGGGCACCCCAAGAAACATATCCGCCGAACGCTGATACAGTTGCAGATGCAGCTTGCCGCCTAACACCCGAACCTGCCACAGCGTATGGCAGGGCGGCAGCGCCATATCCGGCACATCGCCAGGGTTCCAGGCGGAAACAATCAGACGGCGGCTGTCTGGGCTGGTTTTGATCATCTCTACCAGGTCGGCGATCTGATCAACCGAACCAGCGCGATAGAGCGGCTCATCCCCGGTGGTGCCGGGCACCAGCTCCAGTTTTGGAAAGCTGCGCCACTGGTGGCCATAAACCGGCCCGAGGTCACCGTTTTCATCAGCCCATTCGTCCCAGATTGAGACCCCATTGTCTTTGAGATACTTGATATTGGTATCGCCGGACAGGAACCACAAAAGCTCATGTATGATTGAGCGCAGATGCAGCTTTTTGGTGGTCACCAGCGGAAAACCATCCGCCAGAGGGTATCGTGTCTGCATACCAAAACAAGAGATCGTACCGGTGCCAGTGCGATCGCTGCTGGGCACCCCGGTTTCCAGAATTTGGCGCAAGGCCGCGTGATATTGCTGCACAGTGATCCCTCTTTGACACTCGATGCCTGTCCTGCAGTCATAGCGGGGAGTGACCCCAAATAACAAGCCGATGCGTAGCGGCGGATTGGCACCAGCTGCACAGTCATGCAGTACACACAGGGCGCTAAAGGCGGCGGTGGCCACCGTTCTGCCTTCACGTCCTGGCGCCTAGATGTGGAAACTCCAAACCTTCCGGCCCTGCGAATCGATTGGATCTGGCCTATAGTGTCGGCAAGTTGTACCAAGCAAAATAAACTCTCCGAAAAATCTTCGCCCTCACACCTTGGGTGAGGAGATGTCAAACGATCAAGGAACCTCGCACATGGCGCTTACTTATTTGCACGTAATGGTTCGGGTGAAAGACCTGGAAAAATCCAGAGCATTTTATGAACTTCTGGGACTGCGCGAAACCCGGCGCTACGACAGCGAAAAGGGCCGTTTCACCCTGCTCTATCTGGCCGCCCCCGGTCAGGAAGAAACCCCGGTAGAGCTGACCTATAACTGGGATGGCGACGAGGGCCTGCCGAGTGACAGCCGTCACTTTGGCCACCTGGCCTATGGGGTCGATAATATCTATGAAACCTGCCAGTTTTTGCAGGACAACGGCGTCACCATCAACCGCCCCCCCCATGACGGGCGCATGGCCTTTATTCGCTCGCCCGACAATATCTCAATCGAGCTGCTGCAAAATGGCGAGGCCCTGGAGCCAGCAGAGCCCTGGTCCAGCATGGCAAACACAGGCCACTGGTAAGACCGGCCACTGGTAAGACAGGCCACTGGTAAAACCGGCCACAGGCAGAACCAGCCCCGGCGTTCTGCCTCTGCGATAACAGGCAGGCAGATATAAGAACGCACCGCCAGTCCAGTTAGGACTTTGCGGTGCGTTTTATAGCGAACCCGAATTCTTCAAGTCTAGATGCGACTGGTGTTCAGCCGAATCAGGATTATTTGGATATGGGCGGTGCATTTCTTGCCCACCCAGGTCTTTTCTCAGGGAGCTTCCGCACCCAAAGATCTGTTTTTAATAGATATAGCGGATCTGATCCGACCAATACCGTTCCACACGCTTCAGCGAGCTTGTGATGTCAGCGATGCCTTCGCGGCTGATAACATCCTTGCCCTCTAGGCCTTCGGCGTGGCGTGCAAAGAGGCCCGCGACGATATCGCGGATCTCGCGACCGCGTGGCGTCAGGCGAACCCGAACAGACCGGCGATCAATCTCGCAGCGCTGATGGTGCATATAGTCCAGCTCAACCAGCTTTTTCAGATTGTAGCTGACATTGCTGCCCTGATAATAGCCACGGCTCTTGAGCTCACCGGCGGTGACTTCATTGTCACCAACGTTGAACAAGAGCAGTGCCTGCACTGCGTTTATTTCCAGAACGCCGACGCGTTCGAACTCATCCTTGATAACATCCAACAACAGCCGGTGCAGTCGCTCCACCAGTGCCAGCGCTTCAAGGTAACCAGTCATGAACCCTTTGCGGTCCTGCTGGCCGATTGGCATTTCCATACTCATTCGCATCTCCGACTCGAGTTTGCTCAGGAGAGAATGCAGAAAATTCCCCAAAAATGCGTTAAGCTGGTTTTTTATTTAGTTTGATGGGTTTGTGCGACTTCCCTGATCAGAGCCTCATAAGAGCTGGGGGCAGCAACCTGCCCTGTCACCCACTGATAGAGATCCTGATCGTTCTCGTGCAGCATCTGATCATAGAGATCCAGCTTGGCCGCATCCATCGCAGGCAAGTTGGCATCTGCATAGGCGGTGAGCAGAATATCCATTTCTTTAATGCCGCGACGCATGGACCGCATCTTTAGACGCTTGAGGCGATGTTCGTGCAATTCCGTCGTTTCAGTCATCCAATCAGCCTCACGTAGACGCGGCACTCTGCACCAGTGTGCGAAGCTTCTTTTCCAGCCGTGCGGTGCGTTCGGCATTGCTACGCATCTCATTGCGCAGGGCGCGCAGCTCATTCAGCACACCGGCGAAATCGCCCACCGCAAGATCAACATCTGCGGGTTCCGACATCCCCTCGCCCTCGCCGGTCAGCAACCAGGACATCGAGACATTCAACAGCCCCGATACCATCGACAGCTTGTTGGCGCGTGGTTCAGACAGATCCTGTTCCCAGCCCATCAGAGTGGATTTCTTGATCCCAAGGCGTCGCGCCAGCTGTGCCTGGGTCATATCGGCGGCCTCGCGGGCGGCGGCGACACGATCGCCAAATGTTGCTGCCTCTGGTCCGAACCAATCTGTTGTTTCGTCAGACATTTGCCATCTCCGTTTCTGCTCTTTGTCAATGCTGCTTGATCGCAATTTGGTGGCACCCTATGACAGATGCCAAGAACATTCAAACAAGGACCCGCAGCCATGTCTTTCCTCTCCAAGACCCTCGAGCGTGTAAAACCGTCGCCCACGATTGCGATTACTGCAATGGCTGCCGAGCTGAAAGCCGCTGGCCGGGATGTGATTGGACTGAGCGCGGGTGAACCCGATTTTGACACCCCGCAGAACATCAAGGATGCGGCAAATGCCGCCATTGCTGCGGGCAAGACAAAATACACCGCCCCTGACGGCATCATCGAGCTGAAACAGGCCATCTGCGCCAAATTTGAGCGCGAGAACGGCCTGTCCTATGAACCGGCACAGGTCTCGGTCGGGACCGGTGGCAAACAAACACTGTATAATGCGCTAATGGCGACACTTAACCCCGGCGACGAGGTGATCATTCCAGCCCCCTACTGGGTAAGCTACCCGGATATGGTACTGCTGGCCGGCGGCACACCTGTCGCGGTTGAGGCAAGCCTGGAAACGGATTTCAAACTGACGCCCGCACAGCTGGAAGCGGCGATAACACCCAATACAAAATGGTTCATCTTCAACTCGCCCTCCAACCCCAGCGGTGCCGGCTATACCCGCGCCGAGTTGAAAGCCTTGACTGATGTGCTGATGCGCTATCCCCACGTCTGGGTGATGTCGGATGATATGTACGAACACCTGGTCTTTGATGGCTTTGAATTCACCTCTCCGGCGCAGGTGGAGCCCGGTCTGTATGACCGCACGCTGACCTGCAACGGTGTGTCCAAAGCCTATGCCATGACCGGCTGGCGCATTGGCTATGCCGCAGGCCCCCAGCATTTGATTGCTGCCATGCGCAAGATCCAGTCTCAGTCGACCTCCAACCCCTCCTCCATCAGCCAATGGGCTGCGGTTGAGGCGCTGAATGGCCCGCAGGATTTTCTGGCAACCAACAATGTCGCCTTCAAACGGCGCCGCGATCTGGTGGTGGCTGCTCTCAACGCTATCGACGGCCTGACCTGCCCCACCCCAGAAGGCGCCTTTTATGTCTATCCGTCGATCAAAGGGCTGATCGGCAAGACAACGCCCACAGGCACAGTGATTGAGGACGACAAGGCCTTTGCAACGGCGCTTTTGGCTGAGGCGGATGTCGCGGTGGTCTTTGGCGCGGCCTTTGGCCTGTCGCCAAATTTCCGGGTCAGCTATGCCACCTCGGACGAAGCCCTCACCGAGGCCTGCGCGCGTATTGCCGCGTTCTGCGCCTCCCTGACCTAAGCCAAAGGATCCAAGCTGATGGCTGCAACGCTGCCCGAGTATTTCTTTCGCGTGCGTGAAAACGGTGCTTTTGTGTTTCGGGTTGATACCGAAAACCGGCAGCGGCGCATCGACATGGATCAGATTGCAGCCATCAACATCCGCAACGGCGAGATCAAGCCACATGGCGGACGCGCCCTGTCAGACCAGGATCTGGCGGCGATCAAATCCTGGATGGCAGACCGGCGCGCGGTCCTGGCCGCACGGGACATAGATGACATCAAGCGGGCGGTGGATCACCTGAACCTCACCGCCCACTGGGCCCAGACCAAGGCCACCGACGAACAGCTCGAATCTGTCACCGATGATCTGTTGCTGACCATGCATGACCTGCGCAGCGTCTTGGTGCGCAAAAAGGCAGATCGGCTCATCAAGGGGCAAAAGGGCGACTAAGCTCTGCAGCCCGCCCCGGCGTTTTAGCAAATCACTGTGGCGATTTACGCCGCAGGCTTTTCTTCTGTCAGCAGGATGGAATGGCGCCAAAAGCGCGACATCAGGAAGACACCAGCAAAGCAAAGCCCCAGCACCAGCCCCGACCAGACCCCGACGCCGCCCCAGCCAAAGGTAAAGCCAAAGAGATAAGAGGCCGGAACGCCAATCGCCCAATAGCTGAGCGCCGCAATCACCATCGGCCAATTGGTGTCCTGCACACCGCGCAGCAAGCCCAGCGCGATCACCTGCATGCCATCCGCCAGCTGAAACAGGGCTGCCATCGCCAAGAGACCCGCCCCAACAATCAGGATTTCAGGCTTGTTGGGGTCCGTGGGGTCCAGAAACAGCGAAATCAGCGGGTCCGGGACCAATAAAAAGGCCGCACTGCCAAGCAGCGCCATGGCCAGCGACAGTAAAATCACCACCCGGGCGCCCAGCGCCATATGAGCGCGATCACGGCGCCCATAGGCGTTGCCGGCACGAATAGTGGCTGCATTGCTCAGGCCCAGATGCACCATGAATGTCAGCCCCGACAGCGTCATCGCCACGCCATGGGCCGCCAACGGGATGGTTCCCAACCAGCCCATCATCATGGCGGAGGCGGCAAACAGGCTGACTTCGCTTAGATTGGTCAGACCAATGGGCATGCCCAATTTAAACACCCGGAAAAACATCTCCCAATCCGGGCGGTGAAAATTCTTTAACAGTTCATGCTCGGGCAGCACCCACAGGGCGTATGCTCCCACTGTCAGCAAGGACACCGACTGCGTCGCAATCGAGGCATAGGCCGCCCCGGCAATGCCCAGCTCTGGTGCGCCCCAGTTGCCAAATATCAGCGCATAGTTCACCAGCCCGTTCACCACAGCCGCCAAAATGGTGATCCAAAGCACGATCTGCGTGCGCTCCAGCGCCGCCAGATAAGATTTCAACACCATGACCAACAGCGCCGGAAACAGCCCCCAGCCCGCCAATTGCAGATAGGCAGAGGCCGGTCCTGCCACTTCTGGATTTTGTCCCAGCGCCAACAAGATATATTCTGAAAACAGCAGCACCGGCATCGCCGCCACAGCATAAAGCAGCGACAGCCACAGCCCCATGCGGGTGGCGCGGCGGATCTGGCGCTCTTCCCCGGCCCCGGCAGCGGCGGCCACCAGAGGCATTACCGCAAAGGCGAATCCTGCACCCATCAGGAAAAACACAAAGAAATAGGATCCGGCCAGTGTCACCGCCGCCAGAGCCTCGGCCCCGTACCAGCCCAGCATGAGCGAATCCGTCATGCCAATGGCATATTGCGCCACGTGACCGCCAACCAACGGAAAACCAAGCAAAGACACAGCCCGCAGGTGGCCGCCTTTGGTCATTGTGGATGTGGTAAGATGAGTGCTGGATTGATCTATCATAGGGCAGTCTTAGCAGGTACTGCGCGCCCGGCAAGTACCGACAGTACTGCGCGCAATACCACCCCAATAACGCCCCCAGACAGGGGGCGCTATCGCACTCCGTGTATCACGCTTTTGCGTCTGGATGCAGCGCCTTACCCAGAATGTGATCGGACCGATGAATCACATGATGCGCCTGGCCCACGATCAGTGGATCAGGGGCCTGGGCGATTGAGGGATCTTTGCCCGGGTAGTCCACTGTGCTCAGGAAATGTCGCATGCAATTCAGGCGCGCCCGTTTCTTGCAGTTGGATTTGACCACGGTCCAGGGCGCGTCTGCGGTGTCTGTGTAAAAGAACATCGCCTCCTTGGCCTCGGTGTAGTCATCCCATTTGCCAAGGCTGGCTTTGTCGATCGGTGACAGCTTCCACTGTTTCAGCGGATCCGTTTCGCGGGATTGGAACCGGCGTCGCTGTTCGGCCTGAGTGACCGAGAACCAGTATTTATAAAGCCGCACTCCAGACCGCACCAACATCCGCTCCAGCTCAGGTGTCTGGCGCATGAACTCGAGGTACTCATCCGGCTCACAAAAGCCCATGACCCGCTCGACGCCTGCCCGATTGTACCAAGAGCGGTCATAGAGAACAATTTCACCATTGGTAGGCAGGTGATTGATATAGCGCTGGAAGTACCACTGGCCACGCTCTTCGTCGGTGGGTTTATTCAAGGCAACAACCCGGGCCGAGCGCGGGTTCAGGTGCTCGGTAAAGCGTTTGATCGTCCCCCCCTTGCCAGCAGCATCACGCCCTTCAAACACCATGGCGAATTTCTGACCCGTGTCCTGCGCCCAGATCTGAACTTTCAACAGCTCTGCCTGCAGGCGCGCCTTCTCGGCCTCATAGGTCCGACGCGACATCTTACGCTTGTAGGGATAGCGCCCACTTTCAAAGACCCGGCGGATATCTTCTGGTGAGGGATGGCTAACGGCCGCGGCCTGCGGGGCCTCTGCGGGGGTCGCAGCACTTGGCGAATTTCCAGTGGTTTCTGTCATCAGTGTTCCCTTTTACTCATTTACTCTGTTCGAGTGACGCTGTTCGAGGCGATGTTATATGCCCCAGCGCATCCACGCGCTGACCTGTGTCAAGAAGCTGTCATATGGAGTGCATTTCAAAACAGTCTTGCCGCACCTGGTGACGCAACGGTTGGCTTGATTGCAAAAGGCTCTGGCCCCAGCCTTGTCTTTCATCGCAGGAGGACACCACATGCACAGCGCCATCGAAAGCCTCCAGGGGCAGCCCTTTTTTGTCCGCCGCTGGGGCGACCCCGCCCTGCCCCGTCTGTTGCTGTTGCACGGGTTCCCGGAATACGGTGGGGCCTGGGCGGAAACCGCAAGCCATCTCAGTCAACATTTCCACTGTATTGCCCCCGACCAGCGCGGATATGGCCAGAGCTGGGCTCCTGAAGGCGTCGAGAACTACGCCGCCTCAAGTCTGATTGGCGATATGGTTGCGCTGATTGGCGCCGAGCAGGGGCCGGTGACGGTGTTTGGTCACGATTGGGGCGCCGCAATCGCCTATGGGCTGGCGATGTTTCATCCGCATCTGGTCGACCGTCTGATTATCGCCAATGGTGTACACCCGGTGCCGTTTCAGCAGGCCCTGGCCAGTGGCGGCGAGCAGTCAGCCGCGTCGCAATATATTCCCTGGCTGCGCCAACCAGGGGTAGAAGCCGAGCTGAGCGCCAATGGGTTTGAGAAACTGCAGGCCCTGTTTGCAACCCATATGGATATGTCCTGGCTCTCTGGCGCACGGTTGCACGCCTACAAAGCGGAATGGGCGCGCCCGGGTCGGCTGCAGGCCATGGTCAACTGGTATCGCGCCTCACCGCTACAGGTCGCCAAACCCGGGCAGCCCATTGCCATGCCAGCACTACCGCTTGCGCGCCTGACGGTGCCCCAGCCCCATCTGTTGCTCTGGGGGGATGGGGATACCGCCTTGTTGCCGGAAACCACCCTTGGGCTGGAAGAGTTTGCGCCGCAGCTGACCCGCATCACGATTGCGGGCTGTGATCACTGGCTGCATCATCAAAAACCCAAAGACCTGGCCGAGGCTATTCTTAACTGGAACCCCTGACCCAAGGCGTCGCATAAGTCGCTTTCGCACCCCTAGCTATGGCCCCAGTCATCCGGGTTTTCCGAATTGTTGGGGCTAAGCCCCAGATCATCGCCCTTGGTTGAACAGCCAAGCCCCAGAACCGTTCGGTTGGCATAGGAAAAATAGGCGCTGACCTGGTTGATCTCAAGAATTTCGCCGTCGTCATATCCCACCTGACGCAGGGCTTCTATGTCTGCCTCAACTAGGCTGGCCGGGGCCTCTGTCAGCTTGCGCGCATACTGCATGGCGGCCTGTTGTGCCTTATCCAGAGGCGCTACTGCCGGATCGCGCGCTTCGATCGCAGCGCGAATGGCCAGACCACGATCCGCATCCGCCAACAGCCGCTGGAGGCCGGCAAAATGATGCTCAACGCAGTAGTCACAGTTGTTCAAGGACGAGACCCAGACGCCCAGCACCTCAAGAAACCACTTGGGGATTCTGTTGCCAGTATGGTGCAGCACATTTTTATAGAGCGCCATATGGCCCTCCATCGAATGGGGCCGCAGGCTATGGGCCATCATGATGTTGTCGACATTGTTGTTAGGTCCCGTGACCCGCTCATACAGCTTTTTCAGCTTGCCGGTTGCCGCTTCGAACGGAACTGTCTTGATCCATGCCATGCCTTTTTCTTCCCCTGTCCAGCTTTTCCTGCACGTTAGGAGCCGGAGCCTAGCCGGGCAATCCAAAAGGGAAAGCAAAAATCCACCACGACCTGTCACCTTTGCGCGAGCGGTTGATCAAGAGCCGACCTCTGGCCTGTGGGTTCGTGTCTTTGGCTGGCTGTGGTGGTCTCTGGGAGGCTTGGTTATCCACAGCCCCTAGCGGGCCTCTTTCGCAACACCACAACACCTGACATAATAGCCGCAACCAAAACAAACCAAAGAGCAGCTCCCGCCAATGGCAAACGACCTTCTCAGCACGCCCGCCGACGAAATCTATGACGCCTCCTCAATCGAAGTGCTGGAAGGGCTGGAACCGGTGCGCCAGCGCCCCGGCATGTATATCGGCGGCACGGATGAGCGTGCGCTGCACCATATGGTGGCAGAAATCCTCGACAACTCGATGGACGAAGCAGTCGCGGGTCATGCCAACCGCATCGAAGTCACCCTGCATGCGGATCATTCGGTCACCATTTCCGACAATGGCCGCGGCATTCCAATTGATCCGCACCCCAAGTTCCCGGATAAATCCGCGCTGGAAGTGATCCTGTGCACCCTGCACGCGGGGGGGAAATTCTCTGGCAAGGCCTATCAGACCTCCGGCGGTCTGCACGGGGTTGGCTCTTCGGTGGTAAACGCCCTGTCAGATAGTCTGGTGGTTCAGGTCGCCAAGAACAAAGAACTGTTTGAACAACGGTTTTCCCGTGGCCTGCCCTTGGGCCCGGTTGAAAAGGTCGGCGCAGCGCCCAACAAACGCGGCACCTTTGTCACCTTTCATGCGGATGAACAGATCTTTGGCTCACATCGGTTCAAGCCCAAGCGCCTGTTCACCCTGGTGCGCTCCAAGGCCTATCTGTTCTCGGGCGTGGAGATCCGCTGGAAATCAGAGATCGACGACAAGGAAACCCCGGTTGAGGCCACCTTCCACTTCCCCGGCGGGCTCAAGGATTATCTGACAGAGGTGCTGGGCAAGGCCTCGGTCTATGCCGATGCGCCCTTTGCCGGCAAGGTGGAGTTCCGCGAGAAGTTTGGCGAGCCGGGCTATGTGGAATGGGCGATCAACTGGACACCCTCACGCGATGGTTTCACCCAAAGCTACTGTAACACCGTGCCCACGCCCGAGGGCGGCACCCATGTGGCGGGCTTCTGGGCTGCCATTTTAAAAGGCATCAAGGCCTATGGTGAACTGGTCGGCAACAAGAAGGCCGCCAGCATTACCCGCGACGACCTGATGGCGGGGGGCTGTGGGCTGGTGTCTTGTTTCATCGCTGACCCTGCCTTTGTTGGCCAGACCAAGGATCGTTTGTCGACCGAGAGCGCTGCCAAGATGGTGGAAAACTCGGTGCGCGACCATTTTGACAACTGGCTGGCGGCAGACACCAAATCGGCTGGCGCCATCCTCGATTTTCTGGTGCTGCGGGCCGAGGAACGCCTGCGGCGCAAGCAGGAGAAAGAGACCCAGCGCAAATCGGCCACCAAGAAACTGCGCCTGCCGGGCAAGCTGACGGATTGCACCTCCAAGGACCGCGTGGGCACCGAGCTGTTCATCGTCGAGGGCGACTCTGCGGGGGGCTCAGGCAAGGGCGCGCGCAACCGGGTCAATCAGGCGCTGCTGCCGCTGAAGGGTAAGATCCTCAACGTGTTGGGCGCGGCCTCAAACAAGCTGGGCTCAAACGCCGAGATCAATGATCTCTGCGAGGCTTTGGGTGTTGGATTGGGCAGCAAATTTGTGCTGGATGATCTGCGCTATGACAAAATCATCATCATGACTGATGCGGATGTTGACGGTGCCCATATTGCCTCCCTCCTGATGACGTTCTTTTTCACCCAGATGCGGCCCTTGATTGATGGCGGTCATCTGTACCTCGCCTGCCCGCCGCTGTTCCGCCTGACCCAAGGCGCCAAGCGCGTCTATTGCCTGGATGAGGCCGAGCGCGATCTGTGGCTGGAAAAGGGCCTGGGCGGCAAAGGCAAGATTGATGTGAGCCGGTTTAAAGGTCTGGGCGAGATGGACGCCAAGGATCTGAAAGAGACCACCATGGACCCCAGCACGCGGAAACTGATCCGGGTGACCATTGATGAGGACGAACCCGGCGAGACCGGAGATCTGGTCGAGCGCCTGATGGGCAAGAAACCCGAGCTGCGCTACCAGTATATTCAGGAAAACGCTAGGTTTGTTGAGGAGCTGGATGTTTAAAGCCGGGCTTCATATAGTCCATTTATGGTTTGGCTTACTTTTGTTTCCGGTTGTCTATGTTTTTGTTTCCGGTATAAAAGTTGAAAATCACTACCTCGCCGCCTTGGCATTTTATGCGCCCTTAGCAGTACTGTTTGCTCTCTATGTGAGGCACAAATGTCAGCCAAGCAAAGAACTTGTGGATTTAGTTTATTACTCAACAGGTATCGTTAGCGTAGTACTTTTTACATGGATCAATTCGAAACAGGTAGGTGAACTGCACCTTCCGAGAGGAGATCTAAAGCAAGCGATCGCTGAGAACTTCACAGAACTAGAAGCAGCGAAGCGATTTAGCCACCTATTCTTCAGTGAACCAAAAGTGCTCGTTCACGCAGCAAATGAATATTTGCAGAAACTGGGTAGCTCCCCCGTTCAATCTGCATGCATACATGAGTATGGTCTACATGACGGCCATACCGGCATCTCCTACAAGGACCGCTTTGGCGTTATCATTCGGGGTAGCATGAGCTTAGACTTAGATGCCCCGATAAAGGTATCCAAAGAGTGTGAAAAGGCATTTGGCGGAGCGCCCATCACCAGCAGTCTTTTAAATTTTTGGAAGAATGGCCAGCTGGCCAATTTTCACTCTGAAGATATACCATTTTCCGAAATCGTTCATGTTTCAGAAATAGAAAGAAACTTGCATTTTTTCTTTCCATTACAGGTAACATCCAAATCACTGACTGTAAGCAACTTTGTCGAATACCTGATAGGAAGTGATGGATCTATCCTATCCCCAACTGAGATAGAAATGCTTTCAGACGTAGAACGAGACTATCACTCGCTTACAGTAGATTTATCGTGGTTTGATCACTTTCTCACAAGCTCATTTTCTAAGCTAGGCGGCATTCTAGAGTACGCCATCTGGCCAGTTATCGGGATTTTCTTGTTGAGCCTTAAAATCACAACAATTTCAAAAAAATAATTAAAACAAATAGTTATTAAAGGTTAGCCCAATCGCCTCCCGAGGCCCGCGCCTGACCTTGGGAGGGCGCGAATGCGCCTTCGTCATGCTGAAAGCATGCCTCCGGCAAGACGGGAAGGTCAGGCGCGGGCCGTGCCGCTACGCGCCACGCCCCAGGGAATTCCTGCAAGCGCTGCACGTAGACTTGCACGGTTGAAGGCGCAGGGCTCCGCCCGTTTGAACCTCAAACAGTGCCCCGCACTGTTTGCCGCTATGCGGACCGGTTCCAACTCCACGGGGGAAGGTCAGGCGCGGGCGTGACGGCCCAGGGAAACATCTCACAACTGCCATCTTCCAAAGCTGCGGGCACCAGCTAAGGGCTCCGCCAAGCCAGGCTACTGATAGCTACCGCGTGCCGGGTCGAAGCGCAGCACGGTTTCGCGGCCGCAGACCAGATCGGGCATGCCAGCGGTGCGGCTTGAGAGGATGCCAAGGCGCACGCAGCCGGTACTGAGTGTGATCTTGCGCCCCGTCGCCAACTGGATCTCGCAATTGATCACTCCCCAGCGCTCCCACCAGTTGCAGTGCAGCAGATCCAGGCTGCCTGAGCCATCCAGATCATACTGCATCTTCAGTGGGTAGCGTTTGTCAAAACCGGGGCGGTCATAGTCCTGCACCGAGAGCTGCGCCAACGAGGGTAGCATCTGGTCCAGCACCCGGCTCTCGACCAGTTGCAGGGCGCTGCCGGTAAAGGCAAAGGCTGCAAAACGCCCGTTCAGATCGGTCTGACCAACTCCGGACTCGGTTGTCTCAACCAAAAAGCGATAACCTTGGGGCGTCTGCTGTACCTCGGGATCGCCCCAGGCGTAGAACTCCGGATGGGTGACGTTGACAAAGCGACCGCCCTGCAAAGACAACACCGCGTAGCTGGGCGCGCAGCAATTGCCGCCGCCGCTCCAGCTGTGCAACAGATCCACCTGACCGTCGCCATCAAAATCCGCCTCCAGGATTTTGTTGGAGATCCCGGTCTCCGGCACCAGAGCCTGAACCGGCGCGCCATTCACATAGGCAATGATCTCCTGCTCATACATCCCGCCGCGCACCTCATAGGTGATCGGCTGCGCCACTGCCGCGCCAGCGAAGCTTGCCACAAGGACCACACATCCACCCACAAAACGCATCATGATGTTTTCTCCGGTAACGTCATTCCACCACGGGCCCATAGAAGCAGACCAGCGTTGCAAACAGTTTAAGCAGATCTGTAGTAAACGGTCACATTTGCTTTAGCCCTGTTGCAAGCCCGCCGTCGCAGTCTTTCTATTGACAAGACGCACGCCCCGCCGCCGCCAGGAGCCCCTATGATCTTTGTCGCCGAAAACCAGCTGTTGCTGATCCTCATCTGTTTTGGCCTGGGCGCCATCGGCACCGGCTTTTTGCTGCGCAAGCCAGAGGGCCACCAGGCCTGGAAATATGCCGATCTGGTCTGGGTCTTGCTGGGCGGCATTGGCGCGCTGGCGGCGGTAATCGCCGGGATCTACAAATCCGACAGCAGCCAACTGGAGCGCCAGATTGATCTCGCCTATGCCGCCACCGCAGCCTTTGACCGCGATGCGGCCCGGTTTCGCCTGCGGTTTTGCGACCCAACCGATGACACCGATATTGCAGTGCTCTGTGACAAGATCGAATTTCTGTCGGCCTCGACTGCGGGCAATGCAGAGCTGCCCCTGTTCATCGCCGTAACGGATGAGGTCGCACCGCTGCAGGGCATCGCCTTTCTTGCCGGATCCGGCACCACAGCCCAGGAGATAACGGCCAAGGCCGCCAGCGCCGATGCTTTTGACCCGGAGAGCTTTCTGGTTTTCTCCTCGCTGGATCAGCCAACCCAGGCATCGGTGGAAAACCTGCGCCGCCGAGAGCCAACCATTGCTGCTGACTTTGTTATATTGGCGCGGGCCTATGACGATTTGATCGCCCATATCCAGCGGCTCAAACAGGAATGGGATTATCTGCAGGACAACGCCCATATCCTGGTGTTGCAACTCTTTGCGCTTTGTCTGGTCGGATTTGCGGCGCCGTTTCGTTTGGGCAAATCTGTGGTGGAGTTGCGCCAACCAGACCGCTACGCTCCCCCCAGACAGAGCAGCAAAAGAGGCCGAGATGAACTCCACACCAGCGATGAGCGTCAAAGACGCCCAGGCCCTATTGGATGAGAATTTTGCCGAATGGGTCCGGGCCCTGGACCTGACGGTGACCGCGTTTTCTCCCGTAGCAGCGGTCTTGCATATGCCGCTTGCCCCCCATCTGGCGCGGGTGGGTGGCATTGTGTCGGGTCAGGCGCTGGCGGCGCTGGCGGATACGGCCATGGTTCTGGCCGCCGTTGCCCATGCCGGCGAGATGCGGATGTTTGCCACCACTGATCTGCACACGCAGTTTTTGCGCCCCGGCGTTGGCACTGCCATCCTATGCCGGGCCGAAGTGGTGCGCGCAGGCAAGGCGCTGGTCTTTGCCCGCGCCGAAATGCACGAGGAAACCAGCGGCAAATTGATCTCTACCGCTACTGCAACTTTTTACGCCCCCTGATAGATCGGACAACAGCAGCTTGCGCAGTTTTGAACAGATCTTTGACATTTCAGCTGACCGTCACGGCGGCGCCCAGGCGCTGGAAGCAAAGCTTCTGCGCCCGGACCCCGATGTTGCGACCCTGGCAGAGGATCGCTGGCTCTCCCTGATGACCAGATGCGTCTTTCAGGCCGGGTTCAGCTGGAAGGTGATCGAGACAAAATGGCCAGGATTTGAGGCCGCTTTTGACCAGTTTGATGTGGTCAAGAACGCCTTTATGGATGATGAAAAACTTGATGCCCTGCTGCGCGACAGCCAAATTGTCCGCAATGGTGCCAAGATCCAAACGGTGCGCGACAATGCGGCCTTTCTGATGGAGCTGCGCCAGGAGGGGGGCGCCGCCAAGGTGTTTACCGACTGGCCAACATCGGATTTCGTCGGGCTGCTGGAGATGCTGAAAAAGCGCGGCAGCCGCTTGGGTGGCAACAGCGGCCAGATGGTGATGCGCTTTGCCGGGCGGGATGGCTTTGTCCTGTCCAAGGATGTTACCGGACGGCTGATCGCCGAAGGGGTGATCGACAAACCCGCCACCTCTAAAACCGCTCTGCGCCAGGTTCAGGCGGCTTTTAACCGTTGGCAAGAGCAATCGGGCCGATCCTTGATGGAAGTAAGCCGGGTTCTGGCTTTGAGTTGCGGCTAAGGGTACAGCGAGAGAAACGGGGCACATTTATGCGCAAGATATGCAAATGCAGCCATGGCCTGCAGCACACCATCCGAGGCGTCTTATGATCCTGCGGCTTGTTCTGATCTGCTCTTTGCTTGCCGCCTGCGGTCGGCCGCTCAGCGAGGCAGAGCTGAGTTTTCTGTCCGATATTCACGGCGACAGCCTCAATACCAACCAGGTGCATCTGGTACGTGGCGCGCCCGTGGCCGCTGTTACATTTCGGCGCAAACCCCGCCCCCGCGTCACCTGCCGCGAACGTATCCTGCCACCGGTCAAGGAAGAAAAGATTGTCACCTCCTCGCCAGCAGCCGTCACCCTGTTCAACCGGATCTTTTTTGTCAAAGACTGGTACACCGAAGACTATATGCCGGCCTATCCAGATCGGCTGTATCTGGTGGAGGCCATGTTGCTGGCCCATGAGATGACCCATGTCTGGCAGTGGCAGAACCGCCATATCACTGGCTATCACCCGTTGCGGGCAGCGGCCGAACACAGTGCCAGCCCGGATCCCTATTTGTTTGCGCTTGAGAGCAGCCCGGATTTTCTCAGCTATGGCTATGAACAGCAGGGCGCCATTGTCGAAGAATACGTCTGTTGCCGCGCCTTGGCACCACAGGCCGCCCGCAGTAAGCGCCTGCATGAGATGCTCAAGGCGGTGATGCCGGTGACGGACCTGCCACAGGCCCGGCAAAGCGATGTCTATCTGCCGTGGAAAGACGCCGACCTCGCGGGAATATGCACCTGACACGCCAGGTGCTGTATCAGACCCTGCACCACATGGCACAGCTGCGGCGGGATCAGCGTTGGATATCTTCCAGATAGGCCAGCAACGCCGCCAGAGGGCGCGGTGTCGGCGTAAAGACGTCATCCACTGCAACCGGGACCAGATCTCCTTCGAGCAGGGCACCAAATTCAGGCATTGCCTCTGCCCCCACGCGACCACGGCCATATCCGTCAATCTGCGACAGTACAGCTGCGCGCGGGAAAACACCGCGGTTTCGGGATGTGATATCTCTCAGATCAGGGGCATCCACGGATAGCTCTCGTGTGGCCAGATCAGCATCTACACCATGGCAGGCAGAGCAGTTCTGATTAAACAGCGCCGCGCCTTCGGCTGGCTCTGGCATATCAACATCCCCAGGGGCGCAGTTTGATAGACCAAAGGACAAAGCGATCAGGCTTAACACCACAACTGGGGATTTCATCAACATGCTTCCTTATTCTTGCGCAGCGACAGTATAATTCCACCCCGTTGAAACGGCCACCTAGGCACCAGATCAGAGCAAAAATTGTCTGCCATGGGCTGCATTTAAGCACCATTTCACTACAGCGACGATAATAATGCACAGGGGATGTCACAAGATCACGGCTTAGTCCCTGTCGGCGGTGGCCGCTTCTCGCTCACACAGCAGCCTGCCCCCCGCGAGAGGAGGAGCCACCAGAGCAGAAACCCATGCGACGCTATACGGTTTTCATGCTGGGCATCTCGGTTCTAGCGACTGTGAATGGGGCACTCGGCCAACCAGCTCCACCGCCCGCCTAAAGATCGACCAGCCTGCCCTGCTCCAGCTTGACCCGGCGGTCCATCCGCGCGGCCAGTTCGGGATTATGGGTGGCCACCAGCGCCGACAGGCCAGTGCCAGCCACCAAATCCATCAGCGCGGCAAAGACCTGATCTGAGGTGCCGGGATCCAGGTTTCCGGTGGGTTCATCCGCCAACAACACGCGGGGCCTATTGGCCAGCGCCCGACAAAAGGCCACCCGCTGCTGTTCGCCCCCCGACAGCGCCGCAGGCCGATGCTGGGCGCGGGCTGAAAGCCCAACCAGAGCCAAGAGCTCCTCGGCCCGGGCCTCGGCGGCGCGCTGTGCAATCCCATTGGCCAGTTGCGGCAGGATAATGTTCTCCAGCGCGGTGAACTCCGGCAGCAGGTGGTGGAACTGATAGACAAAGCCCAGTTCCTGGCGACGCAGGCTGGTGCGCATGCTGTCTCCCTTGCCGCTGATGTCCTGTCCGGCCACCGTGACGCTGCCACTGTCCGGCACGTCCAACAGGCCCGCGATATGCAACAGGGTGGATTTGCCTGCGCCCGAGGGCGCCACCAGTGCCACCATCTCCCCGGCGTTCAGGGTCAGATCAACGCCGCGCAGCACGTCAATCTGGTTGGCCGCACCCTGATTATAGGACTTGGTCACAGCTTTCAGCTCTAAAACAGCATCACTCATAGCGCAGCGCCTCCACCGGGTTCAGCCGGGCGGCACGCCGGGCGGGAAAGATTGTCACCACAAAGGACAGCCCCAGCGACAGCCCCACCGCAGACAGCACATCGGGCAGGTTCAGCTCGGCCGGCAGCGCATAGATGCCACGGATAGAGGGATCCCAGACGCCGCCGCCCATCACAAAATTCACAAAAGAGAAAATTGGGTCGATATAGCTGGCAAACAGACAGCCCAGGATGACACCAAACAGCGTCCCCAACACGCCGGTAAAGGCACCACAGATAAAGAACACCCGCATTACCGACCCCTCGCTGAGCCCGATAGTGCGCAAGATACCAATGTCGCGGCCCTTGTTTTTAACCAGCATAATCAGCCCCGAGACGATATTCATCGTCGCAATCAGCACCAGGATCGACAGGATGATGAACATCACATTGTCCTCAACCTCCAGCGCCCGCAGAAAACCACCCGAGGCATCGCGCCAGGTCCAAACCCCAACCGCGCCATCCGCCGCCCGCAACAGGGGCAGGATCTTCAGGTCCACCGCTTCCGGGTCGGTGATCATCACCTCGATCTCATCCGCCACACCTTCACGGTTGAAAAAGCTCTGCGCCTCGGCAAAGGGCATATAGAGCCGGGTGCGATCAATGTCATAACGCCCGGCGGTAAAAATGTAGACCACCTCGTAGGCCTTGACCCGTGGACTGGTGCCAAAGGGGGTTTTGACCCCATTGGGCGAGATCAGCTTGATACGATCACCGGGGCTGACCCCCAGTTCCCGCGCCACGCCAGAGCCGATTGCGACCCCGTCCTCAAACCGATCCAGATCGCCCATGGCACCCTCGCTTTGGGCAACGCCGGGGATGGTCAGGATGCCGGGTTTGGAGATGCCAAAGACCTCAACCCCGGCGTTGCGCTGGCGCGCGTTGGCCATGACCTGCCCCTTGATCAGCGGCGCTGCGCGGATCACGCCGGGCACCGTGGCCACCCGTGCCGCCATGGCGTCAAAATCCGTGATGCTGCGCTCCATCTGGCCAGCCGCGTTCAGCGCGCCGTGGGAATAGAGCGTCACATGGGCGTTTGCGCCCAGGATGGTGCCCACAAATTCCGAGCGAAACCCAGAACGCACCGCCAGGGTCGCGATAAGGGCAAAAACCGCCAGGGTAATGCCAATGAGGCTGATCCAGGTCATCACTGACACGCCGCCCTCGGCCCGGCGCGCCCGCAGGTACCGCCAGGCAATCATCCATTCAAATCGCGCAAAAGGCGGGGGGGTGCTGGCCATGCTGGCTCCTGCTCGCAGTTTTTCGCCAAACTGGGCTTTCCTGGGCGCAGGGTCAAGCCACAGTGCACCACACTCAGCGCATATCCACCGCCCCCACTGGGCTAGTTCACCGAATGTAGAAAATGGGAGACACCGCTTGCCTAAAACCTGGGGGCATAGTGCGAAATCGGCAGAACGCTGGGTCACTGCCGATTTGACCCAAAGTAAAACCTATCGTGCCGGGGCTCAGTGCTGTTTGATGCTGACAAAAGATACAGTTCGCCCAAGCGGCTGATCGACTTATTGATTTTAAAAGGACCGCCCAATGGAACGCGCCGATACCCTGTTTACCCCTGTTGACCTTGGCAAACTGAGCCTGAAGAACCGGATTGCCATGGCCCCGATGACCCGCACCTTTTCGCCCGGCAATGTTCCCGATGAGGCCGTGGTCTCCTACTATCAGCGCCGTGCCGAAGGCGGCGTTGGCCTGATCATCACCGAAGGCACCTTTGTAAACCACGTGGCCGCCAGCGGCTATCCCAATGTGCCCGCTTTTTATGGCGCAGAGGCGCTAGCAGGGTGGAAAAAGGTCGTTGAGGCAGTCCATGCAGCAGGCGGTAAGATCGCGCCACAGCTGTGGCATGTGGGCGCCATTCGTCGCCCCGGCGTCAATCCCGGTGGCGACACCCCGGGTCACAGCCCCAGCGGCATGGCCATCCCCGGCAAGGTGACCGGCCACGCCATGACACAGGAAGATATCGATAATGTTGTCGCCGCCTTTGCCCAGGCTGCGGCGGACGCCAAAGACATCGGCTTTGACGCGATCGAACTACACGGTGCCCATGGCTATCTGATTGACCAGTTTTTCTGGGATGGCACCAACCAGCGCCAGGACGGCTACGGTGGCGATCTGGCGCAGCGCTCACGCTTTGCCCTGGAGATCATCCGCGCAGTCCGCGCCGCCGTCGGCGAAGACTTCCCGATCATCTTCCGCTACTCCCAGTGGAAGCAGCAGGACTACTCTGCCCGGCTGTGTGACACCCCCGAAGCGCTGCAGGCCTTCCTCACGCCACTTGCCGAAGCCGGGGTTGATATCTTCCATTGCTCCACCCGCCGCTTTTGGGAGCCCGAGTTCGAGGGCAGCGATTTGAATCTGGCCGGCTGGACCCGCAAGCTCACCGGCAAGCCCGCGATCACCGTCGGCAGCGTTGGCTTGAACGCCGACTTCCTGCCCGAAGACGGCACCGCTGATTTCAAAGGCGCCGAGCCCGCCAGCCTGGACCGTTTGATTGAACGCGCAGACCGGAACGAGTTTGACCTTGTCGCCGTTGGCCGCGCCCTGATTGCCAACCCGGACTGGGCCAATCAGGTTGCCGCCGGGCAGACCGGCGGACTGGTGGCCTACGAGAAAAAGATGCTGCACCAGCTGCGTTGATCGCAACACCGCCCTGACAGCCCGCCCCTACCGTTCCCGCCCGGCCTCAGCCCTGGGCGGGAGCGGTTTTGTATCAGCAGTCTAGTTTCCGGCGCTGCCGAGTTTGCTGTGTGGCCGGGTTGACCCTGCGGCCTGGTTTGACTTTGCAATCACCCCCCTGGACTGCTAGCGTTTTGACACACAATGACAGGCGCAGAACGTGACAAAATCATCAAACATACCCAAACCCCTGAGAAGTCCTAAACCCAAGACCTCTGCGTCGACAAAAGCCAATGTCCTGGCTGAAGAGAGTGACACGCCAGTTGTGGCAGCGCCCGAAGCACCGGTAGAGGATAGCCACCCGGCAGAGGTTGCCGAGCTGCTGCCTCTGGGTGAGCTGGACAGGCTGGCCATTGCCGCTGAAACCGACAAAAGCTCCAAACGCCATGACTACATGCGGTTTTATGAGCACCTTCTAACACCCTATAAAGAAAAGTCATTTTCCATGCTGGAACTCGGCGTTGGCCTGCCCAGCCGCCGCGCGCCTTCGCTGCGCACCTGGAAGTCGTTTTTTCCAAAGGCGCGGATTATCGGCGTTGACATCAAAGGCATCTCCAAAAGCTTTGAAGAAGAGCGCATCCATATCGAGATCGGAGATGCCGCCAAGCCAAGGTTCCTCAAGCGGGTCTTTCGCACCTATCAGCCCTCGGTGATCCTGGACGATGCCTCTCACTTTTGGTCGCATCAGATCATCGGCTTTCAAACCCTGTTTCCGATGCTGCCCCCAGGCGGCGTCTATATCGTTGAGGACGTGCACACCAGCTTCCTGGCCAAGGAAGAAGGGGCGCAATATGCCGACCATGAAGAATCCTTCTGGAGCTACTTCAGCCGTCTGCAGGCAGCCCTGGTCTGCGCCCAACGTCATGGCCCAGAGCTCAGCCTCCAGGAAAGCCGTCTGGTCGCCTGGATCGACAGCATTTCGATCTCACGCAGAACCGTTGCCATCGTAAAACGCCAAAAAATGCGCCGCCGCGAGGTGGTCCAGACCACTTCTGAACCCGAAAGCTAGCTCTCCCTGCGATACATCAGCCAAGGCGGCGCAGGCCGCCTCAAGACACCCTACCGCCTGCACACATGCATCCGCAGCATTGAAGAAACCTGAAAGTTTTGATTGAGACTCTCGGCCATACCGCAGTGCGACACTGGCGCTTTAGCGCAGGGGCCATTCTGAAAGCGGCGATCACCACAGTCAGAAACGCAATTGTGCTTTGCGCTCTTAGCGAGCTCCGAAAAACTGCGCCGAAACAAGACATGAACTGGAGGGATGGGCAAACTCTTGGCTGCGACCGCGCGCAGGTCAGGTTTACGTAAAGCAGGCATAAGAACGGGCGCGGCGACGCGCCCGTTCACGTTTATAGTATCAGATATGCTTGCGTTCTTGCATCAGCCCTTTGAGGATGCACCAACACATCAACAGCAGCACGACCGTGAAAGGCAAGCCGGTCGAGATGACCATCGCCTGCAAGGATCCGAGGCCACCGCCAATCAGAAGCACGATGGCGACCAACCCTTCGAAGGTACACCAGAACACACGCTGCGGCACCGGCGCATCGACCTTACCACCAGCTGTGATCGTATCGATCACGAGGCTGCCGGAGTCGGAGGATGTCACGAAAAACACGATCACCAGAACGATACCGACGGTCGAAGTGACCGAGGCCAGTGGCAGGCTTTGAAGCATCGCAAAGAGTGACAGCTCCGGCACGTAGGCGTCGATCACGTTGGCCTTCACTGCGCTGTCGCCAAGATTGGCGATCATGTCGTTGATTGCTGTTCCGCCAAACACGGCCATCCAGAAGATGCAGACCACCGATGGGATGATCAGCACGCAGGTGATGAACTCGCGAACGGTGCGACCACGCGAAACACGTGCAATGAACATGCCAACGAAAGGAGACCAGGAAATCCACCACGCCCAGTAGAACGCAGTCCAGCCTTCGCGAAAGCCGTCATCCGTGCGACCAAACGGGTTGGACAGCGGGATAACCTCCTGCGCATAGGCCACGAGCGTATTACCGAAATCGGTAAAGATGCCAACGGCCCCCGCGGTGAACAGCACAAAGAGAAGCAGCGCGATGGCCACAATCATATTGAGCTCGGAGAGAATTTTCACCCCGCCATCAAGACCACGTAGCACCGAGATCAGCGCCACGATTGTGATGCCCACGATGAGGATGACCTGAACCGTTACGCTGTTTGGAATGCCATAGACATACTCCAGACCAGCATTGGCCTGTTGCGCCCCCAAACCAAGTGAGGTCGCAAGACCAAAGAGCGTTGCGAAGACCGCTACGATATCAATGGTGTGGCCCCACCAGCCCCAGACACGTTCACCCAGAATCGGGTAGAAGGCCGAACGGATCGAAAGCGGCAGCCCCTTGTTGTAGCTGAACAGTGCAAGGGCGAGCGCGACAATTGCGTAGATTGCCCAGGGGTGCAGAGCCCAGTGATAAGACGTCGCTGCCAGTGCCATGCGCCGGGCGGCTTCGACGTTTTCAGCGATCAAGACGCCATCCTCAGTGAAGGGCCGCAGCGCGCCCAATGGTTCATCCCCCCAGGGGGTACCAAAGTAATAGGCCGGCTCCAAAACGCCAAAGAACATTAGCCCGATGCCCATACCGGCTGCAAACAGCATCGCGAACCAGCCCGCATAGCCATAATCCGGGGTCGCGTCAGCGCCGCCCAACCGGACCGCCCCGTAGGGCGACACAATGAGGGCAAGACAGAACACAACAAAGATATTCGCCGCCGACAAAAAGAATCCGTCGAAGGTTGATGTCAGTGCCGGGCGGAGCCAGCCAAAGAAATCAGCCGCCTGTTGCGGTGCCAGCAGCGCGTAGAGCACGAAGGCCACCACCGACAGACTGGAAATCAGAAAGACCGGGTTGTGGATGTCCATGCCAAAGGGCCCGAACTGCGTTTCGATATTGTCTTGGCCAATTTCGTAATCAGTATCGATGATATCTGAGGCGCCCTCGGGCGCCGGTATCCCTGTGTTTTCGTCTATTTCTGAGTTATCTACCAAGTTTCCACTCCCCCTGTCATTTTCGTTTAGCGGTCCGGCGTATCACGCGCGCACAACCATTACCGAGCACTTTGCATGCTCTGCCAGCTTTCCACCGTTTGACGGCCAGATGTAGTCCATGACGTTTGGCACATGGCTCGCCATTACGACAAGGTCGGCGCCGGTTTCACCGATTGCGCGCATAAGCGCATCGTCGATCTCGGCGGTTGGATCGTGCGAAACAGCGGTATGCGCCAACGCCTCGATGCCATGCTTTGCCGCCTCTGACTCGGCGAAGGCTGCAAGCTTTTGGCCAAACTCTTCCGGGTTATGCCCAAGTTTACTTGGGGCAGACGACGTGACCCCCACGTAAACAATCGGCGCACCATAGTGTTTTGCCAGATCCGCCGCGCAGTCAAGCGCGGTGCCAAGCCGCTCGACATGCGCCAGATCGACAGGTGTCATAATTCGCTTAAACATTGTCACCTCCCTGCGAGTGCGTGGCTTGGCGGAATTTTCTCACTCCTAAGGGCCACACAAGCCCGCGTTTTTCTCAGAACCGATAATTTTTCGACCGTAATACTGAACCTAACCTTCTGTGGGAGAGGAATGCAAACAGGCTGTGGGTGGATAATGTAAACAGGCGCGCCGATTTCTGCATCAGGGAGCCTTCGTATGATGTTTGGGCAACACAGGCAGATGAGCTACTCCTCGAAATTCGGACACTGACATAAGCTACGACTTGCAGTCTGCTGATCTTCGACGAAAAGGAGATCAGAGATGTCGAAACGCAAGCAGCCCGCGCCTGCTCCCCTCAGCCGGGTAGCAGTTAAAAGGAGTTCCTGGCCTAGGCCAGGAGCCACAACTGTCAAATGTCACTATGGAAGGCCGCAATGCGCAAGATTGCGACCTTTGCAAATCCAGGCACCCAGCGCAAAGCAGTCATTTCTCAGGATGATAGATGTACCACTCTGCCCCCCAAATTCTAAAAGCCGCACGTCAAATCAATATCTGGTTTTAGAGTGCATCCGGATCAATCACGTCAGTCGAGGCTGGCTCTATCTTGGCTGCGAGAAAATCGACAAACACCCGGACCTTGCTCGCAAGGTTCCTCCCGCTTGGGTAGACTGCACTAATTGGGGTCGCGGGAGGTTCTAGAGGAAAGCCAGGTAAGACAGGAACAAGCGTGCCAGTTTCCAGCTCGGAGCGCACCATCCAGATCGGTAACATTGCTATGCCGAGGCAAGATTTGGTAGCTTCTTTCAGGAGAACGAGACTGCTCGCCTGAACGGGCCCGGTCACGGAAACAGCTGCGACATCTTCGCTTGACCTGAAACGCCAAGTGGCCTGTTCCGTTTCAACTCTGAATGAGAGACATGAGAACCTGGCTAGATCTTCTGGATGTTGAGGAGCGCCTTCACGTCTTAAAAACTCTGGACTTGCCACAAGCAGAGATCGGCTCATTGTCAGGCGCTTTGCTATCAGGCTCGAGTCGGCAAGGTGCCCCACGCGAATTGCTACATCAATCCCCCGGCTGATCAGATCTTCCATGACTGAGGATGTATGAACGTGAACCCGTAGATTTGGGTAAGTCTCCAGAAACTCCGGCAATACCGGAGACAATAGAGTAAGGGCCAAATCTGCTTCGGCTGTTACTCGCAACACGCCCGAAGGTGCTCCGCTAAGGCGCGTTACGGCATGTCGCGCAGCATCAACATCTTCAATGATCTGTCTGGCGTGACGCAAGTAGATTTCGCCAGCTTCAGTCAACTCTTGCTGGCGTGTCGTGCGTTGCAACAAACGCGTACCCAGGTTTTCCTCAAGCCGTGAGATTTGCCTCGAAATTGCCGAGGGTGTTGTACGTGTGGAGCGTGCGACGGCCGAAAAGCTCCCTTGGTCCGTGACTTGAACGAACAACCTTAGCAAATTCAGATCTTCCATTTGTGCAAAACCCGCATAAATCTTGTTCCAGTTTTGGAACTTAATACACCCATATCACAAATGATACCAAGCTTGCAGGCGGTGCCAAGTTTCGCAACGCCCGAAACGACCAAGCAAAAAACGAGTATTCTATGCCCAAAACCATCTTAGTTACCGGAGCCTCCAGCGGATTTGGACGGCTCATTTGTGAAACACTGGCCGGATCTGGTCACACAGTCTTTGCGTCAATGCGCGACACGGCTGGGAAGAACCGCGACCATGCCAAATCTCTGCGCAATCGAGGCCTCAATGTTGTCGACCTGGACGTCACGCAAGCAGAATCCATCGAGGCGGCTGTTTCCGGAATCCTATCCACTCAAGGCCAGATCGACGTGTTGGTCAACAATGCCGGCGTTGCATCTGCGGGAGTGTCCGAAGCCTTTTCAGATCAACAGGTGGCAGAGCTGTTCAATGTAAATGTCGTAGGGGTACACCGCGTTACCCGCGCGGTCCTCCCATCGATGCGCCAGCAAGGAAAAGGTCTCGTTGTGAACATCGGTTCGATTCTCGGACGTGTTACCTTTCCGTTTTTCGGTATCTATGGCGCTAGCAAATTTGCTGTGGAGGCCCTAAGCGACAGTTATCGTTATGAACTATCCCAGCTCGGCATTGACGTTTGCCTAGTACAACCTAGCGCTTTCCCCACCCAAATGTACGCGAGTGCGGCGCAACCTGTGGACCAGAAGACCGTGAGCGAATACGGGGATACGGGCAAAATTCCTGCTGAGATGTTTGAACAATTCATGGCCATGCTCTCAGGCCCGGAGGCGCCAGCCCCGCAAGATGTCGCCGATGCGGTTTCTGGCTTGGTTTCACAGTCTGCAGGTACACGTCCGGCGAGGGTTGTGGTCGGAACAAGCTTCGGTGCGGACGAGGCAAATGCGGCAATGACTCCTTTGCAGACCAATACAATCAATGCCTTAGGCCTAAGCCATCTTGCCGCAATAAAGACCGGCTAGGGCAAAACAGGCCTACAGATTACTTAGCTTTATCATGTTCCATAGCAGTTCGCTGCTGTGGGGCAATCCTTGTAAGGAAAACTCTGAACCGATCAGACGATGAACAGTGCATTGAATTTGGGGTCACATGAAAAGAAATTTGCCAGGCATTTGGGCAACTAGACCCAAAACCATTGTTTCGCACCTCTGCTAAAGGTCCGCTTTTAGCGAAACGGAATCGGGAACCATGTCTGCTTTGGGCTGGCAGCGGACGCTAGCGCCAATCGAGTTTGAGATGCTATCTGTAGCGGTGACACCCGGCAAGAAATCCCAGCCATGCCCAAAGTGAAACCCGTCCGGGAGCGCGCCGCCTGCGCTCTGTGTAGGTTAGAAGGCCTCGAACCAAACATAACAATGGAGGGTGCGCCCATGTGGTGCTCGTTCCTACCGGAAGTCGATGCCGTTCTGAGGGCAGCACTCAAACCCGAATGCTGGGAGGCCTTGAAAGATGCCCCTGATGAGCTGGACGCCGAGCACCTTCAAAAGCCTTTAAACACCCTTTAAAGATCTCCGCCGCCCGACGGTTTAAACGGTTTGGGCGGCGGATTTTTGGAGTTTGAAACGGGAAGTGTCCCAAACCTCCCCCGCAGCCTCAAACCAGCCGCGCGGCTAGCCCCATCACGCAGCATTTTGGGCAACAAGAGGTCGAATCTGCAGGACTTCCGGTCGTTCGATCAAATGACTGTTGGGGGGACTGGTCCCGATTCAAAGCGGACTTTGGTGGATTTCAAGAAACTTCTGCCTCAACGCGGATTGTCCTGCAACCGCCCTCCTGTATTGCCAGTGAAAGGCTGCTGCCCGCAGGGCAAATAACGAAAAGGCCCCGCCAATTGCGGCGGGGCCTTTGTAGCAGGGCAGTGTCAATTTAGATAGGCAGCGCACCGGTCTTAGTCGGTCGTTTGCTTCTCGTTCTCAAAGTATGCGGCCCCACAGAGGCATTTCGGTCGTCGAGTGTCACGCTTTCTCCAACACCTTTGGTGGGGCGATACCGGAAACAAGTTCGGCGGATTGCGCGATCATTTCGGCCTGATGCGGCTGCAGATCCTGCATGCCCATGCCGGCGAGGAAGGGCAGGAACGGGTCCTCGATGCCGCTGCTGATGCCGCTCAGGGTCTCGACAACTGCCAAGCCGCAGAACGGAGCATAGGCTGCAGAGTAGCCACCTTCGTGAAGCACCAACATGTGGCCATCACAATGCTTCTCAGCCTGACGCTGCATCTTGCCGACCATCTCGCGGTAGGTGTCGGTATGGGCCATGTTTCGGCCCAGTGGGTCAATCCCACCGGCATCAAAGCCCGACAACACGATGATAAGTTCAGGTTCGAAGCGCTCCAATGCTGGCACGACGACTGTGTCCATTGCATGAAGGTAGGCGCCATGGCCGGATCCCGGGGGCAGCGGGATATTGATGTTGTATCCTTTGCCCGCACCCTCGCCGGATTCTTCGACAAAGCCAGAATCCGCCGGATAGAACTGGATTTGGTGCATCGAAATCACCATCGTATCCGGATCGTTGTAAAAGGCTTTTTGGGCACCGTTCCCGTGATGCACGTCATAATCGACGATGGCGATCCGCTTTAGTCCAAATTCGCGGCGCAGTGCTTTTGCGGTAACCACTCCGTTGCCAAAGATGCAAAAACCCCGGCCAATGTCAGCCTCCGCGTGGTGCCCCGGCGGGCGGTTCAGCACATAGGCGTTGTCGATCTCACCGCGCAGGATCGCGCGGCCCGCTGTCAGCCCGCCGCCAACCGACAAGCAGGCAATTTCATAGCCACCGACAGCAAATGGAGTCAACTCGCCTGCGTCTCCACCGCCAGCATCGCTCATCGCCTTGATGCCGTCGACATATTCGGGCGTGTGAAACAGACAAAGTTCGTCGCGAGTCGCGGGGGTGATGTCGTCAAACACATGCAGGTGCTTCTTGATGCCGCTAACACTGAGCAGGTTCTCGATGCGCCGTTTAGTTTCCGAATTTTCAGCATGCGGCTGGTCGGGCTGGATCGGCCCGCCCGAGGGGAGCAAGGCGGCTCCGGTGCCAGTGTTGTGCCAAAGATAGGACTCGTGAAATACGTAGCCAGTATTGCGTTTCATGTTGGGTTTCCTCCTTTTTTCGGGCCGGTTGGCCCTGTTCCCTAATCAAAGCCTAGGCTTGACTGTGCACGGGGTAATCGTTCAGATGAACCCGTTCATGTGGAGGGGCCATGCCAACGCTCGACCAAGTGGGTGCCGTTTTGATGGAGATCCACGAACTGCCCGAAAAGGTGCCTTTTGACCAGTTTCAGGACGCTGCGCTACGTGCGGTGCAAGGGGTGTTGTCGTTTGACGCGGCCTGGTGGGGGCTTATCACAGGACTGGATATTCACTCAGCCACTCGGTTTGGGCTGCCAGAAGGGTATAAGCGGCATTGGGACAACGTGCGCGAGCGTGATCCAATCGCAAGTGCGGCTTTGGGCGCGCCATTTGCGACCGTGCGGTTCAACCAACAAGATTTGGCTCCTTACCCGGAGATATCAGGCTTCCTCGGGATTTACGGAATTCGCCACGTCCTGTGTACGACAACCCGCCAACGCGACCTTGGGCTTTATGCGTTCTTGTCTCTTTACCGGAAAGAAGACCCCTTCAACGAAGAGGAACGCATGGTCAAGCAGGTAATGGTGCCGCATCTTCTGCATGCGTTGGGGCAAAGTTGGCGCCGAAGCTTAGAGCAAAACCTACAAAGCCTGCATGGACAGGTGAATATTCGGGCCGCCGCCATTTGCGACCGGCGCGGCCTGGTGCTGTCCTCCGATCTGGCATTGAGTGACGTCCTGCGCCGTGAATGGCCTTCCTGGCAAGGGCCACGTCTGCCGAAGACGCTGGAGGACGCGTTGAGCCAGAATGATCGCTTCGTCGGAACCCATATTCAGGTGAAAATTGATGCTGTCTCACAGCTCTTTCTTTTGCGCCTGTCCGAGCGGGACCCGTTCGACGACCTCACGAAACGCGAGGCCGACGTTGCCCGGCTGTTTGCCGCCGGACGCACATATAAGGAAGTCGCGAGAGAGTTGAATCTTGCCCCGTCGACCGCACGGCACTACCTGCGCAACGTGTATTCCAAGCTGAATGTGTCAGATAAGGCGACTTTGGCCATGCTCTTGGCAAAACGCGATGAAGATCCGGAAACGACGCGCTCCGCCACTGTCTGAATGCGCTGCTCTGGGCGAAGGCCAACAAGTTGTACACTTGTAAAGTGAGCGAATGATCCACAAAAGTTTCCGATTTCTTGCGAAAACCTATTGGCCGGTTGCGGTGGATTGTATTGAAAAGTCGGTTTCCGGCTGGCCTTGGAAGAGGCATATGCCGTAGCGGCCGGAATGCCCATGAGGCCCGAGCGGGACGAGACGTTGATGATCGACCTCGCGGCCCGAAGGCGCATTGTGAGGATCGCGTAGCGGCATTCCAGAAAGGTGTGCGCGTTCAAAAATCATCAGATCGCCCTCCCATTAGGCTTGCCTTCACTTGCTGCGGCGCGGAGAATGGCAGCTGTGAGCCCAGTTTGACCGATGCTGCACGATGCTGGAATGTCCGCAATTCCGAAAACTTTGTCACGATTGATCAGATGCGTGTATGCTTTCCAGTAGGGAGGAGGCTCACCAAATGCGCCAGCTCATATCAAACGGAAATCCCATGGAGGAAGTCGTTGGCTTCAGTCGCGCGGTTCGTGTTGGTCCTTTCATTGCGGTAGGGGGAACCGCGCCTGTAGATGCTCAGGGCAAGACAGTTGGGGTCGGAGATGTATTCGCCCAGACCACCCAGTGCTTTGAAATCATCAAGGCCGCTCTCGAACAGGCGGGCTCTGGTCTTCATGACATTGTGAGAACGCGGGTCATTCTGACGGATATCAATAACTGGAAGGCGGCCATTGAGGCGCGAAAGAAATACTGCGTCGATGCCCGTCCAGTCGATACGATCATGGCGGTCACGAGGTTCGTGAACCCGGAATGGTTGGTCGAGATCGAAGTTGATGCAGTTGTTCCCGAAGATGGATAGAGCAAAAGCCCATGTGTATTTGTCGCCGGGTGCCCAATGCTGAGGTTTGACGAGGAAACGACGCGGCTTCTGGATATCGTCTATCAGGGTGCGGATATCACGCGCAGACGACAAGCGTCATTCGACGCTCTTCGTCCCGCAGCGGGCGAAACAATTGTCGACATTGGCTGCGGGAATGGCTTGCTGACATTAGAGCTTGCCAGAGCGGTTGGATCAGGGGGCAAGGCAATCGGAGTTGATCCCAGTCGCGACATGCTTGGCCCGGCCAAGGAGCGGTGTAGGGCGTTTGACTGTGTTGAAATCCTGACCGGCACCGCCAATAGTTTGCCAATTGAGACCGGAACAATGGACAAGGCTGTCTCGGTTCAGGTCTTCGAGTATCTTGACGACATCCCCGGAGCAATCGCTGAAGCTAGCCGAGTGCTGAAACCCGGCGGCAGACTTGTGATCGGCGACATCCATCTCGACAGTCTGGTGTGGTTCAGCGACGAGAAGGATCGTATGGACCGCATGATCGCGTCTTGGGATCAGCATTTCACACAACGCGACGTTCCGGCAATTTTGCCGTCTATCGCGCGAGACGCAGGCTTTATCGTCGAGGGTGTCGCTCCACTAACGACATGTGATCACGAGCTGAAGCCGGACGGGCTTGCGACGATGATGATGCAATTGATGGCCCGATATGCTGTCGACAATAGCCACGTTCCCGCCGAGGAAGCCGCGGCGTGGCTGGCGGTGCAAAAGACATTGGCTGCCCAAGGCCGCTTTTTCTATGCGCTGACACATTTCGTCGTAAGCGCACGAAAGAAGTAGCCATCAACACGCACTGTACATCATAAGCTTTTTGCAGCGTCGAAATCGTTTGTTTTGGCCAGCCGCCCAAAAGCTGTCACTGGCGCACTTGCAGCGAATGCACGCTTTTATCCGCTCAGCTGACCTTGACCTCCGGTCTCAGTGCCGATTTGGTGTGCTGGCGAGGCGAACGGCGGGTGAGAACCCGATATAAAGAATGCTGCGCGGTGCACAAAGGTCTGCTACGACGCTCGGCAAATTAAACTGCCTGACCTGAGAATACGACACTCGGCATACGCAACTTGTAAACTCCATCCGAGAGATACGGTGCAGTCACCTCATTGACTTCATTTCTAATTTTGTTCTGCACATCGGATTCTTGACGTTCCAAAATAAGAGGCACGCGAACACCGAAATTCATGAAGAAGTCAAAAAAGCTGGGACCCGGAGCATGCAGAACATTCTCGACAATCTCCGCCTTGATGTCAGTGAACCCCGTGCGTCTCATCATTTCAGAAACGTCGGCCTCATCGGACAAAAGGTATGCATTTGGTGCAGGGTCCGCACGTGACATATCTGCATGCCGTCCCAGAACGTCGAACAAGAGCCGGTAGAGTTCCGAACGATCAGGTCCGAGCCATTGGCTAAACACAAATCTTCCATTCCGCTTGAGAACACGGCGGGCCTCGGACATCGCCTGTTCCGGGTCGGTTACATGGAACAGAACGATATTGCTCAGGACAGCGTCAAACGCTTCGTCCGGTGCAGGCAAATCTTCAACGTCAGCGACAGAGAAATTGATGTCGGGAAACTGATCTCTTGCTTGCTCAACCATCCCTTCCGAAAAGTCGATGCCTTCGGCGTCAGCGCCAAGAAGTTTGGCATTAGCTGCGACAAAGCCGGGACCGCAGCCTGCGTCCAACACCTTCGCGGCGGGGAAAAGTCTTGCATGGTCTAGCAACTTCGGAATGGTCTGAAGTGTTACGCGTGCAGTAGCGTCACCATACAGCCGTGCCCGTGCTGACCATCCCCTGCGTTCGCCTTCTCTAAATGCTGAAAAATCCATGATGCCTCTCCCAACTTGATAGAAGAGAACACAGTTTATTGTTGGCAGACAATCCTAAAACGGACCTTGGACAGATGGGTATGAAGGCCCGCTTCGTCCGCTCAGCCGACCTTGAACTACTGCCTCAGTCCCGGTTTGGTACGCTGGCGCGGCGAACGGTAGTAATGCGCAGGAAGCAGACCTCGCAAAACTGCAAACTATGGCAGCCCTTCACGACAAGCCCGGCCCATTTCTGACGTTCATCTCAGTTGTCAACGCCGCACTGCAGCTTCCCTGAAGCGGACGTTGATCGAATTTGCAGCATTCCGGCTCTATCAATGTCCGGGTCGCGGAACGTTGCGTTCATTCGCACATTTGTACATCATCGCGGCGCGTGCGGATGAAGTGGAGAAACCATGACAGACGAGATAGTGAGCCATTGGGAGGGGGCTCCCGACCAATGGCTCAGGCCGCACAAGCGCTTTAAAAATCCTGCCAAGTATCGGAGCCTGCGCCATGGGTTCCAGTTGCAAATTGTGGCTGTTCAGACCCTTCTAGGCCCCAGTCGTCAGCGCCATGCGCCGACGGGGGGGGGGATGATTTTTCCGTAGTTTCAGAAGCCTTGATGGAGCGTCCGGAGATTTGGAATTTATTCACCAGCTTTGTCAGTTGAGACGCATCACTCTTGAGCAAATGCCCGGCTGCTGTGGCTTCTTCAACCATTGCGGCATTCTGCTGAGTGACTTGGTCCAACTGGACGACGCCAGTGTTGATTTCACCCAATCCAGTGGACTGTTCAACCGCACTTTTGGCAATGTCTGTCACCAGTGACGAGATGTGACCGACCCGATCGACGATGCTCTGCAGAGCACCACCTGCTCGACCTACCAAATCAACGCCCCGCTCCACTTGCTTGGAACTATCATCAATCAGGGTTTTGATCTCCATTGCTGCGTCGGAGGATCGCTGTGCTAGAGCCCGCACTTCAGAGGCCACCACCGCAAATCCACGCCCTGCTTCGCCAGCACGCGCGGCTTCAACTCCTGCATTATGCGCCAAAAGGTTGGTTTGAAAGGCGATGTCATCAATCACACCAATGATCTGGGAAATATGGGTCGAGGACTTCTCAATCTCCGTCATTGCTGCAACTGCGTTCTCCACCACAGAGCCGCTGATTTCGGCCTCTTTCTTGGCTTCGCCTACGATCTGTTCTACGCTACGGGCTCCCTCAGCTGCGGATTTCACGCTTACAGTCATCTCTTCCAGAGCCGCGGCCGTTTCTTCGAGGGTTGCGGCCTGGCTTTCAGTACGGTGCGAAAGGTCGTCCGACGACTGGCTGATTTCGGCGGCTCCATTTCCGATACTGTTTGCAGAATCAACCACCTGAGCCAGTGTATCGTTCAGTGTTTGAACCGTGGTGTTAAAGTCCGCCCGCAGCTTTTCATGCTCATCAGTGAAAGCCTCTTCGATGGTTCTAGTGAAATCCCCTTCGGACAAACGTAATAGACTGGCGCTGAGAGTTTCCACGACATGTTGCTGGTGCCGTTGCTCTTTGGCTCGCCCCTCTTCAGCGCTGCGCGCATGCTTCAAGTCACCCTGCATCGAAACCAGTGTTTTGCCGATCTGGCCAATTTCGTCACCCCGGTCAGCATCAGCAACATCAGTGTCCAAGACCCCTGAAGCAACCGCCTCCATGTTTTGGCAGATCCGGCCAATCGGCTTGGTGATCGAACGTGCGAACATCCAACCAAACAGCGAAAAAATCAGCGTGATGCCCATTCCAAGTATCAACAAAATATTACGCTTCTGGGTTGCCGGCCCCATGATCTCAGCAACATCCTGTTCGGCCACAATGACCCAATCAGCATAGCCAAGATCCAGGGGGGTGGCATAGGCCGCTACGTGTTGCCCCTGTATGCCGATATTGTCAGCACCATAGGTTCGCTCGCCCGCCTGAGCTGTGCCAACGTGGTCGCTTGCAGGCAAGGGCTGCAGAACTTGATACCCCGCCTCAAACCGCAACGAGGTGCGGGCAAGATTATCTTGGCCGACAATAAGGATCTCGGTGGTTTCGCCAAGACCATCAGAATTATTGACAATCAGCGCTGTTTAACTTGGGTTTAAGGGCGAATAGGTTTTGTCTTTCAAACCCGGCCAGAATGGCCCATACAGGGCTAAAACGCGATTTTCGGACATTTCGCCTTTCAAACTCCCCTCCCCCACTGCAGCCCTTAAAAACAAGCGCTTACGGCCGCCTCGAGTCCGATAAGGCTGTTTATGTTCAATTCCGAACCAGGAATTAGCGCCGACTGAGGCGGCCCAGTTCCTAGAATGGGATTATGCTTTTCATGACAAAGAGTTGAGCAAAATCCGCATGCCGCAGCCGCGCTTCGAACTAGGAACAGATTTTGGAACGGGTCTCAGGCTTGCCTTCCCGTGCTGCGGCACGGAGAATGGCAGCTATGAGCCCACACCTACCGCGTTGCTGCATCGTGGCTAACGGCTGCTTTTTCAAAAACCTTAATCAGATCACTTGACTCTTAAACTGCATATCGCGATATGACGATATATGGATATTGATAAAACACTATCGGCCCTCAACAACCCGGTTCGCCGCCAGATATTGGCATGGCTCAAGGATCGCTCTAATTTTCCACCAGCTCTGCCGGAACACGCTGACCTTAGCGGGGTCTGCGTTGGCTACATTCAGGAGAGGGCAAACCTCTCACAATCGACAATCTCGACCTACATGCGCCTGCTCAAAGACGCTGGGCTTGTTACGTCAGAACGGCATGGGCAATGGACGTTTTACAGACGGGACGAAGACGCAATCGCAGCAGCACTGAAAATACTGGCGGAGGAACTGTAGCAATGAATATCGGTCAACAACTGATACTGCCAAACGGTGTCACGCTGAAAAATCGCATCGTTAAATCCGCAATGTCGGAAGCGCTTGCAGACGAATACAACAATCCCACGCAAGCCCAGATTGACCTTTTTGCGCAATGGAGCAAAGGTGGTGCCGCGCTTTTGATCACAGGGAACACACCCGTTGATCGGATGCATCTCGAACATGCTGGCAACTTTGTATTAGACTCAAGTTCGGACATGGAACGCGTTTCAGCACTTGCCGCAGCGGGCAAGAGTGGTGGAGCGAAAATCCTTGCTCAACTTGCCCACGCCGGACGGCAAACCCCTGAAGCAATCAATGCCCACCCAACGTCGATATCAGACGTCCAGCTAGATTTACCCGGCTATGGCAAGCCGATCCCAGCAAGCGAGCCTGAATTTGAACAGATCATCGCAAAATTCGTGCGGTCTGCAAGGCTTGCACAGGAGGCTGGGTTTGATGGCGTCGAGATTCATGCCGCACATGGATACCTGCTTAGTTCTGCCCTGTCGCCTCGGATAAACACCCGAACCGACCGTTGGGGTGGTGCATTGGAAAACAGGGCGCGACTGACAATCGAGGTCGTCAAAGCGGTTCGGCAAGCCGTTGATCCGGGCTTTATCGTTGCCGTCAAACTGAACTCATCCGATTTCCAGAAAGGCGGGTTCGACCACGCGGATTCAGTTCAAGTGGCTGTCATGTTGGAAACAGTGGGCGTGGATTTCATCGAAATCTCGGGCGGCAATTTTGAAGAGCCGACAGCGTATCAACATGCGTCGAAAAGCGGATCAACTCAGATACGCGAGGCCTACTTTCTGGATTATGCCGCTGCGATCAAAGCTGCATTGAACATTCCCCTGATGGTCACCGGCGGGTTTCGTTCCTCCAACGTCATGAACGATGCGATTGAAGGCGGAAAGACAGACCTGATCGGGATGGGGCGTCCCTTTATTGCTGATCCGGCTTTTGCCAGAAAATTGCTCGAAGGTGAGATCGCGAAAGCCCCCGCAGTTGAGCAGAATTTTCCACCTGCTGAGACATTGCCGCGCGGCGCGGTTCTCAATTGGTTCTGCGCCCAGATTGCACTTGCAGGACGGACAGGGGCACCGGACTTAGAAATGTCAGTTGTCGACGGGCATGAAAGCTACTTGAACCAAATCAAGTTGGCCACCGACCAGCTGCTCACAGCTAGACGCGAATGACAACGGAGTGACGGTTGTTTCTCGATTTCTGGCAAAGCGGCCGTTGAATCATTTGCGGTGAAAGGTAGCAAAGTCCCGCTCAGCCGACCTTGGCCTACTGCCTCAGTCCCGGTTTGGTACGCTGGCGCGGCGAACGGCAGTAATGTGCAGATAACGGAGTTTGCAAAGTCTGGCCCACACCCTGAAAATTCAGCGCAAACGCGCTGCAACGCCGCGTCAACACCGGACATTGGAGATCTTTGCAGCGAAAAATTGGCCTAGATGACGGCCATGCGGGACTTCGCTGCCGTTCGCTGCGGCAACTGGAATGTCCGGTTTGCTGAAATGCCTTGGGTGCCGGGCGTGGCTACTGAAGTTTGGCCATGGTACAAACGTGGGCGATATTCGGCAATTGAACTCAGGCAGGCGACTCGTCCCGTCCATAACACCGGTTTGGAAATTAAGATGAATTTTGCGAACGTTCTTGGACTGGCTTTCATTGCTCTCGCAGCACTGACAGCTCCACAAACTGTTCAGGCTCAACATGCTTGCATAGCCAACTATAGTACCGACGGAAGAGTAGTTAGGTCTGCACAGGAGGACGAGGTTCTTGGCAATCTGTCCGACATATTAGCGGATATTCTACGTACCCAAATCGAGGACGCGCTCAATGGCACGGCATGGCGTGCGCCATTTGCACAAGCCCGCTATGACGATATGCTTTTCACGTTATCTTTCCTTGACCGAGAACTCGGTCCGACGTTCACACCGCAAATGCGGGCTGCTGTCGTTGCGCAATTTATGAGCCCCGTCGTCCTCCATGAGACAATGGAGCCTATCAAGGAACTCCTTCTGGGCGACCCTCTAAGGTTTGAAGTTTTGCTGGAACGCCATGTGGGTGCATATATGTACTGGCAGCAGTTCAGCTTGTGTTCAATAAATTCGCCCTATTCGTTTTTCCAAGGTATCTTTGAAAGGGTCGCTATCGAAGCAAGTGACAGCTCTCCAAATGACGACTACCGCTTTATTCGTGAAAGGCTTTCGGCAATCCCAAAACGCAACTTGGGTGGCCAAAACCTGATCATTCGACAGAGTTATCTTCCTGATCAAACAAGGCCGCTTATCCGTTTTGCTCTTCCGCCATGTGGAAATGATAACGAAGTGCGAAACATCGTTTTTGAATATGATTTGGATGGGGAATTGTGGCTTGGTATCGAACCCCAGTTACCAGTCCGAACTTGGTATCAACGTGGATTCTCGGATTGGGACGAAGTTGACATGGATATGGACAGACGCGGTTTTCAGCCAACAAATCCAAAACAGTATGCAGAGGCACAATCTAAACTGATTGCCCGATTTGAAGAACTACAAGCTCTTATCGGCCTGCCCATAGAATTTCCAAGAAACCTTGATCTCGATTGTCCGTGAGATTGTTCAAAGCGGCCGCTCATGCGCTGTGCAGCATTGGTTGAAATGGGCTCACAGCTGCCGTTCGCCGCGCAAGCATACCAAACTGACACTGAGACCGGAGATCAAGGTCGGCTTAGCGGACTTTGCAGTCATTTTGGCACTTCGATGATCCGCAAGAAGTTCCGATATCTCTCGTCGATCCGACTTTCCTGACCGGCATAGATGGCGCAACCTTCGGCGAGAGCAGAATTGATCTCGCTGATTAGAGCAAGCATCTGTTCGTTGGTCAGTATCGCATTGAGTTCAGCCAGAACCACCTTCTCAGCACGCTGATCTGAATTCCGAAGGTCCCTAGCCAAATCAGACAGTTCCGTGCGGAGCGCTTCAACATCGCTGTCACGGATGCGCGCTTCCCACTTAGTGAGGTGGTAGATGATGTTGAACGGGGAGAAGTTGAATGCTCCGATACCGCAACATTCCTTTTCGCAAATTGTCTCGCAGGTATTGCAGAGCGCTGCAAAGGACGGAGGTAGCTGAATTTCGATCATGCGTTGAGCATTTCTCAGAAATATAAGATGGCTGCAATGGGCTCCTAGCGGACATTGAGGGCAAAAATCCGCGTTTGACAGCTTGAATGTCCGCTTTCAGGAAGTCGAGGCGCGATTTGTGCATGTGCGGCAACAGCAACCAACCCCGCTTCGCACCGGTCTGCTTTGGGCTGGGAGCGGTCCTTGATCCCCTCTCGCCACAGGCACCCTCCCCTCGTTTTGGGACAGGTGCTTCTCTTCCCACTATGTTTAGAACTAGGAACAGACACACAAGAGGCCGCTTACTGCCCAAGCTGCAACTGCGTGGCCATTGCACAGTAAGGCTTACCAGCATAGCTGCAGTCCGGCCCCAAGATCTCGGTCGCATATCCCAAACGATTGAGGATCCCTGCGAAGCTTTTCCGGGTAAAGGTTATTGTAGATCTTGCTCCAACGGACTTGAGGTATCTATTGGCGACCTTAAAGAGAGCCTCAAGGTTACGGCGATCATTAGCCTCAACCCTCGTCATTTCCCAAACTTCTGATGACACTGGCGCAGCCGCACCGCTCAGGATGCCTGTTGGAATGCCAGGAAGAAGACCCGCCTCGGCATCTTTGACCAGGTAACTAAATCCCGCTGTTCCATATCGCGTTTGGGCGGTGGTCGGCAAAAGCCTAGCATAGCCGGAAAGAACTCCATCTTCCTCCAAAAGGATGTAGACCGTCTCAGCACGATCATACTGGTCCCTCTCAATTCTTGTGGAACGGGGGATATCCCACCCCAAGTTCTCAGCGAAGAGTTCATATCGCCTCCGAAACTGGGCCTGCAAAAGCCCTCCATAAAGACCAGAGTTCTTTTCATCGACGACAATTGCATTGATCATGTTCAGCTCCAACGTGTTTACGCGGCAGACTATGCGCGTTTCACGTAGGGTCTGTGAGTGATTTATTAGTCTATAATTCGGTACTTATATGCCGAGAGCAACGCTGTCGCTAAGGTCGGAGCGGAGAGCTTGGCCATGACCCTTTCACGCAAAGCGCTAACTGCGCGTTGGGAGACCCCCTGGCGCTCTGCAATCTCTTTATCGGTCAACCCTTCAGAGACTTGCTGTAGATACCTGCGACCTAGCTCTGAGATCTCGGGGCCAGCCTTCCTCTTTTCGCACTCAATACACATCTTTGCCAGCAACCCGAAGAGCTCAAGCCGGTCGGTCTCAGAAAGCGATCTTTCATAGTGGGTTATGCCAATGATTGCTCGGCTTCTGTTTACCGATATCGAAAGCACAGAACCGTTCACCATCCCTGAGGACCTAGCTGCCGAAATTACATCAGGCATGTTAGCCGGATAGAGTTCTAGCAGCTCATCCCAATTTTTGAATCCCTCATATTGGCTCCCCCATATGACCACGGGATCGCTGAGAATGTAGCTATTGCCCTGGTACTCTTCCAACCAACTGTTTGGGAATGTCGTGATGATCTCGCTTGGAATACCTTGAATGAAATCAAAGCCTGCGGTGAACCCATGACTAGCTACACGTTCACCATAGGAAGTTAGCTCTCCCTTGAGTTGTTGCCATGTTCCAGAATTCATGCAAATGTTCCAATATTATACAAATTTCTCGAAAAAGTACCGAATATGAACAACGATCCACTCTATGACTTGGCCATCAAAATTCTGAATAGAAGCCCGCGAGACGCTGCTCGGGTCGTCATTACTTGTCAGATTCTTCGCCGCTCTCGGAAGACAAAGGCTGGGCCTGTAAATGCTTGTGGAGAAACTTCAGTTCCTCCTGGGTCAGCTTCGACATCTCATTGATAACCCCATCATATATGGGTTCCTCTCGACGCCCCGTTAGAACGTAAGATATTGAAATTCCAGCAGCTTCGCACAAGACAATCACGTCTTGCATACCTGGATTGCTACCCGGCTTCGTCATCCGGGATACCCGATCCCGACTCCACCCTAGGTCCTCAGATAGCTGAGTCACATAGAAAGCCCCAGCCGCCTTCTTAGCGGCAAGTTCAGCTTTCAACCTAGTACGCCAGTCTTCTTCCATCGTTTCTCAAACCAAGCAGCATTAAGCGCGACAGTACGACTTATTAGTCGAATTGACAATGCGATTTTAATCGCGATAATGCTCACTATAAGTCGAATATATGCGGTTTAGGAACGCCATGACAGAGCAAAAGAAAAACGAAGTCGAGCGCGAGCGCATGGTCGCATCTTGCGAAAAGCGCCGTCAGAAGCTGGAAATTTCTTTGCGGGGTTTCTCTAAAGAGGCCGGGCTAGAACCCTCCTACTATGGCCACTGGATTGCGGGGCAATTCATGTTTCCCTCAGCCCAAAAGCTACGAAAAATCCACGCCGCATTTGAGCGCCTAGAACAGCTCGAAGAGTTTCGAGCCAGTTTGGCTGAGGGAACTTAAAATGGCGAGGAACTTGGACCCTCCCACGCTCAACCGTGCTTCATCCGAGGCCTGTATGCGGTTGAGCCACTACCCCAGCGATGCCGTGGATGCGTCGCTGGGGGCTTTTGACACCCCACGCCCGCTCACGGCGAAGACCGGCCCCGGCGCAGCCTTATTTTGGCTGATCTGGGGCCACATTATCCACCTGCCCTGGGCAAACTTTTCTGAGTTTTGGGACGACCTCATTGGCGGACTTTGCGTCTGCATCTTCCCCCTGCTTCTTTTGTTTCTGGAGTTTATGAAGTGACCGAAGAATTTAAAACCCGGCGCACGTCCCTGGCCCCCATAGCCGCCGCACTAGCGGGAGCGACCTCTGAGTATGCGGAACACCGCCAGGAGGTCCAAGACGTCCATATGGATCTGTGCAGTGCCCGCCTGTGGGACGCCCCCAACCTAGACGAAATTTCGGCAAAATCTGATGCAGCAGTCGAAGCCATGGGCGCAGCACAAGAGAAGGTCGCCAACCTGATGGTTACCCTGCAGTCCACAGGTGCCCTCACCAATTTCTATGCCTTTGTTTCAACCCAAGACCGGGCCGAAACCTGATGCCCGGCGCGCAAATCATCGAGGGCCGTTTTCAGGCCCCGGAGCGCGCCGAATTTTCCGGTCACGCCGCACAGAACGGCGGGCCTTCTTCAACTGAACCCAAGTTAACTGGAGCATCCACAATGACCCCTCCAAATTGGCAGAATGTTCAATCCCTGCCGGTCGCAGAAATTGAAATAGAAGAGCGCCTGCGCATCGCCTCCGACACGGCAGTCGCCAGTATCGTTTCATCCATTCAGGAAGTCGGCAGCATCCTGCAACCCTTGTTGGTGCGCCGGGTCAAAACCGGCTATCGCCTGATGGACGGGCTGCACCGCCTGACCGCAGCGAAGCAGGTCGGCCTGGAAGAAGTGCCGGTCAAGGTTAGCGAATGCACCAATGACCAGGCCATCAGGATTGAGGTTGACGCCAACGTGGCCGGCGCACCGCTCACACCTTTGGATATGGCGGTATTTTTGGCCGCTCACAAAGAGCTGTACGAGCGGGATCACCCCGAGGCGAAGAGGGCTTTCAAAGCCAACCAAGTGCGCCGTGGCGAATGTACGGACATTATGTCCGTACAATCATTTGCTGCCAATGCTGCTGAGGTATTTGGCAAAGGCGACCGCCACATTCGCCGCCTGATCAGCGTCGGCGAAAAGCTGTCCAAAGCTGAAATCGCCCTCCTGCGCAAAGCGCCAAACCGGGTGCAGTTCAAAGACCTGGAACACATCGCCAAATGCGGCGCACAAGCCGACCGCAGTGCAATCTGTGCCGCCCTGGGAGCGGGTGAAGCCAAAACCGCAAAGGAAGTTCTGGACCGCAAAAAGGCTCCAGGCGCGGCGGTTCTGTCGCCGCTTGATCAGCAGATTGCGAAGCTCAAAGACGCCTATTCCCGCGCTCAGAAAAGCGCCCGCCGGGAGTTCGTCCGGCTGCATTGTGACGAGCTGATTGAACTGATCCATGAAATCAGCGCCGAGGAAGAGGACGCCGCCGAGGTGGTCTCGTTTGCCAGCAAACGGGAGGCAGCCCAATGAGCGGCGACATAGCCCCATCCCAAGAGTGGTGGTCTGCCGAGCAGATTGCAGAGGCTTGCCTGCCCGGCCTTCCGGGGTCCGCGCGGGGGGTGAATGCTTTTGCCCTGCGGGAAAACTGGCGCGCCACCCCCGGTGCTATCATGCGCAAGCCTGGGCGCGGTGGCGGGTTGTTCTACCACTGGTCCGTGTTGCCCTTTAACGCCCGTTTAAAGCTGATTGAACGGGAAGCGCAGCACAAAGAGGCCAGCCCCGAAGAACACCAGGACCGAGGCCAAGCCTGGGCCGGATATGAGGCACTGAGCCAGAAGGCGAAAGACACCGCAGCCGACCGGCTGGACGCCCTGGATAAGGTTGGATTGTTACACACCAGCGGCGCCATCCATGTGGTCGCGGTTGAGGCTGTCGCTAAGGAAAAGGGCGTCAGCCCTCGCACGGTCTATAACTGGATCGCCTTGGTTGAGAGCGTCGCGCCTGAGGATCGTTTGGCCTATCTTGCACCGCGCCCGCCTAAGAAACGCACCAAGGCCGAAGACCGGGCGCAGTTTGCCCCGTTCCTGGACTGGCTGAAAAGCGCATACCTCCGCCTGGAACGCCCGACCTTTGCCCAGAGCTACCGCTCGGCAAGTTCTGAGGCCCAGCGTAAAGGATGGCCGACGCCCCCAGAGAAGACCGCGAAACGCTGGGTCGACGCAGAAGTGCCCCGTACCGTGCAGGTCTTCAAGCGGGAGGGGGCCAACGGCCTCATGCGCTGCTTTCCTGCCCAGATCCGCGACCGCTCATGCCTGTCTGCCCTGGAAGCGGTCAACGCTGACTGCCACAAGATCGACGTCTTTGTGGAATGGCCAGACGGCACTATAAACCGCCCCCAGATCGTGGCGTTTCAGGACCTCTACTCTAACAAGATCCTGTCCTGGCGCGTCGATCACGACCCCAACAAGGTCATGGTCATGGCCGCCTTTGGTGAACTGGTCGAAAACTGGGGTATTCCCAAGCGCTGCCTCTTCGACAATGGCCGGGAATTTGCCAACAAGTGGATGACCGCCGGCGCGCCAACCCGGTTCCGGTTCAAGATCCGCGAAGACGACCCAATCGGGGTCTTGCCCCACCTTGGAATTCAGATGCACTGGGCCACCCCGGCCCATGGCCAGGCCAAGCCCATCGAGCGGGCCTTTCGGGATCTCGCCAGTGACGTGGCGAAAGATCCGCGCTTTGCCGGGGCCTATGTCGGCAATCGGCCCGATGCGAAACCTGAAAACTACGGCAGCCGTGCCATCAAGGCGGCTGATTTCGTGGAAATTCTGGCCGAGGGTATTGCAGAGCACAACGCGCGCCCTGGTCGCCGCTCCGCAACCGCCAACGGGCGCTCCTTCGACCAGACCTTTGAAGAGAGCTACGCGACCGCTCCGATCCGCAAAGCAACCGAAGACCAGCGCCGTCTTTGGCTGATGGGCCAGGCCCCTGCAAAGCTGCACAAGGAAAATGGTGGTTTGAAGCTGCATGGCAACGTCTATCACTGCGACTGGATGAGCCAGGAGGCGGGAGCAAAGGTCATTGCCCGCTTCGACCCTGAGGATCTGCACAGCGGCGTCCATATCTATGCTTTGAGCGGCGAATACATGGGCTTTGCGGAATGCCAGCAAAAGGTCGGGTTCTTCGACCTAGAAGGCGCGCGTTCAAAAGCTCGCCGCCGCAGCCAAATTACCAAGGCTCAGAAGAAGCTCGCTGAGCTTCATGCTCCATTTGCACCGGAACGGCTCGGCGCGGACATGAACGCTGGACGCAAAGAACCCCCTGCCCTGATGGAAGCAAAGGTGGTTTCGCCGGTCTTTCCGAAGCCACAACCCCGTGTTGCCTCGTCTCGGCCAGATCCCGACGCGGCTGCGGCACGGGACGCTCTGGTCCTGCAGATGAAATCCAAGCCGAAGGCCAAGGCCACTCCCACCGAGTTTCAGGTGGCCGGCACCCCCGACGGGCGCTTTGACCAGGTTGCCGAGATCCGGCGGAAAATCAACGCGGGCGAACCAGTCGGTGACCGGGAACGGAGCTGGATGGAAGGCTTTGTGGACCACCCCGAATACAAGGGCCTTTTGGCCGTGAAACGACGCTTTGGCGGCGACACCGCCGGATAGCACCAAACGAAAAAGCCGCCGCCTGGCTGGACCCCAAGGCGACGGCATAAGACTTGATAGGAGTGAGCATGGCATATCTTTCTGAAATCGGCAACGCTGTTAGGCCTCTGACCAATGTGGCCAGAATGGCTGGGCTTCTCGATGAGCTGAAAGGCCGCGTCTTTGGTGCCCCCGGCTTTGGGGTGTTCCATGGCCCTCCAGGCTACGGAAAGACCTTCGGCGCGATCTTTTGCGCGGTTGAGCTGGATGCAATTCACCTGCTTGTGCAAAGCGAGTGGAGCAAGAAATTCTTCCTCCAGCAACTCCTGCGCGAACTCGGGCACTCTGGTAAAGGAACCGTTCCAGAACTTGTGCAAGCCGCGACACAAGCTCTGGCCATTGAGAGCCGCCCGCTGATCATTGACGAAGCCGACTACCTCGTCGCCAAAGGGCTGACCGGCATTGTCCGTGACCTGCACGACGGGTCTCAAACGCCTATCCTTTTGGTCGGTGAAGAAGATCTGCCCCAAAAGCTCCGGCGGTTCACTCAATTCGACAGCCGAATTTTTGCCTACGCAGAAGCGCTGCCGGCCGATCTCAAAGACACGCGAGAACTGGCAGACATGGTGTCCCCCGAAGGCATCAGAATTGATGACGAGATCCTGGAGGAAGTGCGCGCCCGCCACACTGGAAACGCCCGCTGGATCGTCAAAGAAGTCTCCCACATTTGCAAACAGGCCCGGTTCAACGCCACCAGCGAAATCACCAAACAAAGCTGGGGCGGCCTTGAGTTCCTGCGCGATACTGCGCCTGTACCGCGGGGTGACCTGAAATGATGCAGGTCCCCGTAAAAAAAGGCCCGGAACGGGAAATGCTGGAGTTCATCCGTTCCCAGCTTCGCTTTGTCGAAATGGACATTTCCGCCCATTGCTCTGCCAGGCCGGAAGCAATGTCCCGCTTTATGGAACGGCTGCGGGACATTGGCGCGGTGGTTCCCTGTGGCGTCTCGGGCGGCCTTCGCTACCTCACCGCCTGGGGGCCACAGGAAGCGGCCAAGATCGACGCCATGGACAAAGCTGGTGAACTCACAGCAAAACGCGCCCGCTCCTACCTGCTTGAGCTGATCGAAGGGGCAGCAGCAGAGGGCGTTTCGGTTGATATCCCCACCTCGAAACCCGGCACAGACCACGAGCGCAAGATTTGGCAATTCATCTCTGCACACCGCCACTTCACCAACGGCGATGTCATGGCAGCCTTTCCAGAGAACCCGCTTGAGACGATGGGCTTTCTGCGCGCGCTGCGCGCGGCAAAAGTGGTCAAATTCTGGGGGCGTGAAAAGGCGACGGCCTTCTATACGGTTCACTCCCCCAAAGAGCAGCGTGTAGCGGCAAAAGACCTGCGCAGCAGCACCGAGGGCGCAATCTGGTCCGCGATCCGCATCAAGCGCCGTTTCCGCCCCCTTGAGCTGCACCAGGCCCTTCTCCCAACGCGCCCCGAACTCAGCCAAGACGAGGTGACCCGGTACTGCCGTACCCTCAACAAGGCGGGCTACATCAAGCCCCCGAAGCCAACCAAGAAGATCTCCTGTGAAACTCCGTTCAATCTGGTCAACAACACCGGCCCGCTCCCCCCTCACTCTCAGCGCGTGACCGTGATTGTTGACCCCAACGAAGACAGAATTTCTTACTCACCACTAGGGCAAGTATAATGAGCAACCGAGCAATCCTCGCCGATGACGGCTGGAACGGCAGCGTTCCCGATTGGGTGACCGTTCTTGTCACCGAATGCGACCAATCTTCCCAGGCGACCGTGGCCAAAAAGCTGAACGTCAGCTCGGCACTGGTCAGCCAGACCATTCGCAACCAATACAAAGGCAACATGGCCAATGTGGAAACCATTGTTCGCGAAACCTTCATGAACGCACCCGTGCAGTGCGGTGCCCTGGGCGGCGAGATTGAAAGCGCGACCTGCCTCACCTGGCGGCGCCGGGCTGAAGATCTCACGTCTTCAAGCCCCATGCGCGTGATGATGTTTCACGCCTGCCGGGCCTGCCCCAAGTTCAAGCCGGAGGCCGAAGAGTGATCCTGCCCCGGAAAACCAAACTCGCCATCTGGCTCCGCAGTCTAGCCGACCGGCTGGACCCGACCGGAGCCTGATCAACCCGCGCCAGTAAGCGCACCAACCAGCCATAGGAGCTGAACCATGCCTAAACTGACCAAAGCAGAACTCATTCGCGCCGTTGCCGAGGAAACCGGCCAAAGCCAGGACGCGGTGGACAAGACCCTTTCGGCGCTGACCCACAAAATCATCCAGACCGTCAAGAATGGGGACGACGTCACCCTTTCCGGCTTTGGCACGTTCAAGCGCAAAGAGAATTCGGCTCGCAAGGGCCGCAACCCAGCGACCGGCGAGGCTATCGACATCGCGGCCTCGTCCTCCCTGGGCTTCAAGCAGGCGCAGGCGGTGAAGGATGAGCTGAACGCCTAAACCAACAACGCGAAACCCGCCCGGTCTAGCCGGGCGCGGTCACCAGGGCGTGGCGGTCCTGGTCTGATGAGCAGCCAAACGCCCCGATTTTCGAAAGAAACCACTCATGACACACGCCCAGAATCCGACTCCCGAAACAACCTCAAGGCCCGCAAAGATCCCCGATGGGGTCGTCGAGATTAAAGGCAAAAAATACCGCACCAATGCCAAAGGCTCTTTGGTGCCCGCTGAGCTGGTGAAAGCCCAGGACGCGCTCCAGGACGAGACGGTCCGCAAGATGATCGGCTATGGCAAGGCCCTTAGCGAACAGATTGCCCGGTTCAAGGCCCATACATTCAACGATATCAGCGCATTCGAAGCGCTGCTGGCCCAAGAATACGACGCCACTGTCGGTGGCAAGAAAGGCAACAAGACCCTGTTCAGCTATGACGGGTTGTACAAGGTCCAGGTGCAGATCGCCGAGTCCTTTGATTTTGGCCCTGAATTGCAGATCGCCAAAGGGCTGGTGGACGAGTGCCTGAATGAGTGGGCCGCAGACTCTGGCCCTGAGCTGCGCGCCATCGTGACCAAGGCGTTCAACACCGACAAAGAGGGGCAAATCAACCGCTCTGAAATCTTCATGCTCCTGAACCTGGACATCGCCGACGAGCGCTGGAAGCGGGCCATGCAGGCTATCCGCGACGCCATGCGGGTGGTCGGTTCCAAAACCTATGTCCGCTTCTACGAGCGGGCCTCTCAGACCGCCGCATGGGAAGCGATCACCATTGATCTTTCAAAGGCGTAGGAGGCTGCGATCATGGAACTGACCGAAGATGAAATCCGCGCCAGCCTCAAAGAGGGAATGAGCCTCTACGCAACCAGGTTGCACCGCGCCAATCTGGTGCTGGGCAACCGGCTCGCAGTCCTTCGCCAGGAGGCTGACCTGGCCAAACTTCCAGACGGCCGCTTTGACCAGGTTGCGCGGGAAGAAATGGAAGTGGCCGACCGGCGTATGCGAGCCAACGTCCAGATCTGCCACCCGGTAACATCTTTCCTGCAGGAGGTCTCGTGATGAGCCGCGCCCTGCAACAAAAGATCCACGTCGGGTGCCGCAAGCTTGGCCTAGACAGTGACGCCCGCCGGGATCTCCAGCTTGCGGCGACCGGCAAAGCGTCCATGAAGGACATGAGTGAAGCCGACTTAAAGGTGGTTTTAAAGCGCCTTCAAGACAGCGGTTTCAAGGCCAGATCTGGCAAGAAAAAGCGCGCCAAGGCATCCCGCGCCGATCTGCGCCTGGTCCACGTTCTTTGGACGAAACTTGGCGATGCCGGTCAGCTACGCGACCCCAGCCGCAAAGGGTTGAACAAGTTCATCCGCGCCAGATTTGAGAACGCTTGGAGCAACGTGCCCGCTGACGTGGATATGATGCGCGACCACGCCGAGATCGACCAGGTCATTCAAGCTCTCAAGAGCTGGGGCCAGCGCGTGGATATCGACTTCGAGTGGGGGGACCATCAGCAATGAACAACCCGCGTTGCGAAATCTCAGACCATGCCATCCTGCGCTACCTAGAGCGGGTCCAGGGCATCAACATCAACGCCGTTCGTCGCAAGATCGGTAAGGCGGTAGCCCTGGGAGACGAATTCCCCGACGCGCGCGGTGTCTTCCACGGGGGATATCTTTACCGGATCCGCAATCGCACCGTGGTCACGGTGTTGCCTGTTCGTAGGAACCGGAAGAAGTCTGGAAAGGGCAAGCGAAATGGCAAAGCCTGATCCTGCTTCACCCTCTCTGCCCCACCCCAAACCCACCGCCCAGGTCGCGCCCTACTTTGAGGCGCTCGGCCTGGAAGACACCTTGAAGTTCTTAGAGACCTTTGGCGGCAATGAGATCTATATCGCAAGCCACCCCTCCTACCGTTCCCGTGTTGCGGCCTGTGTCGGCTATCCCAAAGCGCGGATGCTGTCGGAGATTTCTGCGCGCCTTCAGCGCCGCGTTCCACTGGCCAAAAAGTGGCGCGCCCAGGTCTACCGTTCGCAGGGCTTGAAAATTTCTCAGATTGCCACCAGACTTGGCGTCACCGACGTTATGGTCAGAAACTATTTGCGCGAAATGCCAAAGCCGCCGGACGACCCCGACCAGATGCCCCTCTTTTGACCAAACGCCCGCAAATGCTTGCGGGCATTTTTTTTGTGCAAACCCCGGCAATCTGAACCCCACCGAAACGGGTTTTCAGAAGGGCCACGCGATGAAGTCAGTTCAGCAAATTGCAGAAGAGATTGTCGCCCGTGAAGGCGGCTATGTGAATGACCCCGACGATCCGGGCGGGGCCACCAACTACGGCGTGACAATCCACACCATGCGCCGCCTCGGGTTGGACCTGGACCGCGACGGCGACATCGATACGCAGGACGTCCGCAAACTGACCCGCGCCCAGGCCGTTGAAATCTTCATTCGTCACTACTTTGAAAAGCCCCGGATCAACCTGCTGCCGGCCACGCTGCAAGCCTCCGTCTTTGATATGTACGTCAACGCCGGAGGCAATGCGGTTAAGATCCTGCAAAAGCTATTGGCTGATTTTCAAGAACCTGTGGCAGTCGACGGGGCACTTGGCCCGAAGACCGCGCAGGCGGTGCACCGCGCGTTCAAAAAGGCCGGCGACTATTTCGTCGATGCCTACGGCATTGCCCGGCGCAACTATTACTTCCGCCTCGCTGATCGCCGCCGCGCGTCCCGCAAGTATGCCCGCACCCGTGCAGGCGGCAAAGGCGGCTGGATCAAGCGCGCCGAGGAGTTCATCTCGCCGCGCTTTCACATGAGCGACGCAGAGTTTCAGGGAAGGATTTCAAAATGGGCAAACTAGCAAAGTTGCTTGGCCTAATTTTCGGTGGCGGTGGCGGTAACGCAATCGTTGAAACCGCCGAAGTGTTTCGGGAAAATTCCGAGGCGAGCGCGCAGCGCCGGGCAGACTACAACCAGGCTACCCTCGGCCAATTCACAGCCGAATTCCAAGTGGCCCGCAACGGCTGGTTTGACCGCTTCATGGATGGGTTGAACCGCCTGCCCCGCCCCCTGATCGTCATCGCTGTTTTTGCGCTGTTTGCCAGCGCCATGTTTGACCCTCTTTGGTTCGCCGAACGGATGCAGGGATTAATCTTGGTTCCTGAGCCTCTCTGGTGGTTGGCCGGCACAATTGTCGCTTTCTATTTTGGCGGTCGGTTCCAGGCCAAATCGCAGCAATTCCGACAATCCTTGGCTGAGGGAACCGCCATGGTGCCTCAAGTGTTGAACAGGATTGAGGAGATCCGCGCTCTGCGCCACGACAGCCCCGGAGCCGCCGATACGGGCACTGACGCGGGCCTGACCCAATCCGCCACAGAGCAAAGCGAAAACCCCGCTGTGACCGAGTGGCAGGAGGGCAAAGAGTGGCCCTAGATCTAGATACAGGGCTGAAGCTTGCAAGTTTCCTGCTGTCCGTTGGAGCGATCATTTTTGCGTTCATATCCAGTCGCAGAAAAGACACCGACGAACGGTTCAAGGACGGTTCAAAGCGGATGGACCGACACGACATGCGGATTGTTGCCCTGGAACAAACCGTGCAGGCCATGCCCGGAACCGGTGACATCCACGCCCTGCAACTGGAGCTGGTCAAACAGACCGGCTCGCTAGCAGAAATGCGTGCTGTGATGGAAGGCAACGCCAAGATAATGGCGCGGCTTGAAACCATTGTCAGCCGCCACGAAGACCACCTTATCGGGGGCTAAGAGCAGATGACCAAATACATCGACAGAATTTCCCAGCACCGCCGCCTCACCATCCTTAAATTTCTAGCAGACAGCCCAGGATACACATCCAATGCCTCCATTCTGGAGCATGTTTGCAATGACTTCGGCATAGCGTCTTCCCGCGACCAAGTCATGGGAGAGCTCGATTGGCTTCAGGAACAAGGCCTGGCGACCTTTGAAGACAACGGCTCCTTCCGCGTGGCGACCATCACCAGCCGGGGCGTTGACATTGCCACAGGCAAGGCCCGCAATGCAGGCGTCCGGCGCCCCCGGCCAGGTTCCTGATCATGCCTCCCCCCCGCAAGGTTGACCTGCTCCCCGCTGAGCTGAAGAAATGGCTGCAAGACGCTCTGAAAGAACGTGGCTTCGCAGGCTATGAGGATCTGGCCGAGGATCTGAATTTCCGCCTGGAAGAAGAAGGCTACGAGCTTCGGATCAAGAAATCTGCAATCCATAGTTACGGCACCGAGTATGCCGAGTTCGTCAAACACCAGGACGAAGCCAGCGCCTGGGCAGCAGGGTGGATGAACGACAACGGTCTGGAAGAGGAAGCGCAGCGCCACAACGTGCTGTTCCAAATGATCACCACGCTCGCCTTCAAGGTCATGCGGAGCCAGATGGCCAAGGGCGGCGAAGAAATTGACCCCAAAGACCTGCACTTCATTGGCAAGTTGATGAAAGACGTGATGGCCAGCTCGGGCATCCGCGAAAAACTCATGGAAGACGAGCGGGGTCGTATTGAAGCCGCCGCCCGCAAAGCTGCAGCCGCTGAGATGGCCGAGAACCTAGAAGCGGCCACAGAAGAGGCCGGGCTGTCGCCCGAAGCCGCCGACTTCCTGCGCAAAAAGATCTTGGGAATGCGAAAATGAGCGGTCACATCATCAGGAATTTCTTATTCGAAAGCTACCGGGTCCACGTGGACGAAACCCTTGGCCACCTCTGGGTCGAACACGACGGCTCAATTTCTTGGGATAAGCTTCAAGAGATCAAGAACCAGGTGTGGGGGAGCGAGACCGCTGCGATTGAAGTTTACCCCCCGCAAAGCCGCGTCGTGAACAACAAGACAATCCGTCATCTCTGGCGTTTGGGCGAGCACGACTTTTGTCCAGATCTAAGAGGCGGCGCCCCGGCCTCTGATACGCTTCAATCGCGTTACGAACGCGCCTGGTCTGGAGTTTGAGAGGTGAGCGAAAAAACTGACGTCGCCCCAAAAACGCCGGTCCTCTCTCGTGACCCGGAAAAGCTACCAGAAACCCTGAACCTGGGCACCGATCTGCCGGAGGATCTCAACCCTCTGGCAGACGGGATTTTGATGGAACATCAAAAGACCTGGCTGGAAGACACTAGCGATTTGAAGATCGCCGAAAAGGGCCGCCGTACCGGGATCACATTTGCCGAAGCACTCGGCGACACGATCATCGCGGCCAGCAAGAAATCCGCAGGCGGCGACAATGTCTTCTACATCGGTGACACCAAGGAAAAGGGTCGCGAGTTCATTGGCTACGTAGCGCATTTTGCAAAGGCGGTCGCTGGAGAGTTGGTCGAGGTTGAAGAGTATCTCTTTGAGGACAAGCAACCAGACGGCACCACCAAGCACATCAGCGCCTATCGCGCCCGGTTCGCCAGCGGGTTTCGGGTTGAAGCCCTGTCTTCAAATCCCGCCAACATTCGCGGCCTGCAGGGCATTGTTGTCATTGACGAGGCGGCCTTCCACAAGGACGTCCGCGAGGTCATTGACGCTGTGAACGCCATGCTGATCTGGGGCGGCAAGGTTCGGATCATCTCCACCCATAACGGGGTTCTCAACCCGTTCAACGAGCTGATCCGGGAAGCTAGAGCAAAAAAGACCCCCTACGAAGTCCACCACATTCCATTCGGAGACGCGGTCAAGAACGGCCTCTATCGCCGCGTCTGTCTGATGCGAGAAATGGAATGGAGCCAGGAGGCCCAGGACGAATGGGAAGCCCAGATCCGGGGGGCCTATGGTTCACGCACAGCAGCCATGCGTCAGGAGCTGGACGCCGTCGCGGCCGAGGCAGAAGGCGCGGCCCTGACCCGAGTTCAAATTGAAGCCTGCACCAAGCAAGGCATCCCCTTCCATCGCTGGCACCAGCCGGACGAGTTCAAGAACGCAAGTGACGAGATCCGCAAGCGCACCGCAATTGAATGGTGCGAAAAGCACCTAAAGCCGGTCTTGGACAAGCTGGATGAGAACGCCAAGCACATCATGGGAGAAGATTTTGCGCGCAACGGCGATGCCACGGACATCGTGATTATGGAGATCACGCCGACCCTGGTGCGCGAAACCAAGCTCCTGGTCGAGCTGCGCAATATCCCCTTCGATCAGCAGCGCGATATTCTCTACTACATCTGCGACCGGGTGCCGAATTTCATCAAAGGGGCTTTGGACAAAACAGGCAATGGCGCCTACCTCGCCGAAGTCGCGGCCCAGCGGTACGGCGAGCGCATCATCGAGGTGAGCTTGAGCCGCGAATGGTACGCCCGCGAGATGGCCGCTTACATCGAGGCCTTTGGCGACAAAACCATTGTCCTTTGTGCTCATGAGGATGTTGTCCAGGATCATCAGTCCCTCCAGTTCGTGGACGGCGTGATCAAGGTTCCCAAAGACTTCCGCATGAAAGGCACCGACGGGCTGAACCGTCACGGTGACAGCGCGGTCGCCAGCGCGCTCGGCTATTTTGCCAGCCGCCAGGACTACTCCGAAACCGACTACCGGGCGGTCAAATCCCCTGAGGCTTCAACCCGACCGGCGCTGACCGCGCAGGACCGACTGAACCGTAACCGCGCAGCGGACAAAAAGCGAAGCGCCTGGCGTCAGCCCTTGGGCGCACGGCTGAGAGGAAAGATCTGATGAAACGAACAACCAAGGTTCTCGGCCCGAGCGGTGCCCCTGTTGAAGTCTCTCTCCTGAAGGAAGAAATTTCTGCCGCCCAGATCGGCACGGTTCGCTCTCCAATTTCGGCCTATCCAGCAGACGGGCTTGATCCGGTCAGCCTGGCCAATATCCTGCGCCAGGCTGACCAGGGCGATCCGGTGGCCTATTTGGAACTGGCAGAACAGATCGAAGAACGAGACCCTCACTACCTCGCAGTCCTGGGCACCCGCAAAAGAGCGGTCAGCCAACTTGAGATCACCGTCGAGCCCGGCGGCGAAAGCCCCGAGGAGGTACGCCACGCCGATATGCTCCGGGATTGGTTGAAGCGGGATGAGTTGACGGCCGAGCTGTTCGAGATCCTAGACGCGGTCGGCAAGGGCTACAGCTTCACAGAAATGGTTTGGGATGTGGACGGAGGCCTCACCTACCCGAGCCGCCTGGAATGGCGAGACCCACGCTGGTTCCGTTTCAAGCGGGAGGATCTGAAGACACCCGTCATGCTATCCGCCAGCGGGCAAGAAGAACCCCTGCCCGACTTCAAGTTCATCTTTGCCCCTATGAAAGCAAAGTCTGGCCTCTACCTGCGCTCCGGCCTGGCCCGCGTCGCAACCTGGACCTGGTTGTTCAAAGCCTACACCCAGCGGGACTGGGCAATTTTCACGCAAACCTACGGGCAACCTATCCGGGTCGGAAAATATGGTCCGGGGACGTCTGAAGCCGAGAAAGACACCCTGTTCAACGCTGTCGCCGATATCGCAGGGGATTGCGCCGCGATCATCCCCGCCAGCATGGCCATTGAATTCATCTCAGCCGACAACGTCGGATCCTCCACCGACCACTACAAAGAGCGCTGCGTCTGGTTGGATCAGCAGACCTCCAAGGCCGTCCTGGGACAAACCGCCACCACGGACGCAGAAACCGGGGGCATGGGTTCTGGCAAGGAGCACCGAGAAGTCCAGGAAGACATCGAGCGCGCAGACGGCCGGTTGCTTTCGGCCATCTTGAACCAGAGCCTGGTTCGTCCTTTCGTGATCATGAACTTCGGGCCGCAAAGAACCTACCCCAAGCTGGTCATCGCCCGGCCCGAGGCAGAAGACTTGAAAGCATGGAGCGACGCTACGGTTCCATGGGTTCAAGCCGGGCTGCGGGTTTCCCAGGATGAAGTCCTCAATAAGTTGGGATTGTCTTCACCCAAAAAAGGGGACGTGATTGTGGGCATTTCCTCTGAGAAGCCCCCCGAAGAGACGAATGCTGCCCCGGATACTGACGAGAACACCTCTGAGACTGAATTTAAAGGGGGGTTAAAGGGGGTCAAGGCCGATCCCGCGCCCGTTGCCGCACTACAGGCCGAAACAGCGCCACAGCCCCCCTCTGAGGCGATTTCGCCAATTGAAGCGCTGACGGCCCGTTTTGAAGCAAGCGCCCTGCCGGAAATGCACAAACTCCTGGGGAGCGTCGAAGTCATGGTCAACGCCTCCACCTCATTGGAAGAGCTGCGCGAAAACCTCCTGTCTGCCTTCCCGGAACTGAACACCCCGGAATTGCCCGGTGTCATGGCCGCCGCGATCCTTGCGGCTTCCGCCGGCGGCCGCGCCGCAGTCGAGGAAGAAGCCGATGGCTGATGCCTTCGCTGCCACGTTTCGCAAACCCTTTGCCGAGCAGGTTGCGGCGTTTCGTTTGCGACTTGGTGATCTGGTACCGACCAGCGCCTGGGATGATTTACTCCACAGCGCCCACGACCGGGCCTTCATGGTTGCAGGGGCCACCAAGGCGGATCTTTTGCAGGATCTGGCAAACGCCGTTGATAAAGCCATTTCTGAAGGCACGGGCCTGGAAGCCTTCAAACGGGATTTTAGAGCCGTTGTGGAAAAGCACGGCTGGCACGGCTGGACGGGCGAAGGCACTCCCAAAGGCGAAGCCTGGCGGATGCGCACCATCTACCGAACCAACATGCGCACCAGCTACATGGCGGGTCGCCTGGCGCAATTGCGCGACGGCAATTTTCCTCTTTGGGTCTACCGCCACGGCGGATCCGCTGACCCACGCCCGCAGCATCTGGCCTGGGACGGCCTCATTCTGGAAGCGGCTCACCTGTTCTGGCAAACGCACTACCCGCCCAACGAATGGGGCTGCTCCTGCCGGGTCTTCGGCGCGCGTTCCCTAAAGGCTGCGATCCGTCGCGGCGGCAAGCCCTCGGTGAAGCTGCAGCCAAACTGGAACGAGCCGGATCCTAAAACCGGCACCCCTCCTGGGGTTGGCAAAGGTTGGGCCTACGCTCCGGGCAATTCCGTCAGCGAAACCGTTCTTCAGCTCCGCGACAAACTTGAAGCCTTGAACGATCGTCCGTCCTCTGACCTCATTCAAAGCTGGATCACCGGAGGGCCTTTCGAGACCTGGTTCAAAGATCCAAAAGGAAATTTCCCCTTGGTCCGCCTCCGCCAGGAAGACGCCAAGGCAATCGGTTCGCAACGCCTGGTCGCGGACGTCTCGCCCCAAACAGCCGCAAAACAAATCAGGGAGCACCCGGAGCTGCTACCTGCAGACTATGCGCAGGCTCAGGCAACGGTCTCCCAAGCCACGCGGAGAATTCAAGACGGCCCTCAGAATTTGATTTTCGTCCGCGAAGCCACAGATGGGGGCCACGTCCTAATCGTGAAAGCAACGCAAACCGGCCAAGGCCTCTTTGTCACCAGCTTTAGGCGGCTAAGCCGAGAAGCCGCCAAACGGGACCGCGAATTATTGCGCTTGGAAAAAAAGGGAAGGTAACGCAGGCGGCGGGGCCTCCCACCCGGTCGAAACCGGAAACCCCGCATAGCGCTCCAGGCCAAAGACCTGTGCTACGGCCGGGAGAATATCACCGCGTCACGCCTGCAAGGAGAAGATAGCCATGAACGGCCTAGTTTTCAACACAGACACCCTTGACCCATTGCTGCTCGCCCTCCTAGAGGCGACCGGCGATATGACAGGCTTCATGCAAGACGCGGGCGAACTCCTGCTTTCCTCCACCCAAGACCGAGTTTTGCGCGGGCAGCAACCAGACGGGGCATCCTTCGCGCCGAGATCCCCCGCGACGCTAAAACGCTACGCCAAGCTCGGGCTGAGCTTCGGTGCCCCTCTAAACGTCACTGGCGACATGAGGAACCACCTGCATTATGAGGCCGACAAAGACAGTGTTGAGTACGGCTCAAACGCAATCCAATCGGCGGTGATGCAATTCGGTGCGGCCAAGGGCGCGTTTGGCACCGCTTCCAATGGGTCTTCAATCCCCTGGGGGAATATCCCGGCCCGGCCTTTCATCGGGATCTCCGAAGAAGACGAAACCAACCTAGCGCTCGAGCTGGAAGAATGGCTGGAACGCGCTGCAGATAGTCGGGGTTGACCCGCAAGCCAGACCCCGGCAACCTGCCCGAACCATAGCCCTGACACATGCCCGCAAATCGTTGCGGGCATTTTTTGTTTGCGAGCTTTGCGATGTTGCCTGTCATGGACAAGCACCTTCTCACTTCAATTAACGCCGTACATGCCGAGCTGCCCTCTTCCCAGGAAGCGGTAGTCCCGGAATGGGTGCAGCTTCTTCCAACATCGAGCGGCGCGGTGCAGACCTTTGATGCGCGAGGTCCTTACCATGTAGCCGACCCAGAACTGATCATCCAAAACAGCTTTGCCGAGGCGGACAAACTGCCCATCGACCAGGACCACGCAATGGATCTGGCTGCAAAGGAAGGCCGCCCGGCCCCGGCGCGCGGTTGGATCGTTGAAATGCAAGCCCGCGAAGACGGGATTTATGGCCGCGTCGAGTGGACCCCCACCGGGCGCGCCCTTTTGGAAGACCGCGCCTATAGCGGAATTTCCCCGGTCATTGGCCACCGTTCCACTTCGGACAAGGCCATCGTCATCATTCGCCGTGCCAGCCTGGTCAACCGGCCAAACCTGCGCGGGATGACTTCCCTCAACCAGGAGACAGACCCCATGTTTCAGCAAACCATCGCCAAGCTGCTCGGCCTCGCCGCCGGGGCCAGCGAAAGCGATATCACCACTGCGTTGAACGCCCGACTTGAGACCAGCGAAGATGCGCTGCAGTCCCAGCTAGGCGAGATCGCCACGGCCCTCGGCTGCCCCAGCGACGCCGACGCGGCCACAATCGTCACAGCGGCCCAAAGCGCGGGCATGGATGAACAGGCCACGATCACGGCCCTGCAGTCCACCGTCACCGAACTCTCTGCCACGGTCACCAGCCTGCAGGCCGGGACCAAGCTGTCCGCTGCCGAAACCTTTGTCGATTCCGCCATCAAAGAAAAACGCGTCGGCGTCTCGGCAAGCCGGGATCACTTTATCACGCTGCACCAGCGGGACCCGGAGGGCACCGAGACGCTGATCGGCAAACTGCCCCAGCTCGACGCAACCCACACCGCCATTGTCCCGCCCGCCAGTGGCGACGGGGCAACCTCTCTCAATGCTGAAGAAGCCAGCGTTGCAACCCTTCTGGGCCTTACCGACGAGGAAATGGCCGGGAAATCGGAGGCAAGCAAATGACTGCTCTGACCGACAACCGTAACACCCCGCAATCCATCGGTGACAACCGGGTTGGCAAGGCAGTCGCCGGGGTTCGGATCTTTGCCGGGGCAATCGTCATGCGCAACGCAGCCGGGCTTTTGACCAAAGGCCAGACTGCTGTTGGCCTGGTGGCAGTAGGCCGCGCTGGCGACCACGTGGACAACCGCCTGGGCGTTGATGGCGACCTGGACGTGCCCTTCAACGCGGGCTTGTTCCGCTATGCCAACTCTGCAGCCGGTGACGAGATCACCGCAGCGGATATCGGCTCTCTCGCCTATGTGGTGGATGACCAGACTGTCGCCAAGACCGACGGAACCGGCACCCGCTCCCGCGCAGGCTTTATCGACAATGTTGACGCCCAGGGCGTCTGGGTCCGCTTCGACGAAGCGCTGACCAACGCGAGCTAAGGAACCCCGCCATGCTTATCACATCACCAGCGCTGAACGCTCTTCGAAAGGGGTTTAAAGCCCATTTTCAAAGCGGCATCGGCCAGGAGAAAACCCGCTACGGGCGGATCGCCACTACGGTTCTGTCCTCGGCCAGTGAAGAAACCTATGGCTGGCTCGGGGAAATGCCCGAAGTTCGCGAATGGATCGGCGAACGCCATGTTCACGGCCTGAAAGAACACGACTACGCCATCAAGAACAAAGACTATGAGCTGACCATCGGTGTCGAACGCAACAAAATCAAAGACGACAATATCGGCGTCTATAAGCCCGTCTTTGAAGGTTTTGGGCGCAAGGTTGCCGCTCATCCCGACAAGCTGGTCTTTGGCCTCCTGAAGGACGGCGCAAACCAGAAGTGCTATGACGGCCAGAACTTCTTCGATACTGACCACCCGGTTCTGGACGCCGATGGCGAAGTTTACACCGTGTCAAACGACGGTGGCGGCGCTGGCACACCCTGGTATCTGCTGTGCACCAGCGAAGTGATCAAGCCGATCATCTACCAGGAACGCGAAGCTTTTGACTTCGTGGCCCTGGACAACCCGAATGACCCGAACGTCTTCAACAACAAGAAGTTCCTCTATGGGACAGACGGTCGTTGCAACGTCGGCTTTGGCTTCTGGCAAACCGCCTTCGTGTCTCGCCAGCCCCTGACCGCCGCCAATTATGAAGCTGCCCGCGTCGCTGTGCAGTCCATGAAGGGCGACTATGGCGAGCCGCTGAACCTCTCCCCCGACGTGCTGATGGTGCCCCCTGCTCTGGAAGGTGCCGCCAACCGTCTGATGAAAAACGACCAGATCGACGGCTCGGACAACGAGTGGAAAGGCACTGCAGAAGTGCTGATGGTTTCGCGTCTGGCCTAAGGAGCAGATCCCATGAACGAACGTGAAACCCTCCTGGCCCGCGCCAAGGAACTCAACATCGCCCACCCGGCCAATATTGGCGACGACAAGCTGAAGGCAAAGATTGCTGAAACGGAAGCCGAAGTGAAGGCAAAAGCCGACGCGGATGCCAAAGCAAAAGCCGACGCGGACGCCAAAGCAAAAGCCGACGCGGACGCCAAAGCAAAAGCCGACGCGGCTGAAAATGGCGAAGCAGATCGGGTTGACCTGGTTGTCGTCAAAGGCCCGGAACGGGGGCGCTGGCGGATTGGTCGGCACTTCACCCGCGAAGCGGTTGAAATCCCCCGCGACGAGCTGGGCGACGGCGAGCTGAAGGCCTTGGAAGACGACCCCGAGCTTATCGTCTCCATCGGCTAAGCCAAGCGGCCGCGCCCCTCTGGCGCGGCCCAAATCTCCACCGTCTGACTAGGGGGCACGATGCCTTACACTTCTCAAGATCAGCTTGTGACCCGGTTCGGCAAACGTCTTTTGGTGGACCTCACAGACCGCGCCGACGCCCCGACTGGGGAGATCGATACGCAGATCGTGGACAGCGCCATCGCCTCGGCCCAGGCTCTGATCGACGGCTTCCTGGTCAATCACTACGCCCTGCCCCTCGACGAAGTGCCGGAGCTGATCTCGAGCCTGTCCGAGGCCTTGGTCATCTATGACCTGCACGTCTACGAGACCCCCGAGAAAATCGAAAGTGCCGAAAAATCTGCCCGTAAGACCCTCGCCCAGATCGGCGAAGGGAAGATCGGCCTGCCTATTGCCGGAAACGAACCGGCCACCAAATCGGCCAATGACGTCCGCTTCACTAAGCGGGAGCGCCCCATCACAGCCAAAAGCACCACCGGGTTTATCTGATGCTGGACGCTATCATTCAAAAGCTGAAGGACGACGTTCCCGACCTGAATAGACGGGTCGAGCCAGTCATTGAGATGGCCAAACTGATGCGGGACGGGCGCTTGCCGCAAAACGCCACTGCTTTGGTCGTTCCCCTGGATGCCAAAGGGGGCAAGGCAGACACCGGCACCGGGGCTTACCGCCAGGCGATCACCGAGCGCATCGGCGTTTATCTGGTTCTCGATGCCAATGACCCCACGGGGCGCAAAGCCCTGGGGAGACTGCATCCTTTGTTGACCGAAGTGACGCTCGCTTTGGTGGGCTGGTCGCCGGAACCCGGCCCAGGCGTCCTGATCTTTGAGCGCCGCAAGCTCCTGTCCATCCATAACGGCCGCGCCTTTTACGAGCTGGCCTTCTCAATTGAAGCAAGTCTGAGGACCGCATCATGACCAAACTTTCCCCACCCACCGGCGGCGGCAGCTTTGAGCGCCAGAAGAACGGCGGCCTGAAGCAGGTTGAAAAGCCTACCCAGGAAGACCGCAAACCCGCTGCGGCCGCACCGCAACCCGCCAAAGAACAGGAGGCATAAATGTCCGCTCCCCTCTACTGGAAAGACAAGCGCCTGCTGTTTGGCATTGAGGCCACATATGGCGTTGACCCCGGCCCCACCGGCGCGGCCAATGCGATCCTGGCTCAGGAAGTCACCTTGAAGCCGATGGAAGGCCAGGACCAGGAGCGCGACCAGGAGCAGCCCGGCATGGGAGCCAACGGTTCCATTCCGACAGAAGTTCACTCCACGCTGTCCTTCACCACCGACTTAAGCGCCTCTGGCGCGGCAGGGATCGCCCCCGCTTGGGGGCCGCTGCTGCGCGCCTGCGGAGTTGCGGAGACCATCACTCCGGCCACCTCGGTTGCTTATACGCCGGTCGGCAAAGACCACGAGGCCGGAACCTTCCACCTCAACATTTCCGGCACCCGTTATGTGATCCGGGGCGCGCGGGGCAAGGCCGAGCTGATGCTCGATGCCCAGGCGACGCCCAAGATCAAGTTTGATTTCACCGGGCTGTTCACTCTACCGACCGACGTGGCCGCGCCAGCCGTCGATCTGGTGAGCTGGGTCGAGCCGCTGGTTGTCTCCCATCAGAACACGCCGACCTTCACCATCGATGGCGTGGGTTTTGTGATGAAGACCGCCAAGCTGAACCTCGGGAACAAGGTGGAAACCCGGTTCCTGGTCGGGGCTGAACGCGTGTTGATCGTGGATAAATCGGAACTGTTTGAAACCACCGTCGAGGCCAAGCCCTTGGCTGATTACAACCCGTTTCAAAAGGCCCTGTCCATGACCCAGGTGCCGGTCGAATTGGTTCATGGCACCCAAGCCGGAAAGATCGTCACGCTTAACCTGCCAACAGCGCAGATGCAGCGGCCCAGTCTCTCGCAAAGCCAGGACATCAAGGAATGGCCGTTGAGCCTGGTGCCCCGCCCCGCCACTGAAAACGCCCAGTGGTCCCTCATCCTGACCTAGCCCCAAAGGAGCGCTCCCAGTGTTTAACGTCGTAACCAAACCCACCTTTACCCGCGATGTGCCCGTCTCTGTCCCTTCCGGGGACAGCTTCAAAGAAGAGAGCCTGAAGGCGACCTATAGCGTGCTCTCCGACACGGACCGCGATGCGTTTGACCTGGCCACCACCGAAGATGTGAAAGCCTTCCTGCGCGAGATCATCGTCTCCCTTGACGACCTGGCGGACGAAAACGGTCAGCCGGTGACCTACAGCCCGGCCATTCTCGAAGACTTGCTTGGCCTTGGCTACGTGCGCCTGGCGCTCCTGACCACCTACACCCGTGCCCAGGTAAAGGCCGTCACGGGAAACTAACCTGGGCCGGGCGGGCCTTTGCCAATGGGACCCTGTTCACCGGGAACCAAGAGGACCGTCAGGCCGAGGCCCTTCAAGACTGCGCGGTCCTCGGCATCCCTGCTGACAGCCTCGCGCCGCCAGAACACAGCGAAGGCGTCTGGCAATGCAACCTGCCCGCTGTTGAGGCCTTCTGTGATGCGGCCACACAGTTCAAGCGGATCGGTCTGGCAGACGGCAGCACCAGATCGCTTGGGCTTGATTATGGCGGTGCCCGCGCCGCTTGGGACATGGCCGGAGTGGAAATGAACCCGGAACTATTCGGCCGAGTCCAGATCATCGAACACGGCGCATTGGCCGAATGGAACGGAAACTGAAATGACCTTTGTTGTCTCTGGAAAGCTGACGATTGATGCCTCCCAGGGCAAATCTGAGCTATCGCAGCTCAAAGCCTCAAAAGATGCCGTCGCCACGTCTACCAAGACCATGACGGCAGAAGAAGCAAAGGCTGCGGTTGGGGTTCGGAAACTGGCAGCGCAGGCAGAAACGGCCGCCGCCAAGAACCGCCTCCTCTCCGCGACTGAAGCCAGAGTGGCCAATGAGGCCGTGACCATGGGCCGGTCGCACCAACTGGCCGCCGGTCAGGTTGGCAACCTCACAGCCCAGTTCAACGATATCGGCGTGATGATGGCAGCGGGCCAAAACCCGTTTCAGCTCGCCATCCAACAGGGCACCCAGATCACCCAGGTCATCGGTAATATGGGCGCAGCCGGGGCAGCCAAAGCCCTCAAAGCCGCACTTGTTTCCATGGTCAGCCCCCTAACGCTCATCACCATCGGCTCCATCGCCGCCGGTGCCGCCCTGGTCAACTGGTTGACCGGTGCAGACGAAGACATTGCCACGCTTGAAGACCAGCTCGAGGCGCTCGGTGACGCCATCGACGCCTATGCGGACAAGGCCGCTAAGACCCGGTTCAGCACCGCCGAAATGATCGAAGAATTTGGCAAGGCGTCGCCGGAGCTGCGCCTGGTGCTGGCGGATATGGCGGCCCTGGCCAAGATGGATGCTCAGAAAGCGATTGACGGCACAGCAAAGAGCGTGCGCGATCTGGTGCTGGATCTGGCGATCTGGGACGACCGTTCCTCAATGTCGGCGTCTCAGGACTTCCTCGGTCTGGGATCGGTCGGCAAGTTCAACCGTGAGGCTGGCCATGCCTTTGCCCAGAACCTTGAGCTGCTGAACAGCAACGCAGACGCCGCAACCCGCCTTAAAGCGGCTCTTGATGTCCGCGAACAGCTCCTGGGCGCGGCTGGCGGGCTGGAAAACCTAAACGGCACTCAGCGAGAATTCTATGAAGGCCTGAGTGCCATCATCCGCGATCTGGAGCTGTTCGCCGGTGCCCTACAAGCGCCCTGGAATGAGCTGAAGGCGACCGGCGCCGATCTGTGGTCCAGCCTCTCAAGCAATGTGGAAACCTACCTGAGAAAGCGCTTGCAGGTCGAAACCCAAGCCCGCAACCAGATTGAGCTGCTCCGCCTCGAGGCCGAAACCCAGCAGGCGATCACCGCATTTGGTGAAGGCAGCGTGGAAGTCGCAGAACTGCGCCTGCAGGCCGAGCGCCTAGCCTATGAACAGCAGCTTGAGAGCCGCGATCTTTCCGAACAATTGAAGGACGAATTGCTGGAAGCCTGGGACGCGGCCAATGGCGTCGCTTCGGCGGATATGGCGGGCAACATTTCGCTGGCGGCTGATGAGGCACACCGCCTCATGGTCAATATGATGAAGGCCAACGGCCAGGAGATCATGGGGCGCATCCGGGAGAACCCCGACTTTGCAGACCCTCGCGGCGAAAGCCGGGGCGCAGGCAACTCCGACTATGTCTACCAAGACCACGGTTTGCCCGACGTCGATATGCCGTCGAACCCCAAATCGCGACGGTCTCGCAAGGGCGGCGGCGCGGCCAGCTACGACAAAGAACGCAAGGCCATCGAACGGCTGATGGAACGGGAACGCCAGCGCATTGCAGTGCTGCGCGAGACGGACCCGGTTCTGAAAGAAATGCTTCGCATCCGCGACCAGCTCAAGGACGCGACAGATGCAGAACGCGAAGCGGTAGAGGCCCTGATCCGCGAACGCCTAAAAGAAGAACAGGCTATTGCTCAGACAGAGGCCGCAACTGACTATCTGCGCGACAATGTAACCTCTTTGACCGAAGGCTTGGTAAGAGGCGGCGAAGAAGCCGCCGACGCCTGGGACAAAGTTAAGGCATCCATCGCGGCTGCGGCCCTAGAAGCGCTCCTTCTGGGTGGCGGCCCCTTGGGCAATCTCTTCGGCCTGGGTGGTAAGGACGGCGAACTCGGCGGCCTTGTGGGCATTTTTCTCGGCGGCTTGGGCCTGGCTGAGGGTCACGTCGGAATCGGGACGGTCCACGGCGACGGCGGCAACCGCGACGACAAGGTTCCGGCCTGGCTGTCCCCAGGCGAAACCGTGGTCCACGCAAAGGCCACTCGCAAGTACCGCCCTGTCCTGCAGGCGATGAATGACGGCGCCGAAATCCCCGGCTTTGCGAGCGGTGGCGAAATCCCCGGAGGCAAGGCAACTGGGGCGAACAGCTCGGCCACGGGCAGCGCGGGAGAAATTCCCTACGCCCGCGTCGTGATCCAGCCAAGCCCTCTGTTTCATAGCTACGTCGAAGAGGTCTCGGGCAGGATCACCGTCGAGGGTCTTCAAGACTACGACCGCAACACCGCCCCCGAGACCGCCCGACGCGCCCTGAACGACCCACATGGAATAGGCTAATGCCCGCAACCTGGCCCCTCCCCACCTCTGAATTCATGGACTTTTTACCCATTGCAAAGGTCACGTCCTTTCCCGGCCGCGCGGTCACGACCACCGAAGGCGCGGACGGATCGATCATTCCCCATAAACGCGGTGCCCGGCTCTGGCAGGGCAGCATCACCCTGGACATTGAAGCCCACGGTTTCTGGACTGCTATTGAAGCGGGTCTTTCCGTTCTCGAAGACCCCGGCGCGTCTTTTCTGTTCCGCGACCCCCGAATGACCGGCCCGATTGCTGACCCTGGCAAGGTCATTCTGGGCGCGGCCTCCCCCTATATCTCGGCCCTTTCCGTCAACAATCGGGAACTGACTCTCGCTGGCCTGCCACAAGGGTATGTTTTGCAACGGGGCGATTTGCTGGGCTTTAGCTACGGGGCAAACCCAACCCGCTATGCCTATCACCGGATTTTCACGGGCGGCACCGCCAGCCTGGGCGGCAAGATCACCGACATCGAGGTCACGCCAAAGATCCGCCCCGGAGCCGCGATTGGCGCTTCTGTGACGCTCGGAACCCCGGTCCTGAAGGCCGTTTTGAAATCAGCAAACTACGGCGCGAGCCGCTCAAAGATCAGCGAAGGCGGGTCGTTTGAGTGGGTCCAGACCTTGAGGTAGAAATGTCAAATCTCAGTCCAGAAGCACAGGCACAGTTAGAAGAGCGCCGGGGCACTGAGGGCCACGCCCTTTTGTGGATCCAGGCGAAGAACCGCGAGACCGGCGCGCCAGAAACCCTCGGACTTTGGAGCGGAGACGACCACCAGGAGTTCTTGATCGGAGGCGAAATCCGCACCTACTACGGCGCGGGCAATGTGATCGACGTGCCCCCAATCATCGCCAAACCCGGCTTTGTTGTGCGCAATTTGAGGATCAAATTACCGCCTTTAACGGACGAGGTTAAAACCCTTCTGCACGCCTATGAGCCACGCCTTGCCGCCGTCCAGATCCATTCCTGCCCGATGGATATCGACACCGGCGCCCCCCTCGGCGAGCCCGTGCGCATGTTCAAAGGTTTCCTGAACCAGGCCCCGCAGGAAATTGCCGCAAAAGGCGGCACGGGCTTTACCGAATTGGTGCTGGTCTCCGCTGGCCGCCGCCTGACCTTTGGCCTGCCCTTGAAGCGTTCAAGCGCTGAATTGCAACGCCGCAATCCCCTGGATCGGGGCCGCGAATACAGCGACGTGGCGGGCGAATGGTCGATCAGATGGGGCTGACAATGAACAGCCGAGCACCCCTACTGTTTTGCTACCTGCGCGAAACCCGCGCCACGGGACGCCGCTTTCGGGCCGGGCGTTTTGACTGCGCGCTCTTCGCGGCCGAGTGGGTCAAGCGGTGCTCGGGCAAGGACCTAGCAGCGCAGTGGCGCGGAACGTACCGTCGCCTGGATCAGGGGCGCGACCAGCTCGCCATGGCAGGCTTTTCCAGCCTGGACGATCTGGCGGCGCACCACCTGGTCGAAATCGACGGCTGGTCCCAGGCGCAGGTCGGTGACATTGCCGCAATTCAGGAAGCCGGCGAAATCGCACTTGGCATCTTTGGCGGCCCGCAAATCCACGTCTTGAGCCTGGACGGCCTGGACTACGTCAACCCCGCCAACGCCTACCGGGTGTTTCGCCCATGACCCGCCTGCTGTCCTACGCTCTGATTTGCCTCTTTCTGTTCAGCCAACCCGCCCACGCGGCGCCCATTATTGGTGTTCTGGTGGCCCTCGGGCAGGCCTTCGCCGCCTCTATCACAGTAAAAGCCCTGGTCGCCGCCGCGCTCAAAACACTGATCACCACCGCCATTTCGGTGCTGATGGAGAAATACCAAAAGAGCAAGCGGCGTGACCCCGGCCTAGTCACCACTCACACGACCAAAGGCGGCATTGACCCGCAGGCCACTATCATCGGCCGCTACGCCACAGGCGGCCACGCCGTCTATCAAAACGGCTTCGGTGCGAACAATATCTACAACGTCCACGTTGTCGAGGTCGGGGACCTGCCAGGGGCCCGCTTACGCCGCCTCATTATTGACGGCGAAATCTCAGAAATCGGCACCGACTGGCAAGAGCCCTATGGCTACCCCATTGAAACCAAACGCCACACATCGACATCTTTTACAGGTTTCATTCGCTTTCTGGACGGTTCGCAAATCGCCGCTGACCCGGAATTGGTCGCGCGCTTCAAAGACGACCCGGAACGCCCCTGGACAGACGACCACATCCTGACCGGCGTCTGCTATGCGGTTCTGACTTTCTACCACATGGCCTATCTTTACCCCAATGGCCGTCCAGAATACCTCTTTGAGTTGGACGGCCCGGGTTTCTATGACCCACGCCAGGACAGCACCGTCGGTGGCAATGGGCCGCAGCGCTGGGACGCGCCGGAGACATGGGAATTCACCGACAATGCCATGGTGATTGCCTATCATATCCTGCGCGGGATCACATTGCCTTGCGGGCGTATCTATGGCGGGGATTTCGACGCCGAAGACCTCCCCCTTCCCGACTGGTTCGCTGCGATGAACGCGCGGGAGTTCATTGACGAAAACGGCGATCCGCAGCCCGCGCGTTGCGGCTATGAGATCAAGTTTGAAGAGGCGCCAGCCGACATTCTCAAAGAGCTTTTTGCGGCGGCCAACGCTCAGATCGTGGAAATCGGCGGCTATTGGTATCCCATTGTTGGCGACAGCGGCGACGCGGTGGCGGAGATCGTTCTGGACACGGATCTGTCTGTCTCTGACGCCTGGACGCATGATCCCTTCCCCGATCTCAACAGCACCTTCAATGGCGTCATCGTCTCGCACCCCTCTCCTGAGGCGCTTTGGAACCCGTCGACATTGGAGACGATCTCCAAGGCCAACTGGATCGCTGAGGACGGCCGAGAAAAACTCTATGACCTATCTCTGCCCATGGTCTTTGACGCCAACCAAGGCCGCCAGATTGGTGACGCCCTGCTGAAGGAAAACCGGCGCTTCAGAGCCCACAAATGGCCTATGCTGCCAGAGTTCTTCCGCCTGCGTCCGCTTCAGACAATCAACGCCACCTCCGAAGACTACGAATACACCTCAAAGAGCTTTCGCATTACTGAGGTTGCCTATGATCTGCTGACCCTGAATGTCTCGATCAGCGTGCGCGAATGCGACCCCGAGGACTATAACCCGGACCCCGCCCTTGCCCTGCCAACTGTCCCTCAGGTGACCAGCACGCCATCCCCGACCCACAGCGGCGTCACCGGTTTTGCGGTCTACGGGGCAGCGATCAAGGACGGCGCAGGCAACAACCGCGCGCCCGCTATTCGCATCGTCTGGGATGGCGACATTGCGGACGCAACCGACGGGCTGGCATTCCGGGTCAAAGTAGTCGGCACCTCTGAGATCATCACGGCCAGCACTCAGGACGTGAGCGCCGGTGAGTTCGTTTTTGCGCCGACCATCCGCGCGACAGACTATGTGGTCCAGGCCAAACCAGTCGCGAGAAACCGCGCCACGAGCTGGTCTGCCTGGTTACCGGTCACGACCCCGGACGTCGGGATCGCCCCTGCTGATCTTTCGACCGAGACCTTTGAAACTCTATCGGACGCGGCCTTTGACGTGGCCTCTGTCCTGGACGATGAGTTGGTCGCCGCCCGCATAGATCCGCTGGATACCGCGCTGGAAGTTCAGGCGGTCTCGCAACAAACACAGGCCGACGCCCTGAACCAGATCGGGGAGCAATCCCTTTGGGCGCTCACCCATCTTGCCGGGCTGGACAGTTTGATGGCAGACGCGGGGATCGTGATAGACCCCGAGACTGGCGCGGTCAGGATTTATGGGCTGGAAGCCGAAGGCGAGCGGATCAGCCAGGTTGAACTCCGCATGAGCGCGGCCGAGGGCACTATCAACCTTGCGGCCACGCAGGCCTGGGTAAATCAACAGATCACCCTGGCGGCCTTAGATCCGTCCAGCCTTCCGCTAGTCGATGATCTGCAGTTACAATTGAACCAAGTTGAAATCGACCTGGACGCCGCCGAAGCCGCGCTTGCCTTGATGGCCTCTCAAACCACCGTCACCGGCATTGACGCCCGCCTTTCGCAGGCGGAACTTGACCTGGACGCCGCCGAAGCCGCCATCACGCTAAAGGCCTCGCAGTCAGAGTTCACCGGTCTGCAAGACCGCCTGCAATCCGCCGAAATCCAGATCAGCGCCATGGATGGCCCCCAAATCAGCCAAACAGTGGCGGATACGCGGAACCAACAAACCGCACAGGATCTTGCGGACCTCGCCACATTGGAACAGTTGCTCCAGAGCTATGAAAACCGCGAAGCCTGGCGCGTGGATCTGGCCTATGCCTCCCAGGACCTGCGCGCCCACGTCGACGATCAGGGCGAGGCCTTTGCAGCGCAAACGGCGGCGCTTGGCGCTGTGACCGCAGACAACGCCGCCCTGATCGAGGCGGAACGCACCGCGCGGGCCAGTGAGACCGCCGCCATTGCCCAGGACATAGTACAACTGGACGCACAACTGGGCGGCGCGGGTGACACACTCGCAGGCCATTCCGCTGCGATTTCAGAGCTGGCCACCGAGATTGAGCTTGTAGACGGCGTGGTTGCGGCGCAGGCCACAGCTCTCACGGCGGTGCAAGCCGAGCTGGACGGCGCGGGTGACACACTCGCGGGCCATTCCGCTGCGATTTCAGAGCTGACCACCGAGATTGAGCTTGTAGACGGTGTGGTTGCGGCGCAGGCCACAGCTCTCACGGCGGTGCAAGCGGAGGTGGACGGCAACAGCGCCGGAGTTTCTCAGTCGCTGGCCGCTATCGGCGGCATTAATGCTGAATACACTTTGCAGCTCGACGTCAACGGCGTGATCTCCGGCCTGGTCGTTCGCTCCGAGCTGGACGACGAAGGCGCGGTTGTTTCTGACACGGTGTTCAAATCGGATCGTTTCGCAATCGTCGGGCCGAACGGAAGCAACCGCACCGCGCCATTTGTGGTCTACACCAGCTCGCGCACCATTGACGGCAAGCTGTTTCCGGCAGGCGTCTACATGGAAAACGTGTTCCTCGGCCGAGCCAGTATTGGCCGCGCGCAGATCGAAGACACCATCCAGAGCGACGACTACGCCGAAGACGCCGACGGCATTCCGACGGCCGGGCTGAAGCTGGATTTTGCAACGGGCATGGTCAAAGCGGCGGGCGTTGTTTTGTCCCGCCCAATGGTCCTGGCGACTGGGTCGTTCACCCTAACCGGCAACATTCAAGACGGCGACCAATGGGCCTTTGTGAACACTGGCATCCGAGTCGGAAAATCCGACGTCTGGCAGGCCAGCTCGGTTGCCCTGGTCGCGGCTGCTTCGGTGACGACTGGAGCAACCGCTCCCGGTGGGTTTGACCCAAACAATGCGCTGTGGTCCCTGAACGCATCCATCCAGCCGGGCGCGCGCTGGAATGGATTTGGCGGGGCCAATCCTGACCCATCAGCGAACTGGCAAAAAGACCCGAACAAGCTGGTGACGCCCTACTGGTCCAGCGGCACCGACCAGCGGGTCTTTCTCAAGATCGATCTGGAGGCCACCCAAGGCGTCTATTTCAGCAACCCCAAAATCGAATGGACCGTGTTCCAGGTAACCTAAAGGAGGCCCCGTCATGGCATGGGTAAAGACAGGTACTGTATCAGTTGAAAACGGCTCTGCCGTGGTGGCCGGCACCTGCACCAATTGGTTCGGCAGCTTGCAGACAGGTTGGGGCTTTGTCGGCCCAGATGGCCGCACCTACGAGGTGTTTTCGGTTGAGAGCGCCACGCAAATCACTCTGGCCTCCCCCTATATGGGAGCCACCGCAGCCGGGCAAACCTACGCGGCCTTTCCCACGCAGTCTTTGGCGCATGATCTGACGGCCCGGCTGCAGGATCTGATCAGCAACTACCAAGGCATCTATGACAAGGCCGGTCAGGGCCGGTTCCCAGGCGACGTGGTCTTTGACGCCGACCGCGATACTGGCATGACAAACCCCGCAGGAAACGCCATTGGCCTCAAGGCCGGTGACGTTCTTCAGCTCATGCTTGCGGGTGGGGTTGCCAGCGGCGCAGCGGTGCAGTCCAGCCCTGATGACTTCACGGTCGGAAAGCTGTTGAAACTCGGAGCGGGTGGTCTTGGGAGCGTCGGTCTCAGCGCGACCAACGGAGACTGCAACGACATCACGGCATCGGGCTTCCACACTTTTGACTCGCAGACCTTGAACTCTCCGCCATTCACCCCAAACGGCACCATTCTCCACGCCTCTAGAACCGCTGACATTCACACGCAGTTGGCGATTTCGCGGGCGGCGTCCAGTCTCGGCAGGTTTGCTTTACGGGCAGTTGATCCCGCAACCGGCTGGTCCGAATGGCGCGAAGGGTACACCCAGGGCAGCATTCTCGGCACCGTTTCCCAATCAGGCGGGGTGCCGACGGGAGCTTTGATCGAGCGCGGCAGCAACGCCAATGGCGAGTATGTGCGATTGGCAGACGGGACGCAGATCTGCACCTGTCAGGCGTTCAATACGAGCGCGGCGGGGGATTTGATTTGGACGTATCCGGCTACCTTCTTCTATCCGGCATCACCTGGGCGGCCTGCTGTTTCCGGGGCTGTCTCTGCCCTGTCTTCAGCGCCAGCCTTTTTGTCGATCGGTGGGATCGCGGGGAGCGGAACCGTTGCGACTGATGTGGCCGTTCGGGCCGTCAATCTTAACGGCGACAGGGTTGCCCTGGCCGCCAGCCTCATCGCCATTGGCCGATGGTTCTAAAGGAGAAACCACATGATGAAAATCGCCTGCATCTGTATCGCTGGTCTGCCCGGCCAACCGGAAACCACCGCAAGCGTCAACGGCGATACCCTCACCGTCGATGGTGTCGCCTATGACCTGTCCTCCGTACCCGAGGGCGGCTTTGCTGAGCCAGAGGGCGATCACCCGTTTGTGGGGCGCATCGAACGCACCGGGGGCGTTCTGCTCCTGTCTCTGCGCTGGCACTATGACACTGCCACGGCAGAGCCGATCCAGCCCGCCACAGCGCCGGTTCTGACTGTCACCTCAGGGCCAGTCCCAGATCCGGTCACTCGCTTGCCGCAGCCCACCACAGTAGACGAGGACTGACCCATGAGCTTTTCCCTGCAAATCACCACTCCCGAAGAAATCGCCGTCACGTCCCGCGCCGCCTTGTTGACTGACCTGGCCAACATCCGCTGGAAACATGAAGTGGGCGGCCTCACCTTGCCAGACGGGGCACAAGTCCGCACCGACCGCGAAACCCGCGCCGCTTTGACCGAGGCGGTCAACTCGCTATCAAATGGGCTGATGCAGGCTCCAATTGCCTGGAAGATGGCCGCAGGCTGGACGGATCTGTCGCAACAGGATCTCGAAGCGATCACCGCCGCCGTGTCAGCTCACGTGCAAGCCAGCTTTGCCGCTGAGCGCACCGTCCAGGCGCAGATCGAGGCGCAGGAAAATTTGACCGGCTTTGACCTTCAAACCGCGTTTACAGCGGCTTTAAACGCCTCCCAGTAATGGGAGGTTAAAGGGTGCTACAACACCCAAAGATGGAGACCCACCATGACAATGAAGATTTCCAGCGTCATCAACTGCCTGAAAGCAGCGATGGAGAAGCACGGCGACCTGCCGCTTTACACCTTCGACAGCGACATCAAGGCGCTTGATATTGCCCCCTGCCGCGACGGTATCCAGCGGACAACTGACGGAGTGCCAGAAAAGCCAAACGAACTCGTTTTGGAATTCGTGCCCTGCGACTAATCCCCGAAACCGCACCCGTAGATGGAGGTGAAATTGTGGAGCGGCTGAAACGTTAAAGAGCGGGTGCAGCACAAGCACCCACTCTCAATGCCTGTGACAACAAGCTAACGGCACCCAAATACACGGACGGGTCAAGTGCCTGTCAATGACCATAGCAAGCATAAGTGTTCAAAAGCTTAACCCTACAACCAAAACCCCACCCCTTAACACGGGTCCAAATTCTCACAATGACCCCGCCGACCAGCGCAAGCTTCATGGCCGCTCCCTGTCCTCGAGGACCCGGCCTTCATGAGGCAAGCCCCTATTCTCATCACAAAACCGCCCATATCTGAAACATTCGAAGCGAAAACACCCCAAAACGTGAGGAAATCATCTTAAACACGAAAAGCATGTGGATCACCAATTGCTCTTGACCCAGTGTTTAAGCTAGCAACCGCGCAAATATGGAGGACAAAGCTATGTATGATGCTCGTGTCATCGCGAACGAGGTTCTGAAGGCCGCTTGGGAAAACGGTCATGACGTCACTCAGATAGACCTTCAAAAGATATGCTACTTCCTACATGGACATCACCTCGTCGATCATGGTCAACCGATGATAGCCTCCACCTTTGAGGCTTGGGACTACGGACCAGTTCAAAGAAGCCTATACAATCAGTTTAAGAAATTTGGTAGCCAATCCATCACCGAACTGGCTGTAGCATTCGACCCTATCCGGCAGAAAGAAAAGCCGCTCCCATCGGTAACGACAAACTCCATCCGCGAGACTATTGCCAAACACTTGCCAAAGTACCTGAGTATTCCCAGTTTTGAGCTTGTTGAAATGACCCACCAACCCGACACCCCTTGGTCCAAAACTCGTTCAGATGCCATCAATTCCGCTAATATTGGAATGAGAATTTCAAATGATCTGATCGTTGACCTGTTTGAGGGCTTGCATTGCTCTGAGGAGGCTATGTTTGCGAAGTCCGCGTAAAAGAGAGATTATTAATCTCCTAAACAGATATCAGTTCATTGATTTTGCTATTGCCGTTTCCAAGCCTCGAACAGAACGTAAAGAGCACCTTAGATCCTATGTGAACCGTAGGAAGGGAAACTGGATCTCTTACAGCGGCTTCCGGAGTCAAATCGGAAACATAATGGGTGTCAGTCGAGGTCTCGACCCATCTTCAGGTATGGATTTTGATGGCATCAAGAGGTCTCTAAAAATCGTCTGTAATAAAAAGGACCTCGAAAGCAATGTCAGCATAGCTAAACTCTTGTTTGATTTTGCACGCCCTCAAAGCTGGACCGCCTACGACAACCATCACCGAAACCCTCTACTTTTTGGCGTACAGCGTGAAGTGCCTATGGGAATTCAACACTACGTAGTCGACGGAGATCGAGGGGCGTTTCAGTTTGTCTACCCAAGAAGCCGTGAGCTAACACCTGATGAATTACATATCTGTCTTTCTCTAGTTTACTATAACCACGTCTCAGAAGATGCTGACTTTGGCGACTTTGACGTCGAAATGATTGACCTCAGCAGGCCAGGATTTGTTGGACCGAGAGGCGGCTGGAGGGCTGAACCACATCGAGTGCCACGACTTCACAGATTGCCTAAAGCCGAGATCGCTGATCGTGCCTTCCTCAATGAAGAAGCAGATCTAATCTATCAATTCCTAATGGAGCTCGCTGAAGAACCGGATGAGTAGAGAATGTGCGCCAAGATGGCAAAGGGGAGCGCAGGGCCAACCATAGCCCCCCCCAGGGAGTGTTTCTATGCGAAAACCGAAGTCAGTCCGTGAGCGCGCCGCCCGCGCTCTCTGCATGTCGCAGGGCCATGAGCCAAACATAACAATGGATGGTGCGCCCATGTGGCACTCTTTCCTGGAAGAGGTGGACGTCGTCTTAAAAGCGGTGCTGAAGCCTGAATGCTGGGAGGCCTTGAAAGATGCCCCTGATGAGCTGGACGCCGAGCATCTTCAAAAGCCTTTAAACATCCTTTAAAGACATCCGCCGCCCGACGATTTAAACGGTTTGGGCGGCGGATTTTTGGAGTTTGAAACGGGAAGTGTCCCAAACATCCCTCGCCGCCTCAAACCAGCCGCGCGGCTATGGGCTGGTCAAACTCTCGATTTGGGGTTAGAAAACAGGGAATTCGCCAAATTAGTTTGCTGCAACGCGAAGTGTCCCGCACTGCAACGCGAAGTGTCCCGCTACAATCCCGCTACATACATCCAGCTACATCCCCCGTAATCGAGCCTCACATTCTTAGCCAGGCCAGGTTAGCAAATTTGCAAAAACTGTTAAAAACTGCCCGACAGTCCGCAATACCGCTGGGTTTGCAAAAATTTGCAGGGTCTTTGCGGCCATAGTGCAAATTTTTGCGCGGCGCTGTGACGCAAGGTTATGATGATTACTTGCTCCAGAGCCACGCTTACGCGTAACTCGGTTGAGAACAAAACGCGTGGAGGACGCCGATGTCTTACAAAGAGATATATGCCAACTGGAAAGCCGATCCTGAAGCCTTTTGGATGCAGGCCGCCGAGGCAATTGATTGGGTGGAGGCCCCAACCAAAGCGCTGACCGACAAAGGTGAGGGGCTTTATGAATGGTTCGCGGATGCCCGCGTCAACACCTGCTACAATGCGGTGGATCGCCATGTAGAGGCCGGCAGAGGGGAGCAGACAGCGATCATCTATGACAGCCCCATCACCTACACCAAGCGCGAAATCTCTTATGTGGAGCTGCGCAACCGCGTAGCCAATCTGGCAGGCGCCCTGCGGGCCAAGGGCATCGAGAAGGGCGATCGCGTCATAATCTATATGCCGATGATCCCCGAGGCGCTGGAGGCCATGCTGGCCTGCGCCCGTATTGGCGCGGTGCATTCGGTTGTCTTTGGGGGCTTTGCCGCCAATGAGCTGGCGGTGCGCATTGATGACGCCACCCCCAAGGCCATCATCGCCGCCTCCTGCGGGTTGGAGCCTGGCCGGGTGGTGCATTATAAACCGCTGCTGGACGGGGCTATAGATCTGGCCGCACACAAGCCTGATTTCTGCGTTATTTTGCAGCGAGAACAAGAGGTTGCCGAGCTCGTCGAGGGCCGGGATGTCAACTGGCACGGCTTTCAATATGGTGTGGAACCGGCCGACTGTCTGCCAGTGGAAGGCAATCATCCTTCTTATATCCTCTACACCTCGGGCACCACGGGCCAGCCCAAGGGGGTGATACGTCACACCGGCGGGCAATTGGTGGCGCTGAACTGGTCGATGAAAAACATCTACAACGTTGATCCGGGCGATGTGTTTTGGGCGGCGTCCGATGTGGGCTGGGTCGTCGGACACAGCTATATCTGCTACGCGCCGCTGATCCATGGTAACACCACCATCGTCTTTGAGGGCAAACCCATCGGCACGCCAGATGCGGGCACCTTTTGGCGGGTGATCTCGGAACATAAGGTCAAAAGCTTCTTCACCGCCCCCACCGCATTCCGTGCGGTAAAACGCGAAGACCCCAAGGGCGAATTTGTCGGCAAATACGACCTCAGCTGCCTGGGTCAGGTCTATCTGGCTGGCGAGCGCGCCGATCCTGATACCATCACCTGGGCGCAGGAAAAGCTGAATGTGCCAATTGTAGACCACTGGTGGCAGACCGAAACCGGCTGGTCGATTGCCGCCAACCCGCTTGGCATTGAAGAACTGCCCACGAAACTTGGCTCCCCTGCGGTGCCAATGCCGGGCTATGAGGTGGATATCCTGGACGAAGGCGGCCATCCCGTTGCTGCCGGAGAGCTGGGGGCCATTGCTATCAAGCTGCCCCTGCCCCCTGGCACCTTGCCAACCCTGTGGAACGCCGAAGCGCGCTTTAAGAAAAGCTATCTCACCACCTTCCCCGGGTATTACGAAACAGGTGATGCGGGCATGAAGGACGAGGACGGCTATCTCTATATCATGGCGCGCACGGATGATGTGATCAATGTTGCCGGCCACCGCCTGTCCACTGGCGCCATGGAAGAGGTGCTGGCAGGCCACCCGGATGTGGCGGAATGCGCGGTGATTGGCGTCGCTGATCCGCTGAAGGGCCAGGCCCCACTGGGCTTCCTCTGCCTCAATGCCGGTGTCGATCGCGACCCCAGCGAAATAGTGGCAGAAGTGGTCAAGCTGGTGCGCGAAAAGATCGGCCCTGTGGCCGCCTTCAAACTGGCCGTTGTGGTCGACCGGTTGCCCAAGACCCGCTCGGGCAAGATCCTGCGAGGCACCATGGTCAATATTGCCGATGGCACCCCCTGGAAAATGCCGGCCACCATTGATGACCCGGCAATTCTGGATGAAATCACCGGTGCCCTGCAGGGCCTTGGCTTTGCAAAGGCCTAACAGCTGAGCCTTGTGGTCGAAGGGCAGCCCAACCTTTCGACCACATAACGCACAGCTCTGCCGGTTTCTTGTCCGATGAGCTAAATTCTAGAAAAGGAAACAGAATTTACCTCTGGTTTCCCTTGCAACCGCAAACCACAGCTCTACCCTGCCGCGCAGGAGATGAGCAAAATGAACACAGATGATATTTGGCGCCTGAGCGCCACCGAACTTTCCACCCGAACCCGCGCTGGCGATGTTTCCGCCGAAGCGGCGGTGCAGGCCTCGATTGACCGGATGAATGCGGTGAACCCCGGCCTGAACGCGGTGGTCGAAGACTTGAGCTCCGAGGCCCTGACCCGTGCCCGGGAACTCGATAAAGCCCGCACAGCCGGTGCGGCGCCGGGGCCGCTTCAGGGGCTGCCTGTCACCATCAAGATCAACGTCGATCAGGAAGGCCATGCCACCTCTAACGGGGTGACAGCCTTGAAAGACCTGATTGCCCCCGGGGATGCGCCCGTGGTCGCGAATCTGGAAAAAGCCGGCGCCGTGGTGATTGGCCGAACCAATACACCCGAGTTCTCCTTTCGCGCCGATACGGACAACCCGCTGTTTGGCCGCACCCATAACCCCTGGGGACGACATATTTCCCCCGGCGGCTCTTCTGGGGGGGCGGGTGCAGCAGTGATGGCAGGCATCGGCGCCCTGGCCCATGGCAACGATATCGGCGGCTCGCTGCGGTTTCCGGCGGCTGCCAATGGTGCGGTGACGGTTAAACCAGGTCTAGGACGTGTGCCCGCCTGGAACCCCAGCCAAAAGGCCGAACGCGGCATGCTGGCGCAGTCCATGTCGGTACAGGGGCTGATTACCCGCTCGGCTGCGGATCTGCATCTGGCGATGCCTTCGCTGATTGCACCAGATCCGCGCGACCCGTTTCATGCCCCCCTCCCCTGGCGTGGCGCGCCTCTAGACGGCCCGATCAAGGTTGCCTTTACCCGCAACACCTTTGGCTATGACCTGCACCCGGAGGTCAATCTGGCGCTGGAGACCGCGCGCGATGCGCTGACAGATTCCGGGTATGTCGTTGAAGAGGTCGAGCCCCCCAATGCCTTTGACGCCGGGCGCACCGGCTATCGGGCGCTGATGGGCGAAGTCTACGCAATGATGAAGCAGGATGTGGACGCCGCCGGATCCGATACCGTGCGACAGATCTTTGAGGTCTATTTCCAGGAGTTCCCGCCCTTTGCCGGCACCGAGCTGTTGCAGATGATGGCCAAGCGCAGCCACTATGCACGCGAATGGTCCCTGTTCATGCAGGACTATCCTCTGGTTCTCACGCCGTTTCTGCCGCAGCCGTTTTTCAAACCCGACCGCGATACTGAAGGTGCGGAAGGCGTGCATGAGGTTCTGGGCTGCGCCGTCTATTCCTATGCAATGAATTATCTCGGCCTGCCTGCGGGCTGCGTCCCTGCACGACTGGCACCACTGGCAAGCGGTCCCCAGCCGATCAATGTGCAGATCGTCGCCCGTCGCTGGCGCGAAGACATGGCGGTGGACGCCTGCATTGCGATCGAGCAGCGCGTTGGAAGGTTCAGTCCACACCTGTGGGATCTCATGGCCTAAACCAAACCCTGCCGCAGCAGGTGTTTTGACCCGAGCCATGCCATCAAACTCCAAGGGAGCGGGCGGTGCATCAGCCGCCCGCTCCCTGTCTGTCTGTGGGTGAATATTGCCAGCGAACTGCAGTGCCGCCGGACGCCTTGCGGACCAGACGCCACAAAAAGAAACCGGGAAATGGATCAGTCCATTCCCGGCATCTTTCATACCATGAAAACTAGCTCACACAGGACGATCATTCGCCAAGGGCCAAAATCGTCTCTGAAAACAAGGGGTAGCTTCAGCAGAATGCACACAACGCCAAAACTGCAGCTACCGTACCGCCAGGATGCCCCAATCAAAGCGGACCAGGCCAGCCTTTTCACAATAACCTGATCGCATTTCGCACAAAATTTCTACAGCTGGGAAATAAAGTCACAGTTATTCGCTTGAAATTTCTTGCCTTTCACAATTCCCAAAGGAAGGCCTCAGGTGAACTGCTCGGAGATGAGGCGTTCCTCCAGGCCATGGCCTGGGTCAAACAGAATCTTGTGGCGGATGCTGGGTTCGGTCTGAATTTCGACCCACTGAATATCCGGGCAGGAGATAGAATCCGCATCCGCCATAACCGGGCGCTTGTCTGCTTCCAGCACGTCAAAGCGCACTTTGGCACCGCTGGGCAGCAACGCCCCCTGCCAGCGACGCGGTCGAAAAGCCGCAATTGCTGTCAAGGCCAGCACATCCGAGCCAATCGGCAGGATCGGCCCATGGGCGGAATAGTTATAGGCGGTGGATCCCGCCGGCGTAGAGACCAGCGCCCCGTCACAGACCAGCTCTGCCAGTCTTTGGCGCCCGTCGACCGATATCTTCAGCCGCGCCGCCTGCGGGCCCGCCCGCAACAGGGAAACCTCATTAATCGCCAAGGCCTTGTGGACGGCCCCATCGCGGTCCATCGCAGTCATCGACAATGGGTTGATAATTTCTTCCTCTGCCGCCTCAAGCCGGGCAAGCAGACCATCCTCATGGTATTCATTCATCAAAAACCCAACCGTGCCCCGGTTCATACCATAGACCGGCAAGGCCAGATCAACCGCCTCGTGCAGGGTTTTCAGCATAAAGCCGTCCCCGCCAAGCGCCACAATCACATCGGCATTTTCCGGCGGCGCATTGCCGTGCAATTTGACCAGGGTGTCACAGGCCGTTTGCGCCACGGGGGCATCACTGGCCAAGAAGGCGATTCTCATTGTCACAAAACCCTGTTTCCGGAGTGAGCCATTTTGTTCCGAAACAAGCACAGCCGAGCCACAAAGACCAGTGTTGCCGCTCTATGTTCGGTTATTGCCGCTTTACAGCCTTTAAGATCTGTGAAGTTTCCGATAGGAAATCTCTCAGATTACCCAATCTTGCCACTTGTTACTTAGCGGAGCCACCATGACAGCGACCACCCGTGATCCCGGATTCTTCACTCAATCCCTCTCTGAGCGTGACCCAGAACTCTTTGGCTCAATCACCGACGAGCTGCACCGCCAGCGCGACGAAATCGAGCTGATTGCCTCCGAGAACATCGTTTCCGCTGCCGTAATGGAAGCGCAGGGCTCTGTGCTCACCAACAAATACGCCGAAGGTTACCCCGGTCGCCGCTATTATGGCGGCTGCCAGCACGTCGACGTTGCGGAAAACCTCGCCATTGACCGCGCCAAGCAGCTGTTTGGCTGTGAGTTTGCAAATGTGCAGCCCAATTCCGGTTCCCAGGCCAACCAGGGGGTGTTCCAGGCGCTGATCCAGCCCGGCGATACCATCCTTGGCATGGATTTGTCTGCTGGTGGTCACCTGACCCATGGTGCGCGCCCCAACCAATCGGGAAAATGGTTCAACGCCATTCACTACGGTGTGCGCGAAGGCGACAACCTGATCGACTATGATCAGATCCAGGCGCTGGCAACCGAGCATCTGCCCAAGCTGATCATTGCAGGCGGCTCTGCCATCCCACGTCAGATCGACTTTGCCAAGTTCCGCGAAATTGCTGATTCCGTTGGCGCCTATTTCATGGTCGACATGGCCCATATCGCCGGTCTGATTGCCGCTGGAGAGCACCCCTCGCCCTTCCCGCATGCCCATGTGGCAACCACCACCACCCATAAAACTCTGCGCGGCCCGCGCGGCGGCATGATCGTCACCAATGACGCGGATATCGCCAAAAAGGTCAACTCGGCGATCTTCCCCGGTATCCAGGGTGGCCCATTGATGCATGTGATCGCAGGTAAGGCTGTTGCCTTTGGCGAAGCGCTGCGCCCCGAGTTCAAAGAGTACCAGAAACAGGTTCGCGCCAACGCGGTCGCCCTGGCAGATGAGCTGATCAAAGGCGGGCTGGATATCGTCACCGGCGGCACCGACACCCATGTGATGCTGGTCGATCTGCGCCCCAAAGGCGTGACCGGCAACATCGTCGACAAGGCCCTGGGCCGCGCCCATATCACCACCAATAAAAACGGCATCCCCTTTGACCCGGAAAAGCCAATGGTGACCTCTGGTATCCGTCTTGGCACCCCTGCGGGCACCACCCGCGGTTTTGGTGAGGCTGAATTCCGCGAGATCGCTCAGCTGATCGTCGAAGTGGTCGATGGTCTGGCCGCCAATGGCGAAGAAGGCAATGCCGAGGTCGAGGCCACTGTCCGTGGCAAGGTCTCTGCGCTTTGCGCCAAATTCCCGCTCTACCCCAACCTCTAAGGTCGGATAAGCAACGTAATGACAGGGGCGCCGCTGGATCTTTCAGCGGCGCCTTTTTTCATACCTGCTAAACGTGATCTCGACGCGACCACGACGTTTGTAGCGGCGCTTCCACATAGACACAGAGCACGGCAATATGGGCGTCTGTCTGCACCTTCGCCGAGGCTGGGGTTGCAAGGTCACCCTGCGATCAGATGATTTCATCCTCATCAAACATTGGATCGTCGGCCAGCTGTGTTGAATGTTCATCCATCGCGTCCTCGGCCTGTTCTACTGACCGAACCCGTGCGAGATGGAACACCGCATCGCCTTCGTTCACAATCGGCAAGACCGCGCGCCCGACAATGATACCGCTGAAAGGTGCCTCGATCTCACGTTCCAGTTCTCCAAAGGGATCAGAGACAACACCGAGCAAATCCCCTTTGTGGACCAGTTCACCGTCGGATTTCAGACTGCGAAACAATCCGCCCATCGGCGCGCGCAGCCATTTGCTGGCGGTACAAAACTGCGGCTGCCCCTTGGACGCAGCAACGCCACGCCCTGAAATCATGCTGAGCGATTTCAAGACCCGCAAAATTCCGACCTGCCCAGCGCGCACAGACACCTCGTCAAAGCGCAAGCCTTCGCCAGCTTCATAGAGCAAAACAGGTGTTCCCAGATCTTGGGCCGCCTGCCGCAAAGACCCTTCGCGGATTGTCGATTCCATGATGATTGGCGCCCCAAAGGCATCCGCCAGCTTACGGATCTCGGTTTCACCCGGTGACACCCGCACCTGCGGGTAGTTGGTGCGGTGGATGGCGGCTGAATGCAAATCAATACCGAGATCCGCCCGCGACACAATCTGGGTCAAAAACTGATTGGCCAGTCGCGCAGCAAGCGAGCCGCCTTCGCTGCCGGGAAAGGATCGGTTGAGATCCCGCCTGTCGGGCAAGTAGCGAGATTTGTTGATAAACCCAAATGAGTTCACAATCGGCACCACGATCAATGTCCCGCGCATTCCGCGCAAAGCAGAGGACTTGAGCAAGCGGCGCACGATCTCGATGCCGATCACTTCGTCGCCGTGGATACCGGCGCTGACAAACACCGTGGGCCCGTCTAGTTTCCCATGGACCACATGCACAGACATCATGACCGGTGTGTGATCAGACAAGGAACTGACCGGCAAATCAATGGTCTGGCGGCTACCCGCGGCCACCACTTCACCGCCGATTTCGAACGCAGGCCGTTTGGGCATTAGCCTTTGCCCTTTGTCTTGGTGGCACCGGGCTTTGCGCTCTTCTCGATGAACTCAATGATCTTGCCTGCGATATCAAGGCCGGTTGCCTTTTCGACACCTTCCAGACCGGGAGAGGAGTTCACTTCCATCACCAGCGGCCCATTGTCAGAGCGCAACATATCAACGCCACAGGCATTCAACCCCATCGACTTGGCGGCGCCAACCGCAGTGGCACGTTCGGCAGGCGACAGCTTGATCACCTCAGCTGTGCCCCCGAGATGAAGGTTGGAGCGGAATTCGCCCTCGGCGCCTTTGCGTTTCATCGCTGCCACCACCTTACCGCCAATTACAATCGCGCGGATATCGGTGCCGCCGGCCTCTTTGATAAATTCCTGTACCAGGATATTTGTTTTTGTCGCCCGAAAGGCCTCGATCACGGATTTGGCAGAGCGGTCAGTATCCGCCAAAACCACGCCCATGCCCTGGGTGCCTTCCAGCAGTTTGATGACCAAGGGCGCACTGCCTGCCACTTTCAGAACTTCTTCGGTTTGTTTGGGATCATGGGCAAATGTGGTTGCCGGCAGGCCGATACCATCGCGCGCCAACAGCTGCATTGAGCGCAGCTTGTCACGTGAGCGGCCGATGCCGACGCTTTCGTTCAATGGATAGACACCCATCATTTCAAACTGCCGCAACACTGCCATGCCATAGAAGGTAATGGATGCGCCAATCCGAGGGATCACCGCGTCATAGCCTGTCAGCTTTTCGCCGTTGTAATAGATTTCGGGACGCCGCGACACGATGTTCATGTAGCACCGCAGGGTGTCGACAATTCGAATTTCATGGCCGCGGGCCTCGGCGGCTTCAACCAGGCGTTTATGGGAATAGAGATTCGGATTTCGGGCAAGCATGACAATTTTCATGAAGGCGAGCTCCTTTCATCAGAGTGTTGGGCCGAAACTGGCGTCGTCAGATTGCTTTTGCTGGGATCGACAAGGATATTGTGTCGCCGCAAAGCGGTGCGTCCGACAATCATTCGAAACTTCATGTCTGAGCGCTCAGTCAGCGACAGATCGATCTTCCACAGGCGGCTGCCAATCCGAAACTTGGTTCGAATGATGATACGGGACTGCGGGATGCCACTGGTGTTGCGAATATCCCGTTGGTCGAAAATCGGGCATTCCACATCCGTATCCAGCGCGTCATCATCGAACCGGGTGTGAAACTTGACCCAAGGGACGCCATCGCGTTCAAAGCTCACGATATCGGTCGCATGCAGGGCAGATGTACGCGCCCCGGTGTCTATTTTTGCTTTGAGGTTTCTGAGACCCAGAAGCGGCAGATCGACACGCTCCCGCCAGCCAACAATGAGCATACAACGCATCTCCAGTTTCTCTATCGCATCCACCATGACAGCTTCATGCAGGTGTACCAACCTTATTTGTTGAGCTGGATTAGGTAGATGCTGCAGTCGCGTGCTGCCAGGACCCCGCGCCGAACCTCCCTCAACAGGCCGGTAACTAGACCGTTCTGCAGGTCAGATAAACCCACGCCAACGCAAAACAGTCACCAGCAGCACAAACACCACCAGTATAGCGAAGGCCATACTGCCCAGGATCTCGAGCATACGTCCCTTGCGGCGATCTGCGGTGTCGATCTTTTTCAGGTGGTTTCTCACTTCCCGCGCTGCCTGTTGCAGGGATTTTTCATCCTGGGTCTGGCGCAGCTTTGGATGCTCCAACATCGGCAAAGCGTTGGCCAGACGCATCCCTTGTTTATAAATTCGCCGCGGCAGCTGACGCCGCGCCTTGCCCAAAGCGGATGCCAGATCCCCCGAGACCTCGGCATGGGATCTCAACAACTCCTGCACCTCTTCGATATCGGCAAAGATGTCTTGCGCCATTGATCTGTGCTCCGCTTTTGGGACGCTGTGCTCGCCCCGGTTTCCTGCCCCCAGTAGTTACCGCAAGCGTCCCTGCGCCTCAATGGGTCTGGCCATGCCCTGGCCGCAAGGCTATCACTGGCGCATGCTGAACTACATTCTACATGGTACCCCCACCGATAAACCTCCCTTGCTGGTTGCCCATGGTCTCTATGGATCTGCGCGCAATTGGGGGGTGATCTGCAAACGGCTCGCGGATGAGCGCCAGGTTGTTGCCGTTGATCTGCGCAACCACGGGCAAAGCGCCTGGAGCGACAGCCACAGTTATCCGGAAATGGCCGAAGACCTGGCCGAAGTCATCGCAGCGCACGGGGGCCATATGGATGTGATCGGCCACTCCATGGGCGGCAAAACCGCCATGATGCTGGCCCTCAACCACCCGGAAATGGTGCATCGCCTGATTGTCGCCGATATTGCGCCTGTGCCCTATAGCCACAGTCAAATTCAATTCATCGACGCAATGCGCGCAGTGAATTTTGACCAGGTGGAACGGCGCGGCGATGTTGAGCAACAATTGGCAAAAGCGGGTGTCGAACCCGCCCTGCAGAGCTTTTTCACCCAGTCCCTAGATATCCCCAACAAGGGATGGCGGCTCAACCTGGACACCCTGGCGCGGCATATGCCCGACATCATGTCTTTCCCTGAGACCGAGGCCCAATGGCAGGGATCTGTGCTCTTTCTGTCTGGTGGCAATTCGGACTATGTGCGGCGCGAAGACCGCGACGTCATCCTCGCCCGTTTCCCCAACGCCCGCTTTGCCAAGATCCCCGGGGCCGGTCATTGGCTCCATGCAGAAAAGCCGCGCGCCTTTGAGGCCAATGCCCGCGCCTTTCTCAACGCCTGACTGCCATAAACAGGACCACCCCAAAGTCCGTGAGCTTTGGGGGCCACCTTTTGCCAGATTGGTGGGTCAGTCCCGTGAAACAGTTAGTGGGCTGCGTTCTGATAGAGCTGACGCGCCACCAGCCAGGCCACCGGCAGGCCCAGAACCGCGCCGCCAACGGCCGCAAGCAAGATCGCATTTACCGACACAAATCCAGCCACCAGAACGGCGATAACACCGACGCCAGCCAGGCTACTGCCGATCAGGGAATAAAGAATGGATGCAAGGCGTAACATACAGGCCTCCTCGACTATTGGGTTTCGAATGTGAATCACGTCTTACCCAAATCAGCGCACCCGTTCTTTGATCCGGATCAGTTCACCTCAAAGCCCCATGCCGCGATCGACAGGTTCCTCTACCGGCGCCCCAGCCTCTTTCCAGTCAGCAAAACCACCTAGGTTGTAGACCTCGTCGTACCCCATGTCTTTCAGCAGCTTGCCCGCAAGGGCCGCACGGCCACCACTGGCGCAATGCAGTACCACAGGGCGATCCGCACGCAGGGCCACATCATAAAAGGGGCTGGCAGGATCGGCGCGAAACTCCAACATCCCACGCGGAATATGATGCGATCCAGTCGCGCGTCCCTGCGCTTCCAATTCAGGGGCGTCTCGCACATCGAGCAACAAAGCCCCTCGCGCGATCAACTCCTGCGCCTGGGCCACCGGAATGCGCTCCACTGCCGCATTTGCTTCAGCCATCATCTCTTGCAAGGAAATTGCCATTTATCTCTCCTGGAGCTCATAGGCATCACCGGATGCCTGCCGCTTTGATCCAAGATGGCGCTGTTCGAAAGCTGAGAAAACCCCTGTTCAACGGGATGTGACCATTTGGCCAAAGGCAAATCATACAGGTCAACACCGCGATGTATTGCCCAGTCATCGTCACTCCTGGCGGCGAAACCGTCACGCGGCTTTGTTGATGGCATGGATGCCCCCTCCCGCCGGCATCACAATGTGCCAAGGTGATGTTTTCTGAAGACATCACAGAAGGAGAGAGCAACCATGTCCGAAGTTACCGTTATCGGGATTGATCTTGCAAAGCGCGTTTTCCATTTGCACGGCGCGCGCGACGATGGATCTGTCATGTTCCGCAAGCAGCTTTCACGGGCTCAGCTGCTCGCGTTCATTGCCTAACATCCGAGGTGCATTGTAGCCATGAAAGCTTGCGCCACGGCACACGGGTGGGGGCGCGAATTTGAGACGCTCGGGCATGACGTGCGATTGATCCCGCCGAACTATGTGAAACCTTTCGTGAAACGTCAGAAGAACGATGTGACGGATGCCGAAGCGATTGTGGAGGCAGCATTACGCCCAACCATGCGTTTTGTCCCCGTGAAGACGGAAGATCAGCAAGCGCGCGCCATGCTGTTTCGAACACGGCAGATGTTTGTCGGCCACCCTATGGGCGATGCTGACGAAACAAGTTGAAGCAGCGCGGATTACTGTACATTTAGCCCGTCTCCGAGATGGTCTGGGTTCCGCCGCCGAATGGTAAGCGCGGGCGAACCCAGAGTTTCAGTGATGCGGCGATCCAGGCGGGCCTCAGCCTGAAGGTGCTGTTCGGAATGCCGCTTCGGCAGAGTGAGCCAGTGAAGGCGCCACGGGTTCGAGCCCACTGGCGAACGGGGGTCGTTCAGAGCCTGTTGCGTTTGCCGGGTCTGGATTGGTCTGCGCCGGATTCCAGCACATTGAGCCGAGGTCAAAAGACACTGAACGTGAACCTGCCGTATGGTGGTTCCAAGGGCCCACGGAACCTCCTTGTCGACAGCGCGGGGATCAAGGCCGAAGGCGAAGGCGAGTGGAATGCTCGCAAGCATGGTGGTCCAAAACGTCAGCTCTGGCGCAAGATACACATAGGAATTGACAAAGAAACGCTGGAAGTGCGAGCCGTGGAGGTAACGACCAGCAGTACCTGTCACAGAACCCGCAGGATAACTCCGTCCGGGGAAAGGGAGAGTCTGTCCTTCAGTCGATTTGCGCAACAAAGCCGCTCAGATCTGTTGGCTGAACTTGAGGGTTGTATTAACGATACTGACCCCGCCAAAGCGGGACTTAGGAACAGCCGCCATCAATGCTGATCTGCTGGCCGGAAATGAACCCGGCCTTGTCGCTGGCCAGATAGCCGACGAGGGCGGCAACTTCCGCGACCGTGCCGGCGCGGCGTGCTGGCGTCATTTTGACCAATTCGTCGTAGTTGCTGAGGTTGGTAGTTTCGGCGGTGTCGATCAGCCCCGGGGCCACCACATTGGCGGTGATGCCACGCGAGCCGTATTCCTGGGTCAAGGATTTCATCAGGGGCAGGAACCCGCCCTTTGCAGCGGCGTAGTTGGTCTGGCCGCGATTGCCGCGCACAGCCGTGAGGGAAGACATCGCAATAATGCGCCCCCATCTGCTGCGCAGCATTGGCATGATCAGGGGCCGCACCGCAGAGTAAAAGCTTGTCAGATTGAGGTCGATGACATTTTTCCAGTCGTCAAACGCCATCGCGGCAAAGGGTTTGTCGATTTGCCCACCGACGCAATGCACCACCACCTGTATCGGCCCATCCGCAGCAAGCGCCTCCAGCTGATTGGCGGCCTCGGGGGCCAGAATGTCCAGCTGCAGAGCCACGGCGCTGCCGCCATTTGCCGTGATGTTGTTCACGCAGGTCTGCGCCTGATCCAGATTTTTGTTCGCATGAACAAAGACATGCATCCCCATTGCCGCCAACTCACTGCTCACGGCCTGCCCAATCGGGCTGGATCCGCCTACCACCAAGGCCCGCTTCATTCTGCTTCTCCCTGCATCTTGAGGGTTGCGCGTCCCTCGATGTATCTCTGCCCCTGAGAGCTGATTTCAAAATCATAAAGGGCACCGTTGCCGTCAAAATGCAGCTGACGGGCCGTGATATGCAGATTGTCAGAGCAATCAATCACTGTGGAGGTCAGGAAGTTGACGTTCTGCAGACCAATCAACAGGCCAGTATGGTTGCCTTTCAAATCCCCAATCGAGGCATGGGCCGCTGCTGCTTGTGCCCCAAGCTCAACAAGATTGGCGGCGTATAGGATACCGTTTAACCGCAGTGGGTAATCTACCCCACCGTGAGCCACGCCCAGGCAGTGGATTACCGTGTCGTCGACCGAAATAATCCGTTCAATCAGCCGCATTGCCCCCTTGTGGGGCATGCGTTCCAATACGTCGTCAAAGGTCACAGCAGGGTCACCTCTAGGTTTAAATTCATCCCACCGTTGAGCCCAAGAGTAACATCTCCTGCGTCTCTTTCGACTAGTTTTTCAAACAGGGGAAGGATGGAAAACACCGGGTTCAAGGTTGCAAGCGCTGCTTGGGCATATCTGGTCCGGGGTGGTGTTTCAGCCCGTTGTGCCAGCGAGAAGGCGATGCTGGCAAAGGACTGTGGGCTTTGTCGGCTGGACAGGGCCAGACCGGCACCAGCGGGGCAGGTCAGGAAATGTGATGTATCAAGCGGTGCAGGCAGCGGCGCATCAAACAGCACCACCCCAACAGGGCGCTGTTCAAGCTGCACCTGCAACAGGGCCTTTAGCAGGCTGGATCCTGCGGTATGATCGGCGCCACATATGCTGGTGGCGGCTGTCTTGATGCTCTGTGCAATGGTCCACTGGCCCGAGGCCGCATTATGCACCGAGTTCTGGAACCGTGTGGGTCGGATTGCCATGGTCGGGCCGCGCAGCGCTTCCAGGATCAGCTGTAGGGTCTCGCCTTCTCCATAGGCGGAGCCAAAGACCCAGGCGGCATCCTGTGCCAGTGCCGGGGCAATGTTTTCCGCCGCCTGTATCGCCAGAAGCGTTTGCGGGCTATAGCGCCGACGGGCGCGCGCAGGGATGCTTTCGGGGCTGGGTTTCCAGCTTTCGGGGAAGGTGGTGAAACTGGCGGTCGCAAGTGATTTCGCCAGGGGCTCGGTATGCTCTTTTGAGGGCGCGATCAGCGAAACGGCATCTACAAAGATCTGTGTCTGGGTCATCGGCTTAGCACCAATGCGCAGTTGGAGCCGCCAAAGCCAAATGAGTTGCTGACCACATGTTTCAAAGGTGCGTTGCGGCATTGTGCGGCGACGTTTGGTAGGGCCTTGGGATCCAGTTTTTCGAGGCCGGGGTTGCCGGGAATGATGCCGTGTTCCAGCGCGTAGAGACACAACACCGCCTCGGCGGCACCAGCGGCGCCCAGGGTATGGCCAATGGCGCCTTTCAGAGAGGAGGCGGGGACCTGCGCGCCGATCGCAGAGCTGACGGCCTGAGCTTCGGCCGCGTCATTCACAACCGTGGCGGTGCCATGCAGATTGACGTAGTCGATATCGCCCGCTGTGAGGCCGGCACGTTGGAGCGCCTGACGGATTGCTGTGGCGGCCCCGGCCCCGTCTTCGGGAGGGGTGGACATATTGGTTCCATCCGAGCTTTCGCCAAAACCGCTCATCCGGATGCCGTTTTTACTGTCACGTTCGACGATCAAAAAGGCTGCGGCCTCGCCGATGGACAGGCCATCACGGTTGCTGTCACAGGGTTTACAGGGGCTGCGTGAGATCAGTTCCAGGGACTCAAACCCATTGAGCGAAGTCAGGCAGAGACTGTCGACACCGCCAACCAGCACCGCATCACAAAGACCGGCTTCGATGAGTTGATAGGCGTCAACCAGCGCCTTTGCGGAGGAGGAGCAGGCGGTTGAAATCGAATAGCTTGGACCCTGGAAATCCAGATAGTCCTGCAGAAAAGCCGCAACAGCCTGTTGGCTGTCATGATGGCGCATCGAATAGCTTTTGGGCATTGGAGCGTCGTCATCCCGCGCGCGATAAACACGTTCCAGCATCTCAACGCCCGCGGTGGAGGTGCCTATGACGATGCCACAGCGTAGCGCGCCCCATTTTTCCCTCGTTGCCAGTGCAGCCTGATCAAAGCCATCGCTTCCCAGTGCGGCCAGGGCCAGGCGGTTGGCTCGATTGTCATAGGCGCTCAGCTCAACCGGAAAGCGGAGGTCGGCCAGGTCATCAACTTCACCGAGAAAACAACTGAAGGGCAGGTCCAGATGATGCTCTGCGCGCAACCCGGAGGTGCCATTACGCAGCGCCGTCACATGGGCGGCATGTCCGCGACCCAGGCAGGACACAAGCGTGCTATGGGAAATGCCGATATTATTGGCACCTGGTAAATTCGTCATAGGTCTTCATTTCGTTTTGTCTGTGCAAGAGTCAGAAACAGCATCAACATCAATCCCATAGTCACTGTTGCACCTATCTGATGAAGGATCTGAACTTCAGAAAGAGAAAGAACAAGGAAGGCGATCAGGGTGGATCCCGCGCATACAAAGACTGATCTGGCAGAGGTCTTGCTGTCTTTGTCTCCCTTCATGCCGGTCAGGATGAGATCATAATCCACGCCAATTCCCACAACAAGAGCCATAGCGACGATGTGAAAGATGCTGAACGCACCGTAAACCGCGATGATGATGCAGGCGCTGCCGCCCAGAACCGCGCAGCAAGTACGGAAAATGCGCAGGGCTTCACTCCGGCTGCCCAGTCCAACAGCCAGCACCCCCATACCGCAGAGCAATCCAGCAAGAAGCCAGGAGGCAATGCGATTGCGCAGATCTGTCATGGTTTGGCGAATGGGGGCCAGTAGGTCGACCAGCTCAGCGCCTGGGGTGGTGAGGGTCAGATCCAACTGAGAGCTGCCCTGTGGCAAGACCAGTTCAACCCTTTCCTTCCAGCGCCCCTCTGAGACCGACAGCCGCCTGGCCAAGCCCTGCAATTCCGGAAACCTGCTCAGGTCTTCCGGCTGCAGGCCTGGGGCCAGGAGGGCGCGTTCAAACGCAAGGGTCTGTTGCTCGGCAAAGGCGACGGCCATGCCTGCCTGCTCCAGTGCCAGTTCTGCCTCGGCTTGGAAGTCGGAAACTGAGCTGTGAAGGGCGCGCGAGGGGGAGAGCCATTGAGAGAGCATCTGATACGAGTGCAAATCCCCGTCTTCGATAGCCTGATCCAATTTCGCTGCCAGTTGCACCTCGTTTTCAAGCAGCGCGCTGAGCGTTTCGCCCTCTACGTCGATGGCATATGTGCTGGAGGGCAGGACCAGTTTTTGGTTCAATTCCGCCAGCTCTGTGCGGATGTGCTCTGGCGGTTCAAAGAGAGTGATGGGGGGTGGTTGATTAAACAGTACCACTGTGACGAGCCCAGCCCCAATGAGCGTGGCCTCGATCCAGGCCTTGGCAGGCAGGTAAAAGCCAAAGGCGCTGAGCGCGACGCCGCGTATTTCCGCCCTTTTGGGCACGGGCATCACGACGGAGGCAATGGCGGCGACGGACAGCCCGACCAGGATAAAGACCCCGGCTTGAACCAATGCGGGAACCTGTGTGCCAACCATGGCCAAAAACGAAAGCCCGGTGGTGGCAGCGCCCAGCAGGATCAGCCTATTGGCCTTGCTGCGGCGACTGCCATGATGGGCCATGACATGGATCGGATAGTCCAGTGCCAGCCCCAAAAGAACGCCACCAAAGGCCAGGGCCAGAATATGCACCGAGCCAAATGCCAGATTGACCACGCCAATGGCTGCGGCCACTCCCAGGGCGAGGGGGAGAAAGGTATGCACCACCAAGACCACCGAGCGCAGTGACCAGATCAGCCAAATCACCAAAAGCAGGCTGGCGATAGTTGAGGCGCGCGCCGAGGCTGTGGAGTTGAACTGGGTGGTCTCTGCGGCGATCACCCGGACCCCTAGCAGATGCGCCGTCATCCCCTCATGAGCAGCAAGGTCACGCAGTGCCGATGACCAATCCTGTAGCGCCTGGGCGTCAAAGGGGAACTGTACCAAGCGGATATGCAGAATTGCTGCGGAGTTATCATTGGATTGCCAAACGCCGTTTACAACCGGGAAGGCGTCTCCGGGGCTCTCAAACCGCTTTATGATGCGCCAATAGCTTCCTGTTGGATCCCGCAGGAAACGGTCCCCAAACACAATGCTGGCCGCATCGGAAAAATAGTCTTTTGCCTCTACGAGCCGCCGAACCATGCCCGGGCTCTCCAGATCCGACTGTGCTGGCGGGGCCAGCTTGAGCCGGTTTTCCCAGACCCAGCTGTCAAATTCTTCCGAGGGGGCCGGCGTGGTGACAAGAACCTCATCGACCAAAGGGTCTTGCCTCAGGTGGTGTGCAATTGCTTTTGCTGCTCTGTTGCGCTGGGAGACCTGCGGGTGGCTGAGCGCGACAAGCACATCCAGCCCGGTACCATCGGTGAGAGAGGGGAGGCCGGCATTGTCCCCGACGGTCAGGGCCTCGGTGTCAGAGCTGATCGTGACCCAGGGCGCCAAGAGCAACACCAGTCCGATCAGACCCAGAACAGCCAAGGTAATCCGCGTCATTGCGACACAAACCTGATTTGACGGTTTTGATTGCCTGCCATTTCAAGGTCGATGGCCTGCAAGGTCTCACCACAGCCGGAAAAGACAATGCTGCCGCCGCCATTTTGGCGCAGCGAAATGCGGGCGGTCCAACCCGTTGATGTGGATGTAATCTTATGGGGCAGCGGCGGCAGCTCAGAAATGCCCTGATTGAACACTGCCGCTTGCAGGACAGTGAAAAACGCATGCATGCGTTTGGGAATTGCGCGGGTGATCTCTGTTCCGTCACGCTGGATGGTGATGGTCTTGGCGCCGATTGTCATCTCTTCTGCTTTGGGCGTGATTTGCCGCCGCACCAGGGATTTATCGCGGGTCAGGACAAAGACACCGCCATTTTGGACTGCAGTGCCAAAGGCCGGATGTACAATGGTTTCCACGTAGGCCACTGAGCCGTCCACAGAAATGGGCTCTGCCCTCAAGGCGAGCTCCAGCGTTGCAGGGGCCGGCTGCGAGCAGCTTGGCTCAGCGGCGCCAGATATCGAAGAAGTTGAACCAGTTATAAGGATCGACGCGACACCAGCCTTCAAGAGCCTTTGCATAGTCCTGCGCCATATGTGCAGCGGCTTCAGCGCGCTCGGGTCGTGGCACAGGCGCCCCATCATAGAACTGTGTGAATTCAGCGGCATAGTGGTCTCTGGATTCCCATCTGGCGAAACTAAGGATAATTGGAACCCTGGCTGCCATTGCAGTCAGGTAGGGGGATAGGGGCACTTCTATATCATCGCCCAGAAATGAGACATCCTGTTTTGCACGTACAGTCGCATCGGGCAGCCGATCCCCCAGAATAGCCACAAACTCGCCGCGGCTCAGGGCATCAGAGACCTGGATCATCGCCATGGGGCCATTTTCCAAAGCGATGATCTTTTCACTGACGTCCGGGTTGATGCCCTCCAAAATGCCGGTGCTTTTGCTGGCGTGTTGCGTGAACATCATATAGCGAACGGACAGGCCTGGAAGTTCACGATCCAACGCTCTGAGGGCTTCAAAACTACCGTAATGCGCGCCCAGCAACACGGCCCCTTTGCCCTGGTTTACAAGGTCTTGAATAGGCTCCGCACCGCGCGTCGACACGGTAAACTGCTCAACCCCGCGCCCCAACAACCGCACCCGGTCAAAGAAGGCATGACTGAAAGTCCTGGCGTGCCGCATGCGTTCCAATAGCGTTGGTGCGCGGCCCAGAATGCGGGTGAGAAAGGCGATCGAGGCTCGGGTGCTCAACCGTCGTTTGTCGATCGCAAAGACCAATGCAATACCCCAGAGCAGGGGCACGTATATCAGGCTTGGGGGTCTGCTTGCCAGTAGCCGCATGAATTTCAACTGCCACAAAGACCCAGATTCCCTGGCTTTGGTCCAGCCAGTCGCCTGGTCCACCCCGGTTTCTTGCTCAGCCATTGGTCGGCCGCAGTTCTACCCGCGCATTTGCCAGGGTTTCTGTCCCTGAGATCCACGCAAGTTTCGCAAGGGTGCCCCCTGCCCCTATTTCCAAGGTGATTTCATACGGCTGATCTGGGATGAGTTGGCGCAGAAACTTCATGCGTTGAACGCATTTAATCTCATATCCGATGTCGCGTAAGGCCTGTTCGGCCAGCCCCAACAGAACCGCCCCGGGAACAATTGGGTTCCCGGGGAAATGGCCGTCCAGGCACCTGGACTTGGGATCAACGCCCTCTGATCTGATCAGCTGCACAGCCAAGCCTCCGAGCAGATGTGCCGGATCGGATAGTTGGGGGTTACTTTAGGCAAAAGATCACATCGTTGGTCAGGTTTTCGATCCAGCTGTTGTAGCGTTTGTGGATGGTGTTCTTTTCGGCGTCGAATTTCATGTTCTTTGAGTCTCTGTAAGAGATCTTGAAGGCCTGGCTGCTGTATTCAACGTCAACTTCAACATAATGTTTGCCGCGCACCGTCAGTTGGCCGATCAACTTGCCTTGTGCGACACGGCTGAACTTCCAGCCACGTGCCGAGCTGCAGGTTTTAAGGGCATTCTCCACACCACGGATCGTGGTGTTCTTTGATGTCACTTCGCTGAGCTGAACATAGGACGTCCGGACTTTCTGCAGAGCCGCCGCGGTTGTCGCTGTCAGCGGTTGCAGGGCAAGGGCGCCCAGGAAGGCATAGGTCAAAAGTTTCATTTCGTCTCTCCTCGATTATGTTTCTGGTCAATAAGTCCCAAGGCCTTCAAAAAGCCCATTGGGCGCAGGCCTCTAAGAAGTAGAAATTCGGTGACGAGCCCAAACAGCCGCATGAAGTCACGCAGGGGGTCAAAGTGGCTTGGGCGCAGGACAAAGCCCTCATAGCGGGCTTTCAGGGGCACGTATTCAAAGGGAATTCCCTTCTCCGCAGCATAGAGCAGTGCGGCGGTTTCAAATTTGAACCCCCCAATATGGCGCCTGGGAATGTCCAGCCGCTTCAATGCGGTCGCGGGGTAGAGCCGCATGCCACATTGGGCGTCCTTGATCCGGCGGCCGCAGGCCCAGCCAATAAAGAAGTTGCCAAATTTGATGCCTTTGCGGCGGGACCCGGGCATGTTTTCCATATCGGCAGAGCGATCCCCCATGACAATGGCCAGGGGATTATCCTGATGCTGCGCCAGAAATTTGGGGATATCCGCAGGGTCGTGCTGCATATCAGCATCCAGCACGATCACTGCCGTTGCACCTTTGTCCAGTGCCGACTGGAAGCCTTCGACCAGGCGATCCCCCTTGCCCAGGTTGATCTCGTGACGCAGCACAGTAGCTCCGGTATTGGATAAGGAGCCCGCCGTGCCATCCGTTGATCCATCATCGACCACAATGACCTTGTCCACCAAAGGGATGGTTTCCTCGACCACCTGCCGAACGGTCAGGATCTCGTTGTGTGCCGGGATCAGAGCAAAAGGACTGGCCATGAGGGATCAGCGTCCGTTATCGGCGCGCGACATATTCGGAAAAACAGCCCAGCAACGAGTTGTGCTCGACCGTTGTGAACCCGGCTTTGCGCAGGCTGTCCAATACGTTTTCTATTGGTACCATCTGATCCATGGATTCCCAGTAATAGCGCATCAGACGAAACACATTGCGGTCTCTGGTCAGGATCATCGCCACTGTCGGCAGGATATGCTTGAAGTAGAGGCGGAACAGGGCCTTGGGAATGGCTTTTTCTGGTACTGTCACATCCATGATCAGCACCTTGCCGCCGTCTTTCAGAACCCGGTGATATTCAGTGAAACTGTCATCTAGGCTGTCCACATGACGCAGGGCAAACCCCATGGTCAGAAAGTCGAAGCTTTGGTTTTCAACGGGCAGTTTTTCTGCTGTGGACTGGTGAAAAGTGACCGGAACACGTTTCTTGGCCTCTGCGATCATGCCGGCCGAGGGTTCAACGCATTCAATCTGTTTGGGGTCATCCAGAATGGTCATCAGCGCCCGTGCCACCTGACCGGTGCCGGTGGCAACATCAAGCACCCGCATCTCGGAGGTCACACCATTGCGGCGCAGGGCCTCGCGGCGATACCAGTCGCCAGAGCCGAACCAGCCCCATTTTGCGATGGCCTCATAGTTTTTAGCAGTGTCGTCAAACACCTGACGCAGGAAGGCCTGCTTTTCTGCGTGTGACTCGTAATACTCACCAACTACGATTGGTTTGTTGCCGTCGGACATTGATAAGACCTTGTCGCCTAGATATTCGGCCAAAACTCTCGAATCAGATCCTTGGCTCTTCAGCGCAACTTATACCAGTAGAGAAATCAAGCCTGCCAGCCCTGCAAGGTGCTAAACCTACACGGCGCAGTGGTTTTAAAAGGTGTTTGTTGCGTTACATTCGACGTGTATAGACGGTTTTGCCCTCGTACCAAGCTGATGGAAGTCATGAATACCTTTGCCCACGAAGAAAACGTTCAGTCAAAACGGCTTTTGCCATATTTAGCTGCCTGGCTAAGAACCCGTGTCTATGAAGCCTTCGTTTTCCTGGTCAGTATTACAGCAGGCGCCTGCATCATTTTTTACCTGCATTGGCGGCCAACGCCGGTATTGGTGCGCCGATTGCTTCGGTTTTGGTCATGTGGGTATATTTATGGTGCCAAATACATCCTTGGGGTGACTTACAAGATCGAAGGTCGGGAACACATTCCCGCTGGGCCTGTGATCTATATGGGCAATCACCTTACCGCCTGGGAATCTGTGATGATGACGGTGCTGGTGCCCCATGTGAACATGGTGACCAAGCGCGCTGCTATGTCTATTCCGGTGTTCGGTTGGGGTTTGAAACATGCGCCAATGACCCCCATTGATCCCGAGACCCCAGGCAAGAACATCCGCCGCCTGTTGAAAGAGGGTAAGGCCTCGATCCGCGAAGGTAGGAGTATGGTCATTTTTCCAGAAGGGTCCCGCGTTCCCATCGGAGAAACCCGCCCCTACGCGCGTGGGTTTGAGATCCTGTACAAACACTGCGGTGTGCCGGTTGTGCCTTTTGTGACGGATTCAGGTCTTCATTGGCCATCGGGCTACGCGACAAAACCACCCGCAGTGATTACGTTGCGGTTTCTGCCGCCCATCGAAGCGGGCAAAAACCCAAATGAATTTGCAGCAGAGCTGGAAGAAAGCGTTCGCACGGAGGCGGCAAAACTGATGGCTCCGCAGGTATAAGCCTGCGAGCCAAAATTCGCGGACCTGAGCCAAAGCGCACAGAGAGCGGGCTAGCTCTGCAATCCGGCTTTTTTCAACAGTTCTAGCGTTGTTGCGCGGGTGATCTTTCCGGTAGCAGAGCGGGGAATTTCGGGTAAAAATAACAGCTTTTTAGGAACAAAGGCTGCATCGAGATGGCGCAAGAGGTGGCGGCGCACCAGGCTGCGTATCTCAGACTCTGACAGGGAACTGTCCAGAGGCGGCACCACTGCTATGGCCAGGGCATCGGTCTCGCTGCGCTTGTCGTGCAGGAAAACCCCATCGGATATTTCGGAAACCTCCGAAAGGATCGCATTCAAGGCCGCAAGCCTGTTCCGCTTTCCTCGCACGCTCACCATGTCGCCGGCGCGGCCAAGCAGGGTAAAGCGCCCATCGGGATGTTGCTCGATCTCGTCTTCCAGCGCGATAGGTTCTGGCAGATGCGGTGCAGAGGCCAGGCAGATGGCCTGCGCCTTTTTCAGCTCAAACCCAGCCGAGAGGCTCCAAGCCTGTTCATGTGCGGTTTGTCGCAGCGCCATGGAGCCGGTCTCGGTGCTGCCATATATCTCCATGACCTTCAGGTTTTCTCTGCGGGCCAGTTTCTGAGCCAGCGCCTGAGGGAAGGGCGCTGTGGCGGAGAGCACGCAGATGATTTCCGGTGCGGCCAAAATGGCAGCCTCAAGAAACCGCAGATGTGCAGGGCTGGTGATCAGTACAAGTTTGGAAATTCCGCAGGCGCGCGCCGCCTCAACCGCCGCTTCCAGGTCGGCGGGATAAAAAATGGTGTCCCGATAGGTCGCATGACCAAAACCAAGCGTGGCAAAGATTGTGGCTTCCAGCCCGTACATATGACCATGCGGCGTGGTGCCCAGCAGGCCGACCTCTGATGGGGACGCATCCAGATCCTGAATGATCTGATCGGTTATCGCCGCACCGCCGCGTAGCATCTTCCAGGTTTTGACGTTACATTTTGGCTGCTTGGTCGAGCCTGAGCTATAAACGCGAATTTCTGTGGAACTGTCTTGCAGCAGTGTTGCAAAGTCCCGAACCTCTACCTGTCCGGGCTGCGCAGCTTCAAACGACAGGCGGGGTGCAAGCGCGTCATGATCTGCGTTGGTGCTCAGAATGACTGGGGCGGGCGCATCGGAAATCGCGGAGCGGATCGCCTCTGGTGCCAGCGAAGGCGGCAGGACAATCGTTTGTTTGTTCAACAACCCGGCGACAATGCCGAGGGAGAATTGGTAGCGATCCTGAAACAGGTTGCAGATCGATCCCGCCCCCTGCACCTGACCGCGCAGGGCAGCAATATCGGTGACAAATTGCTTTTGATCAATAGTGCCATCTTTTGAAAAGAACAGGTTTCTGTCTGCTGCATACATGTTCAGATGTCCAATTTCTTCCAGGTATCACGCTGCATTATCAATGATATAGAGCGCTGCCAGGTTTCCGGCCGTTTAAACCGAAGGCGGGCAATTTCATGAGATATGACAAACCACAGCACCTGAGCAACCAGAAGCGTGACCAATATCACGCTAGCAAGGGGGCGCAGGGGTTCACTCCCAAGGGCCAGTAGGCCCAAACCAGCGCAAAACAGACCGACGCCCAGCCAGACCCCGCATTGCCGCCTTAGGTAGGCCGTGAACTCTGCAGATGGGTTTGGTCCTAGATGAGCGGCGGTGACGAACTGGAGCAAAACGCTGGGCTGCCCGCGCAGTAGATTGTGGCCAAAGACATAGGCCATGCTCAGATTGATTGCGATGACGGCGAGATAGGGCACAAATTGCAGCTCTGGCTTCAAGAACGCCAGGAGCACCCCCAAGGTCCCCCCGATCCTCAGCAGGATTAGTCTGGCCCATTGAAGGCCGCAGACATCACGCAAGAACAGCGAAAAGACATGCAGGGTGAACAGAATGAAGACAGCATTCAGCAGAGGCGAAGCGAACAGCCAGCAGGAGACGAGCAAGGCACCCGTGACGGCCGCCCTCAGATGAGGAGGCCAGCCTGCTGGATTTAGGCTCACGTCTTGCGGTTTTCCGCGATGTGACTGGAAAGAGCACGCACGCAAGAGAAGATCTCTTCGTTACGCTCATCATCGGAGCGCAGTTTGAAGCCATAGGTCTCGCTGATGGCAAAGGCGATTTCCAGGGCGTCGATGGAGTCAAGCCCAAGCCCCTCACCGAACAAAGGAGCATCAAAATCGATTTCCGCAGCAGTCACGTCATCCAGAACCAAAGCCTTCACAATCAATTCAGCGACTTCAATCTGTAGCTTTTCAAAATCGCCCTGATCTGCAAGTTGGGTTACTGACATGTCTGCTCCATTTTTTGGCACTGCCCCGAAGCAGATTTCGCTACGGCCTGTTTAGTGGCAATTTATTATCTGCCGGGAACTGTTCCGTCTAGCCAGAAATGGGGCGAGTTTATTCGCTATCATGCACAATCACCAGACGAGTAACCTGGAGGCTTAGTGAAGTGGCCCGGCTTTGTTGCGCAAATCGTCTGAAGGACAGACTCCCCCTTTCCCAGGACGGAGTTATCCTGGGGGCTCTGTGACAGGTTTGCCAAGAGCGGTGTAGCGGTTCAATACGGCGATCCGGATTTGGATCTCAGCGATCTATCGCTCGAAGTCTCGGGCCATCAAGGATTGGTCCAATTGCTTCACACAGTGCATCTTGGTCTCGACGCGGCTCCTGCGGTGATATCCGCTGCATCGCTTCCAAATGGTTCGATCGAGGTAGCGCGAGGCATCCACTGCATCGTTCCGAGCGATGGCTCCGGCCGGGGTGGGTTGCCGCGGTTTGGCGTTCTTGCGTGGTGGTAGGACAGCATGGGCACCACGAGCGGCACTCGCGTCATGGCATTTCTTTGTCAATTCCTATGTGTATCTTGCGCCAGAGCCGACGTTTTGGACCACCCTGCTTGCGAGCCTTCCACTCGCCTTCGCCTTCGGCCTTGAGCCGGGAGCTTGCGCCGTCGCGTAGGACTGCAGGTCTGCTCAAGCAGCTGCGGGAAATCCTTTTTCTCGAACACGTCGACGATCCTGGTCGGGTTGAATCAGGGTTCTTCGCGGCCATTGACCCCGCCGATCCGGTCGTCGAGGATATCTGCCTGCTGGCGGAGGGTCTGGCCCAAGCATTGCGCAACTCTCCGACCGTCTCGGGACTTCTTGGCTGTTCGATTGATGTCAATGGCACACAAGGTCCTCATTACAGCGTCGAAGCCCAAAAAATGGGAGACCTGAAATGAGCGCAGAACTTTCCCACCGAGAGTTTCTGTTGGCGTTAACTGCGGATGCAGTGATGCAAGCGCGCATCGTGCGTGACCAGCTCCATGAAGTCATCATCCCGTCACTGCCTCCGCATAGGTGCGTGCTTGCCGAGGCAGTGAAACGCCACCTGCATGCGGATGCACTGCTCACTGAGCCACTTTTGCGCGACCTGGAGATCTTGATCGATTTCATGCGGGTAGAAATCGAAAAAGGTATTCAGACAACGTGGATCGCCGATGAGCACAAAGTGCATGGCGGCCATCATGAGCGCCATTTCGATACGCGCGCACATTCTCTGGCGGTCGCTGTCGGGAATCCGATCGGCCTGTACGAAGCCGCCACCGAAGTCATCGACTATGCGAAAGCCGAGCGTCTGATTGACGATCTTCTTCAAGAATGAGCCAAGACGGCGCCTATCATCGGCGCCGTCATCTTGAGGGCAGAGATGCCCAGGGACTGGTTTAGACAACCAATCTCATGCGTGCCGACACCCATACCTTCTGCTGCTCAAGCGTCGGCACGCCTTTTGACAGAAATCGGCGGTGATACCGCGGAGAACGCAATTCTGGGCCAACCCGGATAGCGGGGCGGTGCAGTTGTCGAGGATGGCCTGGGTTTGTCAGACGGTTGTCGAGAGGCGCATTTCGTAGCCAGTGTATGCGGAGGATTTTCCTGTCGCTTTGGTCTCCGCCCTCGCAGCTTCAGCGAGTAGATTCTGGTCGGGATGCGGACCCCATAAGGTGGAGCAGTTTGTGGGGCAATTTGAGAACTCAAAATGGCAAACCCCTTAAAAAACATATCTTGTTGATTTTTAGGGGAGTGATCTTGGTGCCCAGGAGAGGACTCGAACCTCCACATCGTTGCCAATACTAGCACCTGAAGCTAGCGCGTCTACCAATTCCGCCACCTGGGCAGGTGTCGTGTTGGGGCCGTATAAGGCGATGCGCGGCGGGCGTCAAACGGAAAAGCAAAGCTAGGGCCATAAAAAATCACGACACCGTGCAATAGCAGGCAGGATCCGGGGAGGTTTCCATAGTCAGGTTTCTTTTCAACAGCTTATCCCGCCAGCCAGAGGGAGGTCAGAGGGCGGGTAAAGAGGGAAGTAAGAGGGCCAAATTTTCTTCCCTATTTGATCCTGCGCAAAGCGAGACCACGGATTAAGGGACAAATGGGAGTCATGAAACAGATTGATCGCCTTGCCGCGCTTGGGCTTTTTGACAGCCGCGTGCCCCGCTATACTTCCTATCCCACCGCGCCGGTGTTTAGCCCCAATATCGGGCTGACGTCGCAACAGCGACAGCTGGCAACCCTGGACCCAAAGGTTCCGGTGTCGGTCTATATCCACATCCCCTTTTGCGAACGCCTGTGCTGGTTCTGCGCCTGCCGCACCCAGGGCACCCAATCGCTGAGCCCGGTTGAGAGCTATATAGGCACGCTGGAGGCCGAGCTTGCCTTGCTGGCAGACACCCTGCCAAAGGGCCTGCGCATGGGGCGACTGCATTGGGGCGGCGGCACACCCACCATCCTGCCCCCTGCTTTGATCCACAGGCTGGCGCGCGCCGTCAAAGACGTGTTTGCGCAGACCCCCGACTGGGAGTTCTCGGTGGAAATCGACCCAACCCTGGTGGACCGGGACAAAATCGCCGCCCTTGCCGCCGAAGGCATGAACCGGGCCAGTATTGGCATCCAGGATTTTGATCCCCTGGTGCAAGAGGCCATTGGCCGCCAGCAGCCCTATGAGGCAACCCTGGCCTGTGTCGAGGATCTGCGCGCTGCTGGGATTACCTCGCTGAATGCCGATCTGGTCTACGGTCTGCCGCATCAAACCCCGGCTCGCATGGCGGATACGCTGGACAAGGTGCTGAGCCTCAAGCCCGACCGCATCGCCCTGTTTGGATATGCCCATGTGCCTTGGGTTGCCAAGCGCCAAAAGCTGATTGATGAGACGGTTCTGCCGGATGATCAGGCGCGCTTTGCCCTGGCGGGACAATCGGCAACCGCCTTTGCCGAAGCCGGGTTCCAAGCCATCGGTATCGACCACTTTGCCCTGCCGGACGACGGCCTGGCCAAGGCGGCGCGCACCGGTCATCTGCGACGCAATTTTCAGGGCTATACCGAAGACATCTGCCCTGCCCTCATTGGTATTGGTGCCTCGTCTATCTCGCGGTTTCCGGGCGGCTATGTGCAGAATGCTGCGGCCACTCCGGCCTATATCAAACATATCGAAGCCGGGCACCTGGCTGGCGCACGAGGCCACGAAATGACGCAGGAAGACCTGATGCGCGCGCGCGCCATTGAGATGATCATGTGTGATTTTGCCCTGGACCGAGAGGCTCTTTCGCAGCAATTTGGTGCGCTGACCGCCGGGCTGGACACAGATTTACAACAGGTGGTTGCCCGCTTTGGCGATCTGGTCAGCCTGACGGATGCAAAGCTGGAAATCACCGAAGAGGGACGCCCGATGACCCGGATTATTGCCAGCCTGTTTGATGCCCACATGCCAGCGGATGCCAAATTCAGCCGCGCCTCATAACGCGGAACATACCGTAAATTCAAAAAAGTGGAGGCGCGCCATCTGGCCCGCCTCCCCTAGAAGTCATGTAAGTCTTGCCGCCCAATCTGGGATCAGAACCCCCGGGTGGCCCCGTGCTTGGCATAGATTGCGGCGATCTTTTTCACCGCCTCTTCCGGGCTCAGCTCTTCGCTTTCACCGCTGCGGCGCGAGGTCAGTTCAACCACGCCGTTTTTCAGACCACGGGGGCCAACGGTGATGCGCCAGGGCAGGCCAATCAGATCCATGGTGGCAAATTTTCCGCCGGCGCGTTCTTTACGGTCATCATAAAGCGGCTCCAGCCCCAGCGCGGTCAGCGCCGCATACAGCTGGTTACAGGCAGCGTCCGCCTCGTCATCGCCCTGCTTGAGGTTGACGATACCACAGTGGAACGGCGTCACGCCTTCGGGCCAGATGATGCCCTTGTCGTCATGGCTGGCTTCGATGATGGCGCCCAACAGACGCGACACGCCAATGCCATGCGAGCCCATGTGAACCGGGGTGGGTTTGCCGTCTGGCCCCTGAACGGTTGCGCCCATGGCCTCGGAATATTTGGTGCCAAAATAGAAGATCTGGCCAACCTCGATACCACGCGCCACCCGGCGGCGCTCTTCTGGCACCTCGTTGAACAGCGCCGCGTCATGGGTCTCATCGGTGCGGGCATATTTTGAGGTGAACTCCTCCAGCACGCTCTGACACTGCTCGACACTGTCATAGTCGATTTCACGATCCCCAAAACTCAGATCGGTGACGGCGCTATCATAAAAGACCTCGCTTTCACCGGTTTCCGCCAGCACCAGGAACTCATGGGTATAATCGCCACCAATTGGCCCGCCGTCAGCGCGCATCGGAATGGCTTGCAGGCCCATGCGTTCATAGGTGCGCAGGTAGCTAACCAAGTGACGGTTATAGGCGTGCAGCGCGTCCTCCTGGGTGAGGTCGAAATTATACCCGTCCTTCATATAGAATTCGCGCCCCCGCATCACGCCAAAGCGCGGACGGATCTCATCGCGGAATTTCCACTGAATATGATAAAGGGTCAGCGGCAGATCCTTGTAGGAACTGACGTTGGCACGGAAAATATCGGTGATCAGCTCTTCATTGGTGGGACCATACAGCATATCGCGGCCATGGCGGTCGCTGATGCGCAGCATTTCGGCCCCATAGTCATCATAGCGACCGGACTCTTGCCACAGATCCGCCGATTGGATGGTGGGCATCAGCATCGGAATGTGGCCGGCGCGCTGCTGCTCTTCGTGCACGATGCCTTCAAGCTTTTTCAGCACTTTGAAGCCAAGCGGCAACCAGGAATAGATGCCAGCAGAGGATTGCTTGATCATTCCGGCGCGCAGCATGTAGCGGTGGCTGACAATTTGGGCCTCGGAGGGGGTCTCTTTCAGAACAGGCAGGAAATAGCGGGACAGGCGCATAATGGCTCCAGAGCTGATGTGGTTCGTGTTTTCGCGATCCCGCCCGGTGTAGTGGCTGCGACGAAGGCGAGCAAGAGCAGAGGCACGAAAGCACGGGCCGCCTGGCAAGCTGCCGGCCCGACCACAGGTGATTTTTACCGGCCTGTCAGCGCGATGTTGTCACTTTTCCATCCGAGCAGCGCAAAAATAACTTGAACGACCATACAGGAATATATCTGTTAGCGGAAACCTCACTGCCAGCCCGGAGCTGCTTCGCTGTCTTTAAGGAGAAAGACTTGACCAAAACCATTCTTGAACCAGCCCGTGAGATACCGGTGATCCATGAAACCGAAGTGCTGGTGGTGGGCTCCGGCCCCGGCGGGCTGGCCGCGGCATTGGCTGCGGCACGGGCTGGTGTTGCCGTGGCTCTGCTGGACCGGTTTGGCTGTTTTGGTGGCAATATCACCACCGTCGGCGTGGAGGGTTTTGCCTGGTATCGTCACGAGCAAACGGTTGAGGCCGGGGGGATAGGCTGGGAATTCGAAGACCGTGCCAAATCCATGGGCGCCGCCGTACCCGAAAGCCAATCCCTGTCCTATGAGCTGGACAGCGAGGGCTTCAAACTGGTGGCAGACAAGCTGGTAGAAGAGGCCGGAATCCACCCCATGCTGCACCGGGTCTTTGTGGCCCCAATCCGGGAAGGCAGCCGTGTCACCGGCGTCATTGTCGAAAGCAAGGCAGGCCGCGAAGCGGTGCTGGCCAAACGGGTGATCGACGCCACTGGTGATGCGGACATTGCCCATATGATGGGGGCGCCTACAATGAAAACCCCGGTGGAGGAAATGCAGGCGGCCAGCGTCATGTTCCACATCGCAGGTGTCGACAAGCAAAAATTCATCGAGGGCGTCAAGGCCGACCCGCAGACCTATGCTGACTGGTCCACCGGTGAATGGCAGGTCGAAACCTCCGGTAAAGAAGACGAGATGTATTCTCCCTTTTTGGCCAAACCCTTTGGACAAGCGATCCGCGACGGGGTGATCCCCGCGCATCTCAACACCATTGGCGGCACCTGGGGCGCGGTGCATGACAGTGGCGAGATGACCTATATGAACCTGGTGCATCTGGCAGGCATCGACGGCACCGACCCCGACAGCATGACCCAGGGCGAAATCGAAGGCCGCAAACAGGCCATGTTGGCGATAAAAGCGCTGAATGCCTACACGCCGGGCTGCGAAGCGGCGCGGTTGCGCAATTTTGGCATGACCATCGGCATTCGCGACACCCGCAAGATCGACGCCCACCACAACATTACCGAGGATGAGACCCGCAATCAGGGCCGCTTTGACGATAGCATCGGGATTTATCCGGAATTTATTGATGGTTATGGCGTGTTGATCCTGCCCACCACCGGACGCTATATGCAGATCCCCTATCGCGCCATGTTGCCAAAGGGAGTCGAAGGCCTGCTGGTGACCGGTCGCGCCATTGGTGGCGACAGAATCGCCCATGCCGCCACCCGCAACATGGCCTGTTGTGCCGTCGCGGGCCAAGGCGCAGGCATTGCTGCGGCCCTGTCCGTCAAATCAGACTGCGCGCTGGAGGCTGTGGACATCACCGCTTTGCAGGCGGAACTGAAACGCCAAGGCGTCAGGATCGAGTGACCTGCCCCATCCCGGCCCCTTCCTCGACCAGGGCGCCCCCCCCCGGCAACACAGCCTGGGTGGGATTCGCAGGGGCCGGAGCACGCGCCAAAGCGGGACTTTCGGCGCAAAAAACAGCTCAGATTAACCCCAGAGCCACCCGCTCCTCTTGCAAGGGGCGCGGCCTTGGGCGATGACTGAGCAAAGATCCTACGGATCAGTCCGCAAAAAGGCAGCGCAGTCATGGCCCTTCCGGCAAAAAAACAGTTCAAATACTGGGGCATTGCCGCCCTGATTTTTTCCATTGTGATGTGGTCGCTGGGCGACGTTTTACTGCCATTTGTGCTGGGCGCAGCCATTGCCTATCTGATCGACCCTGTTGCTGATCGACTGGAAACCATGGGGCTCAGTCGGTCGACGTCCACGGCTGTGATTGTCGTGTTCTTGATGCTGATCTTTTTGCTGGCTTTGCTTGTCTTGCTGCCGACGCTGATCAATCAGCTGATTGATCTGACCGAGACCCTGCCCAAGGCCTTTCTGGATCTGCGAGCCTTTGCGCAGACTCATTTCCCTTCTGTCTTTACCGAAGGCAGCCGGGCGCAACAAACCATTGCCTCGATTGTTGGCACCTTGCAGGGCAAAGGGATTGAACTGGTTGAGGGCATCGCCGGATCCGCAGTTTCGCTTCTGAATGTATTGGTATTGTTTATCATTGTTCCAGTGGTTGCCGTCTATTTGCTGCTCGACTGGGATCGTATGATAGCCCGTGTGGACGAACTGCTGCCGCGTGATCACGCCCCAATCATCCGCCGCCTGATGTCGCAGATCGACGCGGTTCTGGCCTCCTTCATTCGCGGCATGGGCACCGTCTGCCTGATTCTGGGCAGCTACTACGCTGTCACCTTGATGCTTGTTGGCCTCAACTTTGGCCTGGCGGTTGGCTTTATTGCCGGAATGGTCACCTTCATTCCCTACCTCGGAGCGCTGATTGGCGGCGCGTTGGCCATTGGCCTGGCCCTGTTCCAGTTCTGGGGCGATTGGTGGTCGATTGGCATCGTCGGCGCCATCTTTGCTTTTGGACAGGTGATCGAAGGCAACTACCTGACCCCCAAACTGGTGGGTAACTCCGTCGGATTGCACCCGGTCTGGCTGTTGCTGGCGCTGTCGGTTTTTGGCGCCCTTTTTGGATTCGTTGGTATGCTGGTCGCCGTGCCCCTGGCCGCCGCACTCGGGGTGGTTGCGCGTTTTCTGGTAGAACAGTATCTCGACAGCCGATTGTACCGGGGCTTGGAACACCCGGCCTTGCAGAAAAAAGACGAGACCTGAAATGGCCCAACAGCTGAGCTTTGATTTGCCCGCCAAAACGGCCCTGGGGCGGGATGACTTTTTTGTCGCCCCCTCCAATGCCATGGCTGTGGCCCTGTTGGACCCTTCCTTTCACTGGCCCAGCGGCAAACTGGTCCTGACCGGCCCTGCCGGCTCTGGCAAGACCCATCTCGCCCATGTCTGGGCCAGTCAGACCGGTGCCAAGATCCTGCAGGCCAGCAGCCTGCGGGAAGACCAGGTCCCCCAGCTGGCGCAGGCGCCGGTGGTGGTGGAGGATGTTCCGGCCATTGCTGGCAACCCTGAGGCCCAAAATGCCCTGTTCCACCTGCATAATCTGGTTCTGTCCAATGGTCATGCGCTGATGTTGACGGGGCGGGCCGCTCCGAATCTTTGGCAGCTGTCGCTGGCAGATCTGCAAAGCCGGGTGCAGGCCGCGACCCACGCCGAGCTGCAAGCCCCGGATGATGCGCTGCTTGCCGTGGTTCTGGCAAAACTGTTTAACGACAGGCAGGTAACGCCAAAACCTGATGTTATACCTTATCTGGTAGCCCATATGGATCGCTCATTTGCAGCTGCGGCTGTCATCGTAAAACAGCTTGATAGTCTGGCGCTCTCCGAAGGACGCACCCTGTCGCGCCCTCTTGCGGTCAGGCTGATGTCACAAGACCTTCCAAATGATCCGCTACAAGTAACCAAAAATGTCGCATATACCAGCGATTGACCCAAATCTGGGCATGGCCCATCGTGATAACACAAAGCAGAATTGATGAGGCGACCATGACCCCAGCCAAGGCCAGCTCCGCCCCCGATGGAGGCCCTTTTGGTCGCCCCGTTTTTGAAGACCCCAGCGCCCGCGCCCTATCGCGAGTAGGCGTGGTTGATGTCGGCTCCAACTCGGTTCGTATGGTGATCTTTGACGGCGCTGCACGTAGCCCGGCCTATTTCTACAACGAAAAGATCATGTGTGCCCTGGGCGCGGGCCTGTCGGAAACGGGCAAGCTGAACCCCAAAGGGCGCGTCCGGGCGCTGGCAGCGCTGCGCCGGTTCCAGCATCTGGCCCAAGGCATGGGGCTGCCGGGCCTGTCGGTGGTGGCCACAGCCGCAGTGCGCGACGCCGAGGATGGCCCGGAGTTCTGCGAGGAAGTCCTGCAGGAAACCGGGCTGAAAATCTGGGTGATTGACGGGCGCGAAGAGGCCCGGCTGTCTGCCCAGGGTGTATTGCTAGGCTGGCCCGGGTCTTATGGGCTGGTGTGCGATATTGGCGGCTCCTCGATGGAGCTGGCTGAAATCCACGATGGTGAGGTTGGAAAGCGTATGACTTCCTCGCTTGGGCCGCTAAAACTGCGTGACATCAAGGGCGGGCGTCGCGGACGCAAGGCGCATATATCTGCGGTCATGAAGGAGCTGAGCACCGAAATGGGGCGGCAGACGGATCGTCTGTTTCTTGTCGGCGGCAGCTGGCGCGCCATTGCCCGTGTCGACATGATGCGGCGCGGCTATCCCTTACGGGTTTTGCATGAATACCGAATGACCGCGCGGGATGTCCGTGAAACCCTGAAATATATCGACACCAATGATATCGAAGATCTGCGCACCGCCTGTGGTATCTCTGCCGCGCGGATGTCGCTTGTGCCCTATGCCATCGACGTGCTGTCGCGCCTGGTCAAAACCTTCAAGCCCAAAGATATTGCGGTGTCCAGCTATGGCATTCGCGAAGGCCTGCTCTATGAGCAGATGCCGCAGCGGCTGCGCAACCGGGACCCGCTGGTGGAATCCTGCCGCTTTGCCGAGTCCAAAGACGCGCGGCTGCCAGGCTTTGGCAAAACGCTCTATGATTTTGTTCTGCCGCTGTTCAGCTCTGGCCCGCACGCCCAGAAGCGCCTGATCAAGGCCGCTTGCCTGCTGCATGACGTCAGTTGGCGCGCCCACCCGGATTATCGCGCCGAAGTCTGCTTTGATAATGCAACCCGCGCCAATCTTGGCGGCTTGAAACACTCTGAACGGATTTTTCTCGGCCTGGCCCTGCTGCATCGCTACCGCAACAAAAGACAGGGCACTGCCTTTGAGTATCTTTACGACCTTTTGGACGAAAAGGGCCAAAAAGAAGCTGAGATCCTAGGCAAGGCCATGCGTTTTGGCGCTATGCTGATGGTCAGCGAAGAGGGCGATATTGGCACGTTGAAATGGCAGCCCCGCAAACGTCATCTGTGTTTGGAACTGCCCCGCGCCTGCGAGGATCTGTTTGGTGAAGTGGCCGAGAGCCGTCTGAAATCGCTGGCCGAGGCCTTAGAGGCTGAGCTCAGCGTCAAGATCACCAAATAAGGTCTGCTGACGTGATCACATGGGAGCTCTGCCTTGGCAGCGACCGCATGTGCTATCGCTCACAGATCTGTGGACCCGTCGCCTGCCCCGTCAGCTGAGCCACCTTCAGGTGGCGTGCTGTCTGGTTCATCTGGTTTACGGCGAATGATGATATCGCCATTGGGCAAGATTTCCGGCGCCTCATAGTGGCTCCAGTCTTCGACCTTGCCCGCGATTTCTGTCAATGCCGGCCCCATTTCCGCCAGGAAACTCTGCATTGAGGGGCCAATCTGAGACATCAGCCCTTCCAGCTCCTCCAGGGAAGGCGCCATTTCTTCGCGCAAGCCTTTCCAAAACAGCTCAGCCCCGCGCTCCATCAGGCTGGAGCCCCCACTGTCGCCATCCTGCGGGACACTGTCCTGGGCAACAAGCGGCGAGGCCATCAAAAAACTGGCGATCAGGGCGGGAGCAAAAATATGTTTCATGGGGTCAATATAGTCTCTCTGTGTAAAAATTTAAGTCAGCCCAAGATCCAATGAGACCGGAAAATGATCAGACGCCGCCAATAGCGCCTCCCGCAGGGGAATGTCGCCATAACACTCGGCATCCTCAAACGGGTGCCAGATACGCCAGCGCGGTGCGTAGGCCTCCAACCCGTGGGAAATCATGATATAATCAAGAAGCGCACCAAAATAGCGCTTGGTTGCGGCGTTGTAAAACCGGGAGGTCGAGGGCTGCACAATCTCGCGCGGTTTCAGCAGACCTTGTGCATGGGGATCGGTCAGCTCTGTCCCCATGACGATCTCAACCGAGGATTTTCCAAACAGGCGCTCATATTCGTCCAGCCCTGGACCGTCATTGAGATCCCCCATGACAATCACATGTTCGCCGGCCTCGGTGTGGTCTGCGACACGCCGATGCAGCCAGATCGCCTGGGCCAGCTGCTTGCGCCGGTTGGCGATGGAGAGCCGCACCACGTCTTTGGCGTTTTCAGCCCCATGGGGGGCCTTTGATTTCAAATGCGCACCGATCAGGCGCAAAGTCATGCCCTTTTTGGTGTTGACCCGCAGTTCCAGCGGCGGCTTGGAAAACCGGACCCGGTCCCTCCGGTCATCCACATCCAGATCAATATGAAAGCTATCATCAAAGCGTGGCGTGTCTTTGCTGACCTGGGGATCCACCTTCACGGTCAGCACCGTTGGATCATAGAGCAGCGCGATTTCTTGATGGGTGTCGGTGGCAAAACCGGAAACCGCAGTATCCGTGCGCAGGCCTGCCTCGGCGGCAAAGCGTTCCAACGCTCTTCTACAGCTCTGATTTCGCCCGGTGTTGGGTGCCTCCACGACCATAACCGCATCCGCATCCAGGCGTTGCAGCACATGGGCAATACCCCGGCCCTGGGTGTAGCGATCGACGCCATAGCGCCCAGAAGATTCACCATCGAGCATCAAATTGTCAGCATCGTCAAACAGATGCGCAAACCATTCGATATTATAGGTGACCAGGCGCATGTTTTTCACATCCGTTGATCTGATCCCAGGCGCGGTTGATATCTATCATGCGTTTTTCCGCCAGCCGCACGGCCTCTTCCGGCACTCCGCGCCCGATCATTGCATCCGGATGGGTGTCGCGCACCAGCTTGCGCCAGTATTTTCGGATCTCCTCACGCGGCATATCCGGGGGCACGCCAAGCACCGTATAGGGATCCTTGGGCGCATCCGGGACAAATCGCGCCCTAAGCGCCTGAAACTGCTGTGGTGTCTGGCCAAAGATCCGGCTCACATCCTCCAGAAACTCGTTTTCACCGGGATGATAAAAGCCATCTGCCATGGCGATATGGAACAGCCCCTCCATCAGATCACACAGGGTGCTGCTGTCCGAGGCAAACATCCGTTGGATACGCGCCGCATAGTCCTGATATCCGGCAATATCTGTCCGAGCCATATCAAAGACCCGCGCCGCGCCGGCCTCGTCGTTTTGGGCGATCTGGAACACTTCGCGAAAGGCGGTGACCTCATCCCGGGTGACCTGGCCATCTGCCTTTGCCATCTTGGCGCCCAGAGCCACCACCGCAATGGCAAAGGCTACCGATCGCTCGGGCGGGGTGCGCAGACGGTCAAAAACATCCGCAAGGCTTTCGCCCTTTCCAAGCGCAGACAGCGCATCTGAGATTCGGGACCAAAGAGTCATATCAATACCTTAGCTGGAAACCCAGCCGATGTCAGTGCTGCCCCGCGTTGCCGCTGCACACCGCGGCGGGCAACTGGCAAATCACCGCCGGTGGCGTCTGATTTCAGCGCAGATGGCGGCGCCCGTGGGGCGTGTCGAACTCAGCCTCAAACCCCATCGGGCCGGTCTCAAAACTGATCCGCGGATCAGACATTGGCATCACCTCTTGCAAAGCGCCCGCCTCGGGGTGGGAAATCACCAGGTGGTGCAGCCGACAGCCCTGCTGCTGCAGGCTGGGCGCCGGATGGGCGGAATGCCACTCAATCAGTGCTGGAAACATATTGTCATAGGGCAGAATCCCGTCCGCCGGCACCGCCATATCCCACTTCAGATCGCCCCGCGTCAGCGAAACAGGCTCCCCTGCCCCTTTTGGCAGCCCGGCCAGTTGTGCGGGCAGATCGGTGCAGCGGCAAATCCAGTTGCTGATCCGGGGCGCCCCGGTAAACCGGTCCAGATCAAACCAGCAGGGGCGCCGCTGGGGGGTGGCAGATGGATCAATGGCGATGGCTTCAAGATAAAGCCCATCCGCCAACCCAAGCAGGTAATTATGGGTGCCAAACATCGCATGTTGCCCGCCCGGCTGCAGCGCCACACCAAGCGCCTCTTCCACATGAACCCGCGCCTCTTCCAGAGTTGCGCCTGCGACGGCCAGGTGATCCAGTTCCATCATGCTCTCCTATTTTGGCCACACCCTAGCCGGCCTCTTGCGACATTCAAGCGCAAAGCTAAGGAGGTGATCACTGGCAGACATTCATAGTTTGGAAACCATAAGGTACTGCCAGCGCTTGAATTATGGCCTGCCCCCTATGAAATTAAGAAAACTTTGGACATGGCGCGGGCTTCAGATAATGAGGCCCCTTCTTCCATGTCCGTGTCAAAAGCGCGCCAGGACACCTGGTGCCGTGTGAACGAGGTATAGGAGGTCATCTGATGCTGATCCAAGGTTCAATGAGCCAGGAACTACTGTCGAGCCTGAACAGGAAATCGACAAAGATGAATGGTGAGCAAGCAGAAAAGCTCGCAGCCTTTCTGTCCAGTTTCGAGCCTGACAAGCTATTGGACACCAATGCCCGCACAATGCTCATTCAGGTCAAAGACCCGGACCTGGGCAGCGGAAATAATCTTGACGCAGCCTTGGCGGGGTCAGGCAGCGCGGCAGCCGAGCGGGTAGCCCAATCCGGAGCCGATGCGGCCTTGCGCGCGGACCGTCCGCTGCCGCCACAGGAAAGGCAGGGAATTTCGACCGTTGACGACGAAATTGTCGAGCTGATCGCCGCCACCGTTGAGGCCTATGATTCAACCAGTGAAGACGCGTTGAGTTTAGGCGACACCGTTTTGGCCGCCTTGGAAGAGGCGGGCTATGATAAGTCGCAACCGGCCATCGATTTTTACGCGTGAGGGGCCGCAACGGCTGCGCACACCAGATCCAAGCCAGTGCAAGGCCGCGCTCCCAAACCGGTTTAAGGCTGCAACACATATGGGCGCAGGATCCCCCGCGCCCATAAATCTGATGACCAGAATATCCGGCGGATCCAGTCCATGACCGGATCTGCACCTGTGTCTTTGCTCAGCTGCGGGCTTCGCGGATCAGTTTCAGGACATCCTGCGCCGCTTCGGGGATGTTGGTGCCAGGGCCAAAGATCGCTTTGACGCCGTTGTCATAAAGATACTGGTAGTCCTGCTGCGGAATAACTCCGCCGCAGATCACAAGAATATCCTCGGCGCCCTGCTCTTTCAGTTCCTTTACCAGCTGCGGTGCCAGGGTTTTGTGACCTGCCGCCTGGGATGAGATACCGATAACATGCACATCATTGTCGATGGCATCCTGCGCCGCCTCTGCGGGGGTCTGAAACAGTGGACCTACGTCCACATCAAACCCGATATCGGCAAAGGCTGTGGCGATTACCTTGGCGCCCCGGTCGTGCCCGTCCTGGCCCATCTTGACCACCAGAAGACGCGGGCGACGCCCTTCTTCTTCGGCAAAGGCTTCGATGCTTTTCTGGATCTCGGCAAAGCCTTCGTCGCCTTCATAGGCCGCGCCATAGACCCCCGCCAGAGTTTTCACCTCGGCGCGGTGACGGCCAAATTCTTTTTCCATCGCCATGCTGATTTCTCCAACTGAGGCCCGCATCCGCGCCGCTTCGACGGCAGCTTCCAGCAGGTTGCCGCCATTTTTGGCACGATTGGTCAACTCATCCAACGCAGCCTGACACGCCGCCTCGTCGCGCTCGTCGCGCATTTTCTGCAAACGGGCAATCTGGCTTTCGCGCACGGCCACGTTGTCCACGTCCAGGATGTCGATCGGGTCTTCTTTTTCCTTGCGGTATTTGTTGACGCCGACAATCACCTCTTCGCCGCGGTCGATCATTGCCTGACGACGGGCGGCGCTTTCCTCGATGCGCAGCTTGGGCATGCCAGAGGCCACAGCCTTGGTCATGCCGCCCATTTCCTCAACCTCCGACATCAGCGCCCAGGCCTTGTCGATCAGCTCGTTTGTCAGGCTTTCCACATAGTAAGAGCCCGCCAGCGGGTCGACCACATTGGTGACGCCGGTTTCTTCCTGCAACACCAGCTGAGTGTTACGGGCAATACGCGCCGAGAATTCGGTGGGCAGCGCGATGGCTTCGTCCAGCGCATTGGTGTGCAGCGATTGGGTGCCGCCCAAAACCGCCGACATCGCCTCATAGGCGGTGCGGATCACGTTGTTATAGGGGTCTTGTTCCTGCAGGGACACGCCCGAGGTCTGGCAGTGGGTGCGCAGCATCTTGGACCGGTCGGACTTGGCGTCAAATTCGGTCATGACGCGATGCCACAGGGTGCGCGCCGCGCGCAGTTTGGCAATTTCCATGAAGAAGTTGGTGCCAATGGCAAAGAAAAAGCTGAGACGGCCGGCAAATTTATCCACATCCATACCCGCCTCGGTAGCGGCGCGGACATATTCGCGACCATCAGCCAGCGTATAGGCCAGCTCCTGCACCAGATTGGCGCCGGCTTCCTGCATGTGGTAGCCGGAAATCGAGATCGAATTGAACTTGGGCATCTCATTGGAGGTGTATTCAATGATATCCGAGATGATCTTCATCGAAGGCTCTGGCGGATAAACATAGGTGTTGCGGACCATGAATTCCTTCAGAATATCGTTCTGAATGGTGCCCGCCAGCAGTGCCTTGTCATGGCCCTGCTCTTCGCCCGCCACGATGAAGCTGGCCAGGATCGGGATCACCGCGCCGTTCATGGTCATCGACACCGAAACCTTGTCGAGCGGAATACCGTCAAACAGGATCTTCATGTCCTCAACAGAATCGATGGCAACGCCAGCCTTGCCCACATCGCCCACTACCCGTTCGTGATCGCTGTCATAGCCCCGGTGGGTGGCCAGATCAAAGGCCACGGAAACCCCCTGCTGGCCCGCTTCCAGATTGCGGCGGTAAAAAGCGTTGCTCTCTTCGGCGGTGGAAAAGCCCGCATATTGCCGAATGGTCCAGGGGCGGCCTGCATACATCGTGGCCTTGACGCCACGGGTGAAAGGGCCAAAGCCGGGCAGCGTGCCCATATGCGGTAGCTCGGCGGTGTCTTCAGCCGTATACAGCGGCTTGACCTCAATACCTTCCAGTGTCTTCCAGGTCAGGTCTTCGAGTGGGCGGCCACGGAGCTCTTTTTCAGCCAGAGCCCGCCAATCGTCTGTCTTGCTTGTCATGGGATCTTCCTCTTGTCATATCTGTTTGGGGCAGGTTTAGTCCTGCCGCCTGGTGTTCTGGATCCTGGACCAGCTGCGCCAGCCCATCGGCGCCGGCAGTCAGCCACATCAGATCATCTGAATAATTCTCGCGCAGCATGGCGCTTTGGGTTTCGTCAAAGGGGCGCCAGCGCCCCTCTCCTTCGGGCAGCTCAAGGGCTGTGTTTGTCAGCACATGGGCCCGCAGATCTTCCAGCCGCAAGGAGGCGTTGAGCCGCACCCGTGCATGGTTGCGCGGGGCTTCGCTGTTGCTCAGCAGTTGCAGTTGCAGTTCAGGGCGGCCGCAAAAGATCTCAAAGGGCAGGACCTGGATCTCCACCCCGGGCATGGCGCAGGCGATATCGGAAATAACATCGCGCCAGCTGCGGCTGCTCTCGGCAAGGTTTTGCAATTGCAAATGCGACGGGACGCGGTGCCCCCGGGTGACCGCATAGGTCAGGGCAGAGGTCCAGTAGCTTTCCAGGCTGCGAATATTGAGCGCCACAGAAGAAATCTGGCCATCAAAGGCTTCGGCGTAGCGTGCCAGCCGCTCCCCGACGCCACTATAAAGCCCGCCGAGCCGCAGATTTGTGCGGGTGCTGCCGATGAGGTTTTCATCACTGACAATAAGTTGCTGAATGCCGCGCTCCCGGCTGTGGTTCAGGTTCATCCTGATCCGCCCCTGCGCCCGTTTTGCCAGCGCTGTGGAATTCACCACCGAAGGTGTGGGCAAGACCCCGTGCAGCAAGCCATTGCGGGTGCGTCGTGGTCCCCAAAACCCTATCCCTTGCGTTTCAAGCTCTGCTGCATTCTGGCGCAGGTATTCCTGAAAAGAGGTGGTGGCACAGCGGTGTGCCCCAAGATGAAGACAGGTTTGCATCGCATTTCCAATTCTTTGGACGGGAGGCGCGTTCCGCACCTCTGAAAAGGGAGACTGCGCGATCATTGTCCACAGACCCTCTCAAAGCGATTAACAAGCGTGGTTTTTTTTCTGCAAACAGGCCGATTGCCCATCGCATTTATGCGCCATGCGCATATATTGAGGCCAACAGGAGAGATTATGAAACCAATCCTAGCCCTTGTTTTGTCGAGTTTTCTTCCGCTTACCCTAGCTGTAGCAGCCCAAGCTTCAGAGCCTGAGCCCCCCACGCTTGTGCAGCCCGGAGAAGAGGTCGATCTGTCCAGTTTTCTGTGGCACAAGCGCCCAATTGTTGTCTTTGCCGACAGCCCGGAAGACCCCCGGTTCAAAGAGCAAATGATCCTGTTGACCAGCGAAGCAGAGGCCTTACTGGAACGCGATGTCGTGGTCCTGACCGATACCACCCCAAAACCCACCTCGGCGCTGCGCAAGCAACTGCGCCCGCGTGGGTTCATGCTGGTTCTGGTGGGCAAGGACGGGGGCGTGAAGCTGCGCAAACCACATCCCTGGACAGTCCGCGAGCTGTCGCGCACCATCGACAAGTTCCAGGACCGTTTGCGAGAGGTCGAAGATCGGCGCGAGAACTGAGAGCCATTCGCGCGCCAGCCGCGCCTTTTACGCATGGGAGTTTGCGCGTTTGGCCAGGGGTTTAGCCGTTGCTGCGCACGTAGATCACTGCCTTGGCCTGTGAATCCACAATCATTACGCCGTGCCCTTCGGGGATAAAGGCCATGCGCGAGCTGGGGTTCATAATCGCCTGATGGTAGATGGATTTCACCAGCTCGCTCATGCAGTTGACCCCGGCCAGGCCGGAGTTGAGCACGCTGATCCCATGCGGCAGATCGCGCGACATGATCGCTTCGACCAGCGCATTGGGGGATTTGTCGCCAACCTTGAACACCACCGGCTGCCCATCGGCCAGCATCTTGAGCCCGGTATCCACCGAACGCGCGGCGCCAAGCAGCGACGAGATGCGTGGGCTGTCGGTGTGAAACACTGCCGCCGTGCAGGTGCCGTTGGATTTGAAGAAATAGGTATCGCCCAGTGTGACCCATTCGGAGAGCTGAACACGCAGCTCGTCTTCCTTGTCCAGCGCGCAGCCGGACAGAAGAAACAAAGCCGAAATCAACGTTACTGCCAGTCGAAACATGTGCCACCCTGCGATAAACCAATGGGATTGATCTCGCACAGAGGTCTGAAGATTTGGTGCATGCACCTGCATTGCATGTGGAAAAAGCAGGCTCAGCGCGACCCGAAGGTCGCAACTGACACCGGAATTTCGCGGCCAGAGCACCCTGCCCCGCCCGTGAAATCCGGCTTATGCCTGCCTCTGTGATCACCCCTCAAATTCCATGATCACTTCGTCAACTGCCAGGCTGTCGCCTGCACTTGCGTTGATCTTGGCAATCACGCCTTTCCTTTCGGCACGCAGAATGTTTTCCATCTTCATCGCTTCAACCGAACACAGGGCCTGGCCTTCCTGGACTTCGTCGCCAACCTCGACATCGATTTTCACCACCAGACCGGGCATCGGACAGAGCAGCAGTTTCGACGTATCAGGCGCCACTTTTTCCGGCATCAGTTCGGCCAGTTCCGCCTGACGCTTCGTGCGCACATGCACTTTGATATCAGCACCACGGGACCGGATCCGGAAGCCACCCGAAATCTTGCCCACTTTCAGCACCAGCGGGGTGCCATCCACATCGATTGTCGCCAGCTGATCTCCCGGCGTCCAATCGCTGGCGATGCGCATGGCCGCGCCATCCTGGAAGGTGACCGTGGCCCCCAACTGGTCGGCCTCAATGCTGACCGGGAAGTTCTGCCCCTGCAGGGTAACAACCCAGTCGCTGCCAACCCGGCGCTCGTGATTGTCCATCCGGCCAGACACCCGCGTGCGGCGAATTTCGGCAACCCGGTGCATCGCAGCCGCCGAGGCCGCAATCCGGCGCAGCGCCTCTTCGGGCAGATCAACACCAACAAAACCTTCGGGATACTGTTCTTCGATAAAGGCGGTGGTCATGGCGCCCTCAATGAAGATCGGGTGATCCATCACCGCCGACAGGAAAGGCAGGTTGTGGCCAATACCTTCGACCTCAAACCCGTCCAGTGCATTGCGCATCGCCTCAATCGCCTGATCGCGGGTGGGTGCCCAGGTGCAAAGCTTGGCGATCATCGGGTCATAATACATCGAGATTTCGCCGCCCTCATAGACGCCGGTATCATTGCGCACCGCGATACCCGCGCCCGCAGGCGCATCGCCCTGCCATTTGCCATTATCCAACAGCGGACCACCCGACAGCTCAGCCGGGGGACGATAGCGGGTCAGACGGCCAATCGAGGGCAGAAAGCCCCGATAGGGATCTTCGGCATAAAGACGGTTTTCAATCGCCCAGCCGTTCAGCTGCACGTCGTCCTGCGAGATCGTCAGCGGCTCACCATTGGCGACCCGGATCATCTGTTCCACCAGGTCAACACCGGTGATCAGCTCAGTCACCGGGTGTTCCACCTGCAAACGGGTATTCATTTCCAGGAAGTAGAAGTTCTTATCGCCGTCCACGATGAATTCCACGGTCCCGGCAGAGGCATAATCCACCGCCTGAGCCAGGGCGACAGCCTGCTCCCCCATGGCCTTGCGGGTGGCCTCATCCAGGAAAGGGCTTGGCGCTTCTTCCACAACCTTCTGCTGGCGACGCTGGATCGAACACTCGCGCTCGCCCAGGTAGATGCCATTGCCATGGGCATCGCAAAGCACCTGAATTTCGATATGGCGCGGTTGCGTCACAAATTTCTCGATAAAGATCCGGTCATCACCAAAGGAACTCGCCGCCTCGTTCTTGGAAGACTGGAAGCCTTCGCGGGCCTCTTCGTCGTTCCAGGCAATTCGCATGCCTTTGCCGCCACCGCCAGCTGAAGCCTTGAGCATCACCGGATAGCCGATCTCGCGCGAGATCTTTACCGCCTCATCGGCGTCTTCGATCAGGCCCATGTGACCAGGAACTGTGGAAACACCCGCTTCCTTGGCGATTTTCTTCGAGGTGATCTTGTCACCCATCTTTTCAATGGCCCCCACAGGCGGGCCAACAAAGGCTACACCCTCGGCCGCCAGGGCCTCAGCGAACTTGGAGTTTTCCGACAAAAAACCATAGCCAGGATGAACCGCCTGAGCGCCGGTTGCGCGAATGGCCTCCATCACCTTATCGATAACAATATAGGACTGATTGGCAGGGGGCGGGCCGATATGAACCGCCTCATCGGCCATTTGCACATGCAGGGCCTGCTTATCCGCATCCGAATAGATGGCAACGGTTTTGATACCCATCTTGCGGGCGGTCTTGATAACACGGCAGGCGATCTCGCCCCGGTTCGCGATCAGGATCTTTTCAAACATTGGCAGTCCCTTGTTCTTTTGTATGCCGAAATGCAAAACGCCGCAGGCGAGCTCTGGGCTCGCCGGCGGCGCTTGCGTGAGTATCTGCTGTCGCCCGAAGGGGCTGACAGATCAGTGAAACTGGTGCTGTAGTCGCCCTAGCAACGGCCAGGGTTTTCCTTGCAATAGATAAGATTGGCCGCTGTACCGACGGCCGCACCGGTGAGCAAATGCCCCCCCAGCAAAGCCGATCCGACGGCCCCCGCACCGGCGCCAAAGGCGACTTGTTCGCCGGTGGTGTCGCCACAGGCTGACAGGGCCGTGCAAAGCCCCAACGCAGATGTGAAAAGGATTGCCCGCATAGTATTTTAACTCCTTTTTGTGGAGAGCGCTGCTCTCTTCTCCAACAAGCAGTTGTCGGGCCAGCGGGCAACAAATCAGTGTGTGAGCCGCAAAAATGAGCAGCCCTGCGCCCAAAGGTGCTGCGCGCTCGGCGGGCTTTCGCCACTGGCGCCGCCCTGCCCGCACCGCGAGCCTGTTCAGCAGGGTTAAACAACGGGGCGAAGCCCACAATCCGACCGACGAGGACAGCGCCCACGCCCCGCCCCCGCTGGTCGCCTGCGCCTGGCTTCGCCCCGCGCATCACAGGCTCTTCCCCTCAAAGGCTTCCGGAAAAGACCGCTGAGCCAGTTCGACATCAAGAACCAGAAGAGCCTCATAGGAGGCCGGATCAAAGGGATCTTCTGCGGGGAGAACTTCCCGGCCAAAAAGCCAGCTCAATCGGCCCGCATCCAGGTTGCCCCGTTCAAAGGGCTGGTCGCCAAACTGCTGCAACAAAGCCTGCATAAAGGCGGCATCAGCACGCCGGTCTGCCGGTTTGCGATCCCGGAACCGTTCGCGTTTGGTCAGCTCGGTCACCCCTTTGGGATTGGGGCGACGAACGACAAATTGAAAATCTGTTCCCGGCAGACGGCCAGGAAACCCTCGGTGCTTTAGCATGATGGTGCCTCCGATCCGGCACCCCGAGGGACGGCTGGGGCCGGCCACAGGGCCGGACCCCATGTGTCGTTACTTGTATTTTCCGGTGTATACTGGCTCAACCGAGATGGGTTCGGGATCGACCACAACGAACTCTTCTTCACGGTTACCACAGGCGGCAACCATCGCCAGCAGACCTGCCAGCGTGATAAACTTGATGCTCTTGGACATTTCTGTCTCCTGAATGTGTTTACGAGACCGCCAAGACCTACTGCCTTGTCCAGCCTCAACCTCAATTTGCGAAGGGTACTGTGACCATTCGCGCCAAGGATAGCCGGATTACCGGGTGAATCACATCGAAAACCACCCCTCACAGGGGGCTGTGGCCGCAAAGCCGCAAAACACCGCCCATGGCAAGAGTGCGCCGCAAGATGTTGTAGAGACATCAAAAAGCCTCCCAAATGCAGCGACCTTCACCAGGACGATAGGCTTCAAAAAACTGGGTTGCGTCGGGATCCGGGGTGCCAAATTCTACCGGGCGGTCCGAAAAGGAGATCACCACCATGCTGGGGGACAGGGCATGCTGGGCCAGATAGTCCAGCGCCAGCGAGTCGCACAGATAGTCCATATCCGCAGCGCTGCGCTGGAAATCCGCGCCCGCTTCTACGCCCGCTTCTGCCCCCTCCGGCGCCTGACGCGAAATTCCGGGCACAACAAACCGGAACCGCGCCCAAAGCGCACCAGGACTGTCGTCCAGCAAGACTTCCGACAACAGCACCTGCTGCCCCGAGGGCACCGTCACAGGCACAAAGGCCCCAGAAAGCGCGGCCTCCTCAGCCTCAAGGATCTGAGTCGTAAGCAGCAGACAAAGGCCACTGCCAAAAAAGACCTTTTGTACAGGGGGAAACAGCCAATCACCAAATCCGCAACCCCACCCCCCAATGACTTGGGCTCCTCCGGGCGGGGCTGCTGGCGCTGCGCCACTGGCGCGCGCTGTCTGGTATTGGTGCTGGCAGATCATTGTCCAGTCTCGGCCTCTTTGTCAAACCCTGTTGTAGATTTGTGCAGTTTTACTTCTGATTGCGCGCTCTTTAAGCGCTTCTTGTCTCGCATTGCATGTCGCAGCCAACGGCTGCGCTTTGCCTCATCCGCCAGTACCGCCTTGATTTCAGAGGCCAAGTTACCCGGAACCCGCCCAGCCACACGGCCACCCGCTGTGACCAGCAAGCCATCGCCCTGCTCTTCGACCTTCACCACTGGAGAAAAGCCCCGCACGGCCTGAACCGCCCGCCACATGTCTTGGCGGATCTGCTGCGCCAGTCGCAGCGGATCCGCTGGAGGTAACACCACGGACACGGCGACATCAAAGCGCGGCGGGACTTGGCGCGCCACTGTCAAAGAGCCCTCTTCGCGAAAGATATGCCACTTGCCGCGCATCACGTTGCGCCAAGCCCACAAACCGCAAGCAGACCACCAGCTTCGAGCGCGCCGCAAACCACAGCTGACACCGTGCACGCCTGATCTTTCCGAAGCCCTGTCATTGCCTCACGCTTTCCTTTTCATCTTTCCAAAAATACCTTCGGGGGTGCGGGGGCAGACAGCCCCCGCGACAACACCCGCTCAAAGCGGAATGTTGTCGTGCTTTTTCCACGGATTTTTCAGTGACTTGCCCCGCAGGGAGGCAAAGGCACGCGACACCCGGCGGCGGGTGGATTTGGGCTGGATCACCTCGTCAATGAAGCCCCGCTCGGCTGCCACAAAAGGATTAGCAAACCGGTCCTCATAGTCTGCTGTATGGGCCGCGATCTTTTCCGCATTACCCAGATCGGCGCGGTGAATGATCTCGGTGGCACCCTTGGCGCCCATCACCGCAATTTCAGCGGTCGGCCAGGCGTAGTTGAAATCGCCGCGCAGGTGCTTGGAGGCCATAACGTCATAGGCACCACCATAGGCCTTGCGGGTGATCACAGTGACCTTTGGTACCGTGGCTTCGCCGTAGGCGAACAGCAGCTTGGCACCATGTTTGATCACACCGCCATATTCCTGGCTTGTGCCAGGCAGGAAGCCAGGAACATCCACCAGGGTCAGGATTGGAATTTCAAAGCAATCACAGAAGCGCACAAACCGCGCTGCCTTGCGCGAGCTGTCGATATCAAGGCAGCCCGCCAGCACCATTGGCTGGTTGGCAACCACACCCACGGTCTGGCCTTCAAGGCGGATAAAGCCGGTGATGATGTTTTTAGCGTAGTCTTCCTGGATCTCGTAGAAATCCCCCTCATCCGCCACTTTGGTGATCAGCTCTTTCATATCGTAGGGCGAATTGGGGTTCGCCGGGATCAGCGTATCCAGGCTGTCCTCGATCCGACCGGGTTCATCAAAGAAGGGCCGCACCGGCGGCTTTTCACGATTGTTGAGCGGCAGAAAGTCAACCAGGCGGCGGACCTCGGCCAGGGCCTCGACATCGTTTTCAAAGGCCGCATCAGCGACAGAGGACTTTTTGGTATGGGTGGACGCCCCGCCCAGCTCCTCGGCGGTGACGACCTCATTGGTGACAGTCTTGACCACATCCGGGCCGGTCACAAACATGTAAGAGGTGTCTTTCACCATAAAGATAAAATCAGTCATCGCGGGCGAATAGACCGCACCACCGGCGCAGGGCCCCATGATTACCGAGATCTGCGGCACAACGCCGCTGGCCATGATGTTGCGCTGAAACACTTCAGCATAGCCTGCCAGCGAGTCGACACCTTCCTGGATCCGGGCACCCCCAGAATCATTCAAACCGATGATGGGCGCGCCGTTCTGAATGGCCATATCCTGGATCTTGCAAATCTTTTGCGCATGGGTTGCGGACAGGGACCCGCCAAAGACCGTGAAATCCTGGCTGAACAGATAGACCATGCGCCCGTTAATGGTGCCCCAGCCGGTGATGACACCATCCCCCGCAGGCTTTTGTTCTTCCATGCCAAAATCGGTGCAGCGGTGCGACACAAACATGTCGAACTCTTCAAAACTGCCCTCATCCAGCAGAAGCTCGATCCGCTCGCGTGCGGTCAGCTTGCCACGCCCGTGTTGCGCATCAATGCGGCGCTGGCCGCCACCAAGTCGCGCGGCATCGCGACGGTCTTCCAGCTCGGACAGAATATCTTTCATGGCACAGATCCCCATATAGAATTTGTCGCAGACTACCGCCGAGAGGCGCCAAGCCAAAGGCCTAAATGGCAAATTTGCAAACATTTTGCATATCAATATCGAATAGTTGAATATTTGCTAATCCCCTCGCATTGTTTCCAAATTCGATTCAATGCAACACATTCTTGCCGTAATGCGTTCACCCTTCGTTCAGCATCAAGGTCGCAGGATCAGGCTCGTCTCAATCAAATTCGGGCAGAGCAATGTTAAGTCGCGATGAAATAATCAAGGCCATGCAATACGAGCGTTTCCACATCAGCAACCCGCTCAACACCACGGGCAGCGCCCCGATCAAGATAACCTACCAATATGCTGGCGGAAGCGAACCTGGAGACCTGCCTACGCAAGCATACTATGACGGATGGCGCCGCATGGAGAACGCAGAAAAAGCCAGCTTTGAGGCGGCATTGGAGCATATTGAAAGCTACCTCAACGTCGATTTTGTTCAGACCAAACGTACCAGTGACCCGGATTTGAACGTGGCAGCCGTCAGCCTACCCGGCGCCACCATTGGCAGCGGTGGCTACAGCATTCGTTACCAAGACAAGAACATAACCCAATGGGATGGATTTGTTGCCTATGACGCAACACTGAACCTCTCCTCTGAGCGCTATACAGACCTGCTGCTGCATGAGCTGGGACATGCCATGGGTCTGCGCCATACATTTGAAGCCGATACTCCCCTGCCGACCCAATATGAAAGCAACCTATTTTCTTTGATGTCCTACCGGGCCAACCCCTTCAACGGCGCGCATAGTGATGCGCTTATGCTGTTTGATGTGCTGGCCCTGCAAAACATCTGGGGCGCTGCAGTCAACAATGAAGAAAACAGCCGCTACACTGGCTGCAGGACCAATACCGTGGACAGCATCTGGGACAGTGGCGGCATCGACGCCCTGGATGCAACGGGTCGCACACACCCGGTGACCCTGGACCTGCGACAAGGGGCTTTCTCTTCCTTTGATACGGAGCATGACCTGATTATAACCTTCAGCACCGAGATCGAAAACGCCTATGGAGCCAAGGGCAATGACCGGGTTATCGGCAATGGTTTGGACAACCTGCTGCGCGGCCATGGCGGCAGGGATCTTTTGGCGGGCAAAGGCGGCGACGACCGGATGAAAGGCGGGGCTGGCGGTGACACCCTGTGGGGCGATCAAGGGGATGATGTGATGCTTGGCGGCCGTGGCGGCGACCGGATGCGCGGTGGAAGTGGCGATGACTTTCTCAGTGGCAACCGCGGCCAAGACAGACTGGATGGTCAGGCCGGTGATGATTTTCTGATCGGCGGACGCGGCAAAGATGTCTTCATCTTCAAGAACAATGGCGGCTCGGATACCGTCGGCGACTTCAAACCCGGCAAAGATCTTCTGAATATTATCGGCCATGGCACCAGCGCGGATCTGCTGGATCAGGCCCGCGACACAGACGAGGGGCTCTTGTTTGAATTTGGCGCCGGTGACAGCCTGCTGCTACAGGATGTCACATTGGACAGCCTGGGCGATGACTTTCTCGTTTGAGACGATCTTAGAATAGACAATCCCAAAAAGCTAATCTAAGCCCAAGATATGCAAAATTCCCCAAGCTCCCCAAAGCGCGTACTGAGCAAACCGCATATTGCAACATTGATCCTGCTGGCCGGTCTCTCCGCGCTGGGGATGAACCTGCACCTTGCCGCTCTGCCCAGCATGTCCAGCCATTTCGAGGTTGACTACCGAGTGATGCAGCTGTCGGTTTCGCTGTACCTCGCTGGCAACGCAGTTGTGCAGATATTTGTGGGGCCCATTTCGGACCAGATGGGACGCCGCCCGGTGCTCCTGGCCAGCATGGCTTTGTTTCTGGTGGCGACGGTGGGCTGTATCTTTGCCACCAACGTGGAGGTGTTCTTCTTTTTCCGGGTGGCGCAGACTGTCGTCGCCGCCACCATGGTGCTAAGCCGCGCCGCGGTGCGGGATATGTATGATACCAATGACGCAGCCAGCATGATCGGCTATGTCACCATGGGAATGGCCATTGTCCCGATGATTGGCCCCGCCATCGGCGGCTTTCTGGACCAATGGATGGGCTGGACTGCTGTGTTCTGGGCGCTCTTTTTGATGGGTGCCCTGACCCTAGCGATTACCTATTTTGATTTTGGGGAAACCGCACACAAAAGCGGCAAAACGCTGGGTGCACAGTTCGCCGAATACCCTGAACTGCTCTGCTCTCCCCGCTTCTGGGGCTACTCTCTGGCCTCAGGCCTCGCCTCTGGCTCATTCTTTGCCTATCTCGGCGGCGCACCTTTTTTGGGGACCGAAATTTATGGCCTCAGCAGTGCGGAAATTGGCATCTACCTCTCTGCACCGGCTGTTGGTTACTTCGTTGGCAACTTTCTCTCGGGTCGGTTTTCTGGTCGGGTCGGGATCAACCGAATGGTGCTGTGGGGCTGTATCATCAATGGGGTTGGCGTGCTCGTTTCGCTCATTATCGCCCTGGCAGGTGCTGATACCTTCCTCACCTTCTTTGGCTTTATGTGCTTTGTCGGCCTGGGCAATGGAATGGCCATTCCCAATGGCACCACTGGCGCGATTTCCGTCCGCCCGCATCTGGCGGGCACCGCCTCCGGCCTGAGCGGCGCCATTATGATTGGTGCCGGCGCTGCGCTGAGCGCCTATGCCGGCTTTCTGTTGAAACCCGATTCTACGGCTGTGCCTCTCTTGCTGTTGATGTTTGCCACCGCCATCGCCGGGCTGGTGGCGATCCTGCTGGTAATCCTGCGTGAAAAGCAATTGAACAGCTAGACTCAGGATCCATTCATCCGGAGCCTAACTTGCCGCGTCTGTAACTTTGCAATTATACTTCCCCTGGATAGCAGGTTTGCAAAGGTATCTCCAATGGCGACACAGAAACTCTATGCAGGGGCAAAACTGCGCGAAATGCGGACCCGGCTTGAGCTGACACAAAAAGGATTTGCAGCCAAGCTCGGCGTGTCATTGCCCTACCTCAACCAGATGGAAAACAACAACCGGCCGGTATCGACCACCGTCGTTCTGGCGCTGGCGCAGGAGTTTGGCCTGGATGTGACAGAACTGTCGACAGGCGACAGTGAGCGGCTGGTGAGTGACATGCGCGAAGCCATTGCTGATCCGGTCTTTGCCGATGAGCCCCCGCCCCTGGCCGATCTGCGGCTCACCGCCTCCAATGCCCCTGCACTGGCCCGCGCCTTTCTCAGCCTGCATCGCGCCTATCGCCAAACCCATGAACGGCTTGCCTCGCTGGATGAGGCCCTGGGGCGCGAGGATTCCCGCATTCAGGCCAGCCCCTGGGAAGAAGTGCGCGACTTTTTCCATTATTGCGACAACTACATTGATGCCATGGACCGGGCCGCCGAACGCTTTGCCGGGTCCGCAGATGTGCGGCTTGCTGCCACAACTGCGCTGGAAAACGCCGGCATCACCATTTCCATCACCGATATGGACGGGCTGCGCGGCTATGATCCGAGCACCCGTACGCTGCGGCTCTCTAACCGCTCCAGCCCGCCGACGCAGGTGTTTCAGCTGCTGTTGCAGGTGGCGTTGCTTAGTCAGGAAAGCCTGCTGGAGGCGACATTGGATTTTGCCCGCTTCCAAAGCGATGAGGCCCGAGCCATCGCCAAAATTGGCCTCGCCAACTATTTCGCCGGGGCCGCGCTGATGCCCTATGGTCGCTTTCTTGCTGCCGCCCAAGAAGACCGTCACGACCTGGAACGCCTCGCCACCCGGTTTGGTGCCTCAATCGAACAGGTGGCGCATCGCCTTTCAACGCTGCAACGTCCCGGCGCCAAGGGTATTCCGTTTTTCTTCGTCCGCGTGGATCAGGCAGGCACCATCACCAAACGCCACTCTGCCACACGGCTGCAATTTGCCCGTTTTGGCGGTGCTTGCCCTCTGTGGAACGTGCACCGCGCCTTTGAAACGCCCGGGCGTTTCCTGCGGCAATTGGCCGAAACCCCGGACGGGGTGCGCTATATCTCGCTGGCGCGGGATGTGTCCAAATCAGGCGGCTCCTTTGGCTCGCCCGTGCGGCGCTACGCCATCTCTCTGGGCTGCGAAGTGCGTCATGCTCAGGCCCTGGTCTATGCTGACAATCTGGAAATGAGCCATGCCTCCGCCTATGAGCCCATCGGCATTTCTTGCCGCATCTGTGAGCGTAAAACCTGCCATCAGCGCTCGGTTCCGCCATTGGAACGCCGCCTCAGCATCAACAATGATCAGCGCGGTATTCTGCCCTACGAAGTAAGCTGAAGACCAGCGCCCCCAGAGCTGAACAACAAAATGGGGGGCGTCAAACGCCCCCTGATACTCGTGACTGAACATATCACTGCGCTGTCTCAATCTGTTTCAGATCTTCGCAGCCCTGGCAGACATCAGGCCTTGGCCAGGATGTTCCAGATCTCGTCTTTCAATGCGCCGCGCTTTTTGCGCAGCTCCACCTCGGCCAGCTCTTCCAGTGGCTCGACGTTGGTTTCGGCGCGGTGTACCGCGCGGTTGACCTCATGGTACTCATCCGCAAGCTTGGAAAAATGCGCATCGTTTTGTTTCAACTGGCTCATGGCTTCCACTTTGTCGGGGAATTCTTCTGCCAGTTCATGGGGGGTATTGGACATCTGTTCGCTCCTTATATTTGGGTCAAGAACAGGCTATTGCCCCCAGCCCTCCGTCACATTGACGCGGATCAAACAAACATCTGAAAACACAAATATGGCGGCGTTTTTTTCTACCCCAAATCCCGCATACAACCGGCCCAGCCGCCGACGAAAAAAGCCGCCGTTCCCAAACAACAGGAACGACGGCTTGCCGCCTTTGTGGACTGCAAAACAGCCCTAACGCTGGCTCTCCTGCCAGTTTTTATTGAACCAGGGTTCGGCATTAGAGGCGGGCAACCGCCGTCCCAGAATATGGTCTGCCGCCTTCTCCCCGGTCATGATAGAGGGGCCGTTCAGGTTGCCATTGGTAATGCGTGGAAAAATGGAACTGTCGGCAACGCGCAGCCCTTCGACGCCAATCACCCGACATTCAGGATCAACCACTGCCATCGGATCCTCCAGCGCGCCCATTTTGCAGGTGCCACAGGGATGATAGGCGCTTTCCGCATGTTCACGGATAAAGCCGTCAATCTCCGCATCGCTTTGCAAAGCGTCACCAGGCTGGATTTCGTGCTTCACAAAGGGCGTCATGGCCTCCTGTGCAAAGACCTCTCGCGTCAAGCGCACACATTTGCGGAAATCGATCCAGTCCTGTTCCGTCGACATATAGTTAAAGAAAATCTTTGGCGCCTCTTTGGGGTCGGCGCTGGCGAGGGTAATCTCGCCGCGCGATTCTGAACGCATCGGCCCCACATGGGCCTGAAACCCGTGCCCTTCAGCCGCAGCCTGACCGTCATAGCGCACCGCAATGGGCAGGAAATGGTATTGGATATCTGGATAATCGACCCCTTTGTCGGACCGGATGAAGGCCGCGCTTTCAAACTGGTTCGAGGCCCCCAGCCCGGTCTTGCTAAAGAACCACTGGGCCCCAACCCAGGCCTTGCCCAAAAGGTTCCAGTATTTGAACAGGGTGATGGGCTGTTTGCAGGCATATTGGAAATAGAATTCCAGGTGATCCTGCAGGTTTTTCCCAACGCCGGGGCGGTCTGCAACCACCTCGATGCCATGCTCCGCCAGCTGTTCCGCCGGGCCAATGCCCGACAGCATCAACAGTTTCGGCGAATTGATTGAACTGGCGGCCAGAATGACCTCGATCTCGGCCTCAATGACCTCAACCTTGCCGCCGCGCTCAATCTCGACCCCGGTGGCGCGACCTTCGGTGATCACCACCTTGCGGGCAAACCCCCGGATCATCTCGCAATTGTCCCGCTTGAGCGCAGGCCGCAGATAGGCATTGGCGGCTGACCATCGCTGGCCTTTGTAGACGGTCATCTCCATCGGGCCAAAGCCCTCTTGCTGCTCACCGTTGTAATCTTCGGTCACCGGGTAGCCCGCCTGCGCGCCGGCCGAGACAAAGGCATCATGCAGCGGATTGTCGCGGGGGCCACGGGTCACATGCAGCGGGCCATCCGTGCCGCGCCAGTCGGCATCGCCGCCCTGCCCGCGACTGTCCCAGGTTTCCATCCGTTTGAAATAGGGCAGCACATCCGCATAGGACCACCCCTGGGCGCCGCTTTCGGCCCAGTGGTTGTAATCGCCCGCGTGGCCGCGCACATAGACCATGCCGTTGATGGAAGAAGAGCCGCCTACCACCTTGCCGCGCGGTGTCACCAACTCACGATTGTCCAAATGTGGCTCGGGCTGGGATTTGTAGCCCCAGTCGTAGAGCGACATATTCATCGGATAAGACAGCGCACCCGGCATCTGGATCAGCGGCCCGACATCCGTGCCACCATGTTCGATAACCAGAACGGATTTCCCCGCCTCAGACAGACGATAGGCCATGGCGCAGCCCGCCGAGCCCGCCCCAACAATCACATAATCCGCTTTCATCACTTCTCTCCGTCGCGCATTTGGGGCTGGTCAAGGCAGCCGTCAGGCCCCGCGCGCCGGCGCGGGCTCGTCCTTGAGGCAGCCCAAAATCGCCTCTTCATTGGCTTGAGATCTGCTGAGGCAGGCATCGCGGCCTCAGCAGCCCCCTTGTCTTTGCCCATTCGGGCAACGGGGCGGGTGGGTGGGCGTTGCCTGAATGGGCAATCAGAACGCCGCCTCGACATCGCCCATACGCACGTAAACCGATTTCACCTGGCTAAAATGCTTGATCGCCTCTTTGGAGTTCTCACGCCCCACACCGGATGCCTTGACCCCACCAAAAGGCGCTTCAACAGGTGCGTCGTTGTAGGAGTTGATAAAGCAGCTGCCGGCCTCCAGATTGCCAATCACCCGGTGTGCGCGGGTGAAATCCTTGGTGAACACCCCGGCGGACAGGCCGAACTCGGTGTCATTGGCGCGGGCCACCACCTCTTCTTCGCTGTCAAAATCCAGTACTGACATGACCGGGCCAAAAATCTCTTCGCGGGCAATTGTCATATCATCGGTGACATCGGCAAACACGGTGGGCTGCAGGTACCAGCCCGGCATGTCGCAGCGTCCGCCGCCACAGAGCAGCCGCGCCCCCTCGGCTTTGCCCTTTTCAATGTAGCCCAGAACGATATTCATCTGGTGTTCATTGACCATGGGACCAAAACTGGTCGCCTCATCCATGGGATCGCCAATAACCGCATTGCCGGTCCGTTCCGCCAAACGCGCCAGGAATTTCTCCTTGATGCCTTTTTGAACAAACACCCGCGTGCCATTCGAGCAGACCTGCCCGGAGGAGTAGAAATTGCCGTTAATGGCTCCGCCCACGGCATTGTCGATATCCGCGTCATCAAAGACGATCATTGGCGATTTGCCACCCAGCTCCATGGTGACATGTTTCATGTCCGCAGCGGCCGCAGCATAGACCTTCTTACCGGTGGGCACCGATCCGGTCAGCGAAACCTTGTCGACGCGGGGATCTGTCACCAGCGCGGCCCCCACCTCGCCCATGCCCTGAACCACGTTAAAAACCCCGGCTGGCAGCCCGGCCTCATGCAGGATCTCGGCAACCTTCAAGGCACAGAGCGGCGTGGCCTCAGAGGGTTTGAACACCATGCTATTGCCACAGGCCAGCGCAGGCGCGCCCTTCCAGCAGGCAATTTGCGTTGGGTAGTTCCAGGCCCCAATCCCAACACAAAGCCCCAGGGCCTCGCGCATGGTATAGACCCAGTCCTCGCCCAGTGGGATATGCTCTCCGGTCAGGCTGCCAGCCAGGCCGCCAAAATACTCCAATGCGTCGGCACCAGAAGTGGCATCCGCCACCAGAGTCTCCTGCAGCGGCTTACCGGTATCATAGGTTTCCAACACCGAAAGTTCGTGATTGCGCGCGCGGATGATATCAGCAGCCCGGCGCAGGATGCGGCCACGCTCAGTCCCACTCATCTTGGCCCAGGCCTTTTGAGCAGCCTTGCCGCTGGCAAGGGCCTGTTCAACGATGGCCGGGGTTGCGGCGTGTACCGTGGCAATCTGGTCGCCGGTCGCAGCATAAATCACCGGGATTGGCGTTCCGGCTGTGTCTTCGACATAGGCGCCATTGATGAAATGGCTGGCTTTGGGTTGGGCGGGATGAGTCATGATTTTATGCCTCCGGCGGGGATATTTGGGGCCAAATGAACTGGCGGTATTTAAATTTCGGGCTATTCGCCACGGGGAAAGCGTTTGTTGTCCTCAAGCGTGTTGAGATCCATGTGGTTGCGCATGTAGCGCTCGGAGGCTTTTTGCAGTGGCTGGTAATCCCAGGGGTAGTACCCCCCCTGGCGCAGGGCCTCATAGACCACCCAACGACAGGCCTGGCTGGCGCGGACATCGGCGTCAAACCGGGCCAGATCCCAGCGCGCTTCGGACTTGGCCTTGAGCGTCTGAAGGGTGCCTGCATGGGCCGGATCATCTGCCAGATTGTTACGCTCCAGCGGGTCGGCCTCCAGATCAAACAGCTGATCCGGGTCCAGGCTGCAGCGGTTGTATTTCCACTTGCCATAGCGCAGGGACACCAGCGGCGCATAAGAGGCCTCGGCGGCATATTCCATTGCTACCGGAGCGCTGCGCTCCACACCTTTGGCCAGGGGACACAGATCTTCGCCATCGGTCCAGGGGGCGATCTCTTCCATGGGCAGACCGGCCAGCGCCCCCAGGGTCGGGTTCACATCCAGCGTTGACACCGGAGTTTCAACCAGCCCTGCAGGCAGGTCAGGCGAGGAAATCATCAGGGGCACCCGCGCCGAGCCGTCATAAAAGCTCATCTTGAACCAAAGGCCCCGCTCGCCCAGCATATCGCCATGATCCGAGACAAACAGGATGGTGGCTTCTTGCCGGGTGTCTTCCAGCACCTGCAGGATCTCTCCGATCTTGTCATCCAGATAAGAGATATTGGCAAAATAGGCGCGGCGCGCCCGTTTGATATGGTCCTCGGTGATGTCAAAGCTGCGCCAGTCATTGGCGTCAAAGATCCGCTTGGCGTGGTTGTCATGATCCGCGTAGTCCATCGCCGGGGTCTGCGGCAGCAGATACTCGCAATCCTCATAGAGATCCCAGTATTTTTTGCGGGCGACATAGGGATCATGGGGATGGGTAAAGCTGACCGTCAGTGCCCAGGGGCGGTCGTCCAAGCCACGCGACAGCTCATACAGCTTGGCGGTGGCATTATAGGCGACCTCATCATCGTATTCCATCTGGTTCGAGGTCTCGGCAACCCCGGCCCCGGTGACCGAGCCCATGTTGTGATACCACCACTCGATACGCTCACCAGGTTTGCGATAATCCGGCGTCCAGCCAAAATCGGCGGGGTAGATATCGGTGGTCAGACGGTCCTCGAACCCATGCAGCTGGTCGGGGCCGACAAAATGCATCTTGCCCGACAGGCAGGTGTAATAGCCGGCGCGGCGCAAATGATGGGCATAGGTGGGAATATCAGAGCGGAACTCAGCCGCATTATCATAAACGCCAGTGCGCGAGGGCAGCTGCCCCGACATAAACGAAGCACGCCCCGGCGCACAAAGCGGCGACGCGGTATAGGCATTGGCAAAGCGGGTTGAGCGCGCCGCCAGCTTTTTCAGGTTTGGCGCATGCAGCCAGTCCGCGGGCCCATCCGGAAACAGTGTCCCGTTCAACTGATCAACCATAAGAACCAGAATATTTGGCTTTGTCATCTGCATTACGTCCTATGTTTTCAGGGGCTTCACCCCATTTTGTTCCGTTCGTCTTAGCCCCACACCGGAGCGATACTTTGTTTACGTCACTTTCTGACGCGCGGCCTCCCTGTCGACGGTGCAAAGGCGGCAAGTCAAAGCCTGTCAATGGAGCGAGGCTCCCATGATGGTTGTTGCGCCCGTGGACCTGGACGCGTGGAGTTGGCCCTGTGGAGTTGGCCCTGTGCACATCGAAAGGCCTTCTAGCATGAAAACCTACCCCTCCAAACATATTTTTGAATGGTCATTCAAGTTTAGTTTGAGACATCAACAGTTGAAACCTGCCTCCAAGTGGCGCAAAACTTCGTCATGGGAAGAAAACGCATTAGAGACATTCGCAACGAAGAGCTGATCGCAGCCACCATTGTCGCCGTTCACAAACGCGGCTACTCTGTTGTTACAATGGCAGAAATCGCGCGAGAGGCTGGTGCCTCTGCGGCATCGATCAACTATTACTTCGGATCAAAGGAAGGCCTGATGGAGGCCACTATGCGGCATTTGCTGCGTAAATTGCGCACCGCGATGATTGCTGGCTACAGCGCAGCCAGAACGCCGGAAGAGCGGCTTTATGCGGTAATGGATGCCAATTTCTCGGATGCGCTTTTTACTGTGCCGCAGTGCAGTCTCTGGATGCAGTTCTGGGCCAACGCCCCCTATTCACCCCGCCTTGCGCGGCTGCATCGAATCAATCGCACCCGTGTCCGCAGCCATGTGCGGGCTGAGCTGGCCAATCTGTTGCCCGCTGAGCAAATCGAAACAGCGCGCAGCGCCCTGCAGTGCTATATGGATGGCGTCTGGCTACAAGCTGCGCAATCAGAAAGCAGTGTCGACGCCAAAGCTGCCCGCCTGGCAGCGCACCGGGTGGTGGATCTGTCCCTCTCCTAGTCCCATTCAGCCAAGGCCTGCGCACTCGACAGTGTTCTGGTGCCATCACGAGACTACCAGTTTGGCGGGGTCAGGGCGATGAATGCTTGAAATACCGATGCTCTGTGCGCCTGGGCAAGTAGATCAACTCCAGAACCGTCTCGGACACCTTTTTGATCTCGTAGCATAACCCGGTGCCACCCTGGCTATCCCACGCATAAAGGTAGGGGCCAAAACCGTCAAATTCATTGCAAAACGGCATCACCGACAGATATTCCAAAGAGGTCAGCGCACCGCCGTAGTTGCTCTGCCTCTCATTGCCGATAATTGTAAATTGATCCTTGCTATCGGTCTCGGAAAACCAGTTCCCCTGCAACTGCTTAAGCACCCTGTCCTCTTCGTTTGGCGCCCGCACCTTTACCGATCGCAAGGCAATCTCTACCGAATGGTCAAAGAGCCCGACCCAGTCTCCTTCGATCTGCACCGGCGTTGCTTTGGCCATCCCCCGTAAGGTCGCAAAAACCTCTGGCGGTGTCCTGTTGTCTTCGACCACGGTGAAAACCCGCCCAGAGCCGATAAACCTGCAAAACTGGAATCTGCCCCGAAACATAACGCTGCAATCCAGAAACACGACCTCCCCGGAAAACGGGGCCCCCCAGGTTCCCGGCTCGGGACTGGAGCGCACCTCCAAAGGGGTGGAATGCGTGCTCAAGTTCTGGCGAAAATTCTTGTTGCCAAGGCCAGTATCTATTTTTGCAAAATAGGTTTTGTCATGGCCACGCGCCTCACAATCATTGTCCCCGCCGATGGTGAAAAGCTCTGGCTGGGTACAAAAGGAAAGCATGTCGTGGTGGAATGTCCGCTCCGGGTTTCTGGCGTGATAATAGTAGAAGCGATACTGCAAATCGCCATGGATCGGCGTCACGCAGTCCGAGGCGTCCACTGTCCACCAGCCTTCTGAGACCCAGTGCCCGTCTTGTTTGAACCCCACCGCCACTTCGTGGGGCAGGTCAGTGTCATTGCAGATCATCAGCTCAGCCCGGGCTGGGCTGATCAACCCGCTGAACAGACAGATAAGCGCACTTAGAATTATTTTTTTCTGCAAAATTATGGGTAAAGCTCCCCACGTATTACACAGGCATCCCTGTCAGTTCCAAACTCTAGCACCGTCTTGAGCCCTACACCTTTGTTGCAGCATCAGGAGGCGTAATCGCCCGCCTTTTTAGCATTGCCTCGCGCCAGGTGATAAAGCTGATGGCAGCCAGGATAAGCCCACCACCAAAAACGACCCAGATGTCCACTGGCTCGGAAAACACCAAGGCTCCCAGTAACGTCGCCCAGATCAGTTGAAGAAAGGTAACCGGCTGTGTCACCGTCACCGGGGCTGCCGCAAAGGCAAGCGTCATGGTGAAATGACCCGCAGTGGCAAAACAGGCCACAGCAAAGAGAATGGCAAGTTCTCCCAGGCTCGGAGTGACCCAAACCACCGCCGCAAAGGGGGCCAGCCCCAGCGTCACCCAGATCGACAGCATGGCCACCACCATCACCGGGTTGGTGTCGTCGACAGTAAACTTGGCCAGCAGGTATGAGGCGCCAAAGGCCAGGGCTGTAAACATCATGGCAATATGTCCCGGAGAGATCTCTCGGAACCCGGGACGCAGTATGATCACTGCGCCGATCAGGGCTGCAACAACCGCTGCGATGCGTCGCGCTGCCAGTTTTTCACCCAAAAATACGGCCGCCCCCAGGGTCACATAGATCGGCGACAGGTAGTTCATTGCCGTCACCTCGGCCAAGGGGATCTGGGTCATGGCAAAAAACCACAACATAACGCCGCCGGAATGCACCACGCCTCGGCCGACAAACAGGAGCCAGAGTTTTGGCGTTAGCGTTGTCTTGCGCAGACTTCCAATCAATGGGATCAGAAACACCAATCCCAGCAGATAGCGCAAAAAAGCAGATTCAGCCGGGGGGATACGGTCGCCAAGGTATTTCACCAGAGCCGTCACCGCCACAAAGCATAGACCCGTTACAAACATCCAGAAAACACCAACCATTGGATGTTTACTGCTATCGGGTTCTTCAACGTGCCTAGTCATTTTCAATCTGCCTGTTCATGGCGCCGACAGAACACACATTCGGCACGCCATACAACCCTTCACAAGTAAATCACCTCAAATGAGATTGCTTCACCGTCCCCCTGCGCAAGCCGCCACCTGTTCACATCAATAGCAGCTTTAGCGAAATGGCCCACATGGTCAGGCCAACAATGACATCCAGAACCTGCCAGGCGCCAGGACGGGCAAAAACCGGCGCCAACAGGCTGGCGCCATAGCCCAAAGAAAAGAAAAACGTAAAACTGGCCAGCATGGCGCCAAGACCAAAAACCAGCGGGTCGGCATATTGTGCGGAAATAGACCCCAGTAAAACAACCGTATCCAGGTAGACATGTGGGTTCAGCCAGGTCAGGGCCAGAACCGTTGTCAGCACGGGTAAAAGCGGCCTTTTGCCAGCGTCCTGCCCAGCGTCAAGCATCTCACCGCCGCGCCAAGCGGCCAACAGGCTGCGGGCGCCATACCAGGCCAGGAACGCCGCGCCACCAAACCGCATCACCGGTTCGAACCAGGGAAAGGCCACAGCCAGGGATCCAAAGCCCAGGACACCAGAGGCAATCAACAAGGCATCAGATCCGGCACAGGCCAGGCATACCCAGAACACATGCTGACGCCGCAACCCCTGGCGCAACACAAAGGCATTTTGTGCGCCAATCGCTAGGATCAGGCTAAAGCCAAGACCAAAGCCGGCAAACAGGCTGGGCGGGAGAGACGTCAGTAGCGGCATAAACTGGGTACTTTCGGTTGTGCGGTGTCTGGTATCGCTGGCGGCCTCAGCCCCCGATCCTGACTTTGACTACCCTGCACCAATGACGTAGTAAAATTAATTACACTCACCCAAAGTAAGACATTCTAATGCAATTTGACCCCAACCACCTTTCGGCGCTGGCCGCCGTCCTGCGCCTGGGCAGCTTTGAGGCCGCAGCCCATAATCTGTCTGTCACCCCCTCGGCGGTGTCACAGCGGATCAAGGCTCTGGAAGAGCGGGTGGGTACGGCCCTGGTCAAACGCGGGCTGCCCTGCACCGGCACAGAAGCCGGGCTGCGGCTGGCAAAACACGCCGAAGATGTCGCGATACTGGAGGGTCAGGTGTCCAACGCCCTGGCGCTGGACCAAAACAGCCCACAGACGCCGCCGCATCTGCGCATTGCCGTCAATGCCGACAGCCTGGCGACCTGGTTCATCTCTGCCATGGCGGCCACGCCGGGGCTGCTGTTTGATCTGGTCATTGATGATCAGGACCACAGCACCGATTGGCTGAAACGCGGCGAGGTCTCCGCCGCCGTCACCAGCCACAGCGCCCCGGTCACCGGCTGCAATGCCCAGCCCCTGGGCGCGATGCCCTATGAGGCCAGTGCCAGCCCGACCTTCATGCAAAAATGGTTTGGTCAGGGCATCACCCCGGAAACGCTCGCCCAGGCGCCGCAGCTGATTTATAATGCAAAGGATGCCCTGCAACAGCGCTGGGTCCAGCAGCAGTTTGGGCGCCAGATCACCGCCCCCTGCCATTTCATCCCCTCAACACAGGGGTTTGCCGACGGGGCGCAGGCAGGCCTGGGGTGGGGCATGAACCCGGTTCAACTGATTGAGCCAGCGCTGAATTCCGGCGCCCTGGTGCCTTTGCTGCCCAACAGCGCACTAAAAATTGACCTCACATGGCAAGTGAGCCGTGTTATGGCCTCAGCGCTGGCGCCTTTGACACGGGCAGTGTTAGGCTCGGCCAAACAACATCTGATCCAGCCCCCCCGCAGGGGGGAGTAGATCGCCCTCCGTCCCCGCTCTGGAGCACCCAACATGTTCGCAAAATCTGCCCTCAGTTACGCGCCGGTGCCGCTGCCAGATCGTGCGGACTACTCTGATGCGGAGATGCAAACCAAAGCAGCAGAGTACCTCGCGCATATGCAGCGGCGCCACACAGTGCGCGATTTCACCACGCGGCCGGTTGCCCGCACGGTGATTGAGCAATGTATCAAAACCGCCGGTACGGCGCCTTCGGGGGCCAATCATCAACCCTGGCATTTTGTCGCCATTGCTAACCCCGCGTTGAAACAACAGATCCGCCAGGAGGCCGAGGCAGAAGAGCGCCGGTTTTACGCCGGTGGCGCCGGGGACGAATGGATCAAGGCACTGGAGCCCATTGGCACCACTGCCGAAAAGCCGCATCTGACCATAGCGCCCTGGCTGATCGTCGTCTTTGCCCAGCGGTGGGGAGAGTTTGACGACGGCACCCGCTACAAAAACTACTACGTTCCCGAAAGCGTCAATATCGCCACCGGGTTTTTGTTGGCTGCGCTGCATACTGTCGGGCTGTGCAGTCTGACCCATACCCCCAACCCGATGAAGTTTCTCAATGCCGCACTTGGGCGTCCTGCCTCGGAAAAGCCCACGATGATCATCGCCGTAGGACATCCCAGCCCAGACGCCAAGGTGCCCAGCGTTGCCAAGGTGAAAAAGCCCCTGCAAGACATTTCGACGGTTTTTGAATGAGACGCCTCATCCGTCCAGGCTTTGGTTGGCTAGATGAGTGCTGAGCCGCGCAGCCTAGGCGCAAGCCTCCTGTGGCATATCCTGCTGCCACGCGGGCTGGCGCTGCTGCTGTGGTGGGGGGGCAATCACCTGATCCAAATGCCGCCCAGCCTGGTCTGGGGGCTGATCGCTGCGGATTTTCTCTGCCTGCTCTGGGTAAGCCGTGCCTATCTGCGGGTCGCCGACGCCCATATGCTCAGCTCTGGGGCCATGGCGCCGATCTGGGGCGGCTATCTGCTGTTGCTGCTCTCGGTGCTCGCCTCACTGTCCCTATGGTGGCAGGCCCTGCTGATCGCCAACCGCCCGCCCGAAGGACTCAGCTATTCTGAACAGCGTGCCCAGGACCATGCGGATCGCTACAGTCTGACCCTGTCACAGGATGGCCGCGCGTTGATTTTTTCCGGCGAGGTAACCTTTGGACTGACCAAGACCATCAAGGCGCAGCTGCTGCTGCACCCCGGGGTTCAGCAGCTGCAGCTTACCAGTCCAGGCGGCCACATCTATGAGGCCCGTGGGGTGGCCCAGCTGATCCGGGCGCAAGAAATTTCCACCCTGGCACCCGGGCTCTGTGCCTCGGCCTGTACCCTGATATTTGCTGCTGGAACCACGCGTCAATTGGGCCCCAAGGGACAGCTGGGATTTCATGGCTACTCGCTTGAAATATTTGGCGGCTTGCCGCAGATCGACCTGATGGCGGAGCAGCGCAAGGACGGGGATTTCCTTGTTGGCCAGGGTGTCACCCCTGGTTTTATCCAGCAGATCTACGCCATTGCCCCAACAGAGCTTTGGCGGCCCAGCCCGGAGCTGCTATGGGCTGGCGGCATGTTGCGCAGTGCGCCTTAGACCATTCAATCCCCCACCCACTCCCTCCCCCACAAAGAGGTCACCCACAAACAGAAAGCCCCCGAAGGATCGGAGGCTTTCGTGAGTATCCAGGGTTTGGACAGCCAATAAGGCAGAGCAGATCAGAGCTGCTCCATCACCTCGTCAGAGGCTTCAAAATTGGTGGTGACGCGCTGCACATCATCGTCGTCTTCCAGCGCATCCACCAGCTTCATCAGCTTTTGCATGCCTTCAAGGTCCAGCTCGGTGGTGGTGGTCGGTTTCCACACCAGCTTGGTGCTCTCAGATTCGCCCAGCTCTTTTTCCAGCGCATTGGACACATCGTTGAGCTCGCTGTCTTCGCAATAGATCGTGTGGCCATCCTCAGTGGATTCCACGTCTTCGGCGCCCGCCTCGATCGCGGCCATCATCACCGTGTCGGCATCGCCAACCTCCGCCTTGTAGGTCACTTCGCCCTTGCGATCGAACATAAAGCCAACCGACCCCGTCTCGCCCAGGTTGCCGCCATTCTTGGAGAAGGTCGAGCGCACAGTGGAGGCGGTGCGGTTTTTGTTGTCAGTCATGGTTTCGACGATGACGGCGACACCGCTGGGGCCATAGCCCTCATAGCGGATCTCATCATAGTTTTCAGCGTCGCCGCCAATCGCCTTTTTGATCGCACGTTCGATCACATCCTTGGGCACCGACTGGCTTTTGGCCTCTTTGACAGCCAGACGCAGACGGGGGTTCTTATCGACATCAGGGTCGCCCATCTTGGCGGCCACGGTGATCTCCTTGGCCAGTTTGGAAAACAGTTTCGACCGCACAGCGTCCTGACGGCCCTTGCGATGCTGGATGTTTGCCCATTTTGAATGGCCTGCCATGGTAGATCCTTTGTGTCGTGCATGCTTGAATTGGCGCTCATATAGCCTGTGGCAGGGGCAGCTTTCAAGCACTGCTGACAGGCAAGCAGAATCCGGGGCAATATCCGGCAACAACGCCAGTGTCGCCTTGCCCCTGTTGCGCCAATGGCTAGAGTGGCGCCATGACATTTGAACAGACCGCATTGTTTGCCATTTTCGCCGCCGTCTTTGGCTTGTTCCTCTGGGGACGCTTTCGCTACGACATCGTCGCCTTCTCAGCGCTGATGATCGCTGTGGTGCTGGGCCTGGTCCCCACCAAGGAGGCCTTTTCCGGCTTTGGCCATCCGGCGACGCTGGTGGTGGCGCTGGTGCTGATCGTCTCGGCCGGGCTGGTGCGCTCGGGGGCGGTCTTTCTGATCACCCGAACCCTGGTGGACAGCTCGCGCACGCTTGGCAGCCATATCGGGCTGATGGGCGGCATCGGTGCGGTGCTTTCGGCCTTTATGAACAATGTCGCGGCGCTGGCGCTGCTGATGCCGGTGGATATACAGACCGCCCGCAAGGCCGGACGCGCACCGGGGTTGAGCCTGATGCCGCTGTCCTTTGCCACCATCCTGGGCGGCATGGCGACGCTGATCGGCACGCCGCCAAATATCATCATCGCGGCGATCCGACAGGAGACCATGGGCGAACCCTTTGGCATGTTTGATTTTGCACCCGTGGGCGGCATTGCAGCCCTTGCCGGGCTTGCCTTTGTCGCCCTGATTGGTTGGCGCCTGATCCCCCAGCGCGAAACTGGCGCGGGCAATACCGAGGCGCAATTGGCTGATTACATGGCAGAACTCACAATACCTGAGGAATCAAAGCTGATCGGCAAACGGCTTGGCATGCTCGACAAAGACGCCGAACAGGCGGATGTCGCCATTCTGGGATTGATCCGCGATGGCAAGCGCCGCTATGGCCGCTCCGCCGGATCGGTCCTGCAGGCTGGCGATACCCTGGTGATCGAAGCCAGACCCGAGGCGCTGGACGAGTTTCGCACCTCGCTGTCGCTGAATTTTTCTGACGCCGCGCGCCAGGAAAAGCTCACCGCCGCCGGTGAAGGGCTGGAAGTCATTGAGGTGGTGGTGCCGGAAACCTCCCGCATCAATGGCCGCTCGGCCCAGGCGCTGGGGCTGGCCTGGCGGCAAAGTGCCGTTCTGCTGGGTCTGTCGCGGCAGGGGCGACGCCTGACCAAACATATTCGTCAGACAGAAATCGAGGCCGGCGATATCCTGCTGCTGCTCTGCCCCCGGGATCGCGGCGCCGATGTGACCGAATGGCTAGGCTGCCTGCCTCTGGCTCAGCGCGGTCTGGCTGTGACCGCCGATGACAAGACCTGGGCGGCAATCGGGATGTTTGCCTTGGCCGTGCTCGCCGCCTCGCTGGGGCTGGTCTACCTGCCGGTCGCACTGGGGCTGGTGGTGGTTGGCTATGTGCTGATCAAGGTGCTGCCGGTTGCGGAAATCTATGATCACGTGGAATGGCCGGTGGTTGTTTTATTGGGGTCGATGATTCCCCTTGGCGCCGCCCTGGATGCTTCCGGCGGCACCGCCTTGATTGCCAATGGGCTGATCGACCTTACCGCCGGCCTGCCCTCCTGGATGGTGCTGACGGTTCTGATGGTGGTCACCATGACCCTGTCCGATGTGTTGAACAATACCGCCACCGCCATTGTTGCTGCCCCCGTTGGCATCCAGATGGCCAATGCAATGGGGGTGTCTCCCGATCCGTTTTTGATGGCGGTCGCCGTGGCCGCCTCTGCGGCCTTTCTCACCCCGATCGGGCATAAGAACAACACCCTGGTTCTGGGGCCCGGTGGCTATCAGTTTGGTGACTACTGGCGCATGGGGCTGCCGCTGGAGATCCTGGTGATCGCCGTTTCGATCCCGTCAATCTTGGTCTTTTGGCCAATGTAGCCCACCCCCGGCCAATGGAGACCGAACCTAACCTGTGAGGCGGCCCGCAGGTGTGATGCTGACCTCACGGCACAGCCCCTAAAGAATTGCCCTGAATCACGGGCTGCGCATAGGCTGAACAAAACCGAAGCGGGAGGGGCAGATGAGCGACAGTATAGATACCCATGCAGATGTGATAATTGTTGGGGCCGGCATTGCTGGGCTTGTGGCCGCCTGCGAACTGGGCGATCGCGGCAAGCGGGTGATCCTGCTGGACCAGGAACCAGCGCAGTTTCTGGGCGGACAGGCCCATTGGAGCCTTGGCGGGCTGTTCATGATCGACACGCCGGAACAGCGGCGCATGGGCATCACCGACAGCCACGACCTGGCCCGGCGGGACTGGATGGGCAGTGCCCAGTTTGACCGCGCCGAGGACGACTGGCCAAAGCAATGGGCCCGCGCCTATCTGGATTTTGCCGCCAGCGAAATGCGCCCCTGGCTGCATGAGATGGGCATGCGCTGGTTTCCCATCGTTGGTTGGGCGGAACGTGGCGGCAGCGGCGCCGAAGGCCATGGCAATTCGGTTCCCCGCTTTCACGTCACCTGGGGCACAGGCCCCGGCGTTGTGGCGCCTTTTGCCACCCGGCTGCAGGCCCATGTTGCTGCCGGGCGTGTGATCTGCCGGTTTCGCCATCAGGTGAGCCATATCATCGTGCAGGCAGGCGAGGTCAAAGGTGTCTCTGGCGAGGTGCTTGCCGCAGATTCCGCCCCACAAGGCGCTAAGACAAACCGCCAGGAAATCGGTGAATTCGAGGTCTACGCGCCCTCGGTCATCGTGGCCTCAGGCGGCATTGGCGGCAATTTGGACCTGGTGCGCAAGAACTGGCCTCGTGACCGGCTGGGCGCGCCGCCAGAAAACATGGTGGCGGGTGTGCCCTTCCATGTGGACGGGCGGATGATCCCCATTGCCGAAGCCGCAGGCGGCCATGTGATCAATGGCGACCGCATGTGGCACTATACCGAAGGCCTGCGCAACTGGGATCCAATCTGGCCCAACCATGGCATTCGCATCCTGCCAGGACCGTCGTCGATGTGGTTCGATGCGCTTGGAAACAGATTGCAGGCACCCTGCCTGCCCGGCTTTGACACCCTGGCAACCCTGAAAGAGATCCTGAAAACCGGCTATGATTACAGCTGGTTTGTGCTGAGCCAAAAGATCATCGAAAAGGAATTTGCCCTGTCAGGATCGGAACAGAACCCCGATCTCACCTCGGGCAAATGGCTGGAGGTGATCCGCGCCCGCCTGATGTCGCGCGGCGGCGCCCCGGCCCCGGTGGAAGCCTTTAAGAAACACGGGCAGGATTTTGTTGTCGCCGATACGCTGGCAGAACTGGTCGAGGGCATGAACCGGATCGCCGAGGTGCCGCTGGAGGAGACCCATCTGCGCCGCCAGATTGAGGCCCGCGACGCCCAGGTAGACAATCCGTTTGCCAAAGATGCCCAGGTGATTGCCATCAATGCCGCCCGCAACTATCGTGGCGACCGGCTGATCCGCACCGCAAAACCGCATCGCATACTGGAGCGCGAGAATGGTCCGTTGATTGCCGTTCGGCTGAACATCCTCACCCGCAAGACCCTGGGCGGGCTACAGACAAATCTGGACAGCCAGATGGTCGGCGCCGACGGGGCGGCGGTGCCAGGGCTGTTTGCAGTCGGCGAAGCAGCAGGGTTTGGCGGTGGGGGCTATCACGGCTACAATGCGCTGGAGGGGACTTTTCTCGGCGGTTGCCTGTTCTCTGGTCGCCAGGCTGGACGATCTGATTTGATTGCCTGAAGCCTGCGAGGAACAAAAACACCGCTACACTTCAACTGTGCAATCGCGCCGTCTGCAGTCTTGTGCCCCTGCGCTGCAAAAGCACGTTGCACCGCCTGTCACAGCGCAGATGGGCGCGCACAAAGCGCTAGGATTACGCCATGCCTGCGGTATGCCATGGCCAAGGTGTGTCCTGGCCCAAGCATGTCATGACCCAGTTATGTCATAGCCTGGGACAGCAGTGCGATCCCGGAGGCAGCAACGAACAAGAAAACCAAAAATCCACGTCTAAAACTCATCAATACGCCCTCGTCAAAAATATCTATCCATCTAATATAGGGCGAAGATTACAAATTTCACTTTTTTCCGCAGATTTCCGGCAACATCCTGCCTCAGCCATCCGCTCTCAAGCTGGGTCTTAGCGGCCTCTCCGGCTCGGCTCACAGGGGCCAGAGGTAGGGGATTAGCGCCGAGGCCAACAGCCCAATACTGAGATTAAGTGGAATGCCAACCCGCAGGAAATCGGTGAATTTATAGCCGCCTGGACCATAGACCAGCATATTTGTCTGATAACCGATGGGCGTGGCAAACGAGGCCGAGGCCGCCACCATCACCGCCACCACCAGTGGGCGCGGGTCAACGCCAATGGCCTGCGCCAACCCAACCGCAATAGGCGTCACCACCACCGCAACAGCATTGTTGGACACCAGCTCGGTCAGTACCGAGGTCAGCAGATAGATCGCCCAGACCAGCACAAAGGGCGGCAAACCTGTCAACGCCGGGGCTATTGCCTCAGCAATCAGGCTGACCGCGCCCGAGCTTTCCAGGGCAGCGCCAATGGCCAGCATGGAAAAGATCAGCGCCAGAAGGCGCCCATCGACAAAAGAAAAGGCTTCATCCGCATCGATACAGCGGGTGACCAACACCAGGGCCACAACCACAATAGACAGCAACAGGATCGGCGCCACCCCAAGTGCCGCCAGCCCGACGATCGATAACAGGCCAACAATCGCCAAAGGCGCGTGGCTGCGCCGGTAGGCCCGCTGGGTCGGCTGCGAGACATCCGCCATATCCATGTCGGCTGCCAATCGTTGAATATCACCCGGAGTGCCTTCCAGCAGCAGCGTGTCACCAACCCGAACCACCAGATCATCCAGCTGGACGCCAATGTTCTGATTGCGTCGGTGCACCGCCAGAACATAGACACCATAGCGCCGCCGCAGACGCATGGCCCCCAGAGAGCGCCCCACCAGACGACAGCCCGGCGTCACCAGCACCTCTACGGTCTTGGTCTCAACCGCCGAAACCTGATCCACCCGCTTCAGTTCCTTATTGGCCTGCAGGCTCAGCAGTTCTGTCATCTGTGTGCGCAGCACCACCCGGTCCCCCACCTGCAGCTCGACACCTTTGAGGCTGCGCCGCAGCGAGACGTCGCCGCGCACCAGGTCAATTAATCGCACGCCGGGGCGTTTGAACAACTGCACCCCAGTGACTTCGCGGCCAATCAGGTTGCTTTCGGGGGGGATAACCGCCTCGGTGAAGAACTTCATTTTCGAGCGATCACTGAGCAACATAGCCATGCTGTCACGATCCGGCAGCAAACGGGGCGAGATATAACGCAGATAGATCATCCCCCAAATCACCAGAACGATACCCAAAGGCGTGACCTCAAAGATAGAGAAAGGCTCCAACCCTTGGGCCCGGGCCACACCGTCAACCAACAGGTTGGTGGAGGTGCCAATCAGGGTCAGCGTACCACCAAGGATGGCGGCATAGCTCAGCGGGATAAGCATTTTTGACGCCGTCACCCCCAGGGTACGGGCAATCTGCACAAAGACCGGGATCATCACCACCACCACAGGGGTGTTCGAAACCACGGCAGAGGCCGCGACCACAAAGACCATCAACAAGGCAATGGCGCGTTTGGGGCTGATTTCCGCCTGTTTGCGGGCCCGGGCGGTAAAGGCATCCAGCGCCCCGGTGCGCACCAAGGCCCCCATGATGATGAACATCGCCGCAATGGTCCAGGGTGCGGGGTTGGACAACACCGCAATGGCGCGGTCATAAGGGAGAACCCCGGTGACCAGCATCAACGACACCCCGGTCATCGCAACCACTTCAGTTGGATAAATCTCGCGCAGGAAGGCGACAAACATCAGCCCAACGATGGCCAGGGACAGCAAAGCGCTGCCGTTCTGGGAAAAACTGATCAGATCCATTTTATCGATTGTCCCCAATTGCCCTGGCTGAGCCCACACATCGGCGCCAAACCCTGCCACCAGCCAGTTTCTCTCATCGCAATTGGCGGAGCAATGGTTTCATGCCGCAACAGCGATGCTGTCTCGGCACAAAAGGAGTTTATGCAACAAAAACGGTATGGTGAAAGAATTTCTTCCTCAAAGCCAAACGCCGCAGGTTCAATCCTGCGGGCCGGAGGGTTGCAACAAACCACCATTGCGCACCATATGGATCTCTTTGGCTTCGCCGGTGCGATCATCCGTCACGATCAACGCCCCCGACAGGGTTGCCTCACCTTCGGCCGGCGTAAAGCGGCTTTTGGGCATCCCGGTCAGGAACCGGCGCAGGGGCTCGGTTTTTTCCATACCAATCACCGAGTTATAATCGCCGCACATGCCCGCATCAGTCAGGTAGCCTGTGCCATTGGACAGGATCTGCGCATCGCCTGTTGGCACATGGGTATGGGTGCCTACAACCAGCGAGGCCCGGCCGTTGCAGAAATGCCCCATGGCCATCTTCTCAGAGGTGGCTTCGCAGTGCATGTCAACAATCACAGCCTGTGCCAGGCCGCCGCGCGGATGCGCCTTGAGCACGGCCTCCACTGCACCAAAGGGATCATCAAAGGCCCGTTTCATAAACACTTGGCCCAGCGCCTGTGTCACCAGTACCTTGCGCCCGCCAGTGGCATCGAACAGACGGTGCCCCCGCCCCGGCGCGCCTTTGGCAAAATTCAAAGGCCGGATGATACGCGGCTCTTTTTCAATGTATTGCAGCATGTCTTTTTGATCAAAGGCGTGATCGCCTAGGGTAAGACAGTCCGCGCCGGCATCCAGCAACAGCTTGGCATGTGCCCCGCTCAGCCCCATACCGTTGGACGCGTTTTCCCCATTGACCACGACAAAGTCGAGCCGCCATTCCTGACGCAGCCGCGGCAGGTTTTCGGTGATAGCGCGGCGCCCGGCGCGGCCCATCACATCGCCTAGAAACAAAATTCGCATTGGGCTGTCCTAGGCCGCCCAGCCTGGCAGGACAAGAGCCCGGAGCATGTTAGCCACGGATTTTTGACTCTTCTGCGGCATTCTCGCCGGGCCAAATTCCATGTGCTTGGGCCCCAAGCCACAAATGGGGAGGCTAAAACTGCACAACGCGGCTTTCTGTCACCACCATATCCAGGGGTTGGTCGGTCTCTTCCAGGGGCAGCTCTGCCGCTTCCTGGGCGTCAAAGGCAAACCCAATGGCCAATGTGGCGCGTTTGCCGCGCAGCAGCTCAAGCGTGCGGTCATAAAAGCCACCACCATAGCCCAGACGCCCGCCCTGGGCATCAAACGCCACCAGCGGCACAATCAGGATTTCCGGTTCAAAAAAGTCGTCGACTTCTGGCACCGCTGCGCCAAAGGGGCCATCGCGCAGGGCACAATCCGGCTGCCAGCGGCTGAATTTTAGCGGCAGCCCCTGTCCCTGGATCACAGGCACCCCAACCGGCCCATGGGCTGCGGCCTCTGCCATGGCGGGCAGCGGGTCGATTTCGGTGCGGATGGGCAGAAACCCGGACAGCGGCACGCCGCGATATCCCGCCAGCACTTCGGAGAGATGCCCGGCCGCACCTGGAATTTTGAGGTCAAAAGCGGCCTTGCGCCGCGCAAAAGCTGCCTTGCGGGCTGCCGCCTTTATCTCGGTCAGGTCGCTCATCACGCTCTCCTCTTGAAAGTTTCTCGCCTGCGTAAAAATCAGGGCCTGCAATACCCTGAGCTACAAAAGCACCCAGGCCGCCAGCCCCAGAAAGGCAAAGAACCCAACCACATCCGTCACGGTTGTTACAAAGGCACCAGAGGCCAGGGCCGGGTCAACGCCCATTTTCTCTAGTAGAACCGGGATCACGGTGCCTGCCAGCCCCGCGACGACAAGATTGATCACCATTGCGGCAGCAAGCACCCCGCCCAGCGCGGGTGAGCCAAACCAGATAACGCCAACCACGCCCATGACAACGGCAAAGATCACCCCGTTGACCAGCCCCACCAGCACTTCGCGCCGGATCACCCGCCAGACGTTGGAGCCGGTCAAATCACGGGTCGCCATCGCCCGTACCGCCACGGTCAGCGACTGTGTCCCCGCATTGCCCCCCATTGAGGCCACGATCGGCATCAACACCGCCAGAGCGACAAACTGGGCAATGGTGGCCTCGAACTGGGCAATCACCAGCGAAGCCAGCACTGCAGTTACCAGATTGACCGCCAACCAGGGAAACCGCCGTTTGGTGGTTTCGATCACCCGGTCCGCCAGCGAGCTTTCATCACCAACACCCGCCAGACGCAGGATGTCTTCTTCGTGTTCTTCATCCAGCACCGCCATGGCATCATCAATGGTGATCACCCCGGCCAGACGCCCGTCACCGTCCACGACGGGCGCAGAGATCAAATGGTACTGGTTAAAGGCATAGGCCACGTCTTCCTCATCCTGATCGGCGGGAATGACCTGAAAGGTCTCTTCCAGCAGATCCGTGAGCGGCACTTCGCGTTTGGTGCCCATGATCCGGCCAAGGGTCACATTGCCGATGGGGCGCAGTCGCGGGTCCACCAGTACCATGTGGTAGAACTGTTCCGGCAGGTCCTCGGATTCGCGCATATAGTCGATGGCCTGGCCGACGTTCCAATGTTCGGGCGCCATCACCACTTCGCGCTGCATCAGGCGGCCAGCGGAATTTTCCGGGTAGCTCAGCGATTGTTCAACCGCAACCCGGTCGGAATCCTCCAGCGCCTCCAGAATGGCCTCTTGCTGTGGCTCTTCTAGGTCTTCGACCAGATCCACAACATCATCGGTTTCCAGCTCGCGCACCGCATCCGCCAGAACCGTTGGGTTCAGCGTGGCAATCACCTCTTCACGGATGCTTTCATCCAGTTCCGACAGGATCTCGCCGTCAAATTCGCGACCAAAAAGCCGGATCAGCCGAGTCCGGTCGTAGCTGTTGATCTGCTCCAGAAGGTCGGCGATATCCGCCGCGTGCAGATCCTCCATCAGCGTGGTAAGCGCTGCCTTGTCATCGCGGTCAACTGCAAACAGGATACCTGCAACGAGTCGCCTGTCGAGATCATACCCTTCGTCTTTGGGCTGATCACTGCCGAGGGTATCGTTGCCTGTGCTCATGTGCTGCCCTTTGCTAAGATTGGTTGCAAATTACTAGAAGCAGTTACCAGAAAACAATGACAATACGATAATTTACCGGAACTGTGAGCGCGCGTATCCTGCGGGCTGCGATTTGGCAAGAAAAGGACGCCCCAAAATGCAGAGCGAATATATCCTGCGCGGACATGTGCTGTCCTTTACCGCCTCCCCCTTTGCGATGGCAACGCCAGAGGAGGCCGTGCAGATCAGCGCCGCCGTGGCGCTGGCACAGGGCCGGGTTGTCGGCTGTGGCACATTTGAAGACATGTTGGCCCTGCAACCACAGGCCGAGGTGATCGACCACGGGGCCAGGCTGATCCTGGCCGGCTTTGTCGATGCCCACGTGCATTACCCGCAGACCGCCATTATCGCCAGCTGGGGCAAACGGCTGATCGACTGGCTGAACAGCTATACCTTTCCCGAGGAAATGCGCTTTGGCGACGCGGCCTATGCCCGCGAGATCGCAGACCGCTATCTGGATCTGACCCAGGCCAATGGCACCACCACAGTCTGCAGCTTTGCCACCATCCACCCCGAAAGCGTCGATGCCTTCTTCAGTGCTGCACAGGCCCGTGGCCAAAGGGTGGTCACCGGCAAGACCTGCATGGATCGCAACGCCCCCGCGGAGCTGCGCGACACCGCCCAGTCCGCCTATGACGACAGCAATGCGCTGATCCAGCGCTGGCACGGGGTGGACCGGTTGGAATATGCCATCACGCCGCGGTTCTCCCCCACCTCCACGCCGCAGCAGCTAGAGGCCATGGGGGCGCTCTGGGGCGAACACCCCGAATGCCTGATGCAAACCCACCTGAGCGAACAGCTTGATGAAATCGAGTGGGTCAAATCCCTGTTTCCCCAGGCGCGGGACTATCTGGATACCTATGAAGAATTCGGCCTGCTCGGCGCCCGTGGGCTCTATGGCCACGCCATCCACCTGGAAGAGCGAGAGCGCCACCGGCTGCGCGAATATGGCGCTGCATTGGTGCATTGCCCCACCTCCAACACCTTTATCGGCTCTGGCCTGTTCGATATGGGCGGCTTGATGACAGAGGGCCAGCGCATTGGTCTGGCAACAGATACAGGTGGTGGCTCCAGCTTTTCGATGCTGCGCACCATGGCCGCCGCCTATGAGATCGGCCAGTTGCGGGGCCGCCCGCTTCATGCCGCAGAGCTGATCTGGCTGGCCACCCAAGGGTCAGCCACCGCTTTGCGCATGGAAGACAAGATTGGCAATGTCGCCCCTGGGCTGGAGGCCGATCTGGTGGTTCTGGACCTCGCCTCCACCCCCGCCATTGCCCAGCGCAGCGCCCGTGCTGGCGATCTTTGGGAGGCGGTGTTCCCAACGCTGATGATGGGGGACGACCGCGCCATTGCCGAGGTCTGGATCAACGGCGTGCGCCAGTAACCACGCAGGCATCTGGAGGAAATGGCGGGGGCCTCCCTCTCAACCCCTTGCCCCTCAGCATCTAGGGCGTGCCAAGACCATCACCCAGATGTTGCCCTCTGCGCGCACCACCGCAAACTCGCTCATGTCCCGGTGCAGCATATTCTTGCGGTGGGCTGGAGACTGCCGCCAACTGTTCATGGCACTGGGCAGGCTTGGCTGGCCCTTGGCAATGTTTTCAGCAACCACACACCAGCCATATCCCTGCTTGCGCACCCGGTCTCCGACGCGGCTGCCGGAGCTGCCCTGATGTGAAAAGAAGCCGCGCCGCCGCATGTCCGTTGCATGCCCCAGGGCCGCCTGTTCCAGCCTGGGAGACCAGCCCAACGGTGCCAGGGCGTGCTGGGCACGCAGATCATTCAGACCACGCAATGCCGCCTGGCGATCAACATCTTTGGCAAGCGCAGCCCCCGTGCCCATGCTCAGGCAAAGCGCCAGGCGGATCACAGATTTAAAAAGGGATTTCATATCATCCCGCCAACATCAAAGCCTGCGCCAAACGGTGATGACGCTCCAACAAGCGCGGCAGATCCAGCGTCGTTACCTCGCCATTGTTGATCACTTGGCGGCCCTCCACAAACAGGTGTTTGACCTGCGAAGGCCCAGCCAACAACAGCGCCGCCGGATCCCAGCTGCCACTGGAGGCCACGCCCGAGACATCCCAGATCGCCACATCGGCGCGCTTCCCCGGCGCAAGCCGCCCGCAATCCGGGCGCCCCAATACATCGGCACCACCACGGGTGGCAATCTGCAGCGCCTCATAGGGGCTCATGGCGTCAGCCCCCTGGGCCACACGCTGCAACAATAGTGTCTGGCGCGCCTCCCCCATCAAGTTGGCCATATCGTTGCTGGCAGATCCATCAACCCCCAGCCCCACCGGCACCCCCGCATCTCGCATCTGGCGCACTGGCGCGATGCCCGATCCCAGGCGGCAATTGGAACAGGGGCAATGCGCCACCCCGGTGCGGCTGCGGGCAAAGAGATCAATCTCAGCCGGGTTCAGCTTGACACAATGGGCATGCCACACGTCCGGCCCGGTCCAGCCCAGATCCTCGGCATATTGGCCGGGACGGCAACCAAACTGCGCCTCGCTATAGGCGATATCTTCATCGTTTTCAGCCAGATGCGTATGCAACATCACGCCTTTGTCGCGGGCCAATACAGCCGTATCGCGCATCAGCTCCCGGCTCACCGAAAAGGGCGAACACGGCGCCAGCCCCACCCGGCACATCGCGCCTTCACCCGCATCGTGAAACCCATCCACCACCCGGATCATATCGTTCAGAATGGCCGCCTCGGCCTCCACCAGATGATCCGGTGGCAACCCGCCCTTGCTTTCGCCAATGCTCATGGCGCCGCGGGTGGGGTGAAACCGCAGCCCCACCTCAGCAGCGGCATGGATGGTATCCTCCAGCCGGGCGCCATTGGGATAGAGATACAGATGATCCGAGCTCAGCGTGCAGCCAGACAGGGCCAGTTCAACCAACCCCAACTGAGCCGAGACAAACATCTCCTCCGGGCCAAACCTGCTCCAGATCGGATAAAGCCGCTGCAGCCAACCAAAGAGCAAAGCATCCTGAGCCCCAGGCACCGCCCGTGTCAGGTTTTGGTAGAGATGATGGTGGGTATTGACCAATCCCGGCGTCACCACGCAGCCTTCACCGCGAACCACCTGCGCCGCGCCTCCCCGCTCAGACGTGGCAAGCCCCTGCCCCACGGCAGCAATTTCACCGTCGCGGATCAACACATCTGCCCTGTGCACTACCCGCTCATCATCATCCATGGTCAGGATGGTTTCGGCATTTTGAATGAGGATCTCGCCCATTTAGCATACTCCATAAAGGCCCGACTCGGTTCATGGAGTTGCAACAAGGCCGACAGAGAACGGGCAAAGGACTCGACCTGAGCCAAAGCTACCCCAGACCCAGCCTAGTCCTCAAGACTGAAAACCGACGCACCTAGCCCCTCTAGGTTTCATCTTTCCCCAAATATCTCGGGGGAGCGGCCTCAGGGCCGCGGGGGCAGAGCCCCAACTGCTCCACCCTCTCCCTACCAGCTTAGCCCTGCCAGTTCAGGCGCTGAAGGGCCGCCGCGTGCAATTCCGGCGTCGCGGCGGCCAACGCCCGCCCGCCTTCATGGACCGGCCCGCCCTGCCAATCGGTGACGCGCCCTCCCGCCGCCTCGATCACCGCAATGGGGGCCTGAATATCATAAGCGTTGAGCCCCGCCTCGATCACCAGATCAACCTGACCGGCAGCCAGCAGCGCATAGGCATAGCAATCCATGCCATAGCGGGTCAGCTTGACCTGCTGCGCCACACGTTCAAAACCTGCGCGCTCTTCAGGGCTGCCAACCTCTGGAAAGGTGGTGAACAAAATGGCTTCACTCAAATCCTGTATAGAGCGAGTTTTTAACGGCCTGCGTCCCAAAGGCCCGGTCATTTCGGCCAGGTCTGCGCTGCCAGAGAAGCGCTCAGCGGTATAGGGCTGATCAATCACCCCCAGAATGGGTCCCGCATCTTGCGACAAGGCGATCAATACCCCCCAGGTCGGGGTGCCGCTGATAAAGCCGCGGGTGCCATCGATTGGATCCAGTACCCAGGTGCGCCCCGACGTGCCAGCCTTGGCCGGAAACTCTTCGCCCAGGATACCATCCTGTGGCCGCAGCTCGGCCAGCAGGGCCCGCATCGCCTGTTCTGCCGCCCGATCCGCGATCGTAACAGGATCAAATCCTTCGCTCAGCTTGTTCTCCGCACCCAGATCGCTGCTGCGAAAATACGGCAAGATCACCTTACCAGCGGCATCGGCCAATTGGTGCGCAATCTGCATGTCGCTCAAAGCTGTCTGTGTCATCTATCCACCTGAAACATGTTTTTCAGAAATACTCCGGCCTCAGAACAGCCCGGCAAAGCAGCCATGCCCAACCAGTTAGGCCAAATCAGTCATGCAAAAACCGGTGCCACTCTCGTGGCGCCGGTTCAAGCAAAATATGCAAAGGCCTTGGGTCTTGCAGCCACCGGGCTGCTTCATGCAAAAAGCATCAGGCCGGGACGATTAAGCGACGTCACTCAGGACGCGGGCCAGTTCAAACAAGCGCCGACGCTGGTTTTCTGGAATTGCATAGTAAGAGCGCACCAGATCCAGAGCCTCTTTATCGCCCATCAGATCGTCAGGCACTGCGGATTTTCCGCCGACCTTACCCTCTTCATCAAGCCCTTCAAAGAAAAAGCTGACAGGAACATCCATCGCATCCGATATGTCCCAGAGCCGCGAAGCGCTGACGCGGTTTGCACCGGTTTCATACTTCTGGATCTGCTGGAACTTGATACCAACCTGTTCGGCCAGCTGTTGTTGGGTTTTCCCAATAAGCCACCGGCGGTGTCGAATACGTTTGCCAACATGAACATCTACAGGATGAGCCATTCGCTATCTCCTAGTTAAACAAAAAATCCCTGCCCGGATATGGGATCGTATTTCAGCAGCAACGCAGGTGTTCAAAACACCCGGCACCAGTGACATACTCAACCATCACGATCAGAGCTCAACCTCAGCCCCAACAGTAAGACCTTCGCAGTTGAATTCAAGCCTGACACTTCACCCGTGCACCTACAATGAGGCAAATGTATGATTTTACCTATCATTTTGGTGGGGTCATATATACTTTGGGATAGGTATTTGCGCCTCCCCATAAATAGCGAGGTGCATAAACTGGCACAGTTCGGTTCGCTCAACAGCGAATCACCTGCACACAGGAAGAAAGATGGACAAAAATCATGCTGGCCTATCGCATCACCAGTTTTAGCACTCCTCCCCTTCTGGAAGAGATCGCCAGCCCCACTCCTGCGGCACATGAGGTCAAGATCAGGATCCGCGCCTGCGGTCTCAACTTTGCGGATTTGCTTTTGCAAAAAGGCACATACCAAGACACCCCCGCCCTGCCCTTCACCCCGGGCCTGGAGGCCGCCGGGGAGGTGATGGACTGTGGATCAGCGGTGACAAACCTGGCCCTTGGTGACCGGGTAGCAGTGTTTGGTGGCCAGGGTGGTTTGGCGCAGGAAGGTGTCTTTGATGCAGCCCGTGTTGTCCCCATCCCCGATGCTATGGGGTTTGAGGATGCCGCAGCCTTGCAGATCGCCTATGGCACCAGTCACGTGGCGCTGGACCATTGCGCGCGCCTGCAGCCAGGAGAGACTCTTTTGGTCACTGGTGCTGCGGGTGGCGTTGGATTGACGGCGGTGGAAATCGGCAAACTGATGGGCGCCCGTGTTATTGCCCATGCACGCGGAGCGGGAAAACTGGAAGTGGCGCGGGCCGCGGGTGCGGATCACCTGATTGACGCCAGTTCGGACCTGCGCAGCCAGGTAAAATCCCTGGGCGGTGCGGATGTGGTTTATGATGCAGTGGGCGGAGATGTCTGGAAGGCTGCTTTTCGCGCCACCAACCCCGGAGGCCGGTTACTGCCCATTGGTTTTGCCAGTGGCGAGGTGCCGCAAATCCCGGCAAACCATCTGCTGGTCAAGAACCTAACAGTGATCGGGTTTTACATTGGTGGCTATATGAAGTCCCATCCAGAAGTCATCCAGCGCTCCCTGTCGACCTTGATGGACTGGCACAGCGCCGGGCGCATCTCCCCTCATATCAGCCATGTTTTGCCGCTGGCGCAGGTCGCAGAGGGCATGGAACTGCTGCGCAGCCGCGCCTCGAGTGGTAAAGTGGTGATCACCCCCTGACCACCCAGACTGACCTGGCCGACCTGGCCGCTGAAATCCCAGCCAGAACCGGCGGCCCTGCCAAGGGACAGACCTGGAAGCTCTGGGACGGGCACAGGCAGAAGCGTGCAACGGGGCAGACCGGACAGCGCCCTGCTGCGCTGCCCCGCTGTTGCCGATATGTAGGCTTGCAGGCGCTTTGGTGACCTAGCTTTAGCCTGCAGAGCGCAACTGAACCGGGCGTAGGGCGGCGTAGCCCTGGCGGATGACCCGGGCAAGATCCCCAACATAGCTGGCCCTGACACTCGCCGCCCCATAAAGGTTGATATGCTGGATCGGCAGCTCTGGCAGCAATCCCCCGTGGTCAATCGCCTCTTGATGGGCGGGGATTGTTCCCTCCAGCAAGACGCCAACCGCCAGATCGGCGCTGATCGTGGCCTCTACTGTGCGATCAGATTCGCTGTCTACCGCCATATCCCATTCGACCCCCGCCTCATCCAGTTTGGCCGTGGCCACCGGACGAAAGATGCAGGCGCGACAAAACCCCAGCCGCAGCGGCTTTTGCCGCCAGGCAGAGCCATTAGGGGCGCCAACCCAGCGCAGGGGCATCTCGTGGATGGTTTCGCCGCCCTCGCTGGCACCGCTTTCGGTGGTCAGGATCAGATCATACGTCCCCTTGGCAAAGCCAGCCTTCAAATCGCGGGTATTAGATGTCACCAGATTGACATTCACCCGTGGAAAGCTGGCATTGAAGCGCTGTAACACTTGGGGAATGACCGGGTAGACCACATCGTGGGGCACCCCCAACACCACCTCGCCTTCATAGGCCTGGTCCGTCAAACGCCCTATGACCTCATCATTCAGCGCAACCATACGCCGGGCATAGCCCAACAGCTGTTCCCCTGAGGGCGTCAAGGCGATGGTCCGTCCCGAGCGATCCAGCAGCGCCAGGCCCAGAAGCTCTTCCAACCGCTTGAGCTGCATCGAGACCGCCGACTGGGTCAGATGCAAAAACCCCGCCGCCCGCGTTACGCCGCCATAGTCTGCCACGGCAACAAAAGACCGTAGCGTGGTGATATCCAAATTACGCGCCATCACAACCTCTGATGTGTTTCATCAAAAACATTCGTTTTCAAAATAGATCATAAGCGCGCATATACATCAATAGAAATGATGCAGACCCAGAAACATATCAAAATCTAACGAAAGGACAAGAAAGATGACCTATAGCGTAAACGCCCACCACTCAGCCCCGGCACTGCCAGGTACAAAGGCACCCGCCCGCTTGAGCCTGTTGTCCTTTGTGACAACCCGCCTTGAGCTGCTGCGTCAGCGTCGCTCGCTGCGCGCCCTGGATGCCCGCGCCCTGGAAGATATCGGCATCAGCCGCCGCGACGCCCTGCAAGAGGCCGGCCGGTCGGTCTGGGATGCCCCTGAGAGCTGGAAAGACTAACCCGTTGATCCAACACACCTTGGCTGGAGCCGTCAGGCCGTTTATCTTGGCAAGAGCCGTCAGGCCGTTTTCCCGCTTCCAAGCTGATCAAACAGCGAGCGACCCCAAAACCAAACCAACACGAAGACCTGCCCAATCTATGCGGCAGGTCTTTTTACGTTTTTAAGCTGTTTCTCTGCACAAAGACTTGAACGCTTGCCCAAGACACCCGATATTTAGCGGGAACGCCACTTGGCCCGTTATGACGCGGGCTCGGCTCGGCGAGGGAGAATTTGGAACGGAGACCATGATACATGGCACAGTTTGATACGATGAGATCCGCAGCAGGGGTAAGCTCTGCTCAAATCGACGCGGGGCTGCGCGCCCATATGAATAAGGTCTACGGCACAATGTCCGCAGGCCTGTTTATCACCTTCCTGGCTGCTTGGGCCCTGTCCAACCTGGCAGTGACCTTTGACCCAGCCAACGCCACAGCCATGATCGCCGAGGGCAAATATCTGACCAGCTTTGGCAATGCGATTTACCTGTCGCCGCTGAAATGGGTGATCATGCTGGCACCGCTGGCCTTCATCTTTGGCTTTGGTGCCGCCGCCAACCGCATGCCCGCCGCCGGTGTGCAGCTGCTGTTCTATGCTTTTGCCGCCGTCATGGGCCTGTCGCTCAGCTCGATCTTCCTGGTCTACACAGGTCAGTCGATCATTCAGGTCTTCCTGATCACAGCGATCTCTTTTGCTGGCCTGTCCCTGGTGGGTTACACCACTAAAAAGGACCTCAGCGCCATGGGCGCTTTCCTGATCATGGGGCTCATCGGTCTGATCGTTGCCTCTATCGTCAACATGTTCTTGCAGTCCGGCGCCATGGCCTTTGCGATTTCCGTCATTGGGGTGCTGATCTTTGCTGGCCTTACCGCCTATGACACGCAAAAGATCAAGACGACCTACCTTGAAATGGCCCACACCGGCGATCAGGAATGGCTGGGCAAGGCCGCGATCATGGGTGCGCTGAGCCTCTATCTGGACTTCATCAACCTTTTCGTCATGCTGCTCCAGCTGCTTGGAAACCGCGAATAAGCGACACAGACATTCCAAGACCTAAAGCGAGGGGCGGATCACAAAGATCCGCCCTTTTTGTTTTTGCAGATTATTTCATCCCCTTATTAAGACCTAGGAATACCAATGGAAATTCTAGACCTGCCGCCCAGCCAGGCCAGCCGCCTCGTCCCGCTCTTGCAAGAGCTGCATGCCCTGCATGTTGAACATCAGCCCGCCCGCTACCCGGCAGCCCCCTCAGACGCGGCGCTTGAGCAGTGGTTGCAGGGCTGGCTACAGGAAGACGCGATCACCGCGCTGATCGCTGAAAGCCCCCAGGGGGCGCTGTTGGGCTATACCATCTTTGGCATCGAGCACCGCCCGCCGCTGCCCATCCGATTTGAGGAGACCCGCGTGATGGTACACCACATCGCCACCGCCAAGGCGTTTCGCCGCATGGGCGTTGGCCAGGCCTTGCTCACGGCGGTCAAACAGCGGGCAGAGGCCGAGGGTGTCGGCACCATTGCCACCACCTATGCCCCCTTCAACAGCGCCTCGGCGGGCCTGTTTGAAGGTCTGGGCTTGCAGCCGGTCGTGACCATGGCTGAATGGCGAGCCTAACGGGCTGGCCGCGCTGCGCCAGGATCGCCCCCCAGGGCGACCCTAGGGCGAACGCAGGCCGAAACCTGTTGGGAAGGGAAGCGTCTGGGCTGTTAACTACAGGACAGCCCTGTTGCCAGCGCCAGTGTGCCACCTCTGCCGCCGACCACTTGCACCCGCCCAACCGGGCGACAGCCCGATTCTACGGCCACAAGACTGCGAAATGCATCGGGTTCTAGATTGGGGAGACTGGCAATGACACTGCGCTTTGGCACGCTCAGAACCGCCAATCCCATGCGATCTGCCCGCATGAGAGACAGAGACAGCGACCGCCCCAATACCTGCACCACCCGCTGCTGACTGCCAGAGGCAACCGGTTCATTTCCTCGGACGGGCTGCACCGCCACGCTGTCCAGATTTGTTTGCGGCCCGCCAACCTGCAGGTCAGTGGCCGCGACCTCCATGGGCAGGGGAACAACATTTGCCGAAACCGGGATAGCCTCGGGACCAACCGCAAACACAAACGCGGCGCTAAACAACATACTCTTTACCATGACAACACCCATTTTCACCATTCCACCCCACCTACCTAGGCAAAGAATGGGGCAAAATCAGGCCTTACCAATTTTAGAATGATGCGCTTTTTCAGCTGTTTCCAATTGAATTTTAGCGACCCTCAGATGGCCAGATGGCTGGACACATCCGCACCAACTGCCGCCTCAACAGGCTCTTCACGCAAAAGGTGCAGTCGGGTAATGGCGCGGCCTCAGGGCGCAATAGGGTCGAAAACGAAAAAGGGCCACGCATTGCGTGACCCTTAATACCTTGAAAGAACAAGGAAGGCTTACTTGATTTTGCCTTCTTTGTACTCAACATGCTTGCGCACAACCGGGTCATACTTACGGATAACCATTTTCTCGGTCATGGTGCGTGCGTTCTTTTTGGTCACGTAGAAGTGGCCAGTGCCCGCGGTCGAGTTCAGGCGGATCTTAATTGTGGTAGGCTTCGCCATGGTGCTTCTCCTGCGTCCGAAAAGGCAGGGGCCTCTCGGTAAATTCCTATACGAGCGTGGCTTGTACCCGTCACAGCCTCCGAGTCAATAGGATTCCCACCGCTTTGCCCTGGAATTCGCCATACAGCTCTTCTTTCTGCCTCTTGTTCCCCAAAACCGGCCGCGACAGCCGCCGTGCTGCCGCTCCCCCTTAGGAGGTTTGCTGTGTCGGAAAATGCGCAGAAGGCCTGTAAGCCGGATTTTGTCCCAGAGCTTGCGCTCCTTAGACGACCATTCCTCTGCGATGCATATTGCTATGCACCTCTAGCTGCCAACCCGGTCCCTCTCGGCTAAAGCAAGCCTAGCAGCGGTTTCGGCTGGTGCCGACCTGCCTGCGCGGGGACCCTATTTGGCATTGCTCCCGGTGGGGCTTGCCTTGCCACCCCTGTTGCCAGCGGCGCGGTGGGCTCTTACCCCACCGTTTCACCCTTACCACGCCAAAGTGATCACCCGAAGGCAGCCACGGCGTGGCGGTTTGTTTCTGTGGCGCTATCCGTCGGGTCACCCCGCCCGGGCGTTACCCGGCACCGTTGCTTTAGGGAGTCCGGACTTTCCTCGCGAAGGGCAAGCCCTCAGCGCGGCCGTCCAGCCTTCTGCGCCTTGCCCGCCTATTCCCCCCGGCAACGCGCGTCAAGCGGTAAGCGAACAGGGGCTCTGCCCCTCTTGGCCTTTGGTCAAAGGAATGGGTTTTGGGATTTGCGTTGGCCAATACTATCTCGCATCGCAAGGCAGAGCCTCGCATATCGCTTAAACCCAGATCTCTGATTGCGCCAAAGGTGCCAGATCTTCCGCAACCAACGGCCCCGTCGCCCAGGGCCGGTAGCGGGATCGCAAGGCAGACAAGAGCGTCATATCATCAACCGCAGCGGTATATCCCAGATCGCGCGCATAGCGGCGGAGCATATCTTCCAGTGCAACGCCAGGGTCAAGCAGGCTTGTTCCAAGAGTTGCCGGGACCGCCCGCGCCAATCCAAGGTTCGCAAGCCGCGCCCAGTCGAAGCGCGGGCCCGGGTCGCTCTTGCGCCCCGGTGCCATGTCAGAATGCCCAATCACCCCTTCTGGCGCAATCGACCAACGCGCAAGGATTTGCGCCAGCACGCACTCCAGCACTGCCATCTGCGGTTCAGAAAAAGGATGCGTACCGGTGTTGTCCAGCTCAATACCGATAGAGCGGGAATTGATGTCATCCAACCCGGACCATTCCCCCGCCCCCGCATGCCAGGCGCGCTGGTCTTCAGACACCATCTGCCAAAGACGCCCATCGCCCCCAATCAGGTAATGCGCGGAGACTTCAGCCGCCGGATCACAGAGGCGCGCCAAAGCCGCCTCAGCGCTTTGCATCGCTGTATAGTGCACCACAACCAGACTGGGGCGCAGCCCGTCCCGTCGCGCCCCAAAATTAGGGCTGGGACACCACTGGGCCTGCAGTGGAGGAACCGCACCAACCGCGCCAGGTCCGTCCACCGAAACCTCCCCCAGATCGGGCATCAGGAATTGCCGCGTACTGCCAGCCGATAGGGGCTGGGATCCCAGCTGCAGGCATAGCCGTCTCCATCCGGATCCAGCGCTTTACGATCCCGCTTGGGGCCACCCGCCTGAAGAAAGGCAATCTGTGCCTGATCGGAGGAGCGGAACCCGGCGCAATTACGTGCAGAACGGCTGCGCAGATTGATCCCGGCACGGCTATAGACTTTGGTCCCAACCGGATGGGAGGTGCTGAGGGCGTATTGCACGATATTTGGGTCGCGGCTGCCAGTCTGAGACGGCAAGGCCGTGGGCGCGACCTGCTGGTATTGCGAGCGCTGATTGGCCAAGCGTTGCGCGTCACTTTCAATTGTTTGACGCGCCGCGACAGCGTCAAAATTGTTTTCATCGGAAATGCCCGGATTGCCAATCAAGGCGGGTGCCGGATTGGAGGGGCTTGCCTCTACCGGTGCCTGCCCGGAATTGGCTCCGGCGGCCTGTAGGGCGGCCCGGGTTTCTGCCGCGATATCAGCCGCCGCAGTGCTGCCACTACCCGCCCCATAGCTCGACGCGACACTGCTGCTGGCAGGGCTGCGTGGCGCAGTGGGCAACGGCTCATTTGCGAGTGGCAGAGTTTCGCTGGAAATCCGAGCCGGCGGCACCAGAGGATCGCCAGTGATGGTGGTCCCCGCCGCGGGCGGCGGGGCAAAGGGGTCGCCATCAATGCCGACGCCCGCTGCGCTATCTGGTACCGGTGGGCTACATGCTGCAAGGGATAGAATACTGCCAAGGGCAACAAGTGTAACAACGACACGCATAGGCTTTACCTGTTTATCTGCTCTTCTTTGAGAGGATCTTTACCACCATTTTCCGGGCTTTGCCACAAATCCTGTGGATTGCTCCAGTGCATAGGCGGTGTTCAGCAGGTCACCCTCTTCCCAAGGACGGCCAATCAGCTGCAGGCCAAGCGGCAATCCCTGGCTGTCGAGCCCAGCTGGCAGAGCAATGCCCGGCAGGCCTGCAAGGTTCACTGTGACGGTGAAGACATCCAGCAGATACATTGCAACTGGATCCGCATCCGACATCTCTCCCAGACCAAAGGCCGCCGACGGTGTGGCCGGAGTCAGGATCGCATCAACGCCCGCTGCAAAGACGTTTTCAAAGTCTTGCTTGATCAGGCTGCGCACCCGGCGTGCCCGGTTGTAATAGGCGTCATAAAAGCCGGCCGACAGCACATAGGTACCAACCATGACACGGCGCTGCACCTCGTCGCCAAAGCCCTGAGCACGGGTTTTTTCATACATCTCGGTGATGCCATCGCCGGCCTCCAGCGTGGCACGGTTGCCGTAGCGCACCCCGTCATAGCGCGCCAGGTTGGACGAGGCCTCAGCTGGGGCAATGACGTAATAGGCTGGCAGGGCGTATTTGGTATGGGGCAGCGAGATATCAACGATCTCGGCGCCGGCCGCTTTCAGCATCGCCGTGCCCTCAGCCCAGAGCTTTTCGATCTCGGCGGGCATGCCCTCCATATGGTATTCCTTGGGGATACCAATCTTTTTGCCGCGAATATCGCCGGTCAACATGGCCTCAAAATTGGGCACCGCCAGATCGGCGCTGGTGCTGTCTTTGGGGTCATGGCCCGACATGGCCTCGAGCATGATCGCCGCATCGCGCACCGATTTGGTCATTGGTCCGGCCTGATCCAGCGAGGAGGCAAAGGCAACAACCCCCCAGCGCGAGCAGCGCCCATAGGTGGGTTTGATGCCAACGGTGCCGGTAAAGGCCGCAGGCTGGCGGATCGAGCCGCCAGTATCAGTGCCGGTGGCCGCCAGACACAGGTCCGCCGCAACCGCTGCCGCGGAGCCACCAGAGGAGCCACCAGGGGTCAGCGGCGCATCATCGTTCCCACGGCGCCAGGGGCTGACAGCATTGCCATAGGTCGAAGTCTCGTTCGACGAGCCCATGGCAAATTCATCCATGTTCAGCTTGCCCAGCATCACCGCGCCATTGTCGGCCAGTTGCTGGGACACGGTGCTTTCGTACTCCGGGACAAATCCCTCAAGGATTTTGGAGGCCGCCTGGCTGGCGACGCCTTTGGTGCAAAACAGATCCTTGATCCCCACCGGCAGGCCACACATGGCCGGGGCATCGCCCTGTTGCAGCCGTGCGTCTGCGGCCGCCGCGCGTTCCAGCGCGATTTCGGGCGTTTTATGCACAAAGGCGTTGAGCGCATCTGCCTTGTCGATGGCGCTGAGGCAGGCTTTGGTCAGCTCGACGGAGGTTGTTTCCCCCTTGCGGAGCGCATCACGGGCCTCTGCCAGGCCAAGCTTGTTCAGATCGCTCATCTCTTACTCCATCACTTTGGGCACGGCAAAAAAGCCTTCGCGCGCATCCGGCGCAGTGGACAGGATCTTGTCCGGCTGGTCGCCATCGGTGACCACATCTTCGCGCCGCTTGAGCCGCTGCGGCGTCACCGAGGTCATCGGTTCGACCCCCTCGACATCGACTTCATTCAGCTGCTCGATGAATTCCAGGATCGTGTTGAATTCGGCGGCCAGGGCTGGCAGCGCCTCATCTTCAACCTTGATCCGGGCCAGTTTGGCCACTTTGGCGGCGGTGTTTTGGTCAATCGACATGGAAACCCTCATCTCGTGTTCAATCTGGCATTTACCGGGGTGGCGGCTCAGCTGCAAGCCTGTGCTGGCTGGCACTGGCCGCTTTCTCCGCGAAACCCGGTGTTTTTGCCGGATTGCCCGGAAAATCTGCCGCCTGGATCCGTTGCGCCAGAGCTGTTCAAAATTCTGCCCTGCAGCTGTTGCCCATGGCAAACTGCGGTAACGCTGATAGTCTGCGCCCGGCAAGAACGTCTTGAGAGGGAGTAGAAGAGATGAAGATCATTTGGCTGGGACATGGCAGCTTTCGCATTGAAACCAACGATCAGGTGTTTTTGATCGACCCCTGGCTCAGCGGCAATCCCATGCTTGCCGAAAGCCAGTATGATGCAGCCCTGAACGGAGCCACCCATATTGTTCTCACCCACACCCATTTTGACCATGTTGTGGACGTGTTGCCGCTGGCAAAAGCGCACAACATACCGGTGGTGGGACAGTATGATCTGATGGGCTATTGGGGCGAAAGCGAAGGCATTTCCACCATCGGCTTCAACAAGGGCGGCACAGTCGATCTGGGCGGGGCAAAGCTGGCGATGGTGCCGGCCTCACACAGCTCCACCTTCACCACCGAAGACGGTCTGCGCGCCAGTGGGTCGGAAGTGGGGTATATGCTGATGAGTGAAGGCAAAACTGTCTATATCTCGGGAGATACCGGGATCATGGCGGATATGGATTGGATCGGAGACTACTACAAACCCGAGGTTGGCATCCTGAGCGCCGGTGGCCATTTCACCATGGACATGAAACAGGTCGCCTATGCTGCCAAACGCTACTTCAATTTCAAAACCCTGATCCCCTGCCACTATGGCACCTTTCCCATTCTGGAACAGAACGCGGAGCATCTGGTCGAGGCGCTGCCTGGTGTCGAGGTGATCGAACCAAAGGTCCTGGAGGCGATTGAAATCTAAGCCCCTAGGACTGCGCACCGCAAAGGGGGGCTCCCGCCCGTCGTCGGATCTGCGCTGCAGATCCGCTCCCGTTGGGCCCAGCGCCGGGCTATTGCCCGGCGCTGGGGTGCCATATCCTGAAACTGGTGCGTGGGTCTAAGTGTGGAGTTAAAGACCTTGAGCGCCGATCGCGACCGGTGGAGTAAAAGTGGCCCGGGCCGCATCGGCCCGGGCGCGACACATACATCCCCTGGCGTGATCATTGATCAGCCCCATGGCCTGCATAAAGGCAAAGGCGGTGGTGGGGCCGACAAATTTCCATCCACGCTTTTTCAAGGCCTTGAACAGCGCCACCGAGTCGGCGCTGGTGGTCTGGGTCTGCGGCTCGGGGCGCGTTGCGGGATCCGGCTCAAAGCTCCAGAAAAACGCAGCCAAAGAGCCAAACTCCGCAACCATTTCCTGAGCCCGGCGGGCGTTGTTTATGGTGGCTTCGATTTTGCCCCGGTGGCGAATGATACCGGTATTCTGCAACAACCGCGCCACATCACCCTCGTCGAACTCGGCCACTTTGTTCCAGTCAAAACCGCAGAAGGCGGCGCGAAAATTTTCCCGCTTGGCCAAGATCGTGCGCCAGCTGAGGCCAGACTGGAAGCTTTCAAGACAGACCTTTTCAAACAGCCGGATGTCATCGCCCACTGGGTAGCCCCACTCAGCATCATGATAGGCGTCAAATTCTGGCGCCGAAGCGCTCCAGGCGCAGCGCGGTTGGCCGTCCTGGCCGTTGATAAGTTTACTCACTCTGCACCTTTTCTTCTGGCCTTTTTGGCTTCTCTTGCGACCATAACATCGCCCCGCACCTTGAAATCAGTCCACTATCTTAACGCCTTGCGGCGAAAAACTGCCGCAAAATCTCTGCCGATTCCACCTCTGCAATTCCCTCATAGACCTCTGGAGCGTGATGTGCCTGCGGGTGCGAAAAAACGCAGGCCCCATGCGCCACCCCGCCGGATTTAGGATCGGAAGCCCCATAATACACACGCCGGATACGTGCCGCTGCGATGGCGGCGGCGCACATGGCACAGGGCTCCAGCGTCACATAGAGATCAAAGCCCTGTAGGCGCTCGGTCTGTCCTGCGGCACAGGCCTGTCGCAACACCAGAATTTCGGCATGGGCGGTGGGGTCAGACAGCGCGCGGGTGCGATTGCCTGCACGGGCAACAATGGCGCCGGTTGGGTCTACCAAAACCGCCCCCACCGGCACCTCGCCCCGGCTCGCAGCGGCGCGCGCTTCTGCCAGGGCAACATCCATATGCGACTTGAACATAGCGGCTTTGTCCTCCTCAGGCGTTCCTGCCCCGCAATGGGAGCTTTCGCAAGCCTCAGGAATGCTCTATGTCCCAGATCCATGAGCAAAGCACCCGGATCCCCCAAAGGCAAGGCCCCCGCACAGGCCAAAACCTCCGCGCAGGCCCCAGCCGCCGCAAAATCAGCCGCCAAAGTGGCTTCAGCCGCGTCCTCCACCGAGGACAGCGCCCCCGCCGGGGACCGCATCGCCAAGGTGCTGTCGCGCGCAGGCGTTGCCTCGCGGCGGGAGGCCGAGCGCATGATCGCCGAGGGCCGCGTCAAGGTGAACGGCACCAAGATCGACAGCCCCGCGCTGAACGTGACAGACCGGGACCGCATTATCGTCGATGGCAAGCCCCTGCCCCAGGCCGAGGCGCCGCGTCTGTGGCTGTACAACAAGCCCGCCGGGTTGGTGACCAGCAACAGCGATGAAAAGGGGCGTCGCACCATTTTTGACGAATTGCCCGAAGATCTGCCGCGGGTGATGACGGTGGGACGGCTTGACCTGAACTCTGAGGGGTTGTTGTTGCTGACCAATGATGGCGCCATCAAACGCCGCCTTGAGCTGCCCTCAACGGGCTGGCTGCGGCGCTACCGGGTGCGGATCAATGGCCGCCCGCAAGAAGCAGATTTTGAGCCCCTGCGCAAAGGCATGGTGATTGACGGCGAGCGGTTTCAGCCGATGAATGTGGCATTGGATCGCCAGCAGGGCGCCAATGCCTGGCTGACCATCGGATTGCGCGAAGGCAAAAACCGTGAGATCCGCCGCGCGCTGGAAGACATCGGCTTTACCGTGAACCGTTTGCTGCGCCTGTCTTATGGCCCGTTCCAACTGGGCACGCTGAAACTGGGCGAAGTGGAAGAACTGCGCCCGCGCGTTGTGCGTGACCAGCTTGGGCTTGAGGCTGAGGACATGGAAGAGACGCCAGCCGCCCGACCAACTCGTGGACGACCAGGCGCCAAACCGGGCCAAAGACCCAGTGGAAAACCCGGCGGCAAACCCGGCGGCAAACCTGGCAACAAATCCAGTGGCAAACGCGGCCCCCAAACTGGCGATCTGACCTTTGGGAAACCTGCTGGAAAACCAACTGGCAGACCAGCAGACGGCCCGACTGGCAGGTCAACAGGTCGACCCACCGGAAAACCAACGGGCAAACACAGTGGAAAGCCCGCAGGCAAACCCGGCTCACGATCTGCAGACCGTTTTGGCGACAAGCCCAGCGGCGCTGGCGGCAGCAACCGCACGGGCAAACCCGCGCCCCGCAGCGGTGGTGGCGGTGGCGGCCCAAAACCGCGCCCTATCGGCAAAAATCCTCGCCGCTGAGGCGGTTCAACAAGACTTCCCCCTAGCAAGTGCCCGTCGCATCCCCTAGTTTCTTAGTAACGAGAGAGATCTGAATGTTGCGAGAGGGACCCGCGTGCAGAAACTTGCCTTTGTCGCTTTGCTACTCCTGATGGTCGGGCTCAGCACCGGCTGGATCGTTGGGAGCTAAAACCATGGCAAAACAGTTTGGCGGCAAATTCAGTCCACGGGGCAGCTCGGCCACGCCCAACTCAGGCAACACCCAGTCTGGTGCCCAATCCGGCAACCAGTCCGGCACCGCGACGCCCCAAGGCGCATCGCGCCCCAGTGTGGCAATCCGCAACGCCACTCCCGATCCGGTTGGGCTGCGCTCTAACTTGATGTTTGTCCCGGCTGGCCTGCTGGTGCTGCTGTCTTTGAACGATGGCGCCACTGGCTTGGCAATGGGGCTGATCGCCGCCTGTTTCTGGACGGCGGGTGCCTATATGCTGCGCGAAGGTCTGCGCGCCACAGCCGCCTATGACATGCGGCGCGTCGCCCGCAAACCCGCCCTGCCCCGCAAAATCCTGGCCGCTGTTCTGGTTGGTCTCGGCGGCGCCCTTGCCGCCTGGAAAGCTGAGCCTGGCATTGTGACCGCTGCAATCTACGGGCTGGCGGCCTGCGGCTTGCACCTGGCCGCCTTTGGGCTTGATCCGCTGCAGGACAAGGGCACCGAAGGGATTGATGATTTCCAGCAAAACCGGGTCGCCCGCGCCGTGGAAGAAGCCGAGTTCAGCCTGGATGAAATGACAGACGCCGCCATGCGGGCCCGTGACCGGGACGTAGAAGAGCGCGTTGAACAGTTTCAGGCCGTCGCCCGCGAACTGTTTCGCACCGTCGAAGAAGATCCCCGTGATCTGACAGCGGCCCGTAAATACCTCACGGTTTATTTGCGCGGCGCCAAGGACGCGACGGTAAAATTTGCCGATATCTACAGCCGCAGCGGCGATGCAACGGCGCGGGCAGACTACCTGTCACTGCTCAGCGATCTGGAAGACAATTTTGCCGCCCGCACCCGTAAAATGCTGCTCGAAGACCGCAGCGATCTCACCGTTGAAATCGACGTGTTACGCGATCGTCTGCAGCGCGAAGGCGTCCATCTGGACCGCAGCTAACACATTGCTTTATTTTCCTCTTTTGCAAGGAACCTTAAATGTCCGAGACCATTCAAAAACAAGCCGCCGAAGCCGAAGCCCAAGTCATGGCAGTGGCTGCAAATACCCTGCCAGACCCCGTCGAAGAGGTGCAGGCGCTCGCCACTGCCACCCCCGAGGTCAGCGCCGAGATCACCACCCGCATCGGTGAAATCGACATGGGTGACAGCAACTCGATTATCCGTTTTGGCTCTGGCGCTCAGGCGGAGTTGCAAACCATCAGCCAGGCGATGCTGGCGGATGTGCGCAACAAGGACGTCGGCCCGGCTGGCGATTCCCTGCGTGGCATCGTCACCACCATTCGCGGCTTTTCCGTCTCGGAACTGGATGTGCGTCGCAAACCCACCTTCTGGGAGCGCCTGTTGGGCCGCGCCGCGCCCTTTGCCAAATTTACCGCCCGGTTCGAAACCATCCAGAGCCAGATTGACAAGATCACCGACGACCTGCTGGGCCATGAGCACACCCTGCTGAAAGACATCAAATCGCTGGATATGCTCTATGAGAAAACTCTGAACTTCTATGACGAACTGGCGCTTTATATTGCCGCCGGTGAGGCCAAGCTGGCCGATTTGGACGCCAATGACATCCCCGCCCTGGAGGCAGCCGTCGCCGCCGCGCCTGAGGACGATCAGGTGATGCGCGCCCAGGAGCTGCGGGATCTGCGCGCTGCACGCGATGACCTGGAACGCCGGGTGCATGACCTTAAACTCACCCGTCAGGTCACCATGCAATCGCTGCCGTCAATCCGTTTGGTGCAGGAAAACGACAAGAGCCTGGTCACCAAGATCAACTCGACCCTGGTCAATACCGTGCCCCTGTGGGAAACCCAGCTGGCCCAGGCGGTGACCATCCAGCGCTCGGCTGAGGCCGCCCAGGCCGTGAGCTCTGCCAATGATCTCACCAATGAATTGTTGACCTCCAATGCCGCCAACCTGCGCCAAAGCAACAAGATGATCCGCCAGGAGATGGAGCGCGGTGTCTTTGACATTGAGGCGGTAAAACAGGCCAATGCCGATCTGGTTGGCACCATCCAGGAAAGCCTGCAAATCGCAGACGAAGGCAAGGCCCGCCGTGCCGCCGCCGAGGAAGAGCTGAAAAAGATGGAAGGCGAATTGCGCGATACCCTGGCCGCGGCCAAGGCGCGCAAAGACGGGGTTGGCGACAATGCTGGCACCGCCGTTCCCGGCTGAATGATGGCACAGGCAGTAGCGGCAATTCTTCGGGCCATGCGGCCCCTTGTAGTGGCGGCCCTTGGCGGGGTCGCCCTGACCGCCTGCCTGCCCAGCAGCCCCGGAACCTCTTTGGTGCCGGAACAACGCCCGCAAGTGCTTCCGGCGGCCTATCGCCCGCCCTCGGTTGAGAGCGCCCAACTGCGCAATTATTACCGGGTGCTACAGCAGGACCTGCTGACCCGTGGATTGCTGCGCACCGACGGGGGCGGACCAGAAACCCCCTATGACGCCGATGATCTGGCGGAGCATTTTGAAGAGATCGCCTTTTACAATGAATATGCCGGGCGCAGCGGCAGCGGATTGACTGGCGGCTTGAGCCGCTGGTCCGGGCCGGTCAAGCTGGTGGCGGATTTTGGCCCCTCGGTGCCCGAGGCACAGCGCCAACGCGACCAAACTGTGTTGGCGACCTATGGCGCACGCCTGTCACGCGTCACCGGCCATAACATCACCACCACGGCCAGACAGGGCAACTTTCATGTGATTTTTGCCAGCGCCGATGATCGTGCCTATGTGGCTGAAAAAGTGCGCGACCTGTTGCCCAACCTGAGCGACAATGACCTGCAGCTATTTGTCAATCTGCCGCGCAGCCACTATTGTTTTGTGCTGGCAGGTGGGCCGCAGAATGCGCCCTTTGACTATATCCGCGGCGTTGCGCTTATTCGTGCTGAACATCCCGATCTGGTCCGCGACAGCTGCATCCACGAGGAAGTGGCCCAGGGCCTGGGACTGCTGAATGACAGCCCCAAGGTGCGGCCTTCGATTTTCAACGACGATGACGAATTTGCCTATCTGACCAGCCATGACGAATTGCTGCTCAAGATGCTGTATGACCCCAGACTGCGCACCGGCATGCGCATCGAAGAAGCCCGGCCAATCATCCGCATCCTTGCCCGCGACGTAATGGGGCAACCGCTCTGAGCACGGTGCCCGTTTAGTTTCCGATTTAGACGACAAGAGAAAAGGACCAGAAACATGGGAATATTTGACTTTCTCAAAGGCGAATTCATTGATGTCATTCATTGGACCGATGATAGCCGCGACACCATGGTCTGGCGGTTTGAGCGTGAGGCGCATGAGATCAAATACGGCGCCAAACTGACCGTCCGCGAAGGTCAGGCGGCGGTGTTTGTCCACGAAGGCCAGCTGGCCGATGTCTTTACCCCCGGTCTCTATATGCTCGAGACCAACAACATGCCGGTGATGACAACCCTGCAGCACTGGGATCATGGCTTTCAGTCGCCGTTCAAATCCGAGATCTACTACGTCAACACCACCCGGTTCAACAATCTGAAATGGGGCACCAAGAACCCGATCATCTGCCGGGATCCGGAGTTTGGCCCGGTGCGCCTGCGCGCCTTTGGCAGCTATTCGATCCGGGTGGTGGATGCGGCCCGTTTTCTGACCGAAATCGTGGGCACCGATGGTGAGTTCACCATGGATGAGATTTCGTTCCAGATCCGCAATATCATCGTACAGGAGTTTTCCCGCGCGGTGGCAGGATCAGGCATCCCGGTGCTGGATATGGCAGCCAATACCGCCGACCTGGGCAAGCTGGTCGCGGCTGAAATTGCACCAACCCTGGCCGAATACGGCCTCTCCATTCCGGAACTCTATATCGAGAACATCTCGCTGCCCCCGGCGGTCGAGCAGGCCATGGACAAGCGCACCCAGATGGGCATTGTCGGAGATCTGGGGCGCTATACCCAGTTTGCCGCCGCCGAAGCCATGGGCGCTGCGGCGCAGACTCCCAACAGTGGCATGGGCGCAGGGCTTGGCATGGGAATGGGCATGGCGATGGCTCAGCAGATGGGGCAACAGATGCAGCCAGAGGCAGCGGGGCAAGCCGCAGGTCCCTGGGGCGCCCGTCCCGCGCCCGCTGCAACCGCAGCTGCAGCGCAAGCGGCACCGCCGCAGGCCGCCCCCGTCGCCCCGCCGCCACCACCGGTGGAACATGTCTGGCACACGGCGGAAAATGGCACCACCTCTGGCCCATTCTCCAAGGCCCGCCTGGGGCGCATGGCGCAGGAGGGCACTCTTAGCCGCGACACCCATGTCTGGACACCGGGCCAGGACGGCTGGATGCGGGCTGGGGATGTGGCTGAACTGGCGCAGTTGTTCACTGTTCTGCCGCCTCCTCCGCCCCCGGCTCCTGCCCCGTAAGGAAGCCGTTGATGTGTCAGCGGGGAGCCGTCGCACAGAAGGCCCCCCGTGACGTTGGACCGGGTGAAAAAGAGCCCAATTTCAGCCGTTTACCTTCCAACTCATAAGAGCGGACGTCAGCTCCTGGCTGGTGTCGTTAAAGGCCTTGCCGTCGAAGGCGGCAAGGGCAACTGCGGGCTTTCCATCCGAAATTTCCTGCGCAATCTTGCCTGCGTTCTGGTGAAACTTGCCATGCAGGGCCTTGATGGTGTTGACCCGTTCGCGGTTGCGCTCGTTCAATCCAACGCTGTGCAACCATTTGCCAAATCGGCATTTTTCGTCCCGACAGATATCTTGAACAGGCAAATTGGTCTCGTTTTTCATCGCAGCCGGTCCTTGAAGGCTCCATGGGCGCGAATGGCCTCTGAGATTTCTTCGCAGAAAGCATTATCTGACATAAACATAACTCCAGGTGGTATCGTCATTCTCCTCTAGGACGCCACACTCCTAAAAGACCATTTCGGTGTCGCTCCATAGATCGACACGACTCCGGCGACAAAAGAGGGAGATCCAATAAGGACAACCAGAAGAACGACTGCTATAAAGCCTCAAACATCCTAGCCAGATTTAGGAGCTTCAGTGACCGACGCACCTCCCCCCCTGCCGGAGACCCTGTCTCAAACGCCCGCCACTGCCGCGCGCGAAACCAACCGGTTCCCCTGTGAGCAATGCGGCGCTGACTACCGGTTCGATCCAAAGGCCGGGAGTCTGGTCTGTAGCCATTGCGGCCATGCCCAGGTTGTCCGTGACACAGCCGATCATGGCAGCCCCCTGCGGGAACTGGACTTGAAAGCGGCGCTGGCACAGCAGCTGCCCGAGGTTGAGATGGAGGTGACACGGGTCACCAGCTGCCCAAACTGTGCGGCCCAGGTGGAGTTTTCCGCTGAAACCCATGCGCTTGAATGCCCGTTTTGTGCCACACCCGTGGTGGCAGATACCGGCGAAAGCCGTCATATCAAACCCAAAGGCGTGGTGCCGTTTGAGTTGGAGGAACGCGCCGCCCATGAAGCCATGAGCAGCTGGCTAGGACGGTTGTGGTTTGCCCCCAATGGCTTGCAGGCCTATGCCCGCAAGGGCCGCGCGATGGAGGGGATCTATGTGCCCTTCTGGACCTATGACGCCGAAAGCCAGAGCCGCTATTCCGGGGCCCGGGGCACCACCTATTATGTGACACAAACAGTCATGGTGGACGGCAAGCCAGAGAGCCGCCGGGTTGCCAAAATCCGCTGGACCCCCGTGTCGGGTCGCGTGCGCCGTTTCTTTGATGACGTGCTGGTGCTGGCCTCCAAGAGCCTGCCCAAGCGCTACACTGACGCGTTGGAGCCCTGGGACCTGTCCGCACTTGCCCCCTATCAGCCGCAGTTTCTCGCCGGTTTCCGTGCTGAGGCCTATGCTGTGGATCTGGAAGAGGGGTTTCAGGAAGCCCGGGCGCAGATGGACCGGGTTATCGAACGGGACGTGCGCTTTGACATTGGCGGCGACCGCCAGCGCATCGCCCAGATTGACACCCAGTTGTCTGACATCACCTTCAAGCATGTGCTGCTGCCGGTCTGGCTGGCCGCCTATAAATACCGTGGCAAGACCTATCGCTTTGTAGTCAATGGCCAAAGCGGTCGCGTCCAGGGGGAACGGCCCTATTCCGCCTGGAAAATCGCTGCCGCGGTCAGCCTCGGTCTCGCGCTCTTGGCGGTTGCGGCCTATTTCGGCGCGCAGCAATAACAGACTGGCGCCGAAATTGCTCTCCTATCAGCTGGACCTAGCCCGGGCAGATCTCAATCCTGCGTGCCCTAGTAGTGGCTTCCAAAGCTGTGTTCGGGACCGAGACATACAGCACGCCCCCGCCCGATCTTGACGCTGGCAGCTTGGCCATCCGTATCCTCGGGCGGGCGAAAACAGCGACCAAAAGCACCGTACAGGTGCGCGCTAAAGTACCTGGTTTTGCCTTTGTTTTTAGATTGGGGGCGCTTTTCACCTCGTGATGGCAAGGAGCCATCAGCTAAGGCTATCGAAACCAGTCTCGAATGGCCCTGTATCACTGTCAAATTGCCGAGCTATCCGCTTGCACAGCTCCGGGGCAGAGGCCAATGTGCCGTCAAACCACCAGGAGCCGCCATGTCCATCGATCTGTCAGACCTTCAGGAGCTGTTCACTGCCCGCCATAGCTGTCGTGCCTTCTTGCCCGAACCGGTACCGCGCGAAGTGACCGAAGGCATCCTGACCTGTGCCCAAAAGGTGCCCTCCTGGTGCAATGCGCAGCCCTGGAAGGTGACCATTACCAGCGGCACCGAAACAGACCGGCTGCGTCAGGCATTGATGGAAGCGGCGCACAGCAGTGACCACAGCCCTGACCTCGCCTTTCCGAGCGCGTATGAAAATGAATACCAGGCCCGCCGCCGCACCTGTGGCTGGGCCCTGTATCAGGCTGTCGGGGTCCCCAAAGGGGATCGCGCCGCCTCTGAACGGCAAATGATGGAGAATTTTGCACTCTTTGGTGCCCCTCATTGCGCCATTCTGTCTACGCCGGTGGAGCTGGGAGGCTACGGGGCGATGGATTGCGGTGGCTTTGTCGCCGCCTTTACCCTGGCCGCCCAGGCTGCTGGGGTTGCAACCATTCCCCAGGCCGCCGTGGCCTCCTATGCGCCGCTGCTGCACGATATGCTGGACATCCCGCAAAACCGGCAAATTCTCTGTGCCATTTCTTTTGGCTATGGCGACCCAGATCATCCCGCCAACAGCTTTCGCACCAGCCGCGCAGCTCTGCCCGAATTTGCCGAGTGGCGCGGCTGATCGCCCGGCAGACTGAAAGCTTTGTCCAGGGCAGAACAGCTAACCCCAAAGGGGCATCTGCTCCCGATCCTTCTAAACAAGAGGTCCCAGCCCCATGCGCGCAGTCATTCAACGCGTTTCCGAAGCCTCGGTCACGGTAGATCACCAGATCATCGGCAAGATTGAGACCGGCCTGCTGGTCCTGATCTGCGCCATGCAGGGCGACGACAAGGCACAGGCAGACTATCTGGCCAAGAAAATCGCCAAGCTGCGTATCTTTCAGGATGACGCAGGTAAGATGAACCGATCGGTGCTTGATATTGCGGGATCCGTTCTGGTGATCAGCCAATTTACCCTCGCGGCAGAGACCCATCGCGGCAATCGGCCGGGGTTCTCAACTGCAGCTCCCCCGGCCGAGGGTGAGGCGCTTTACACCTATTTCGCCGACCAGCTCGCAGCCCAGGCAGTGCCCGTGCAACGCGGATCTTTTGGGGCAGACATGAAGGTCAAATTGCTGAACGACGGGCCGGTGACTATCTGGATGGACAGCGCTGAACGCTGAGCCGCGGGCGCTCAAAAGGCAAGACCTGCTCTGATGTCACGGCCCGTCTCGGCTGTTGTTCACCCCACACTCCGCCCCGCGCCATCCCGGTTTCAGCATCGCTTTGCAGCGGGAAAATCACCGGGGCGCACACGAAGCATCCGCAACAAAATAGTCGAAAACCGACCAAAGCCCCGCCATGGATTCTTTTCGTTTTGGTGACAAAATGCCCCTTCCGCTCTTTGGACGGGGCAAAAACACCTGCGTTGCGTCACAAAAGTCAAAAACTCATCAGTTAAGAAAAATAGGGGTCGAATGCAGGTTTACCTCACAAATGCGGCATGACACCTTCAGAAGGCGACACCAGACAGATTTCGAGGCTTTGCAGAAGTTTCGCCAAACGAGGTCTGTCGTTATTAAAGCTTGCGAGGTCGCGGCAAATGCGCAAATCTTGGTGCATCATACAAGAAATTAGCCGCTGAGATCGCTGACCGTGATTGCAAGCTGCAGGAACTAAAACTGGGAGACATCGATGAACGATCACCTTCATTATCTGGCGCGCCATGCCGCAGCCGGCAAACTGAGCCGCCGTGATTTTATGGCAAAAGCCGCCGCACTGGGCTTTAGCGCCGCTGCAGCCGGCACGCTGCTGACCACCGAGGCCCGCGCCGCAGGTCCACAAAAGGGTGGTACCATCCGGATGGGTCTGCAGGGGGGTAGCACCACTGACAGCCTGGATCCGGCCCTGTCCACCAATATGGTCAGCCTGATGATGATCCGCCTGTGGGGTGAGGCGCTGGTTGAGCTGAACGACGATGGCGGTCTGGACGGCAAAGTGGCCGAAAGCTATGAAGCCTCTGCAGATGCCAAGGTCTGGACCTTCAAAATCCGCAAGGGTATCACCTTCTCCAACGGCAAAGCCGTCACCGCAGAAGATGTCGTGAAGACCATGGAGCGTCACTCTGGCGAAGACACCAAATCAGGTGCGCTTGGCATTATGCGCGGCATCAAAAACGTCTCTGCTGATGGCGACACCGTTGTTTTTGAACTGGAGACGCCAAACGCTGACCTTCCCTATCTGATGGCGGACTATCACCTGGCGATTCAGCCCGGTGGCGGCATGGATGATCCGGCTGCCGCAATTGGCACCGGCCCTTACATCATCAAAGACGTCGACATGGGTGTCCGCATCGTGGCCGAAAAGAACCCCAACCACTGGGATGACCTTGGCAATGCTGATACCATCGAACTGATCGTCATCAACGACAACACCGCCCGTGTGGCTGCCCTGCAGTCCGGCCAGGTGGACATGATCGACCGGGTACCGCCACGCACCGCCAAGCTGGTAGACCGGGCGCCCAACATCAAAGTGCACTCCACATCAGGCCCCGGCCACTATGTGTTCATCATGCACACCAACACGGCCCCGTTTGACAACAACGATGTGCGGATGGCGCTGAAGTACGGCATCAATCGTCAGGAAATGGTCGACAAGGTTCTCAACGGCTATGGCTCGATCGGCAACGACAGCCCGATCAACTCCTCCTATCCGATGTTCACCGCGGTTGAGCAGCGTGAGTTTGATCCTGACAAGGCCATGCATCACCTGAAGAAGTCCGGTCACGATGGCGAAATCCTGTTGCGTACCTCGGACAACTCCTTCCCCGGCGCTCCTGATGCTGCGGCGCTGTTCCAGCAGTCCTGTGCCAGTGCCGGTATCGACTTGAACGTCAAGCGCGAGCCAAACGATGGCTACTGGTCCGAGGTCTGGAACAAGCAGCCTTTCTGCACCAGCTACTGGGGTGGCCGTCCAACCCAGGATCAGATGTTCACCACCGCCTACCTGTCCACCGCAGACTGGAACGACACCCGTTTCAACAACGAACAGTTCGACCAATTGCTGTTGGCAGCCCGTGCCGAGCTCGACACTGCCAAGCGGACACAAATGTACGCGGACATGGGTGAAATCCAGCGTGACGAAGGTGGCCTGATCTGCCCAATGTTCAACGACTTTGTGGATGCGACCTCTGATCGTCTGGATGGCTGGGCCGAAAAGTCCAAAGGCCAACCACTGATGAACGCTTATGCCCCAATGAAAATGTGGGTGAAGGCATAAGATGCCACTTATCATCAAACTATTGGCCCAGCGCATTGCGCTGGGCCTCGTCCTGCTTTTCCTCGTTTCTGGCCTGATCTTTGCCGGCACGATGATCCTGCCGGGTGATGTCGCGCAGTCGATCCTGGGCCAATCGGCCACTCCCGAAGCGCTAGCGAACCTGCGCGCAGAGCTGGGGCTGAACGATCCCCCGTTGCAGCGCTATATTCAATGGCTCGGCGGTGCGATTACCGGCGATCTGGGCACTGCCTTGACCAGCGGCGCCGACATTACTGCAAGCATAGCGAAACGCCTGTCCAACACCCTGTTCCTGGCCTTCTGGGCTGCGATCATTGCGGTGCCGCTGGCGATTTTCCTCGGACTTCTGGCAGTGCGGTTCAAAGACCGCTGGCCCGACAAGCTGATCTCAGCCGTTACCCTGGCCTCTATCTCTATTCCCGAATTTCTCATCGGCTATGTGCTGATGTATCTGATTGCAGTGAAACTGCGCTGGTTTCCATCGGTTGCAATGATCAACGACAGCATGTCCCTGGGGGATAAGCTCAGCGCCATTGCCCTGCCCGTCACGGTGCTTACCCTGGTGGTTCTGGCCCATATGATGCGCATGACCCGCGCCGCGATCCTGAACGTGATGCAATCGGCCTATATCGAGACGGCTGAACTGAAAGGTCTCAACGGCTTTCAGGTGATCTTTCGCCATGCCTTCCCCAATGCGATTGCGCCTATTGTAAATGTTGTGATGCTGAACCTTGCCTATCTGGTGGTCGGCGTCGTGGTGATCGAGGTGGTCTTTGTCTACCCCGGCATGGGCCAGTATCTGGTGGACCATGTCTCGAAACGCGATGTGCCGGTTGTACAGGCCTGTGGTCTGATCTTTGCCGCCGTCTATATCGGTCTCAACATGGTGGCTGATGTCGTCGCGATCCTGTCGAACCCCCGTCTGAGGCATCCAAAATGAAGAATATCCCAATCTCCGCTATGATCGGGTTGTTCTTCACGGCCCTCTATTTTCTGGCAGCAATTTTTGCACCACTGATCGCCCCCTACGGCATGGCCGAAGTTGTCGGTGATGTCTGGGAACCCTCCCGCGTTGAAATCATGCTGGGCATCGCGCCCGATGGTGTCACCGAAGCCAACTACTGGCTTGGAACTGACAATATCGGCCGCGACCTGCTGAGCCGCATGATCTATGGTGGGCGCACCACCATCTTTATCGCCACTGCGGCGACGATCCTGTCCTTTACACTCGGCTCCACCCTGGGCTTTTTTGCTGCCGTAGCCGGTGGCTGGATTGATCAGGGGCTGTCGCGCTTTGTTGACCTGGTGATGTCGATCCCAACGCTGATCTTTGCCCTGGTGGTTCTGTCCGTGATGCCGGTGACAGTGCCGGTACTGATCCTGGTCATGGGGCTGCTGGATTCCACCCGTGTCTACCGTCTGGCCCGCGCCGTTGCGGTGGATATCGAAGTCATGGACTACGTCGAAGCAGCCCGCCTGCGTGGCGAGAAAACCGCCTGGATCATCTTCCGTGAAATCCTGCCCAATGCGCTGTCCCCTCTGGTGGCCGAAATGGGCCTGCGGTTCATCTTTATGGTTCTCTTTGTCTCTACCCTTTCCTTCCTTGGGCTTGGCATTCAGCCGCCCGAAGCGGACTGGGGCGGTATCGTGAAAGAAAACAAAGACGGTATCGTCTACGGCATTCCGGCGGCCCTGATGCCTGCCTTTGCCATTGCCACACTGGCCATCTCGGTCAACCTGGTGGCTGACTGGGTGCTGAACCGAACTACTTCTTTGAAAGGAGGCCGCGGATGAGCGAACCCCTGCTAAAAGTACGCGGCCTGAAGATCGGCGCAACGGCCTATCCTCCGGGTGAAAAACCCCATGACATCGAAATCGTGCATGGGGTGGATTTTGACGTCCAAAAGGGCAAGGTGCTGGGACTCATCGGCGAGTCCGGTGCTGGTAAATCCACTATCGGCCTTGCCTCCATGGCCTATGGTCGTGGTGGTGTAAAAATCACCGGGGGTGAAGTCTGGGTCAATGGCCGTGACATCATGCAATCCAGCCTGGGCGATATCCGCAAGCTTCGCGGCGGTGAGGTGACATATGTCTCACAATCCGCAGCGGCCTCATTTAACCCCGCCAAAAAGATCATTGATCAGGTGGTAGAGGCTGCCGTCGAGCAGAACAAATTCAGCCGCAAAGAAGCGGAAGAGCGCGCTCGGGTGTTGTTTGAGAAACTTGGCCTGCCCGATCCAGACAATATTGGCGATCGTTTTCCCCATCAGGTGTCCGGTGGCCAGCTGCAGCGCTGCATGACAGCGCTGGCGCTATGCCCGGAGCCGGATCTGGTGGTGTTTGATGAGCCGACAACGGCGCTGGATGTGACCACCCAGATTGATGTGCTGATGGCAATCAAGGAAGCCATTCGCGATACGGGTGTTGCGGCCTTGTATATCACCCATGATCTGGCCGTTGTGGCCCAGGTCAGCGATGACATCATGGTGCTGCGCCACGGCAATATGGTGGAATACGGGCCTGTTGATCAGATCATCAACAACCCACAGGAAGAGTATACACAAGCACTGGTTTCTGTCCGCTCGATCGACCACGAAGAAAAATCTCCCAGTGGCGATCCGGTCCTGAGCGTGCGCAATATCACCGCCCGCTACAAAGGCACTCAGTTTGACGTTCTGCATAGTGTGAATGTGGATCTCTACCCGGGCCAGACTCTGGCTGTGGTGGGGGAATCCGGCTCAGGCAAATCAACGCTCGCCCGTGTCATCACCGGTCTTTTGCCTCCGCGCGAGGGGGAGATCGAATTCGCTGGTCGTGTGCTATCGCCCGATCTGGCGGGACGCTCCCGCGAGGATCTGCGCGAATTGCAGATGATCTACCAGATGGCGGATGTGGCGATGAACCCGCGTCAGACCGTGGGCACCATCATCGGCCGCCCGCTGGAGTTCTATTTCGACATGAAGGGTGGCGAGAAGCGCAAGCGGATCATCGAACTGCTGGATGAGATCGAACTGGGCGAAGACTTCATCGATCGCTACCCGGCCGAACTGTCGGGCGGGCAAAAGCAACGTGTCTGCATCGCCCGTGCCCTGGCGGCCAAGCCCAAGATGATCATCTGCGACGAGGTCACCTCGGCGCTGGATCCCCTGGTGGCCGATGGCATTCTCAAGCTGCTGCTGGAGCTGCAAAAGGTCGAAGATGTTGCCTTCCTCTTCATCACCCACGATCTGGCGACTGTCCGCGCCATCTCTGATTCCATCGCGGTGATGTATCAGGGCAAGGTGCAGCGCTATGGCGGCAAGAACCAGGTGCTTAGCCCGCCGTTTGATGACTATACCGATCTTCTGCTCAGTTCTGTGCCCGAGATGCGTCTGGGCTGGCTGGAAGAGGTCATTGCCAACCGTAAAATGGAAAGTGCCGGCAACTGATCCGGCTGACCTTTTTACGCTAAAACCCTTCAGGCCCGTGCAATTTGCGCGGGCCTGCGTCGTTTTGGATCTATACATTCCATTTTAAGCATGTTTATATATTCCAAAATTGGAATATTATTATCATGTTAGGAATAGGTCGATGACCAAATCTCGCTCCCCTGCTGGCGCCGCCGCAGGTCAAAGCTATTCTCCGCTCTACTTTCTCGCCTCCCTCGGCGCTGGTGGTCTGACTGTCACCTTCTTTATGTACCTGATGTTCTGGGTGCCCCATCCCGGTCGCCCCGTTCCCGTCTTTGAAGACCTCATGACGGTGTTTGCCAAGGATAGCCTGCCTTTGAAAGGCGCCGTAGTGGTGGCAATGCTGGGGATTGCTGTCTTTGCCTTTTTGAACGTGAAGATGTTGCTGTGGAACTTTGCAGCGCTGTCGCGGTTTAAAAAGACCGATGCCTATAGCGACCTGTGCAAAACCAATGGCGAAACGACCCTTCTGGCAGGTCCATTGGCCACAGCGATGACCATCAATGGGGGCTTTATTGTTGGCCTGGTCTTTGTGCCGCAGCTCTGGAGCGTGGCTGAATATCTGTTCCCCGCAGCCATGGTGGCCTTTCTGGCTGTGGGCATCTGGGCCTTCCGCCTGATCGGGCATTTTCTGGGCCGGGTTCTGGCCGAAGGTGGCGCCTTTGACATGACGGCCCATAACTCCTTTGCCCAGCTGCTGCCCGCCTTTGCCCTGTCGATGGTGGCCGTGGGACTGTCGGCCCCCGCAGCGATGAGCGGCAACAGCCTTGTGGTTGGCGTCTCCCTGGTGCTCTCGACCTTCTTTGGGGTCACTGCAATGCTCTATGCGGCCTATGCCTCTGTCACTGCCTTCTCCTCCATGCTGATGCATGGCACCGCGCGCGAGGCTGGCCCCACATTAATGGTGATCGTGCCGCTGCTGACTGTGCTGGGCATCATGATGCTGCGCCAGAACCACGGGCTGCATGCCAGCTTTGACGTACATGGCGCCCCGGCTGAAACCTTGGTCCTGCTGGCGCGCATCCTGACCATCCAGATTGTCTTTTCGCTGCTTGGCCTTTTGGTGATGTCCCGTCAGAAATATTTCTCTGACTTTGTCTTTGGCGACAAGCTGTCTGCTGGCTCTTATGCGCTGGTCTGCCCCGGTGTGGCCCTGTCGGTTATGTTGCATTTCTTTATCAACAAGGGTCTGGTTGGCACCCAGATTGTCGACAAGTTCAGCCTTTCCTACTGGGCTCTCACCGCCTTGGCCCTGGCTTTCCAATGGGCGATGATTGCGCTGGTGCTGCGCCTCAACCGGCAGCATTTCAAAGGGGTGGCAACTGCAGCAACTGCGGTGCCAGCTGAGTGATCCGGGCAATTGACCCTGGCAATTGACCTGACGAAAAGCAGAAAAATGACGGGTGGCGGCCTCGCCATCCTTTTTTTGAATGGTAATTCAAGTTCTCCTCGCAATGATGTGTCTAGGACGCCCGGCGGAACAAAAGGATTCGGATTATGAACAACAAATTGCTTCTCATCATTCTGGATGGGGTCCCCTATCGCAACTTCCGCCGTCTGTTTGGCAACCTGGAAGGCTGGGTCGATAGCGGTGAGGCGAGGGTGTGGAAGCTGCGCTCGGTTCTGCCCTCCATTTCTGCCAGCTGCTATGCCTCCATCCATACAGGAGTCGCGCCCGCAGAACACGGCTGCACCGGCAATGGCAATGTCTTCAAGCTGAGCCACAAGGACGTCTTTTCCCAGGTGCGCGAGGCCGGCGGCACCACCGGTGCAGTGGCCCATAGCTTCTGGTCGCAATTCTTCAACCGCCATCCCTTTGACTATGTGCGTGATATTGAGTACGACGAGCCCGACAATGCCACCATCAACCATGGCCGCTTTCACACCATGACCGGCTATGGTCACGACAACCAGATGACACCCTCAGATGTGGATCTGTTTGGCACGCTGACCAATCTCTGCCTGCGCTTTGGCCTGAATTACGGCATGCTGCACACCTGCACCCTGGACAGTATGGGGCATCGGTTCTTCCATGATTGCCAACAGATGGACCATGCCTGTTTCGTGATGGATGAGATGCTGGCCCCCTTTGTCACCAAATGGCGGCAACTGGGCTATGAGGTGATTGTCACCGCAGACCATGGCCAGGATGAACGTGGTCATCACGGCGGACGCAGTGCGCTCCAGCAAGAAACCGCGCTCTACTACTTTGGCACGGCCGAGGGCCCTGACAAGGACGATGTGATTGACCAGCGCCAGTTGGCACCAACAATCCTGGACAGGCTTGGTGCCCCGATTGCCGATACCATGACGGCAAAGCCGTTTTTGAAATAGGCCAAAATCCAGCGCCCCTCTCTCCTTTGGCCAGCGCCACATTTGGAGAGAGGATCGCGCCGCACATGAAAGGCGTTTCCATGAACCACCTTTATTCTTCTCTTCTTTCAGCTCTTGGCGCGGTGCTGCTCAGCGCATCCTCAGCCACCGCCAATGATTATTGTGAAGATCTCTGGTTCACGCGCAATGCCATCATGGATCGGGCTGGCTATTGCTTTGGCTCGCCCCTTGGTCAGGCCATTTTTGACAACAGCGACTGCCTGGGAAAGTCCGTATCACTCAGCAGCGATGACGAGAAAAGAGTCACCGAACTGCAGCGCCTGGAGCAGCAAGAGCAATGCAGCGTCAATACAGCAAAACGGCATCTTTCCCTGGGCGATCTAGGGCTGCGCAAAGGCCTGTGGCATCTGCCCTTGCGAGACCTGTCCGGAAGCGCCTGCATCGGCTGGCTGGGTCCCCAGGTCGGTCTGCGCATCGGTCATAGCCAAGATGCACCGATCATCGGGAAAATCAGCCCGGGCGACACCATTGGCTACAACTACCTTCCCGAGGACGGCTGGGACTACGTACAGGTCTATGACAGCAACTGGTCGCTGAAATCGGCAGGCTGGACCGATCTGGCGGTCTCCCCCAAGAGCTGCCGAGACATCGCTGGCTAGACGTAGCGCACGCGGTCACTGGCACCTATCAATCGTAGGGCCAGATGCCCTGCCCCAGCGCCTCTACCGCGGCTGAGATGCGCTCAAAACTGTCGCGCGCGCGCCCAACCGAGTGGCGGGCGCGCAGAAACCCGTGCACCAGCCCCGGCTCGTTGATCCAATAGGCCTTGCCCCCGGCTGCCTGGATCCGGTCCCGGTAGTCCCGGCTATCATCGCGCACCGGATCACAATCCGCCGAGACCAGAACCGTCGGCGGCAAACCGGTAAAATCCTTGTCCTGTAACGGCGCGAAAGTAGGATCCGGCCCCAGATCGCCTTTGGGGCGGCGCACATCCATATAAAAGAGGATCTCGTCACGGGTCAGCATGGGGGCCTGCGCGTGCTCCAGATAGGAGCCGGCATTGATGTCGCCTCCAAAGGCGCCGTAGATCAAAACCTGCCCCATAACTGCCGACGACAGTTCGGTATCCGCCCGTGCGGCATGGGCCAGCGCCGCACAGAGATTGGCCCCGGCGCTATCGCCCATCAGGACAACGCCTTTGCCATAGGTTGCAACCACCCATCTGAGCGCCGTCCAGGTGTCTTCGAACATGGCCGGGTGCTGGTGCTCTGGCGCCAGGCGATAGTCGACCGCAACCACGCGGTAGCCGGTTTGCGCGCAGATTTCGGCGCAGACATCATCGTGACTGTTGAGATCACCCACAACAAAGCCGCCACCATGACAAAACAGCACCGTGCGACTGGGATCACCCGCCGTATAAATTCGCACCGGCACATCAGACACCCTGCGGTCTTCGCTGGTCACCAGATCGGGGCGCGGTGCCAGAAATTCCCGCGCCATATCATTGTAAACCCCGCGCTGCTCTTCAATGCTAAGCGCAACAGCGTCCTCGGGATAACACTCCCCGGTCTTGCGGATGAAGGCCCAGGTTTCTTCGTCGATTAGTCTCTCATAGTCCATGCCTGGCCCTTCAGTATCGTGGTTCTGGGCAACAGCCTAGGCCAGAGCACCGGGGCAAGGGAATGGTCAAAGCGCAAAAAAAGGGCACGCCCTGCTGGCGCGCCCTTAACAAATCCGTCCCGACCGAATGCGGTGGTCGTTACGCGTTTCTCACTCAGCTGGCCAAAGCGGCCTCTGCGGCCATGTGTTCCCAAGGGCGGGTAAAGCCGCCCAGCACAGCGGAGACGTCACCGTCACTGGCGCCATTGGCCTCCAGCTGCGCCACCAGACCGCGCTTTTTATCGTCAATCACAGCGACGACCCGCGCCGGACAGGACGCCTTCAGCAGGGCCTCGTTATAGACGCGGGTTATGGCGTGTTTGCGCAGATCCGGTTTGAAGATCTTGCCCACCGCCGTTTTGGGCAGCTCGTCCATAACCGTCAGGTGTTTTGGAATGGCGGCGCGCTCATGCACGTGGACCTTGCAATACTCCAGCAGCTCCTCTGCTGAGGTCTTAGCTCCCTCGACAAGTTCGACAAAGGCACAGGGCAGTTCGCCCGAATGGGCGTCTGGCTGGCCAATGGCACCGGCAAAGGCAACGGCCTCGTGGCCCAAAAGCGCCTCTTCGATTTCAGCCGGATCAATGTTGTGACCGCCACGGATAATCAGATCCTTGGCGCGCCCAGTGATCCACAGGTAGCTGTCTTCGTCAAACCGCCCCAGATCCCCCGTGCGCAGGTATTTATCCTTATAGTAGAGATCGACGTTTTTATCCGCCTCGGTATAGGTATGGCCTGCGTAAACACCAGGGTTGGAGATACAGATCTCGCCCACTTCATCGGTGCCACATTCCACCAACCCGTCGGCAGTTCCCTTGACGATCTTCACATCCGTATAGGGGAAGGTAATACCGATCGAGCCGATCTTTTTCTCGCCATCGACCGGGTTACAGGACACCAGACAGGTGGCCTCGGTCAGACCGTAGCCTTCAATGATATTGATGCCGGTGGCATCCTGAAACCGGCGGTACAGCTCAACCGGCAGCGGTGCAGAGCCGGAAAAGGCGGTTTTTACCGTCGAGATATCCGCATCCACCGGGCGCTGCATCTTGGCCGAAATTGCCGTGGGCACGGTGATGATAAAGGTGATTTTCCAGCGCTCGATCAGTTTCCAGAAATTATCGAACACCCCATCGCCACGATAGCCCTGTGGCGTCGGGAACACCACATGCGCGCCTGAGGCAACCGAGGCCATGATAATGACGTGACAGGCAAAGACGTGGAACAGTGGCAACGGACACATGATGTTGTCGTTCTCAGTATATAGCAGCGTGCTGCCGATCCAGCCGTTGTAGATCATACCAGAGTATTTGTGCTGAGCGACCTTGGGCATGCCGGTGGTGCCGCCAGTATGGAAGTAGCAGGCAACACGGTCCGTGGTGCTGTCGGCAAAGGTCAGTGTGGTTGGCTGTTTGCGCATCTCGCCACGCAGGGATTTGTAATCAGCGTGGGCGACTTTATCTTTGTTTTCCAACTTGGGACGCACCAATGGCACGATCCAGGATTTTGGCGGCGTCAGGTAGCGGTTCAAATCCACTTCCAGAACAGTATTCACACCCGGTGCGTGACGCACCGCCTCGACCACTTTCTGTGCCACGTCAGTCTTGGGGAAAGGTTTCAGCGTCACCACGACCTTGGCCTTGGTTTCGCGCAGGATTGAGGCAATCTGTTCGGGTTCCAACAGTGGGTTGATCGGGTTGACGATCCCCGCAACGGCCCCCGCCAGCATGGTGACAAGGGTCTCGTTACAGTTGGGCAGCACATAGGCCACCACGTCTTTTTCCCCGATACCCAGCTCGCGGAACAAATTGGCCGCTTGCGTCACTTGATCCTTAAGCTGGCTCCAGCTCAGGGTTTCCGCCTTATCGGTGGGACCAGAAAAGATCTGATAGCTTACCGCATTGTTATTGGGAAACTTGTCTGTTGTACGTGACAACAACTGATACAGAGTGACCGGGTTGTCCCGCTCCTCCCAGCTCGCCTCGTTCTCCATCGCAATGCTGTCATCTATCGTGGCAAATGCCATTGTAATCCTCCCCTGATCCCGGCTTTAGCCGGGAAACTCCTCTTCAACCCCAATCTGAGGGCAAAAGCCAGATCGTGCAAGAGAATGGCGAGGATCACGTCAAGGCAACAAGCCGTTTTGACGTCGCGACACAAGCAGCCTGCCCCAGGCAAGCCGCTTGCAAAGGGTCCTATTCTGCGGCCAGCCCGTCGGTAAACTGCAACCGCGCCAACCGGGCATAAAGCCCACCTTCGGCGACCAGCGCCTCATGGGTGCCGGTGGCGACCACCTGGCCTTCTTCCATAACGACAATACGGTCGGCCTTTTTAACCGTGGCAAGACGGTGCGCGACGATCAAAGTTGTGCGGCTTTGGCTCAGCTCATCCACTGCGGCCTGCACCAAACGCTCGCTTTCGGCATCCAGCGCCGAGGTGGCCTCATCCAGCAGCAGAACCGGCGCATCACGCAGGATGGCACGGGCAATGGCGATCCGCTGTTTCTGCCCCCCCGACAGCATCACACCGCGCTCGCCAACAAAGCTGTCATAGCCCTCGGGCAGGTTTGAGATGAACTCATGCGCCGCCGCTGCCGCCGCTGCGGCCTCGACCTCAGCATCCGTCGCATCGGGGCGACCAAAGCGGATATTTTCGCGAGCGGATGCGGCAAAGATCACCGGATCCTGGGGCACCATGGCCAGATACTGGCGGAAATCATCGCGCTGCAAATCCGGCAGCGCGACACCATCCAGCAAGATTGCCCCCTTGTCGGGATCATAAAACCGCTGGATCATCTGGATGATGGTAGTTTTACCCGCGCCTGACGGACCGACAAACGCAACCGTTTCACCTGGGCGCACCGTCAAGTTTACCTCATTCAAGGCCTGTACCCCGGGGCGGGACGGGTAGGCAAAGCTAACATCCTCAAAGGTGATCTCACCCTGGACAGGCTGGGACAGGGTCTTGGCTGCCTTGGGATCCTTTACGGTATCCGTTGCGTTCAGCAGTTCAATCAGCCGCTCGGTGGCCCCGGCGGCGCGTTGCAGCTCGCTCCAGATTTCCGACAGCGCCGCCACGGATCCGGCAACCAACACCGCATAGATCACAAACTGGATCAGGGTGCCTTCGCTCATCAGTCCGGCGCGCACATCATTGGCGCCCATCCACAGCACCCCAACAATACCCGAGAAAACCAGGAAAATCACAATAACGGTCAGATAGGCACGGGTTTTGATCCGCGTGATCGAAACATCAAACGCGGTCTCGGTCATTTTGGAAAACTGCGCACGGCTGGCGTTTTCATGGGTGAAGGCCTGCACCGTCTGCACCGCGCCCAGCGCTTCGCCTGCATTGCCAGAGGAGGCCGCGATCCAGTCCTGGTTCTCGCGGCTAATGCCCCGCAAACGACGCCCCAAAACCATGATCGGCACGATGACCGCTGGGACAATCAGCAAAACCAGACCGGTCAGTTTGGCCGAGGTCAGCAGCATCAGCACCATGCCACCAATAAAGATCAACAGGTTGCGCAGGGCAATGGATACCGAAGAGCCCAGAACCGATTGGATCAGGGTGGTATCGGTGGTGATACGGCTCAGCACTTCACCGGTCATGATCTTTTCAAAAAAGGCCGGGCTCATGCCGATAACACGGTCAAAGACGGCCTTGCGAATATCCGACACCACGCGCTCACCCAATCGGGTCACCAGCGCATAGCGCAGCCCGGTCCCCACAGCCAACAAAGCCGCGATGACCAAAGCGGCCATAAAATACTGATTGAGCAGCGCGCTTTCGGAGATCCGAAAATTATCCACCACCCGGCGCACCGCCAGGGGCAGCGTCAGAGACAAACCCGCCGTCAAGACCAGGGCGCAGGTGGCCGCAAACATCAACAGCCAATAGGGGCGCATAAAAGGCCACAAGGCTCCAAGAACCCCGATTTCGCGAGAACTCTCGCGGTCTTCTTCTGTTGTCGGAGCTGCCTTATTTCGCGCCATACCGAGTCCCTTTGACAGTTTTCCCTGCTCGGGCCTGGTGCCCTGCGGTCCAAGCAGGTTCATGGCCCTCCCAGCTCAGCAGGTCAAGCAACTCTCGCCCGGTTGCTGAGAACAAACCGGGGGCATGGGCTGCCGAATGGCTGCTTCGGACAAAAAGACGCAATAAAATTTCGCCTACGACTATCTATCGTCGCGGCGAGCGAACAACTCACAGGTTGCTTGGGGCGCAGATGCCGATCCGCAGGGTGGCACCCAGTGGATCGTGAAGGCACCGCAAGACGCCTTCACGGTGTTATTGCGGCCTCAGCCGCCGTATTGCTTGATCAGGCTTTTGGCCGTTTCAATCAGCGCACGGCCATCAATGCCGCGCCCTTCCATTTCGCTGACCCAGCGGTCGATAACGGGCACGGATCTCTCCTTAAACCGGGCGACTTCTGCCTCTGACAGCTGAATGATGGAGTTCCCGGCATCTTCGGCAATTTCCCGGCCACGAGCATCGTAGCTCCACATCACTTCGGCAGCCATCTGCGAAAGCGCCTGTCCAGATTCTGCATCGATTGCTGCGCGCAGATCCTCGGGCAGGCTGTCGTATTTGGCCCGGTTCATCACGAGGACAATCGTGGCGGTATACAGCGATTCTTCTCCAACAAACTCGGTGTGATTTCCAACCAGTTCGGAGAGCTTGATCGCAGGGGTCACCTCCCAGGGGATCACAGTGCCCGATACCACGCCCTTGGACAGGGCCTCGGGAATGGCGGGCAGTGGCAATCCAACCGGAATGGCCCCCAGTTCCTTGAGGTAGTCATTGATCACACGGGTAGGCCCCCGCATTTTGACCCCTTCCATGTCTTCAGGTCGGGTCACACCATCGGTGGTATGAATAACCCCCGGACCATGAACCCAGGCCCCCAGAACCTTCATGTCTTTGTACTCCCCCTCCTGCAGGTCAGTTTCGACCAAATGCTGAAAGGCTTGCGAGGTGGCGACCGGATTGGTCATCATAAAGGGCAATTCAAAGACTTCGGTTTTAGGGAACCGGCCCGGAGTATAGCCAACCACGGTCATGACGATATCCGCCACGCCATCAACCGCCTGATCAATTAGGCCAGGGGGTTTGCCACCCAGTGCCATGGAATCGAAGTGTTCGATCTTGATACGGCCGCCACTGCGCTCCTCCACGGCGGCGCCCCAGGGTTTGAGAATGTGCTTTGGCACGGTTGCTGGCGCTGGCAGAAACTGGTGCAGGCGCAGTGTCACCTCCTGTGCCAGCGTGGTGCTGGGCATCAGACCAATGGCCAGTGCTACTGCTGCTGCAGATTTAAGAATATTTCGACGTTTCATGAAGTAGCTCCCTCGTTTTTCATGTCGTGTTCTTGTCAGTTTAGTGTGACCGGTAGACTGAGCGGTCCGCGAAAGCCAAATCCCCAAAACTTGACCGCATCGGGTTCCGGCAACCGCATGTTGGGGAACCGGTCGAACAGCATTGGCAGAATGATCTGTGCCAACATCCGCCGGGCGATATGGGTCCCTTGGCAGAAATGAGGACCGTTCCCAAAGGCCTGATGAGATGTTTTGGGCCGAAAGAGATTGAACTCATCAGGCCTGTCATACAGGTCTTCATCGTGACAGGCCGAAGCCTGCGCTGTCATCACCACCTCTCCCTTGGCGATGGCATGGCCGCGGATTTCGGTGTCTTCCATCACCAGCCGCGAACTGGCCTGAATCGGAGCAACCCAACGCACACCTTCCTCAAATGCGGCATTCCAAAGCCCCTCGGCTTTGCAGGCTTCCAGCTGATCTGGGTTTGTCAGCAACCCATAGAGGATGGTCAGCAGCGCGTCCCTTGGCTCGTTGATGCCACCGCCAATCGCGATTTTGATATTGGAATAGATTTGGCTTTTCTCAATCGGATCTTCAGCGTTCACCATGGCTGACAGGGCAGATTGGTCCGGCGCGGTTTTGACCCGACCGACGCAGGTATCAAACAGCGCGTTCATTTCTGCATTGGCCTGGTCGGAGCGTTCATAAAGCTCAGGCGCATTGCCAAAATTTCCAGCCCCGTCAATCAACGCCTGCGACCAACGGATCATCTCTGGGTCTGTGGCTTCTGGAATGCCCAGGAGATGCGTCAGACAGCGCGCCGCATAGGGCGCAGCCAGGGCAGTAAAGAGATCAACGGTGTCGCCACGCTGCAAGCCTCCGACATAGTCCTGCGCCACTTTGGTATAGAGCTCTTGCCAGCATCCGGTGATGTTGCGGGGGGCAAAAGCCGGCGCCATGGCATTGCGTTCACGTTTGTGGGCCTCGCCATCCTTGCGCATCAGGGTCTGAGCCTGAAAAGCCCGGGTCATCGGGGTGCGCGGATCATCCGAGCTGAACAGCTCCCAGTTTTCTTTGACATGTTTGGTGTCGGCCGCTTTGGTCAGCAAGATCCGTTGAATGCTGGGAATACGCGCGACCGGTGCTTCGGCGCGCAACCGTTTGTAGATCGCATAGGGATTTTCCGTCAGCTGCGCGATGGTGATCTGATCCTGCACAGGGATCGACGGCAAAGCAGTTACGGTCATGGTTGGTCCTCACAAAACGACAGTTCTGCGACGTTATCCAGCGATTAAGTATTGGGCAATCCGATGGATTTGATACTCTAGTTCGAAAAATTCGATAGGATGTCCCGATGACCCAAGATCCCTTTGCTTTGGATTTCGCAGCTCTGCGTACGCTCCGCCTGGTTTTTGCCCACGGGAGCTTTTCACGGGCCGCCGAAACACTTGGCGTTACGCAATCGACAATCAGCTACACCATGTCCCGCCTGCGTGAGGTGTTCAGCGATCCACTGTTTGTGCGCCAAGGCGCCGGTATGGTGCCAACAGACCGCTGCAACGAGATCGTGGCCCAGGCCGGCGAGCTGATTGATCGGTTTGAAACCTTGACCGCGCAACGACAGTTTGACCCGGCTGAGGCCTCTGTTGAAATCGGGCTCAGCTGTAACTTTTACGAGAGAGTTACGATCCTGCCCCACGTGACCCGCATTCTGCGGCGTGAAGCGCCAGGCATCAAACTCAAGGTGATTTCCTCCTCCGCCCAGGGCAAACAGCAGCTGTTGCGCTCGGAAAGTGATCTTCTGATTGGCCCGATCAGGATCGAGGACAGCGGATACTACCGAAGATCGCTTTTACGCGAAGAATACACCTGCGTCATGGATCCATCTAACCCTCTTGCTCAAACCCCACTGACCATCGAGCGCTTTGTCAAGGCGCCGCAGGTGGTGGTGAACTACGGAGGCAGTTTCAGGTCTCGGTTTCTGGTGGTGATGGAGGCGTCCGGGCATGTGCCCAACACAGTGATGGAAGTCCCAAGCCCGGCCAATCTGCCCGACATTCTGGTGCAAACCGATATGATCGCCACTGTTCCCTCACGGATTGCCCAGATGTTCGGCGATGCGGTGGTATCGGTTCCCTGCCCCTTTCCAGCAGAGCTTTCAATCGATCTCTACTGGACCGCCCGGACCCATGTTTCGGCGCCGCATATGTGGTTGCGGTCCAAAATCGCCGAGGCTGCATCCCAAATTGTAGACTAGGGGCAGCCCCCCTTCATTCTGCCTGATCGGGCTGACAGATATTTTGCCAAACAGCAGGGTTGCGCAAGGAGGGCACTGTCAAATCACGGACGCTGTGAGCCTATATCCATGACCACTTGCCAAATTTTACAATATATTTTGCAGGGGATTTGATGGAGCGGGCGGCGGGAATCGAACCCGCGTCATTAGCTTGGAAGGCTAAGGTCTTACCATTACACAACGCCCGCTCAGTGTGGTCAGCTAGTATTTCATTGGTTTTCGGGCGTCAAGTAATGAACTTAACAATTCTCCTGCAGATTGCGGAAATTGGCGCTTCCGCCCAGCCCGGACTTACATACGCAAGCGGTGCAGGGCCTCTTTGACCTCACATCAGCCCATGCGGCGGCGCATTACTTCCCCATGTCGTGCCAGGTGTGCCTGCAACCTGGCTTTCAAAGCCCGTCGCCTTTTTGCTTTCGGCAGCATCGCCTGCCGGGTGGTACATGCCAGTCCCTAGGCCCCCCTAGAGCATGAACGCTGGCATTGGTGAGCAGTCACATGCAAGTGGTTTGGATGCAGCCTATTCATCGCGGATATTCAGGCGGCACGACCACCCGGGACACCGGGCATTGTTGCGCAAAGAAGGTGAAGGTATGAGTTCCCTTGTACTGGACGCCCTTATTCCGGGGGCTTGGCAACCGGGATGCCGAGCGCGGTGTCGCCATTTAGCGCGGCCTCACCGCGAGTATCGCCACCAAGCGAGGCTTTAGCGACCTAGTCTTGTGCCAGAACTCCTATGATTTCTTGAAGCTTCTCTCCTGTCAGCGGCTTTTCTATAAATCCGCGCACCTTCTCGTGGGCCAGGCCCCGGAGACGGTCGCGTGGGTCCATTGACGTCGACAAGACAAAAAGATCAGGCCAGACGTTTTTGTGGAAGACAAAATCCAACTCGTCCAGGAACTCAAAGCCGCTCATGCGCGGCAAATTTATATCCAGCAAAATGGCATCCACCGGCGCGTTGGTTTGGTCCTTCAGATACTCCAAGGCTTCAAAGGCATAGCTGAAAACAACCGTCTCCACTTCATCGCTCCATTGTACAAACAGACGCCGGTACAGCATGAGGTCAACTTTTTCATCATCAATCAACATGATGCGGATCGGGGCGGTCATGGCAGTTGCTCCGGATTGATGGAAATACGGAAACTGGATCCCAAGCCGGGTTTCGAAGAAATCGAAATAATCCAGCCATGATTTGAGGCAACACGCTGACACAGGGCAAGGCCGAGTCCTGAGCCTGGGTAAACATCATAGGTATGCAACCGTTGGAACAGGCCGAAAATCCGGGCTTTGTGTTCCTCGGCGATTCCAATTCCGTTGTCACGCACCACGATATCCGTGCCGCCATCCTCTTGCACTTCAGTGAACACCTCTATGCGCGGCGCAACACCATCCCGGCGAAACTTTATCGCATTGGAAATGAAGTTCTGGAACATGATCCGCACTTGCATCGGAGAACAGATCAGATCGGGCAGATCAGCCAGATCCAACTGGCCTTTGTTGCTCAACAAATCGGCCTTGGTATCTTCGGCAATGGATTGCAAAGTTTTTGCCAGCGAGACTGTTTCATGCTGTGTTTCGTCACCAAGAGTTTGGGAATATTTCAACACATCCTCGATGATCTTGATCATCCGGTCCGCCGTTTCCAGCGCAGCAGTCAGCAAGGAGCGGGCCTCCTCGTCGAGGCAGCTGCCATAGTCCTGTGCCAGGATCTGCAAAATCATCCTGATCGTGTTATTTGGTGATTTCAAGTCATGGGAAATTGCATAGGTAAAATCGGACTGTTCCAGATTTGTCTGCACCAAACGCGCGTTCTGCCGCCGAAGCTTGTTGGACTGGACTTCTAGTTCCTGGGTACGGGCCCGCACTTGATCGTCCAGCTGATCACGCTGATGGGCCAGTTCGACGGTGACATTGCGCAGTTCCTGCTCCGCCTTACGGCGTTCCTCAATTTCGCGGTGCAGTTGCTCCAAGTTCTGCCTGTAGCCTTTGAGAGCCATATCGTAGACAGCCGCAACCTCCAGAAAAAACACTTCCATCCGGGAGACCATCTGGCGCGTTTCAGCTGCGGAAACGGTCTCTAGCACTGCAACGCAGGCCCGATGATGCAGGCTGGCCAGTTCCGAGAACGTCAACCGTTTCCCAAGCGCTGATCGCGAAAAAAGATGTGCGGAATCAAGAACATCCTCATCCTGACTGACCAGATACTTCCTCAGGGCTCCGCTGTAAAAGGCGCCGAAGTCGCTGATTTCCGTCTCAGTTATTTCATCTGCGCTATTGATCATGGCGCAGCACCGATTTTCACGGCCAGTGCGATCGCATCGTCATTCTGGCGGCCGTGTTGCAACACTGTATTGTGCGCCAGATCTGCTGCACTTTCATAGGCGTCCAATTGGCTGCGATAGCTGGCAGATATGCCATCACTGACCAGCACGATCGTGGCAGGCGGCTGCAAAGCCAGTCTCTGGGGCAGCAGCGATCCAAAGGCCAACCCCAGTGTGCCGCCGCACTGGATAACCGAGTCTGTCTGAGACCTGCCCTGAAGCAGGACACCATCAATATCGCCCATGGCAGCCCAGTCCAGTGTCAGAGTTTCAAGGGAAATCAAAGCAACACCAAGAGCCGCCCCGCGAGTTCCTTTCAAGGCTTGATGCGACAGCGCAAAGATCTGGCGCAGGTCCGGGTGCTCCGCTTCGCTCAACCGTCTGAGACACTGATTGGCGGCCTGCGCTGCTGCTGTTCCGCTACCCGTGCCATCGACCACTGCCGCGACAAGTACGGGGCCAATAAAACGCAGCAAATAGCCATCCCCGCAGGCTGACCCTGAATGCTTCGAGCGGTGCTCGATTGCCCAGCTGATACTGTAACCTTGCTTATCCAGCACACCTTGTTTCATGGCTTGCACCACATGGCGGCGACCACGAGCACGCCTTCACCTGGCTGGGAAGAAATGTCAAATTCGTCCATGATACGCTTGGTTCCCGGCAGGCCGAGCCCCAGGCTGTTCCCGGTAGAAAACCCGTCCTGCATCGCTTTGGAAAGGTCTTTGATGCCCGGGCCTTGATCACTGGCCCGGACCAGAATACCAGCCCCTTTTGTGTCCTGGATCACTGCAATCTGGATTTCTCCTTTGCCCGCATAATTGACGATATTGCGGGCCAGTTCGGAAATCGCAGTCGCCACCAGTGCTTGGTCTGGCCGACTGAACCCAAGAGATTCCGCAATGTTGCGCCCCAACTTCCGAGCCGCAACAATATCACTGTCCGTGGTGATCCGACGAAGCTGAATGTCGGGAACTCCGCCAGCCATTTTCATGCGCCTGACCGATCCAATAGCGCCATGCCGCGGTCAAGATCCAGCGCGGTCTCAACATCCTTCAGAGTCAGCCCCAGAAGAACCAGAGCCATGGCGACTTCAGGCTGAATGCCGACAAGGACCAGCTTTGCGCCCCGCAGGTACACGCCGCCTGCAATCTCGGATAAGGTGCGGCTGCTGAAACTGTCCAGGACATCCACAGCACTGACATCAATGATGACGCCAGTCACGCCTTTTGTCACCACCATATCCAGCAGCCTGCTCTGCAGATCCAGAATTTCCTGATCTGACAGATCTTCCTGAATAGACGCAATCAAACGCCGGTTCTGTTGCAGGATGGGAACGCGTACAGCCATCGGGATCAGGTACCGATCAACTTTTCAGCGATCTTAATTCCCTGCTGCAAATCCCCGGCAGTATTAAGCTGCTGGCCCGATACACCGATCTTGACCAGGGCCTGGGCCACCTCTGCAGAAATGCCAGTCAGAACAGAGGCCGCCCCCATCAGGCGCGCGGCGCTCATGGATTGGATCAGATGGTTGGCCACAGCGCTGTCCACTCCGGCCACACCGGTGATATCCAAGACAACGACCTGGGCGCGATGTTCGCGGATGCCTTCAAGAAGCTCCACGGTCAGCGACCGGGCCCGGTGGCTGTCAAGCGTTCCCACGACAGGTATCAGCAAGAGGCCCTCGCGCAATTTCAGCACCGGAGTCGGCAGTTCGCTCAGTTCGCGCTCACGATTCTGGATCGTCTCCTCGCGGGTTTCCACGTAGGTTTCCAGCGCCAGGGACATGTCGAAATGGGATATCTTCAACAGCGCCAGCATCAACCGGAAGGCCTCTTCTGGTTTTTCGGCAAGCTTGTCCAGTATGACGTGCCCAAGGCGGTGCATATAAAAGGCGTATGCCCCGATATAGAGCGTGGGTGTTACCCCAGCCTGTTCATGGATGCGGCCAATCAAACGACGGTTCTCGATATAGGCATCATCAATATCGGCTGATACAAATTCCTCAAAATACCGGACTTGCGCGCGTTTCACCCGATTGATGTGTTCCTCATCCTGAAAATGTTTTGAGGCCTGATCAAAAGATAGAATATGGTCGTAAAACGCTTCGATGATTTCTCCGGCCATTTGCTCTGCAATACCGGACAGCCGCCGCCTTTCCTCTTGGTCTGATGCGGTAATATCAAACCATGCCAGCGCATCGGCCAACGCATTAGCATGTGTCGTGGTATCTGCCAGATTCCCGGTGATAGACGAGGAAACAACATCAGACATAAAACGCTCCTGAGTTTCTGTTTGGCTTCCCCTGACACTAAATTGGTTTGGTTAATAAACTTGCATAAAATCCTGCGGGGGAATTATTTTACGCTGCCCTAACGGCTCGTCCGCATTAAATACAGGACCCAATCACCCTGCACGCAGGCAAGCCATTCCGCCAAATCTCAAAAACTGGCAACGCTTGGCAATACGCTATCATCGCTCTTCAAAATTATGCACCTCTTCCATCTCGCGCGGCTCCTGCTATTTATTGGTTATAGGTTCTGACCTAAATAATTCCATGAATGCGGCATTCAAATACATACACTCCCATTAGGTGTTAAAGCTGCTCGAAAGACAAGTCATAACAAATCAATTTATTAATACAATCATTTAGAAATCTTCCCGTGTTTAGTGTTAGTTTCAAATGTACCCGTAAAGAGTGGAGTTGTTTTATGCAGTTAACACATATCGACCATCACAAGCAGGGCTTGCTCGCAGCGCAGACCGCTTTGGAAATACTCGTTTTTGATGATGATGACTTTGACCTGACACGTCTTCAGCGCCTGTTGCAAAAGGTCGACAAGAAGGTGGAAGTTCACGCCTGTTCTTCAGTCGAGCAGATGAATGACGTTTTGGATCATCAGGTCATTGACCTATGCCTACTGGATTTGAGAATGGGGGATCTCGACGGGTGCGAAGTCATGCAGTCTCTGCGCAGAAGGCCTGACAGCGCAGAACTGCCTGTCGTCATGGTGTCTGGCATGCAGGATACAGAATCTGTTGTCAGAACCATCAAGGCTGGCTGCACCGACTTTCTGGAAAAAGACCACCTGACCGCAGATAAACTGCGCCAAACCATCTTCCAGGCGCTGACCTCTTCGATGCCGGATCCGGACCTGACTTACAGATTGCATGAAGCGTCAGAGGCCGTTGTAAAGGGGATTGCCAAAGGCTGCATTGCAGAACTCCAGCCCCGGCTTCGCCAGATTTATCGCCAGGTCAGCTTTATTCGGAATTGCCATAACATGGGTCTTTTGCCAGATCCGCAGGCGCTTGATAAAATCGAGCAAAACTGCCTCGCAGTTTGGCGGTTCTTTGATGAGGTAGAAGCCTACGCCGATGGGTTCAGCAAACCGGTTCACTAGGGTCGGAACCCGATAATCCTGCGTCGGCAGCCGAATTTTATAAAATTTCAGTGGTTTGGGGCCTGCCGTGAATAGTCGCTCTATGTGCAAGCCACCCAAGACGCTGAAATGAAGTGAAGTAGAGTGACCACCGATCACCCCAAAGGGGGGCCGACAAGACATCGGCCCCCTTTGGCGTGGCAGGTTTAACGAATTTTGCTGCTGCCCGCGTCACATCTGGTTGAAATATAACAACTACAGCTGAACAAACGCGTCTTGTCAGAGACCCGATCTGACAAACTGACGGTGCAGGATTAATGGGTCCTGACCCTAGACGGTGATTGCATCTGTGTTTCATCTGATACAGGCAGGGCCAAGCACAATGACGCGCCCTGCATGTCTCTTGAAGGTCGGGCAACCCATGCGCGCCCGCCGCAGTGCAGGGCGATCTTGTCCAAGATGGCCAATCCCATGCCAACACCTTTGTCATCGCTGGCGGCATGCAGCGAGACCATAGGTTTGAAAACTTCTGTCCAATGGCGTTCGGGGATTCCGGGGCCATTGTCCCTGACTTTCAACACCCAGAAATCCCCAAGTCCGGTCTCTGGGCTGCCCTGTTCAATAGACCCGGTTATGGCAATTCTTGTGTCAGGGGACCCATGTATCAACGCATTGCTGATCAGCACGTCGACAGCCATCTCCAGATCAGGCATGGAAATCTGCACCGCGCCTTTTTGCAGTTTGCAGCGCAGCCGCGCTGTGTCTGGCAATGTGCGGCGCGTCAGAACCTTTCTGACTGCCTGCCCACCATCCATCACCTCCGCTGGACTGCGACCTACGCGGGAATGCAACAGCAATCCATCGATCATTTTGTTAAGCCGCTGCGTATGATTTTGCATCAAATGCAGGCAATCTTGGACTGAATCGGGTAACTCCAGCCCGGCTTCTGCCAAGTCTTCCTGTATCCAAGTAGGCAAATCCGACAGCGCCCGCGTTGACCCGCGCAGATCATGTGACAGGCGGTAGATGATCTCATCCGCTGTCTGCTGTTGCGAACCAGGCTGCAGCAGACCCGCTTCTGCGTCATTCCGTGCCCCTTCTGGCGTCATCGCAACAGGCCTCCTGGTATGTTTCTGGCGACCGGCGTAGCGCTGGTCGCCTTAGGCGTTTTAGCCGCTAAACATAGGGTGCCGCCCCACCGATAAGAATGCGTTAACACCCCTTCATTTTGCGATAAATTATTGAAAACTTTATAGTTCAAACTCTACAGTCATACATTCAAAATTCTGCAATTAACAGACAGGCAACCTTTCATGTCTAATGTATTAAGGAAGCAAAGGGGCAGTTCCGGCAAACAGCCCATGGCTAATAATGATACGGGTGGCTGATTTGAAGCATGGGGCAAATGGTAACATCGGTGGGACACTCACCCAGTCCTTGGGGCCAAAGCCAGGCATGCTGCTGCTCGGCGAGGCTCGTGCGCAATGAAACAGCCGCAAGAGATAACACTGCTCATCGTTGACGACGATGACATCGGCGTCGCTTCGGTACAGCGGGCCATGCGCAAACTTGGCATGAGCAACCCTGTGCGCGTCGGCCGGAACGGGCTGGAAGCGCTGGAACAATTGCAGGTGTTGAACGATACCCCAGGCCGCAATCCCTGCCTTGTTCTGTTGGATTTGAACATGCCCCGGATGAACGGCCTAGAATTTCTTGCTGAACTGCGCAGCAGGCCGGAATTGGCGCATACCATCGTTTTTGTCCTGACGACCTCCGAGGATCCGGCTGATGTTGCCAACTCCAACCGCTACAACGTGGCCGGATATGTAGTGAAAAAGAATGCCTATCAAAGCGTCTTGGCGACCGTGGAAATGCTACAGCACTATCTGCGCATTGCTTGTCCTGGTGTGATTGCGCCATCCGCAATGTAGGGACAGGCCCTGGCCTCTCTTTGGTTTGGTCTGTCTTTCAATGGGAGTGAACCAAGAACCATTCTGCGTGCTTTATGCATCCTGCGACAACACTTGGCGGAGCCTCAGGCCCCGCCAGGGTCTTAGGCAAGCCCCGCAAGCCAGAGGTACAGGGGAAGACCGACTGTGATGTTAAACGGAAAGGTCACCCCCAAAGACAGCGTCAGGTAAATGCCTGCCTCGGCCTGCGGCAGCGCGATCTTCATTGCTGCTGGCACCGCGATATAAGAGGCCGAAGCGGCAAGAACCATCAACAGAAACAGGCTGCCAGTCTGCAAACCGATCATCGCGCCCATGCCCCAGGCCAGCACCGCGCCGAGGATTGGCATCATGATGCCAAAGGCAAACAGCCCTGTGCTTAGCAGGTGCCGGTTGCGCAACAGGCTGCGGCCCGCGGACAGGCCCATGTCCAGCAGGAACAGACAGAGTATGCCGGTGAAGGGCGTCACGACAAAGGGCGCGATCATCTCCATGCCCCTGTCCTGCGTCAGCACGCCAATCACAAACGCACCAGTCAAAAGCACGATGGAGCCATTGGCAAAAAGCTCTCGCATGGGCATGTGTTCCGCCACCCCCTCCCGTCCAAAGCGATGGGCAATCCACAACGCCGAGAGGATCGCAGGGACCTCCATCGTTGCGGCCACAGCAACCATGTAGCCATCCGAAGCAATGCCAGTCAGCTCCAGCAGGCTGGAGGCCGCGACGAAAGTAACGATTGAGATTGAGCCATAGTGACCTGCCACAGCGGCTGCATTCAGCGCATTCAACCGGGTCATGCCGCGCAGCAGGGCGTAGGCAATGAAGGGGATCAAAAAGGACAGCACCAACCCCGCACCCAGTGCCGTGAAGACCTCTGGGCTCAGGCCGTTTTCTGCCAGGCTGTGCCCCCCTTTGAAGCCAATTGCCAAGAGCAGGTAGAGCGACATGAATTTAGCCGCACCTTCGGGGATCGAAAGGTCGCTGCGCACCACCGCAGCCAAAAGACCAAGGACAAAGAACAATATCGTCGGCACCATCAGGTTGCCCACAAGGCTTTCAAAAATCTGCATGATTTGTATCTCCGCAACAGGTTTACCGCCTGTTGCCCGAATTCATCTGATAGTTTAAATACAATCTAACGTCATAAAATATAGCTTGAGATTATGGATGCGACCAACACTGCGCCAAATGGAGTATATCGTCACGATCCATCAGCTGGGCAGTTTTGGCCTTGCTGCGGAAACGCTGCACGTCAGTCAACCCAGCCTTTCGAACCAGGTGGCCGCAGTAGAAACCGACCTTGGTGTGCGGCTTTTTGACCGAGGGCGCGCCGGTGCACGCACGACCGCCCGGGGTCTGGAATTTGTCACCCGCGCCCGTCGCATCCTGTCCGAGGTCGAAGCTCTGCGCGGCAGTATGCTGTCGGACCTGCCGTTTGGCGGCAGACTACGGTTGGGCGTGCTACCGTCAATTGGGCCATATCTTTTGCCGCAAGCGATGAAGGCTTTGCACGCAGCCGAGCCCAACCTGCGCGTCATTGTACGCGAGGAAAACACACTAAGCCTCGATGAGGGCATAAGAAACGGGCGTTTCGACGCGATTATCTCGACACCCGAGGATCACCCCAACACCTTTCAGCATCACCTGTTTGTCGAACCGCTCTGGGTTGCGGTGGCGCAGGACCATCCGCTGGCAGGGCGCAGCCAGGTCGTGGCAGCAGACCTCGCAGGGCAACGGCTACTGACGCTCGATACCGGCCACAGGCTGGCGCGTATTGTCTATGGCATCGCCGGCGCAAGCGGCGCCATGGTATCCAACGATTACGAGGGCACAAGTCTCGACTCGATTGTGCTGATGGCCGCGACGGGAGCAGGCATTGGCATCCTCCCTGACCTTTTTACCCGACGACAAGGGATCCACCGCAACGAAGTCCGTGTCATGCCGCTGGCCATACCCGGTGCGGATCGAACCATCAGCATCCTGGTTCCAAACGATAATCCAGAGCATTTTTCCGGCGCACTTGCGACGATCCTTCGCCGTGCCGCCGAAGCGCTCGAATTAGAAGTAAACGCGGCGTAAAGAGCGCGGCAGAGGCAGGGGAAGCTGCCGCAGCTATCTGGCGGCCCCCCCGCATCATTCGGTGGCCAAGGTGCCGAAAGTAGTCCGTCAATCGCTTTGAAACGCGCAGTGCTTCGCTGCCATCAGCGTCAGGGTCACTCAGCAGGCGTACAGTATCATCCACGGTGTCAACGTGTCCGACCGCGCGGCGCAGGGCCAGGGGCGCGCTAAGATCTGTCCCCTGACGCCGTCGCTTTAGGCACCCGTATCGTTTTAGGCCCCGTATCGGTTGAGCGAAACAAAATGTAAAAAAGATTCACATGCGGGCTTGAAGCAGGGCGCAGTCACTCCAATATGAAGTAATGTGAACACGATTTACATCGAGCAAACGCAGTTACCCAGTCGCAAGACTGCAACCCCTGGAGATGAATTATGACAGCAATGACCTCCCCCACCCCTGCCCACAGTCAACAGGGATGGTTTACCCGTAGCGAAGCGTGGCTGGACCAAAAGGGCAAAGGTGCCTGGATCGCCGCAATGGTTCTTGGCTTTGTCTTTTTCTGGCCCATCGGCCTCGCCCTTCTCTTTTACATGATCTGGAGCAAACGTATGTTCAACAAGTCCTGCCGCAGCCACAGCCGTAAACCCTGGGCCAGCCATGGTATGTCGGCAATGAAACCCTCCGGGAACTCTGCCTTTGACGCCTACAAAGAAGACACTCTGCGCCGGCTTGAGCAGGAACAGAACGATTTTGAAGGCTTTATGCAGCGACTTCGCGATGCCAAGGACAAGGCCGAGTTCGACCAATTCATGGATGAACGCAGCACAATGCCTGCGGAAGATTCCAGCGACGAAGACCGCGCTGAAAAGTCCCACTAACCTCTGTTCAAGACCGCGCCGCCCCCTTAGCCTAGGCTTAGGCCGGGGGCGGCGCCCTCTATGTCATCCACATTCAAAAAGGCATCCCCATGACCTCCCTGCCCGACCCCGATTATCAGGCCGAATTCTACGCGCTCACCGCCCCGAAACGTCTCGTGGCATGGGTTGTCGATAGTATTCTGATCATCGTGTTGAGCCTTGTAATAGTGCTTTTGACGGCTTTTGTTGGCCTCCTCATTTGGCCGCTGCTCTATTTGGTGATCGGTTTTATCTACCGAACCATTACCCTCACAAACAGCTCTGCCACTCTGGGTATGCGCTTTGCCGGGATTGAACTGCGCGACCTGTCCGGGCGCCGTTTGAATGCGCAGCAGGCCATGCTGCACACCCTTGGTTTTACCTTTTCTGTCGCAGTTCCCGTGTTGCAGGTGATTTCGATCATCATGATGCTGACCACCTCCAGAGGACAGGGGCTGAGCGACGCTCTGTTGGGGACTGTCATGCTCAACCGGCGCGCTTAAGCCTGCTGGCCGAGCGGGGAAACCGTGTTTGCTCTGCTGCGGCCAGATAGCCCCCTAGCCATTCGCCAGAGCCCCAGAGCGGCAGGTATGAGGCGCCGCTTGGACCTTCTTTGCACCAGGCAGCATACATCTAAGGGGCTTCAATCCAGGCAGCGCACATCTGGTGCACGCTGTGCAGCATCTTTTGCAGCGCGACCGCTTGTCTCGCGATTTTAACCAGTTTCCATTGGCCGCTTGGAGTCTGGCTTTGCCATTGCTATCTTGTGGTTGTTTCTTATGATCAAGAAATCCTGTTTGTTAGTCTAGCCTCAGATGCGTCACACACTTCCCATTGCTCCTCAGTTCTATGTCACGGCCCCCCAGCCCTGCCCCTATCTGGAAAACCGGATGGAGCGGAAGCTGTTCACCTCACTACAGGGTGAAGGTGCCGATCAGCTGAACAATAGCCTGTCGCATCAAGGGTTTCGCCGGTCTCAAAACGTGCTCTATCGTCCTTCATGCTCGGATTGTTCTGCCTGCATGTCGGCCCGCATTGATGTCAGCGCCTTTGTAAAGACCCGCAGCCAGAAACGCATCCTCAAGCGCAATGCCTCCTTGTTGCGCCGCGCCACCTCTCCCTGGGCGACAGAAGATCAATACACCCTGTTCCGGCGCTACCTTGACAGCCGCCATTCTGACGGTGGCATGGCGGATATGGATGTCTTTGAATATGCGGCAATGATCGAGGAAACCCCGATCCGAAGCCGGGTTATCGAATACACCGAACCCCAGTTCAGCGGCCTTGTTGCGGTCTCTTTGACCGATGTGCTGGAAGACGGGTTGAGCATGGTGTATTCCTTCTACGACCCGGACCAGCCGCAAAACTCCATCGGCACCTATATGATCCTGGATCATATCGCCATCGCACTGGAGACCGGACTTCCCTATGTCTATCTTGGCTACTGGGTGCCCGGCAGCAGCAAGATGAGCTACAAAGAAAAGTTTTCCGGCCTTGAAGTCTATCATCAGGGGGCGTGGAAACAGATGCGCGATCCGGCAGAATTTGCCGAAAGCAGCCATCCATTGTCCACAGATCCCATCGCCGAACAGGTGGCTAATATCCACTTGCCCGAGCAGCCAGTTCATCGCCGCAGATGAGCAAGCCCAGCCCAGTTCAGGCACTGCATGCGGTTGCTTTGCTCGTACCGGACTATGATGCGGCGATCGCCTATTACTGTGATCTTCTGGGCTGGCAGCTGGTCGAGGACATCGACCAGGGCCACAAACGCTGGGTGCGCATCCTGCCCCCAGGTGCCACCCAGGGCAGCCTGATCCTGGCGCGGGCAACAGGGCCTGTCCAAGATGCCGCCATTGGCAACCAGTTTGGCGGCCGCGTCGGGCTATTCCTGACAACAGATGATTTTGCCCGTGACCATGCCCGGATGCTTGCCCTTGGTGTCCTGTTTGAAGAAGCCCCACGTCAGGAGCCCTATGGCACAGTGGCCGTCTGGCAAGATCCCTTTGGCAATCGCTGGGACTTGCTGGAATTCACAACAGATTAGCGCAGGAGGCCAGCCAGGTCGCGCCTAGCCGGGGATCTCGTTGCGCTGCAGGTAGTCATGCACCGCGCGGCTGCGCTGAGTGATTTTTTTCAGAAGTGTGGCGTGGTCCAGCCGCAGGGCCAGTTTTTCTTCCATATTTGCCCGTTTATTGATGAACTCCTCAAAAACATCCCCGGCATCCATCAGCCGATGGGCGCTGCGGTCATAGACCTCCCGGTATTGGCTCCATTGCGCAGCAGAAACCTCGCCTTTGGCCATCAGCTCTTCTGCGGCTTCCAGGATTTGCTCCAATGCTGCAAGCGTTCTTTCGATCCCCGCTTCAGGGCGACACTCGATTGCAGTCAGGTTCTCCAGCTCACGAAACAGTGCAGCTTGAATTGTCTCGATACTGTCGGGGGAAAACTCATCCAGATAGGCGTCAATCTTGCGCATATGCGCCTGATCAGAGAGTTTATCGTCGCGCAACGCATGCAGATAATACTCTACCGCGGAGAGCTTGGTATTTAAGGCCTGGATCTGTTTTTGCGCTTGGGTATGGGCCGCGTCATACCGTTTCTTGGCCAACCGCCATTCTCGCACTAAGGACATGGAATACCACTCCTTTTATTTGCCCCAGCCCCCACCAGAACACAGGCCCCAGACTAATGCCTATCCTGACTTTGTAAAGCCACCTGTCAGACCGGCCCCTTCCGCCCCCTGCGCAATCGCAAAAGGGGCCCCAAACCGGAGCCCCTTTGCAATCGTTTAGTTCTAGGATCGTCCTGATCAGTTGGGGATCAGCGCCGGAATGATGGTCACAATCGAGGGGAAGAACCACAGCAGCGCCAGCCCTGCCACCTGGATCAATACGAAGGGCAGAACCCCACGATAGATATGTCCGGTGGTCACCTCTTTTGGTGCGACCCCACGCAGATAGAACAGCGCAAAGCCAAAAGGTGGTGTCAGGAAGGAGGTCTGCAGGTTCACCGCAACCATGATCGTCACCCATTTGGGATCAAAGGAACCGCCATAGATGACCGGCCCAACAATCGGGATCACGATGTAGATGATCTCGAGGAAGTCGAGCACAAAGCCCAGGAAGAACAGCACCAACATCACGATCAGGAAGACCGTCATCTCATTGTCAAAGCTCTTCAGGAACTGCTGGATGTAGTGTTCACCACCAAAGGAAATCACCACCAGATTGAGCAGCTGCGAGCCGATCAGGATGGTAAAGACCATGGAGGTAACCTTGGCTGTTTCCCGCACAATGGGTGTCAGAACAGCGCCTTTGTACAGAACCCAGCAGCCATAAAGCAGGCCAAACAGAGCAAACAGATAGGCACCATAGGCAACACCAAAGGCGATCCAGCTTTCGACGCTGACATCAGACTGGTTGATCCGCAGATCAAAGTTCACCCCGATCAGGATCGCAATCATCACGGCAAAGGTGGCCCAGATGATGATCTTGCCCGACTTGCCTTGGTCCTGCAGCTTGCGGTAGGCCGCCAGCATGATTGCACCACCGGCGCCAAGCGCCGCAGCGGGCGTTGGGTTGGTAATACCACCAAGGATCGACCCAAGCACGGCAACAATCAGAACCAGCGGTGGGAAAACCACCCGGATCAGATCATTGCGCGCACAGCGGGCGGCAGCTTCGCGCGCACCATACAGCGCCAACAGCGCAGGCAGAGCCAACAACAGCACCGTGACACCGGGCGTTGTCGTAGGTGCAATCAACAGCACATCGACGAGCAAAACCAGCAACAGGCCAATGGCCCCCAGGATCAGCGGCTTGGTGTCCCGCGACGGAGCAACCCCACGACCAATGGCCAGAACCAGCCCCAGCATGATCACCAGGATGGTAACGCCTGTGCCAATCGGAGCAGCTGCCGCGATCTTGTCGACACCTGCCTGAGCAAACTCTTCCTCAGTCAGCTTGGTTGCCTGTGCAACGCCGCCAGCCGCATCAATCGCAGTCTGTTCCGCAACTGCGGCATCCCAGGCCTCTTGACCGTGCAGGTCAATCATTGCCGCTTGGCACTGAGGTCCGACATTGGTCCGCAAAGAGGCGGTTTGACCTGCGTCAGAAAATGCCGAGACCGTAATGTTCTGCGAACCGATCACCCCAAAGGAGCCCAACAGCATGGCACCGCCAATGATGGCAGCAGGTGCACCAAGGAACCACAGCAGCGCTTCGTTGCGCGTCACCGGCTCATTGGAGCTGGCCTCCAGCGCAACAGCTGGCGCTTTTTCCGGGTTCAGCATCGCATAGCCAAAGGCATAAAGCGCATAGAGCAGCGCCAGCATGATCCCCGGCAGCAAAGCCGCCTGGAACAATGTGCCCACAGAGACAACCGCCGGTTCACCCAGATAGGTCAAAGCGTCGGAACAGCCTGCCTCCATCGCCCGGCTTTCCTGTGCGGTGGAATACAGATCCCCCGCCAGGGTCCCCAGAAGAACGATCACGATCGAGGGTGGAATGATTTGCCCCAGGGTACCAGAGGCCGCGATCACACCAGTTGCCAGTTCAGGCGAGTAGTTGTTGCGCAACATGGTCGGCAGAGCCAGCAGGCCCATGGTCACCACGGTGGCACCAACGATCCCGGTGGAGGCCGCCAGGAAGGCACCAACCACAACGATAGACACCGCAAGACCACCCGGCAGCGGGCCAAAGACCCGCGCCATTGTTGTCAGCAGGTCATTGGCAATTTTCGACCGTTCCAGGGTGATCCCCATCAGAACGAACATCAAAACTGCCAGCAGGGTTTCAATCGATGCCCCGGCCAGAACCCGCTCGTTCATCCGGTTCACAATGAACGAGACATTGCGATCCATCGCATATTCCCAACCCTGTACAAACACAGGCTCGGCAATGCGCGGCAGTTCCGGATATCGGAAGATTGAAATTGCATCGGGTTTCACCCCGCTATCCACAAGGCTGCGATAGACCTCGGAGGAGGTATCAATGGCCTGGTGGATCAGCAGTCCGGCACTGTCCAGTGCCGCGATGATCCCAAAGGAGATGATACCGGCACCACCGATGGCAAAAGCCACCGGGAAACCGGAGAGGATGCCTCCAAAAAGGCAAAGAAATACGATGAGCAGGCCGAGTTCGACGCCATCAAGACCGAATAGCATATCAGCTGTCCCTTAGGTTAATGAGCGCCTTCATAGGCTTCTTCGCCCTCTCCAAGGGTATCCTTGTCGAGGTATTTATTTTCACTGCCCTGGCCTTCGATGAACTCCAGCATGGAGCGGTAGAAGAAGGCGATGGCATGCATAAAGACGATACCGGCAAAGGTCACCAGCAAGATCTTGAAGAGAAAGTATCCGTTAAAGCCATTGGGACTGAACCCGATGGTTTCGACATTCCAGCGCAGCGCGCGGGCTTTCATCACCAGGCGCTCCAGACTGTCGGATGCCGACGGCTTTGGCACGATGAGGTGGCGCCACAGGAAATACCAGCCATACATCCAGGTCAGCACGGCGGCCGGCATCATGAAGATCAGCGATCCCACCATGTCGATCACACGTTTGGTGCGGAAGCTGACACCGGAATAGACAAGATCAACCCGCACATGGCCGCCCTGCACAAAGGTGTAGCTCACACAGAGGCAGACCACCAAGGCGTTGTAGAGCTTGAGCTCTTCAGCAAACCAGCTGATGTCTTTTTCCAAGGCAATCCCAAGACCAAAACTCATGTCGGGGCGGGCAAAGATCCGCTGCATGAACACAATGACAATTTGCTGGATCACCATGATCAGACCAGCCCAGGCAAAAAAGCGCCCGATGCCATTGGCAAAACCTTCAAGGCCACGCACCATGCCCCACATGACCTGGCGGCGGTAAAGGCCAACAGCCGTCAGCATCAGGAACACAGTAAAGACTACAAAAAAGAACTCCACCGAGCCGCCATAGTAGACAAAGCGCATGATCGAAGTCTTGTCAGACCAATCAAGCCACAGCTGCGGATGGGTTACGGCGTAGCCGAAATTGTAAAAGGCGCCAGCGATGTTCTGAACCAGCCAGATCAGACCGTTGAACAGGGCGCCGAAAAAGGAAATGCCTGTATCGTCCTGCATTGTTCCCTCGGATGATTGCATGCTGCGGCATCAAGCGACAGTTCCGCCCAGAATGCGTGATACGCGGGCGACCACTGCCTTCTGGCCTGCGGCAAAAATGAAAAAGGGATCCCCCGCACCTGGCGGGAGATCCAAAAGAGGCTTCGGGTTGGGTTAACCCAGAACGCGGTCGCGCTGTGCGGTGTAAACACCGGACGACAGGTTCTGCCAGCCAGAAGAAGACTTCATCGACTTCATGGCGCTGTCGTAGATCTTTTTGTACAGATCATCACCCAGGTTTTCTTCGTGCACTTCTTTCGAAGCCTGACCAAAGGCATCCCAGACCGAGTCAGGGAATTCCATGACCTTTACGCCGCCAGCCTGCAGACGCTGCAGAGCTGCACCGTTATTGGCCAGGAACTGTGTCAGGTTCCACTGGTGGCATTCAGCCGAAGCGATTTCGATGATCTTCTGGTGCGCAGGCGACAGGCTTTCAAAGACGTCACGGTTGGTCGCAACCGACAGACCGGCGCCTGGCTCGTGGAAGCCGGCGGTGTAGTAGGTCTTGGTGATTTCCTGGAAACCAGCCTTTTCATCCGCCCAGGGGCCGATCCACTCGGTGCCGTCGATGGCACCAGAGGACAGCGCCTGATACACTTCGGAACCAGGGATGTTCTGAACGGAAGCGCCCAGTTTACCCAAAGCTTTACCGCCGAGGCCAGGCATACGGAACTTCAGACCGTTGAAGTCTTCGGGGCTGTTGATCTCTTTCGAGAACCAGCCACCAGCCTGGGCGCCGGTGTTGCCGCCGAGGAAGGATTTCAGACCAAAGATCTGACCCAGCTCGTCGTGCAGTTCCATGCCGCCATCCTGGTAATACCAGTTGGACAGTTCCTGAGCGGTCATGCCAAAGGGCACAGCAGTAAAGAAGGCATAGCCTGGGTGCTGACCCACAAAGTAGTAGTCGGCGCCGTGATACATATCGGCCTGACCGGAAGAAACCGCATCAAACACTTCAAACGCGCCAACCAGCTCACCGGCGGCTTTGATGTCGACGGTCAGCTGACCATCGGACATGGCGGTAACGTTGTCGGCAACGCGCTGTGCAGCGTCAAACACGCCCGCCAGACCACGGCCCCAGGTGGTAACCATGGTCAGGGTGCGTTTACCCTGTGCATATGCCGGTGCGGCCAAAGTGGTTGCAGCTGCGGCGGTCCCGCCCAGCGCAGAGGTTTTCAAAAAAGAACGACGATCCATTATAGTGCTCCTCCCATAAGTAGTCCCTATGTCCAGCTTGGGCCGGACGGATCTTTTCGAGTGGCGTCAACGTAGCGGTGCTGCGCCCCTTGTGAATACCTAGTACTGCGTAGGTACGCCGAAAAACCCCAAAATCCTGCGCTCAAAGACAGGATTTTTGTGGAACCGCAGCGAATCTCGGCCGTCACGTCCGGAAAATGCGCTTCCAGCCCTTTGATTCGGTTGCGGGATTGCGTAACGATTCGGCACATGGCCTTATTCCGCCCACCTTTTCGACCGAACTACGCACAGAAGCTATCGATTCTGGCGACACTGCCGCTTGTTGTTGCGGTGGCGGCAATTGCCCTGCTGGTCGCGTTTGAATCAAGGAGCTCAGCTGAGCGCGAGATCCAGGCGCTGCAACAGCAATTGCTGGCTGCCAAGAAGGCCGAACTGCGCAACTATGTGACTCAGGCGCGCAATGGGTTTTCCTTTATCTACGGTCGTGCCTCACCTGATGACAACGAGGCCAAGGAACAGGTCGCCCAGATTCTGTCTTCGATGATCTATGGCACGGATGGGTTCTTTTTTGTCTATGACTATGACGGCACCAATCTCGTCAGTCCGCGGCAGACAGAGTTCATCACACGAAACTGGTCGGGCCTCAAAGACAGCCAGGGCACCCCCGTAGTGGATGAATTCATCCGGCTGGCACGGCAAGGTGCCGGGTGGCACAGCTTTATGTGGCAAAAGCCCTCTACCGGGGAAGAAGCCCGGATGGTTGCCTATGTTGTTGGCCTGCAGGATTGGCAATGGGCTGTGGGCACTGGCGTGTTTATCGACGATGTGCTGGCTTCGGTCGCGGTTGCCCGTGCCGAGGTTGAAGCCCGGGTACAGCGTACCTTTTTGTATATTGGCGTCATCACCTTGGCCGCCCTGATCGTGGTTTTTGCCTCAGGTATGGTTCTCAACATCCGCGAACGTCGCCTGGCCGATGCCAAGCTCAAGGAGCTGACCCAACGTGTCTTTGACGCCCAGGAAGAAGAGCGCGGGCGGGTGGCGCGGGAATTGCACGACGGCATCAGTCAAATCCTGGTCGGGGTACGCTACGCGCTGGACAATGCCAGTCGCCGTCTCAAGCGCGGCGAACTGGATCGCGGATTGCCCCCCCTGGACAAAGGCATCGACGATCTGGCCAACGCAATTACCGAGGTCCGTCGCATCAGCCGTGACCTGCGCCCCCGCGTGCTGGATGACCTGGGGTTGGGCCCCGCACTCAAGGCCTTGACCGATGATTTTTCTACCCGCACCGGCATCCACTCAGAATTCAGCACTGTGGTCTTTCGCAACCGGCTCGACCCGGAGGCCAAGATCGCGCTCTACCGGATTGCCCAAGAGGCCCTAATGAATATCGAGCGCCATTCTGATGCTAGTGAAATGACCATGGATCTGCGCGGCCACGCCAAGGGCGTTACCATGCGTATCACCGATAACGGTCGCGGATTGCCGCTCGATCAGGACCGCACCGGCCCAGGGATTGGCCTGCGCAACATCCAGGAACGGATAGAGCAGCTTGACGGCACCTTACGCATTCTGTCATCACGTGGCACCCAAAGCGGCACCATGATCGAAGCCACCCTCCCCCTTAGCCACCTTCTGGCCCCGGGGGAATCCCTTGGCGCGGATCTGGGGAGCAAGTCGGTTGAAGGCTGACGCCTCTGCTTCAGTACAAGACCGATGCGCCGCTTTCGACCAAAGGGAAAGAGATGAGCACCACAGTTCGCGTTTTAATCGTCGATGATCACCCGATGGTCGCCGAAGGCATCCAATCGATCCTAGAGAGCTATGACGACATTGAGGTGCTCGCCTGCCTCAAGGATGGAGCTGAGGCGGTGGAACAAGCCCCGGCTCTTGCACCGGACGTTATTCTGATGGACCTGAACATGCCCCGGCTTGGCGGTTTAAGCGCCACCGAGATGATTTTGGAGCGCCAACCAGAAACCCGAATTGTCATCCTGACGATGCATGACAGCCCTGAATATATCTCCACTGCGCTGAGCCATGGCGCGCTGGGGTATATCCTAAAAGATGTGCCCACCGAAGAGATCAAGCAGGCCATTGATACAGTAATGAGCGGTGAACGGTATCTCTGCACAGGCGCCCAGGGCTCGCTCGAACCCAAGGATGGCGAGACGCGCGAAGCGCTCACCGGGCGCGAGCAGACCATCCTGTTGGAACTGGCCCAGGGTAAATCAAACAAGGAAGTCGCCCTGGCACTGGATATCTCGGTGCGCACGGTTGAGACCCACCGCAAAAACATCAAGCGCAAGCTGGGCATTTCCTCAACCGCAGGCCTGACCCGCTATGCGCTGGAACATGGCGTCCTGCAGGGCACCGGCCACGAATTCTGAGGCCGCGCGCGCGCCGGTTTTGCCCCGCTCCAGAGCGCCATTTCCTTGCCGTCACAGCTGAGGCACCTTAGGCGCAAAGACCCCGGTTCGGCCACTTTCGGCGGGCAAAACAGCGCTGGGGAATGGAAAGAAGGGAACGAAAGATCACAATTCGCACCCAAACATTCCGATAATTCCCAAAAACCGACCCCTTGCGCAAGAAAATGTCCGAAATGAGAGGGCTTTCGATCCTTTTGCCTGTTGACGCCCCGCCAAAGCAATCATAATGTCCGCTGCAACGCAGTAAAGGAGAGCCTGGCAATGACCAGCCTAGTCGTAATTGTAGGAACCAAGCGCATGGGCCGGTAACGGTAGACCACAATCAAACCCATGCGCCTCCCCTAGAATTAGCGGAGGCTTTTTTTATGCGTAATGGACGATGCCGCCAATTGGAGCAAAAAGCAGATGACACGTGAAATGACCGGCGCAAAGATGATAGTCGAAGCCCTGAAGGAACAGGGCGTCGACACAGTTTTCGGATACCCAGGTGGCGCCGTACTTCCGATCTACGACGAAATTTTCCTGCAAAATGACATTCGCCACATCCTGGTGCGTCACGAGCAGGGCGCGGTCCATGCCGCCGAAGGCTATGCCCGCTCCACCGGCAAGCCCGGCGTTGTGCTGGTGACCTCTGGCCCCGGCGCTACCAATGCGGTGACCGGCCTGACCGATGCGTTGCTGGATTCCATTCCGCTGGTGGTTCTCACCGGCCAGGTTCCCACCTTTATGATCGGCTCGGATGCCTTTCAGGAGGCCGACACTGTTGGCATCACCCGCCCCTGCACCAAGCACAACTGGCTGGTGAAAGACACCGACAAGCTGGCCGCAACCCTGCACGAAGGCTTTCATGTCGCCACCTCGGGTCGCCCCGGCCCCGTTCTGATCGACATCCCCAAAGATGTGCAGTTTGCCACCGGCACCTATGAGCCAGCCAAACCAAGCGCTTCGCGCTATCAGCCCATCGTCAAAGGCGATATGGAAGAAATCACCGAACTGGTCGCCGCGATTGAGGCCGCTGAACGCCCCGTTTTCTATACCGGCGGTGGCGTGATCAACTCCGGCCCTGCCGCCTGCCAACTGCTGCGCGAACTGGTGGATAGCACCGGCATTCCAATCACCTCGACCCTGATGGGATTGGGGGCCTATCCGGCCTCAGGCGAGAACTGGTTGGGCATGCTGGGCATGCATGGGCTTTATGAGGCCAACCTGGCGATGCATGACTGCGATCTGATGATCAATATCGGCGCCCGTTTTGACGACCGGATCACTGGCCGTATCGATGCCTTCAGCCCAAATTCCAAAAAGGCCCACATCGATATCGACCCCTCTTCGATCAACAAGGTGATCCGCATCGACATCCCAATTGTCGGTGACGTGGGCCATGTTCTGGAGGATCTGCTCAAGGTTTGGAAGGCGCGTGGCCGCAAGGTGAACCGCGAAGCCATTGCCAAATGGCAAAAACAGATCAGCGAATGGCGTGGGGTCAATTGCTTGGCCTATACCGGGTCGCAAAAGACCATCAAGCCACAGTATGCCCTGGAACGGCTCGAAGCCCTGACCAAGGACCATGATCGCTATATCACCACCGAGGTTGGCCAGCATCAGATGTGGGCGGCGCAATACCTCAACTTTGAAGACCCAAACCGCTGGATGACCTCCGGCGGGCTTGGCACCATGGGCTATGGCTTCCCCGCTTCGATCGGGGTGCAGATGGCGCACCCGGACGCGTTGGTGATCAACGTCGCCGGTGAAGCCTCGTGGTTGATGAACATGCAGGAGATGGGCACCGCTGCCCAGTATCGCCTGCCGGTGAAACAGTTCATCCTCAACAACGAACGTCTGGGCATGGTGCGCCAGTGGCAGGAGCTGCTGCACGGCGAACGGTACAGCCATTCCTGGTCTGAATCGCTGCCTGATTTTGTAAAACTGGCCGAGGCCTTTGGCGCCAAGGGCATCTTGTGCTCTGACCCCGCTGATCTGGACGACGCCATCATGGAAATGATCAACCACGACGGGCCAGTGATCTTTGACTGTCTGGTGGAAAAGCACGAGAACTGCTTCCCGATGATCCCATCAGGCAAGGCCCATAATGAGATGCTGATGGGCGAAGCCGACACCCAGGGCGTGATCCAGTCCGGTGGCGCGGTTTTGGTCTAACTTTAGCCCAGCTACAGAATTTGCAGGGCGGTTGCGCCCTGCCCCGTACTTTGGCCCGAATTCAGAAAGGGACATAAATGTCTGCCCTACATATCAAAAAAGGCTCCACCCGCCATTCTGCCTATAACCTACGCCCCACATTTTCGGATGTTCAGGAAAAACACACTCTGGCGGTTCTGGTCGAAAACGAACCCGGCGTTCTGGCCCGTGTCATCGGCCTGTTTGCCGGTCGTGGCTATAACATCGAAAGCCTCACCGTCGCCGAAGTGGATCACACCGGGCATCTGTCCCGCATCACTGTGGTGACCACCGGCACCCCTCAGGTGATCGAGCAGATCAAGGCTCAGCTTGGCCGTATCGTATCGGTCTATGAGGTCCATGACCTCACCGTTGAGGGCGCATCGGTCGAGCGCGAGCTGGCCATTTTCAAAGTGGCCGGAGAGGGTGACAAGCGGGTCGAAGCCCTGCGCCTGGCCGATATTTTCCGGGCCAATGTGGTCGACAGCACCTTGAACAGCTTCATCTTCGAAATCACCGGAGCACCGGAGAAGATTGACGCCTTTGCCGATCTGATGCGGCCTTTGGGTCTGACAGAAGTTGCGCGAACCGGCGTTGCAGCGCTGCTGCGCGGCGCCTGACAGCACGAACAAGAAAACGAGATGTAAAAAAGGCCGGTCCAATGACCGGCCTTTTTGTGTTTTAGACTTACTGTCTCTCCTTGGCGATTCTCTCCAGGCCGTCCCTCCTTGCCGAAGGAGATCCAACACCATCAGAAGCCAGGCACCAGAACTGAGGCCACACCTAAGGCCAAGGCCCGGTTGCCGTCACCTCAGACAAAGCTCAGGCGCGACGCAACCGACCAGCTGCATCCAATGGAAAGGCAATGATGTTCTGCGCCTCATCGTCATCGGTCAAAGGCGAAACGCGGCTGTGGGATTGCTCCGCCTCTTCCCGTCTCACCCCAGCCGCGCTTGTCCGCTCCAACCGAACGGGGGACACTGGCCTTTCCGCGACCGCGACGCATGTTGCAGCGGTGGCTGTGACAGGTATGTCGCATGACGCCCCCTCCTGCGCCACCAGCTTAAGCGATGAGCCCGCACATGCCTTTTTGCTGGCAACAGCAAGATCCTCTGCCAGACTAGGACAGCCAGGTTCCTGAAGAACCTGAATATCCAACGCCACACGTAGATCATTTTCCAACGTCAACTCGAACGACACCCAGTCACCAGAACGGATTGCAAAATTATCAAAGGTACCCACATGGGTGTAGAATGCCAAATCCCCCTGATCTTCGCACCAAATAATTGCTTTTCCAGCTGTCGCGTCACTCCAAAGAACAATTCCAATCATAACAGTCCTCGCATTCTGGACAGATCGAGTTTGGTTCAAAAGGCTCTGTTTCAACATCGTCAAAAATGCATCGACCCATTGCATTTTGTGTCTGCACCCCTAAGACTCTGACACAACTTAGAGACGGCATGACACGGATTAGCGTCCATACCCTCGAAATTCGTGACTATTCCGCCCAGAAAACAGGATACACAGGCTGCCATGTCAGACACACTGGACCTCATAGGTCAAACAGACACTGCTTCGACACGGTCGCCGGCACAACTGCGCAATATGTTTGGCACCAATCTGCGTCACCTCGCGCAGCACTATCCTTCGGTTTCGGAACTGGCGCGGCGGCTTGGGATCAACAGAACCCAGTTCAACCGCTACATGTCCGGCGAGAGCTTTCCACGGCCGGACATTCTTGACCGGATATGTAATTTTTTCGAAGTGGACGCCCGCATTTTGTTGGAACCGGTTGAGACAATCGGGCATCAGGGGAACATCCTTAACGGCCCGTTTCTCGCCGATTTTCTTGGCCACGGTATCCGCCAGGTCAACGAGGCAATGTTCCCGACAGGGTTCTATCGGTTCACCCGACGCAGTTTTGTCAACAGCGACAAGTTTGTTATCGGGCTGGTCCATGTGTTCCGCTCTGGCAAGGCTGCAACCTTTATCAAAGGCTACGAGGCGCGCGAAGCGATGCGCTACCAGGGCCTGTCCGACGCCCCCAAGCGGCGCGAGTTTCGAGGTATTCTGACCTCCCATGAGGACGGCGTTGCCTTTGTCATCTCACGACGCCACGCTATGACCTATTCGTTCAACTACCTGGCGCGGGTTGGGTCTTTGGAAAACAACTTCTGGCTTGGCTATGTGGCGCGCACCGTGCGCGACGGCAGCGGTGAGCGGGTTACACGTATGGTCTACGAACATCTGGGGAGGGACATAGGCAGCGCGCTCAAGGTGGCACGCACAGCCGGATTTTCCACCGCCGAAGATCTGCTGCCCTACCACCGCCACCTGCTGCGCCCGGATGACCCCTTCAGCTAAGGCCATAGCCCCAGGCGCTCCCCTTTGCCGTTGCCGGGCGCAGCTTGGTCAACGGGCAATCTGGCGGTAGATATGCCAGGTGGCATGCCCCAGCAGAGGCAGCACCAGGAACAGCCCGGCAAACCCGGGCAAGAGCGCCGCGAAGGTCAAAACCGAAATCGCCCCCGCCCAGAACATCATCAACAGGAAGTTTCTCTGCACGTAGGTAAAACTGGCGATCATCGCGGTGACAAAATCAACTTCGCGGTCCAGAAGCAGCGGCAGCGAAATCACCGTAATCATATAGAGCAGCAACGCAAAAAGCGCCCCAACCAGGCTGCCGACGCCCAGCATCAGCGCCCCGTTCAGCGACAAAAACACCTCCAGCGAGCTGGAAATATTGGTCATCGTCGAAAGCCCCAGAAACAGCGCAAAGATCATATGGCCCAAAAAGAACCAGAACAGAAACACCACAATAATAATGGCGCAGATCGAGGGCAGCTGGCGTCGGCTTTGAAGCAGAATTACGCCCAGAATACCCCCGGCATCCATTGGCTCCCCCTGTTCCAGACGATGCGAAACCTCATAGAGCCCAACCGCGGCAAAGGGGCCGATCAATGGAAAGCCAATGGCGGCAAGCACCAGCCAGAATGTGGTTCCCGTTTGCAGGGTTATCCAGATCATCGCCCAGCCAGCCAGCACATAGACCCCGGAGAAAAACAGCCCGTATCCGGGTTTTTTGCAAAAATCCTGCCAGCCACATTTTAGCGCCTGCGCCAAAATCTCGGCCCGCATTGGCTGCAGGTCCGGCACTCCAAAAGCTTTCTCACTCACTCAATTCTCCTCCCCAGAAAAATGTCTCGTGTTCTGTTTTCCCCTAGGATCACCCCAGGGGCGGCGGGGCGTTCTGTGGCAGCAGGCTGGCTTGATGATAGCCCTGCCCCAGCGCCAGCAGGTTTTGATCCTGTCCCTGCGCCGCAAAGATCTGCACCCCCATAGGCAGCCCGGTTTGGCCAAAACCGGCAGGAACCGCCAGACAGGGCAGCCCCAGCAGGCTGACCGGTGTCACAACCTGCATCCAACGGTGATAGCTGTCCATCGCGACGCCATTGATGTCACGCGGATAGTCCAGATCCAGCGCAAAGGGCCAGACCTGCGCCGATGGCAAAACCAGCGCATCATAGCTTTGAAACAACTCCGTGGCCCGGCGCTGCCAATCAGAGCGCAGATCCGAGGCCTGCTGTATCTGCTGGGCGCTAAATGACAGGCCCCGGTCCAACTCCCAGATCGCCGTCTCTTTCAGGCTTGCCCGGTGCCCCTCAAGGGCACGCAGGCCGGCAGCCACCGCAAAAGACCGCAGGGTAATCCAGGACTCCCAGATCTGCTCTGCGGAAAATGGTGCAGGCACAGTTTCGACCCGGTGACCGAGGTTGCGCAGATGCGCCAGGGCCTTTTCGCTGGTTTCAAGCACACCAGGCTCCATCGGGAAGGCCCCGCCCCAATCGCCCAGCCAGCCGATACGCATCGGCGCGGGCTCTGGAAGCGGCAGCATTGTCTCGCGGCTTCGCGACAGCGGTTGGCGCGGATCAGGCCCGGACATCACGTCCAGCAACAGGGCAAGGTCTTCAGGGCTGCGTGCCATCGGGCCTGCGGTTGCCAGCTGATGCAGGAACAGGTCCCCGGTTGGTTCTGACGGAATCATGCCCCAGGTCGGGCGAAAGCCGTAGACATTGTTCCAGCCCGCCGGGTTGCGCAGGGATCCCATCATGTCAGAGCCATCGGCCAATGCGACCAGCCCGGCAGACAGCGCCACCGCAGCCCCGCCAGAGGATCCGCCACAGCTACGGCCTGTGTCGAACGGATTGCGGGTGGCGCCATAAACAGGGTTGAACGTATGAGAGCCCAGGCCAAACTCTGGCGTATTGGTTTTGCCAATAAAAATGGCCCCGGCGGCGCGCAGACGCGCCACAAAAAGCTCATCCTGTTGCGGCACAAAATCCCTGAACATGGGCGAGCCTTGGGTAGAGGCTATGCCTTTGACATTGGCCAGGTCCTTGATTGCCATTGGCAAACCATGCAGCACGCCGCGGGATTTGGCCTGATCAGCGGCAGCGGCTTCGGCCATCAGCACATCCCGGTCACGCAGGGCGACAATGGCATTCAGCTGCGGATTGACTGCATCAATCCGGTCCAGGGTTTCCTGCATCACCTGCACCGCGCTAAGCGCACCACTGCGCAGCTGTGTCACCAGCTCCAACGCCGATCCAAAGGGGTCATACATGAAAATGCTCCTGCTATACTTATGGATCAGCCTAGCGCTGGAATTTACGTCTGAAAAGCTGCACCCAAGGCTAACCTTTTCATTCGCCTGGAAAAACGACTGTATCTGGCGGAAAATCCACCACCACTCACCCAGATCAGTGGCTACATCCTAAAAATCAGACAGGCAGGTAGACGGGCGGGTAGACAGGCACACAAGTAACAAAAGGGTGCAGGGATTCTCCCTGCACCCGGACCTGTGTTCTTTGCCCCTTTTGAATGACGCCTTGTTTGCAAAACAAGGCACCCAAAACAGCTTAGTCGCCCTGCGCTTGCGAACGGCTTTTGCCCGCGACATTCATCGCCAGCGTCGCTGCCATAAACCCATCCAGATCTCCGTCGAGCACCCCTTTGGTGTCAGAGGTCTCGTGGCTGGTACGCAGATCTTTGACCATTTGGTACGGCTGCAACACATACGACCGGATCTGGCTGCCCCAGCCTGCATCGCCCTTGTTTTCATGGGCCTCGTTGATGGCCGCGTTACGGCGGTCCAGTTCTTGCTGATACAGCCGGGATTTCAGTGCTTTCATCGCGATGTCGCGGTTTTGGTGCTGTGACTTCTCTGACGAGGTCACCACAATACCGGTGGGGTGGTGGGTGATCCGGACCGCCGAGTCGGTGGTGTTTACGTGCTGACCACCCGCCCCGGACGACCGGTAGGTATCAATGCGAATATCCGCCGGGTTCACTTCAATCTCGATATTGTCGTCCACCACCGGGTAGACCCAAACCGAACAAAAAGACGTATGGCGTTTGGCGGCAGAATCAAAAGGTGAGATCCGCACCAGGCGATGCACACCGCTTTCGGATTTCAGCCAGCCATAGGCATTATGCCCGGTGATCTTGTAAGCGGCGGATTTAATGCCGGCTTCTTCGCCCGCACTTTCGGATTGCAGCTCGACCTTGTAGCCTTTTTTCTCAGCCCAGCGCACATACATCCGGGCCAGCATCGAGGCCCAGTCACAGCTCTCGGTGCCACCGGCGCCCGAGTTGATCTCAAGGAAGGTGTCATTGCTGTCGGCTTCCCCATCCAGCAAGGCTTCCAGCTCTTTTTCTGCAGCAGAAACCTGCAGCGTTTTCAGGGCCTCTTCGGCGTCGGAGATGACCTCTTGGTCCTCCTCCATCTCGCCCAGTTCAATAAGTTCGATATTATCGGCCAAGTCTTGCTTGATGCCCTTGTAGGTGTCGATCGCATCAACCAGATTTTGACGCTCGCGCATCAGCTTTTGCGCCGCCTCAGCGTCATCCCACAGGTTAGGGTCCTCGACACGGGCGTTGAATTCTTCCAGCCGGTACTCTGCTGTTTCCCAATTCAGACGCTGGGCCAGAAGCTCCAGAGATTTCTCGATCTCGGCCACGGTATTTTGGGTCTCAGCGCGCATGTGATGTCCTTGAACTTACGTATCAAGCAAGGGTGATAGACCACAGAGCCCTTGCGAGCAAGCCGGGCTGCGGACAAAGCCGCGACTGCCGCAGCCGCTCCGGATCGCCCCCTGTCGCTGACGCCTCGTTAAAAGTTGAAACAAAAACTTCCCCCGAGAAACCACCGAGAAACCCTAGGGAAATTTTTCACACCTATGGATGATCTGGTTCCCCACAGGACATCTTTGCGCCGATCTGGACCAATCACAGCACCGCCCCGGAATGACGCCGCACCACTAACAGTTCAGGAAGCCGTAAAGGCGGCTCTCTGAATCAACAAAGGAATACCAACGTGCCCTCTGGTTATTTAGTCTCGCTTGGCGATAGCGCCCTGAACTCAGGAGATTCCATTTCCGGCGGTTATACCGCCTTTACGACGGATCAGGCACTTGGTTCCGGCACCTGGACCTGGAGCGGCAGTTCCGGTGGCACCACCTACACCAACGAGACCGAACCCGGCACCTACGCCCTGGGCGATGATGGCAACGTCTATTTCACCCCGGATGCCGGGCCGGTTGGCACCATTAGCTCTGCCTCTGCAACCAACCCTCCCTCATATACCTCCTCCGAGGGCACCGTCGACGGCACGGATTCGGATGATTATATTTCGGCAACCCACACGGATGCCGATGGCGACAGCATGAACGACGGGATCGGCGGTGGCGCTTCGGGAAATGGCGACACTGTGCTGGCGGGCGCTGGGAACGACACGGTCTTTGGCGCGGGCGGCGATGATTCACTAGTCGGCGGCACAGGAAACGACTCGCTTCATGGCCAGGATGGCGATGATACCCTGGAGGGGGGCAGCGGCGCGGACCACCTGAGTGGCGGCACCGGGCTCGACTATGCGGATTATTCCAACTCTGCGGAGGCTGTGGACGTGAACCTGGCAACGGGTGCGGCCAGTGGCGGCGAAGCGGCTGGTGATACCTATTCCGGTATTGACGGCGTCATCGGTACGGATGGCAACGACACGATTGTCGGCTTTGACAACGAAGGCACCAGCGCGGGTGACACCTACACCAACGATTTCTATGGCGGCGACGGCGATGACTACATGGATGGGGCCGGCGGACGCGATACATTGCATGGAGACGCAGGCGACGACACCCTGCTTGGGGGCGCGGGCGACGACCGCATTCTTGGCGGCGACGGTGCTGACAGCATTCTTGGCGGCAGTGGCGACGACACGCTGGATGGCAACGCGGGTCATGATACAATGTCCGGCGGCACTGGCAGCGATCTCATGTCAGGTGGCGCGGGCAAGGACCAGATTGCGGTAGCAAAGGGCGATACCGTCTTTGGCGGCGATGATCAGGATACCTTTACCCTTGTCGATCTGGGTGAAACCGGCGATGCAGGTATTGTCATTGATGGCAATGAAGGCGGCACCGATTGGGACACGCTGGATCTTGGTGGATTAATAGATCGCAGCACGCTGGATGTCACCACAACAGAAGATGGCACCATGAGCGGAACCGCCACCTTGCTGGATGGTTCTAGTCTGACATTTTCCAATATTGAAAAAATCATCTGCTTTGCCGCCGGCACCAGGATCTCCACCGCTGCCGGGGCGATCCCGGTTGACGAGCTGGCCCAGGGAGATCTGGTCCTTACCCGTGACAATGGGTTTCAGCCAGTCCGCTGGGTGGGCAAAACAACTGTTCCGGCGATGGGGGACTGGGCCCCGATCCGCATTCAGGCAGGGACACTTGGCACCAGCCGTGATCTTCTGGTGTCGCCACAGCACCGCATGTTGCTCACCGGGGCGACGACGCGGATGCTGTTTGACACCAATGAGGTTCTGTCGGCGGCGCATCACCTGGTCAACGATCACAGCATTCGCCGCCAGCCGGGTGGCATGGTCACCTATGTTCACCTGCTGCTGGATCAGCATGAGATTATCTATGCGGAGAACTGTCCCACCGAGAGCTTCTTTCCCGGCGATCAGGCGCTTGAGGCCCTAGGCCCACCGGCCCTGTTTAGCCTGTTTGATTGTATGCCTGAGCTGCGTGGCCACCCCAAGGGCTTTGGCCCCACAGCGCGGCACTGTCTAACGCGGCGCGAAACTCTGGCCTTAATGGCCACCGCCCCCGCGACATCGCCGGAAACGCCTGCTTTGCCCCTGGGGTGAACTTTCCCGAGCCACCCCTTGGTTGCGACGGAACGAGAATGCAAAGCTTCAGCGCCTAATAGCGCCTAATACTGGCCGCCTGAAGTGACAGTGCCAAAGGTGGCCTTTGGTCCCAGAACTGCGGTGCCGCCGCTAGAGGTGGTCACCTGACGGCCAGATTGCTGCACCTCTTCCAATAGCGGCAGATCAGACCCCATGGCAAAACCGCCGTCAAAAGCCAAACCAAAGATGGGCTCAGCCCCGTCGCGGAAATACTCGGCCACCACATAGGCGCCCGAAGCACTGTCGGGCAGGCGCGCACCAGTATAGCGGTCGATCTTGATAAAATGACCACCCTCGGGCACTTCGAAGGGTCCACCGCCAAATTTCTCGGTGGCCACCTTCATGAACTGCTGGAACACCGGACCACACATGGTGCCGCCATAGGCGCCCCGCCCCATCGGACGGGGTTGGTCAAACCCCATGTAGCAGCCCGCGACAATATTGGAGGTAAAGCCCACAAACCACACATCGCGGGAATCATTGGTGGTCCCGGTCTTGCCTGCGGTGGGAACCGGCAGGTTGATCACACTGGAGGCGGTGCCGCGCTCCACCACGCCTCGCATCATCGAGCTAAGCTGATAGGCGGTGATTGGATCCATCACCTGTTCGCGGTCCGTGGCGATACGGGGCGCTTGCCCGGCTGGCAGGTCAGGCGCTGCGCAATCGACGCAGTCACGATCATCATGGCGATAGATCGTGCGCCCGTAGCGATCCTGCACCCGGTCCACCAGGGTGGGCTGCACCCGCTCGCCGCCATTGGCGAACATCGCATAGGCCGCCACCATCTTGTACAGCGTGGTTTCTTCTGCACCCAAGGAGTTGGCCAGGAAGGTGCCCATATTGTCGTAGACCCCAAAGCGTTCAGCATATCCCGCCACAACCGGCATCCCAACCTCTTGTGCCAGACGAATGGTCATTAGGTTCCGGCTCCGCTCGATGCCGGTGCGCAGGGGCGTTGGTCCATAGAATTTGTTCGATGAGTTCTTGGGACGCCACAGCCCCTGTGGGGTGTTGATCTCGATGGGCGCATCAATAACGATGGTCGCCGGGCTATAGCCACTGTCCAGGGCCGCCGCATAAACAAAAGGTTTAAAGCTGGAGCCCGGTTGGCGTTGCGCCTGTGTTGCGCGGTTGAACACGGAATCCTGATAGGAAAACCCACCCTGCATCGCTAGAACCCGGCCGGTGTTCACATCCATCGCCACAAAGCCACCCTGCACCTCGGGCACCTGACGCAGCGACCAATGCTTAATACTGCCGTCATCCGCCGTAACAGCGCGCACCAGCACCACATCGCCACGGGTGATATTGTCCTTAAAGCTGCCCTTCATCCATTTGATGTCATCGCGCGGCACTGCACCGGTGCCGGTCTGTTCCTCGACGCCAACAATAAGGGCCTTGTCACCGACCTCTAGTGCCACAGCCGGATACCATTTACCGCCCAGCGTAATATCGCGGGGGACCTCGGCCTCTGACAGGGCTTCGCGCCAGCTTGCCTCATCCGCCAGCACTTCCTCTTCCAGGGTAACGCCAGTGCCGATCCAGACCCCACGCGAACGGTCATACTTTTGCAATCCCGTGCGCAGCGCATCGGCCGCCTCGGTTTGCATCTCGGCATCAATGGTCGCGCGCACCGACAGGCCGCCCGTAAAGAACTCGCCTTCGCCAAAGTTCTCAGACAGCTGGCGGCGGATTTCATCAGTAAAATAATCACGGGGCGGCAGGGTGGTGCGGAAACTGGGGAAATCCCCATTCTGCACCGAGCGCAGCGGCTGCTGGACTTCAACTTTATAAACGGCGTCGGAGATGTAGCCGTTTTCAAACATTTCCCGCAGCACATAGTCGCGCCGTTCCTTCAGGCGCGCCTTACCTCGCACCGGATGGAATTTCCCCGGCGCCTTGGGCATCGAGGCCAGCGTCGCCGCCTCATGGGGGGCCAGCTCACCCAGGGTCTTGTTGAAATAGCTCTGCGCCGCTGCCGTCACCCCGTAGGAGTTCTGCCCGAGAAAAATCTCGTTGAGATAGAGCTCAAGGATCTGGTCCTTGTTCAGCGTCTCCTCCAGCCGGGTGGCGAGGATGATCTCTTTGACCTTGCGCGCCGCCTTACGGTCGCCGGACAGCAGGAAGTTTTTCATCACCTGCTGGGTGATCGTCGACGCCCCGCGCACGTTGTCCCCGCGCGAGCGCACCGCCTCAACTGCGGCGGCGGCAATACCACGGGCATCATAGCCATTGTGGGAGTAGAAATTCTTGTCCTCAGCCGAGATAAACGCCTGTTTCACCAAATCCGGAATCTCCGCCGAAGGGGTGAACAGGCGTCGTTCCTTGGCAAACTCATCGATCATCCGCCCCTCGCCAGAATAAATCCGGCTGATGGTTGGTGGCTGATACTGCGACAGGGATTCATGACTGGGCAGATCGCGCCCGTAGATCCAGAAAATCGCTCCCAGTGTCAGCGCAACCATGGCAATGCCCAGGGTTACGGTGCTGAAGATCGAACCAAAGAAGGATAGAATAAACCTGAGCACGGATGCTGCCTTTCTCGCGGGGTGCCGCCTATATAGGAGGGCGACGGCCTGGGGTCAAAAGCGGAAACAGCGGAAAGATGCCGTCACAGGGGGAAAAACGCTTTGCAATGCCCCTCGGGTCTTTGCCTTTTCTCTTCAAAACCTGCAACCACCGGAAACAAAAAAATCCATGCAGAGCCCGCTACGTCTGTCGCAGGGCTGTCATCAGGTCTGACGACAGCGCATTTGGCCTATTGGCGTACCAGAGCGCGACGCGCGTCATCCTCTATCCGCCAATCAATCAGACCTTTCAGCATCGCAGTTGCGGTTTGTCGGCGCCAATCAGGATCTTGCAGATTGGCCAGGTCGCGGGGGCTGGACAAAAATCCGACCTCCACCAGAACTGATGGGATATCGGCGGATTTCAACACCGAAAACCCGGCAGATCGCAACGGCTTACGATTAAGCGGCCCGCCCTGCTCCTTCAGCCCGGTAACCAAGGCCCGTGCCAGGGCTTCGCTGCGGGGCTGGGTTTCCTGTCGCGCCAGATCCAGCATCACCCCGGCAACCAGATCATCCGTGTGGCTCAGATCGGTGCCCGACAGCAGATCGGCGCGATCATGGCGCTCTGCCAAGCTGGCCGAGGCCGCATCCGTGGCCTCTTGCGACAGGGTGTAGACGGTAGAGCCATGCGCGTGCCCCTGTGTCAGCGAATCCGCATGTAAGGAAATAAACAAATCCGCTCCGGCCTGATGCGCCAGCGCAGTGCGCCGCTCAAGCGAGACAAAATAATCCCCATCCCGGGTGACCTGAACCGCAAACTGACCCGAGCGCACCAAAACCTCGCCCAGCTCCAGCGCAAACTGCAACATCAGATCTTTTTCGACGACACCGTTCGCAGCCTTGGCCCCAGGATCAATACCACCATGCCCCGGATCCAGCACCACCAGCAGCGGCGCGTTTTCATCCCGGTGCGGCGCGACGTCCAAAACCTGTGGCGCGGGCAAATCCCAACGGGCATCCTGCGGCGCGCCCGCCGCTTTGGCAAAATCTTCTGCTGTGCTGGCCTGCAAGTCCAGCTTGAGCACCGCAGCCGCGGTCACCGGATCGACCTCCAGCGCTGCCGCGGCAACCACCATCGGTTCAGAGAGTTCCAGCACCAGCCGCGACCAGCCGGGCACATAGGTGCCAAATTGCACCGCAGCCACAGCCTCGCCGCTCAAAAATGCTTCCGGGTCGAGCCCGTTCCAGTCGACCTCCTGAAAGTCCAGCACCAGCCGGGCGGGCTCATCCAGGGTGAACAGCCGATACGGCACTCCCTGGCTCAGCCCCAGCTGCAGGCGCGCGCCGTCACCAGTATCGCTGATCTGCGAGACCTCGCTGGTGACGCGTGCCAGGCCGCTAAATTCCTGCGCTGAGGCCAAAGACCCCATAACGCATAGCCCGCCCAACCAAAGGGCCGTCACCGCCGCGTTCAATCTGCCCATGTACTGCCCCTGACCTGTGTTTATGGCTTTGTCCTATCCTAGCCGCCGCGCGGAGGAGAGATCAAACTGCCAGCCTAACCGTTTGCATCTTTCAGCCACGCGCCGCCATGAAGGCCTTGAGCCGGGAAAGGCCCTCTTTGATATCCGCCGTGCCGCGTGCATAGGAAAACCGCAGCGTGGTGGCGCCGCGCACCGGATCAAAATCCAGACCCGGCGTCACAGCCACACCCGCCTTTTCAAGGATTTCAGCGGCAAAGCTGCGGCTGTCTGTGGTCAAGTCAGACACATCGGCATAGACATAAAAGGCACCATCCGGTGGCGCGATCTTGTCAAAGCCAGCTGCAGGCAGCCCCTCCAGCATCAGCTGGCGATTGCGGGCATAAACCGCAAGGTTTTCGCGCATCTCATCCTGGCAATCCAGCGCCGCAAGGGCTGCGACCTGGCTGGCATGTGGGGCGCAGATAAACATATTCTGCGCCAGACGTTCGATCACCCGCACTTGATCTTCGGGCACCACCATCCAGCCAACCCGCCAGCCGGTCATGGAAAAGAACTTGGAAAAGGAATTAATCACATAGCAATCATCCGTCAGCTCCAGCGCTGTGACCGCCTTGGCCTCATATTCCAGGCCGTGGTAGATCTCATCCGAAATAAAAGACGCGTCCTGCGCCCGCGCCGCGTCGATGAGGCTGCCCATTGCCCCGCGATCAAGCATCGTGCCCGTGGGATTGCCCGGCGACGCCACCATCAGCCCGTCCAGGTTCAGCCCCTCAAGATCAGCGGCCACCGGCTGCAGCCGGTTTCCCGGCGCGGTCTCGATATCAACAGGGGTCAGCCCCAGCGCCGACAGGATCTGACGATAGGAGGGATAGCCCGGCGCGCCAATGCCAACCCGGTCGCCGCTGTCGAACAGGGCGGTAAAGCCCAGTAGAAAAGCGCCGGACGACCCTGGCGTAACCACCACCCGGTCCGGGTTCAGATCAACATTATACCATTCGCCATACAGCCGTGCGATGCGGCGTCGCAGGGCAGGCAAACCCAGCGCCACGGTATAGCCCAAACTATTGTCCTCCAGCGCATCCGCCAGAGCCCGCCGCGCCGCCATCGGCGCCCCGGTCGAGGGCTGCCCCACCTCCATATGGATAATGTGGCGCCCCTGCTCTTCAGCCTGGCGGGCTGCCTCCATCACATCCATCACAATGAAGGGATCGACGTTTGATCTGCTTGAGTTTCGCATGATGATCTCCCATGGTGCGCGCATGACTTTTGACCGTTTCTCTCGGCTGGCGTCAATCCCGGCCGTGGTGTTTTGCCTGCTCGTCTATACCGCCACCTGTGTCCAGGCGGCGACGATCACGCTATTGCGGGATGCGGATATCGAACAGGGCCTGACCAGGCTGGCCGCCCCTGTGCTGCGCGCCGCTGGTCTGAACGCAAAACGCCTGCGCATTCTGGTGGTGAATGACTCCCAGTTTAATGCCTTTGTTTTGGACAGCCGTGCAATTTTTATCAACTACGGCCTGATCCTAAAGGTCTCCAGCCCTGAAATGCTGCAGGCGGTGATTGCCCATGAGGCGGCCCATATTACCAATGGGCACATCGCCCGAAGAATGCAAAACCTGCAATCCGCCGGCACCGCTGCCGGGCTGGGTCTGGCCCTTGCCGCCCTGGCCGCTGCTGCAGGCGCCGGTGAGGCCGCAGGCGGCATCGCCATAGGCACGCAGACCTCTGCCTTGCGGGGGTTTCTGTCCCATACCCGCGCCGAAGAATCCTCAGCGGATCGGGCCGCCGCACGCTACCTCAAGGCGGCTGGCATTGATCCACAGGGGCTGGTGGACCTGCACAAGATTTTTGCCGGCCAGGAAGTGCTCAGCGCCGCGCACCAGGATCCCTACATGCGCTCGCACCCCTTAAGCCGGGACCGGATCCGCGCCGCCGAGGCCTTTGTGACCTCCCATGGCCGCGTGAGCGCCCCTGACCCTCAGGACGAGTATTGGTTTGCCCGCATACGCGGCAAGCTCTCTGCCTTCAAACGCGCCCCCAAATGGAGCCTGCGCCGTGCCAAGGAAGAGCCGCACAGGGATATTCGCCTGATGCGTGAGGCCATTGCCTACCATCGGCGCAGGGACCTACAAAAGGCACTGCGCGGCATTAATGGGGCCCTCTCTATCCGCCCCAATGATGCCTTCTACCATGAACTCAAAGGTCAAATTCTGTTTGAAAACCGCCGCTGGAACGCGGCCAAAAACAGCTTTGCCCGTGCGGTGCAACTTGCCGCTTCTGAACCCCTGGTTCTGGCCAACTATGGGCGGGCGCAACTGGCGGCTGGTGCGGCAACTGCGGCCTTAAAAACAATGGAGAGGTCCCGCAGTCTGGATTTTCGCAATGCACTGTTGTTGCGGGATATGTCACAGGCCTATGCCAAGACCGGACAAAACGGTATGGCAGCTTTGGTGACTGCCGAACGCTACGCTCTTGCCGGGCGTTTTGAAGATGCAGGCCTTCACGCAAAACGTGCAGTGGCGCTGCTGCCACGTGGCTCTGCCACCTGGCGCCGCGCGCAGGATGTTGTGCTGGCCTATGAACAAAGTCAAAAAAGGAAACGACGATGAAACCTCTTTCGCGCATGGCCACTGGGGTCGCAACTGCTGCGGCGCTCGCTTTGGGTAGCCTTCCGGCGCAGGCCTTTGAACTGGGTGCAATGACCGCAGAGGAACGCGCTGCCTTTGGGGCCGAAGTGCGGGCCTATCTGATGGAACACCCTGAGGTGATCCTGGAGGCTGTCAATCTGCTGGAACAGCAACAGGCAGCAGACGAGGCCAACCGGGATGTAGCCATGGTCGCTGCCAATTTGGAAGAGCTGCACAACGATGGCTATTCCTGGGTCGGTGGCAACCCTGAGGGCGATATTACCCTGGTTGAATTTATGGACTACCGCTGTGGCTACTGCCGCAAAGCAGCACCAGAAGTTGCCAAGCTCCTTCAGGCTGACGGAAATATCCGGCTCATCGTCAAAGAATTCCCCATTCTGGGAGAGGCCTCGGTCTTTGCCTCCCGGTTTGCGGTTGCCACAAAACAGGTGGCCGGGGATGAGGCCTATGAACAGGTCCATGACGCGCTGATTGAAATAAGCAGCGAATTGAATGAAGTCACCCTGCGCCGCTTGGCCGAAGGGCTGTCGCTCGACGCGGATGCCATTTTGGCCGCGATGGATTCCGATGCCGTCACCGATGAGCTGCGCCGCACCCGCGATCTGGCACAGAACCTGGCCATTTCCGGCACGCCAACCTTTGTGCTCGGCAACCAACTGCTGCGGGGATATCTGCCTGCGGATCAGATGAAAATCCTTGTGGATGAACAGCGCGAAGAAAACAGCTGACCTAACCAGACAAACAAAACAAACAAGGGCGCCTGAACTGGCGCCCTTTTGCATGTGGAGACAGGCCCGCCTGGGCCAACTGGGAGCGGGATCAGTCCCCCGCGGCCTCCAGCGCCTCTTTGGCGGCGATCTCAGAAGCCTTTTTCTCCACCTCTTCGACGATGTGATCCACCATGGCTTCGTTGCTCATCTTGTGGCTGGCCTTGCCTGCCAGATAGACCATACCAGAGCCGGCACCGCCGCCGGTAAAGCCGACATCGGTCATCAATGCCTCACCTGGTCCGTTGACCACGCAGCCGATGATCGACAGGCTGAGCGGCGTGTGGATATGGGCAAGCCGCTGTTCCAGCGCCTCGACGGTTTTGATCACGTCAAACCCCTGCCGTGCGCAGGAGGGGCAGGAGATAATATTGACGCCGCGATGACGCAGCCCAAGGGATTTGAGGATCTCAAAACCCACTTTCACCTCTTCGACCGGATCCGCCGAGAGGCTGACGCGCAGGGTGTCGCCAATGCCCATCCACAACAACTGGCCCAGCCCGATGGCTGATTTGATGGTACCGGACACAAAGCCGCCGGCCTCGGTCACCCCAATATGGATTGGTGCGTCGGTGGCATCGGCCAATTGCTGATAGGCGGTGGCGGTCATAAAGACATCGGACGCCTTGAGGGAGATCTTGAAATTGTGGAAATCATGATCCTCAAGGATCTTGATGTGGTCCAGACCACTTTCAACCATGGCGGCGGGACAGGGCTCACCATATTTTTCCAGCAGGTGTTTTTCCAATGAGCCAGCGTTGACGCCAATACGGATGGCACAGTCATGGTCGCGCGCCGCCTTGATCACCTCGGCCACCCGTTTTTCGTCGCCAATATTGCCGGGATTGATCCGCAGGCAGGCCGCGCCCGCCTCGGCGGCCTCGATGCCACGTTTGTAGTGAAAATGGATATCCGCAACAATGGGAACCGGGCTTTCGGCGACAATCTCTTTCAAGGCTTTGGAGGAGGCTTCATCCGGCACCGAGACCCGTACCAGATCCGCCCCAGCCTCGGCTGCGGCCTGAACCTGGGCAATGGTGGCCGCAATATCCGTGGTCAGCGTATTGGTCATGGTCTGCACCGCGATGGGAGCATCCCCGCCAATGGGGACCTTACCGACATGGATCTGACGGCTTTTGCGGCGCTCAATATTGCGCCAGGGGCGAATGTGATTCATCGACATGCAGGCTGATCCCGGTTGACCCTCGTTGGGGTTTAACTAAGGGCTCTGCACTGGCGCTGCAATGGGTGGGAGCCTACCGCACCCACAACAGACGGGTTTTCTTTTGCCGGGAAGATGTCAACTCAGGGCAGATCGGCGGTGGCCGCCAATATAGCAAGGTTTTATGGTCTCTATTCAGAGGCAGGCTGGGTTTGCAGGGCCGCAACCATAGTTGCAAGGGCGCTGTTTTTCCCGTCGCTCAAATCGGCAACCTCAAAGCGGTCCAAGACGCCATCCACCGATAGATCGACATTTTTGCTTACCTGACCACGGTTGCCAACCGGACCAAAATGATCACCATTGACAGCAAAATAGATTGCGCCGCTTTCGCCGGTGCGCAGCTTAGGCGCCTCTTCTGTCAGCGGAACCGAGAAACTGTCGCCTGCATTCATGATGGCTTCAAAGATAACAGAGCCATCCGCAGCAGTGACCTGCACCCAAGAGGGACGCACGGCCACCATTTCGACGCCAGGCGATACCGGTTCAACAACCTGTGGAACTGCCAGTCCAGCTGGTTCTGACGACGACAGGCTTGCCTCAGCCAGTGTGAAGCTGGGCAATTCCGGCACGGCAAAATTGCCAAGGCTACCAGGGTTCAGCGTCGCAATAGGCGCGTCGCGCGCTACCAGAACCGGCACATCCAGCGCCTGTGGGCGATACAGACGGTCCAGCGCGGCCGCCGCGATATCTGTTTCATCCACGGAAACGGACGACGCATCGGAACTGCGCCGCGCGCCCTGAAGCGGGTCAACATCGGCCAAAACCAGTGGCGTTTGCTCAACCGGCGCAAATTGCACCTGCTGCACTTCTTTCAGGATGCTCAAACCGCCGTATCCAATCCCGGCGATCAATCCCACCAGCACCATCAGCGAACCAATGGCACGTGGTTCAATCTGGGCAAAAACACCACTCGCTGCGGGGGCAAAAGGCGTCGTTGGCGATGTGAAGGCACCGTTTCCCAACCCACCACTCGTGGTAATCGGAGCGGCAACCACCTTGCGCGAAGAGGCCTCGGAAGACATGCCATGGGCAACGGCAAAACCGCTTTCGCGGCAGAAGGTATCAAAGGCGACTTCGGGATCCATATTGAGATACCGCGCATAAGACCGCACATAGCCCGCGATGAAACCGGGGGTATCAAAAACGGAAGGATCTGAATTTTCAATTGCGGCTATATAGGACGCCTTGATGCGGAGCTCGCGCTGAACGTCCAGAAGGGATTTCCCCATGGTCGCCCGTTCGCCACGCATCATATCACCGAGGCGCAACTCATAGTCATCAAAACTCTTCGGAGCTGAGATTTGCTCATGCTCCTTCGACTTGCGCAAAGTGAGGCGCCTAATCATGCCCGCTGTCCCATCATAGCCTGCCGCATTCGACATCTTCGGCGCTAAACGAATCACCCCGCGATTCGTTCGCACCTTTTCATTAATGGAAATATAACACACTCAAGTGTTTTGAACACAAATCTGTGCTCTAGCCCGCCAATTCGGCACGATTTAGCGCACAATGCGACCAAAGACTGTCCATCGCCTGTACTAGGTGGTCGACTTCGGAAGGTCCATGGACGGGTGACGGGGTAAACCGCAGCCGTTCAGTACCCCGTGGCACGGTGGGAAAATTGATCGGCTGCACGTAAAGGCCGAACTCGGAGAGCAGCATATCGCTGAGCTTTTTGGTGTGAACAGGATCGCCGACAATCACCGGAACGATATGGCTGCCGTGATCAATAATTGGCAGTCCCAGACCTTTCAGGCGCAGTTTCAGAACCTTGGCCAGTTCCTGGTGTTTCTCACGCAGTTCTGGGTGCTCTTTCAGATAGGCCACAGAGGCCGCCGCCCCAGCTGCAACCGCAGGGGACAAGGATGTGGTGAAGATAAAGCCGGGCGCATAGGAGCGAATCGCGTCGCACATTTTTGCTGAGGCCGCAATATATCCGCCCATGACGCCAAAGGCCTTGGCCAGAGTTCCGTTAATAATGTCGATGCGATGGACCAAATTGTCCCGCTCGGCAACGCCACCACCGCGGGGGCCGTACAAACCCACGGCATGGACCTCGTCGATATAGGTCAGGGCGCCAAATTCATCCGCCAGATCGCAGATCTCTTCAATTGGGCCAAAATCACCATCCATCGAATACACAGATTCAAAGGCGATCAGTTTGGGCGCTGCAGGATCGTCCGCTTCCAGAAGCTCCCGCAGGTGCGCAACGTCATTGTGGCGGAACACCCGCTTGTCGCCGCCATTCCGGCGCACCCCTTCGATCATCGAGGCATGGTTCAACGCGTCAGAATAAATGATCAGGCCCGGAAACAATTTTGGCAGCGTCGAAAGCGTCGCATCATTGGCGATATAGGCAGAGGTGAACAGCAGCGCCGCCTCTTTGTCGTGCAGATCCGCAAGTTCGGCCTCCAGACGTTTATGATAAACCGTGGTGCCGGAAATATTGCGGGTGCCGCCAGACCCCGCGCCGGTGGCATCGATGGCCTCATGCATGGCCTGCAACACAACCGGGTTCTGCCCCATTCCGAGATAGTCGTTGCCGCACCAAACCGTGATGTCCTGGCTGCCGCCGTCAGGGCGCGTCCAGACCGCGTGGGGAAACTGGCCATTCTTACGTTCAATGTCGATAAAGGTGCGGTAGCGCCCCTCTTCGTGCAGACGATCAATGGCGGCATCAAGTTTCGCGGAATAGTCCACCGGCTTCTCCATAGCTATCTAAGGCGCCGATCGTTAAGCAGCGCGGGCTGTGTATATGTCACGCAGTTTGCAGGTCGCTGACCCATTCGCATTCGTGAATGAGTAACAAATGCGCACTCTTATATCAACCGGATACGCACCGCAGCCCTGCACTACTTTGATACAGGTCAAATAGACCTATAACCAAAGATCGACAAGAAGCCCCGCGCCCCCTTTACCGCCATTTGCGCCACAAGGGCTGCGACAAATGGTAGGCTTGCTGCCTATTGGAAACCCAATCCCCGCTGCTGCTCCCCATGATCCGGGGCATTTCCGCTGGAAAGCTGCCCTGAAATTTGGCGCAATCCATGGCAAAACCTGGGGATTCGCGCCCCCTTTATCAGGTCTGCGATGGCTGAAAATAGCGCCGCCCCCTTTCTGACAGAATCCTCTCCCGTTTATCCCCCGCGCAGATCTGGCCCCCCGCCTGGGAGGCTGCTAGGGTCCGGTCAATCGAAACTTTGACACCCTATTTGCCGGAGACCCGAATGTCGCTCAACGACGTGCTTGACCGAATTGATACAGACCTGGACGCCGCGACCCAGCGGCTGCTGGAGCTTTTGCGAATCCAGTCCATTTCCACTGATCCCGCCTATAAGGCAGAATGTGACAAGGCAGCCGACTGGTTGGTTTCGGACCTGAACAGCATTGGCATCAAAGCCGAAAAACGCCCCACCCCCGGCCACCCCATGGTGGTGGGCCATATCGGTGAGGACAATACAGATGCCCCACATGTGCTGTTTTACGGCCACTATGATGTGCAGCCCGTTGACCCGCTGAACCTGTGGAAAACAGCGCCCTTTGAGCCCCAGCTGGAAGAGACCGAAAACGGCACGGTGATCCGGGGCCGCGGCGCTTCGGATGACAAAGGCCAGCTGATGACCTTTGTCGAAGCTTGCCGTGCCTGGAAAGCCATTCATGGCACCCTGCCCTGCCGCATCACCTTCTTCTTTGAAGGCGAGGAAGAGAGCGGCTCTCCTTCGCTGATCCCCTTCATGCAAGAGCACGCGGCAGAGCTGAAAGCGGACCTAGCGCTGATCTGCGACACCTCGATGGTTTCCCGCGGGGTGCCATCAATTTCGTCGCAGCTGCGCGGTATGCTGAAGGATGAATTCACTCTGGTCGGCCCGCGGATTGATCTGCATTCCGGCCATTACGGCGGTCCAGGCCTCAACCCGCTGCGGGAAATGTCGCGTATCATTGCGTCCTTCTACAACGAGGAAACCGGCGCCGTTGCAGTTGATGGCTTTTATGAAGGTGTCGAAAAGGTTCCCGCCGAACTGCTGCGCCAATGGGAAGCATCGGGGTTTGAGGCCAAAGACTACCTCGACAATGCGGGCTACACCCAGGCCCATGGCGAAAAGGACTATTCCATCCTTGAACAGCAATGGGCGCGCCCAACGCTGGAAATCAACGGCATCTGGGGCGGCTACAATGGCGCCGGCTCCAAAACCGTGATCCCCTCCGAGGCCCATTGCAAGATCACCTGCCGTCTGGTGGGGGACATGGATCCGGATGCCCTGCGCACCAAGCTGCGCAATCACGTCGAGGCCCAGCTGAAACCCGATTGCAAGGTCATCTGGGATAATGACATGGAAGGCTCGCGCGCCTCGGTGATGGATATCACCCGCCCTGAATTTGAAGCCGCGCGTGGTGCGCTCAGTGACGAATGGAACCGCGAAGCCGTGTTCTGCGGCATGGGTGGATCCATCCCGATTGCTGGATTTTTCAAATCCATTTTGGGTATGGAATCAATGCTGGTGGGATACGCAAATGAAGATGACGCGATCCATTCCCCAAATGAGAAATACGACCTCAAGAGCTTCCACAAAGGCACCCGTTCCTGGGCCCGCATCCTGGACGCCTTGACCAAGTAATCAATGACGCGCAGGGGCTGGTGGCCAAACCGGCCCCTGCAAACAGGTGATCCGACACGAATTTGTCAGCTTGCCCTCGCAGAAACCAAATTCACGCGCGATATACGCTCTCCCTCTCCCGCCAGATCAACCTGCTTAAGACAAGTTTAGCCAGTTCTTGCGAGACTGCGCTGAACAGCACAGATCGATGCGAATGGAGAAACAGGTAATGCCACATAGCAAATACAAACGTCCCGCCGGCTTTGAAGGCATCCAGAGCGATCCAGAAGAAAGCTACCGCGCGGGCTATCAACATGGGGTGCGCGTATTGCTACGCCACCTGGAAAGCGAACAGAAACTGGATATGGATCGACTGACCAAATGGGTCAATTCCGATCTAACCGCCTGGCGCCATGACACTGAGGCAGAGCCCACTCCTCCCACCCCCTAAGAGGCGCGGGAATTTGCCGACCCCTACATCAATAGATCGCCATACTGCAGCCCCTTCGGGGGCTGTTTTCCGTTTCGCAGGCGCGTATCCTTGGGCAGACCAGATCGCGCCCACGCAACAGGAACGGCCGATCTAGACATTCATAAGTTCAACACGTGATGAATGAGAAAAGTGGCGCGGTTGACGGGGCTCGAACCCGCGACCCCCGGCGTGACAGGCCGGTACTCTAACCAGCTGAGCTACAACCGCGCATCTATACCTTTTCAGGCACCCCAAGAGGGGCAAAGTGAAGAAGTGGCGCGGTTGACGGGGCTCGAACCCGCGACCCCCGGCGTGACAGGCCGGTACTCTAACCAGCTGAGCTACAACCGCGCATTTTCTTCATAGTGGCCTTAACCACCACCCTCATCCGAGGAGGCCCCATCCGGAGCGGGATTTGATATGTCCAAATCAGACAGGCAGCAGTGGCGCGGTTGACGGGGCTCGAACCCGCGACCCCCGGCGTGACAGGCCGGTACTCTAACCAGCTGAGCTACAACCGCGTGCTGCCCATCCAGCATCGCTGCTGAATGTTGGGCTGTAATATTCCCAGCGCTCGGGGATCGTCAAGCGGTGTTTTGGTATTTTCGCTGCTTTGGTCGAAAAAAATGCCAAAAACAATGTAACTATTTGATTTTCATCATTTCAAATAGGGCGCCCCGGCCGAAAAGGCATCCACCAAATCCGGCGCCCACCTGTGGCAGCCCTGCCCTGCCAGCGTCGCGCGCATTTCACAGCCTACCTGCAGCAGCAAAGCGGCCAAGGATGTGCAGCCCTCTGGGAGAAACACAAAAGGAAGGGCCAAAGCCCCCCACGATGCAAGGTTTGACGTTAACCTTGTGCCGCAACAGCGACTCACTGCCCGCCTGGAGAGCGACAACATACGGCCCCGCTATTTACCACAAGACACCGCCCCGAAGGGTGGGGATATTTTGTTCATTTCTTGGGGGGGGGGGTATGGTGGGTGATGAGAGGCTCGAACTCCCGACATCTTCGGTGTAAACGAAGCGCTCTACCAACTGAGCTAATCACCCGATAAGCGGGGATTTAGACAAAGACCGAGGCAGGCGCAAGAGGGGAAAAGGCATTTTTTGCAAAAAAGTCAGATTACTGCAAAAGCTGTTCACGCCCCTCCTCCAGAACATAGATACAGCCCTGCTGGTTTGACAGTTTTGCCATCTCCTGGCGCGACAGCCCTAGAACAATTCCGCGCATCACCTGGCCCAGCAATCCATGGGCAACCACAACCGACGGCTCGGTCAATACCTGCATGAAAGACAGGATGCGGGCATGGAAGTTGCCATAGCCTTCGCCATTGGGGGCGGCGCAGAATAGATCCAGATGAGAGGGGTTTGCCGCCCAGATTTCAGGGAGCTGCGCCTCCACCTCTGGCAAGGTCATGCCCTGCAGATCGCCGGCATGGGCCTCAGCCAGGCGCGGGTCGATGATGCACTCAGCCCCGCCCAGGGCAATCTCCGCCGTTTCCCGCGCCCGCCCCAATGGCGATACGTAGCAGGTCGGCTCCTGTGCCAATATGGGCCGCATCAGCTCCGCCTGCTGGCGCGCATGGGACCGCCCCAGGGGGCTCAGCTGTGATTCCAGCTGCCCCTGAATACGTTTCTCGGCGTTCCACTCGGTTTGCCCGTGACGCAAAAACCAGATTTTGGGAAAGGACGTCATGTGACCTCAAATCCTGTTATTAATACCTTGGTGAAAACCCCGTCATATTTAGCGCTGCACCGCCTGGAAGGAAAGCCCCGGAGAACTATCCCCCGCCCCAAGAAAACTGCCTCTCGACAAGGCGAGAAAACTGCGGCCTTTTAGACAGGATCAAAGACCTGCTCTTTACCAGAAACAGAAAACGCAGCTGCCCATGACCCACACGCTCTATTCCTTTCGCAGATGCCCCTACGCCATGCGGGCGCGCCTCGCCCTGGCCTCGGCTGCACAGCCTGTTGAACTGCGCGAAATTGTGCTGCGCGACAAGCCTGCCGCTTTTCTGGCGGCCTCGCCCAGCGCCACTGTGCCCTGTTTGCAGACCGCTGAGCAGGTGATTGATGAAAGTCTCGACATTATGGTCTGGGCACTGCGCCGCAACGATCCAGAACAGTGGCTGGCAATGCCCGAGACTGGCTGGGGCTGGATTGCCAAAGCCGATGGCCCCTTCAAACAGGCCCTAGACCGAACCAAATATGCCAGCCGCTACCCGGATGAGGACGCAACCGAACAGCGCCAAAAAGCCGCCGGGTTCCTCTCAGATCTTGACCAGACGATTGACCGTTGGATCTTTACCGAGGCCTCCCTCGCGGATTACGCCATTTTGCCCTTCGTGCGACAGTTCGCATTCATCGACAAGCCCTGGTTCGATCAACAGCCCTGGCCCCACCTTCAGGCCTGGCTGGACCGCTTTATCAGCAGCAGCAGGTTTGAGGCGATCATGCATAAGTACCCCAAATGGCAAGACGGCGACGCGGCGACGCTGTTTCCCTAGGCACCGACCAAGCGGCAACGGGGGCTGGGAAGGGTCAGACCGCGGTCTGGCCCCCGCGCGGGCACAGCCAAGCCCGCAGATAGACCACCAGCCTGGCCTCCATGCTTTGATCCTCATGCAGGGCACAGAAATACAACGCCATCGCCTGCGTAACAAAGCCCTGCATGCCCTCAGCCTGTAATTCGGCGGAAATATCCTGGCGGAACTGCCCTTCTTCGAACCAACGGGTTGTGAGCTCAAGGTATCGGCCAAAGGTGGTGGCGATTGTGCCAATCTCTGCCACGGCGGCGGCGCCGGACAATCGCAAAATCACATCAAAAACATAGCGCTCCTGCGTCATGTAGCGCAGCAACGGTTGCTGCAACGCAACCAGCTCCTCAACGGTTCTGGGCGCAGGCGCCTTGGCCAGCTGATCCAGATGCTGATCGATGCCAGTCCCGATCAACAGGTCCATCAACGCGTCCTTATCTTTGAAATGCGCAAAGAACGTGCCCTTGGCAACACCTGCGCCTTGAACAACCTCTTCTGTGCGCAGGGCACCATAGCCGTTTTCCGCCACCAAAGCCGTTGCAACAGCGACAAGCCGGGCCCGCGTCTCCAGAGTTCTCTTTTGCATCTGTCTCACCATGCTCTCCTGCTGCCACGTTCGGTTGGAATGGTCAAATTTCAAACCCAAACCTTACAAAAAATTGACCGCAGTCATTTTTTAATTGACCGCAGTCAGTTTTTACACCAATAAATGACCGTAGTCAATTATTAGCCAGTTTGGAGCCCCGAATGACCCGAATCTTTATCTTGAACGGCCACCCCGCCGAGACGTCTCTCAACAAAGCGATGAGCCTTTCCTATGCACGCACCGCAGAGGCACATGGCCATGAAGTACGCATCCTGCACCTGCATGATCTGGATTTTGATATCGACCATGGCTATGCGGGCTATACTGAGGTCAAACCACTTGAGCCGGATTTAAATAGCTTTTTCAACAACCTGGAATGGTGCGAGCACTTTGTGATGACCACCCCTATGTGGTGGGGAGGATTGCCGGGAAAACTGAAAGGCTTGTTTGATCGCGCCTTATTGCCGGGCAAGGCCTTTGACACCCGCAACACCAAGATGGGCATGCCGGCCCCGATGCTAAAGGGACGCAGTGGTCGCGTCATTGTCACGGCAGACACCCCCAAGTTTCTCATGTGGCTGCTTTACAGCAACGCCATGCTGCGCCAAACCGAGCGCCAAATTCTTGGGTTTATCGGTCTAAAACCGGTCAAAAGCAGTTTTTTTGCAGCTGCATCCCACCCAAAGCCCACAACTGTAAAACGCTGGCTTACGCAGATCGGAAAACTGGCCGCAAAGGCCACGTAAGGTGGACAACGGATTGGGGCCGGATCTTGCCACATCACGGCGTAGCGATCCTCCGGCCCCCTCTGCCTACTGCGCGGCCTTCAAGCGAAAACGCTGGATCTTGCCAGTTTCGGTCTTTGGTAACTCCTTGGCAAAAACCACCGAGCGGGGATATTTGAACGGCGCGATACTGCCCTTCACGTGATCCTGCAACAGCTTCACCAGGGCTTCTGATGGCATATGCCCTGCGGAGAGGACCACATGGGCCTCGACGATAGAGCCGCGCGCCTCGTTTGGCGCCGCAATCACCGCGCATTCCGCCACCGCCTCATGGGACAGCAGCGCGGCCTCCACCTCCGGGCCCGCAATATTGTAGCCAGCCGAGACGATCATATCATCATTGCGGGCGGCAAAATGCAGATAGCCCGCCTCATCCATCCTGAAACTGTCCCCCGTCACATTCCAGCCATCCTGCACATAGGCGGCCTGGCGATCATCCGCCAGATAGCGACAGCCGGTCGGGCCTTTGACAGCCAGCCGTCCAATCTCTCCGTGCGGGGCCTCAGTGCCGTCGCTGTTGAGGATGCGCACCTGATAGCCGTTTACAGGCTTGCCTGTACAGGCGGGGCGGTGGTCGGAAAACCGGTTGGTGATAAAGATATGCAGCATCTCGGTGGCACCGATCCCGTCCAGCATCGGCTTGCCGGTCTGGGCGATCCAGGCCTCATAGACCGGCGAAGGCAGGGTCTCGCCTGCGGAAACCGCCGCCCGCAGCGAAGACAGATCCGCCCCCTCCTCCATCGCCTGCAACATCACCCGGTAGGCCGTCGGCGCGGTAAAACAAACCGTTGCGCGGTATTTCTCGATGATCTCGATCAGATTGGGGGGGGACGCATTCTCCAACAAGGTTGCAGCGGCGCCAAACCGCAGCGGAAAAATCGCCAAGCCCCCCAGCCCAAAGGTAAAGGCCAAAGGTGGCGAACCCACAAAGACATCATCTGGCTGCACATCCAACACTTCGCGGGCATAGCCATCGGCAATGATCAACAGATCCCGGTGAAAATGCATCGTCGCCTTGGGAGAGCCGGTGGTTCCCGAGGTAAAGCCCAAAAGCGCCACATCATCGCGCCCGGTCTGCACCGCCTCATAGCTCACCGGCTTTTCCAGCGCCAAACGGTCCAGCTCGGCGTCATGGTTAGAGGTGCCATCAAAGCCAACAACCGATTTCAGATGCTCCGAGGTTTTGGCACAGGTCACCAGCTCATCCATTAGCCGGGTATCACAAAGCGCATGAGTGATTTCAGCCTTGTCGACGATCTGCCCCAGCTCTCCGGCGCGCAGCATCGGCATGGTATTGACCACCACCGCCCCAGCCTTGGTGGCAGCCAGCCAACAGGCGACCATGGCAGGGTTGTTGGCAGAGCGGATCAACACACGATTTCCCGGCTTTACGCCCAGATCCTCGCTCAGCACATGGGCCAGCCGATTGGTCCAATCCGCCAGCTCCTTATAGGTGCGCCGTCTGCCATTGCCGATCAGCGCAATGTGATCGCCAAATCCTTTGGCCACCATGGCATCTGTCAGCTCAACCCCGACATTCAGCCGCTCAGGATAGTCAAATCCCGCCAGCATGAACTCCGGCCATTGCTCCTCTGGCGGTAGGTTATCGCGGGTGAATGTATCGCTATGTGCCGAAACTCCCAACATTTTACGCCCCTCCTTGATAGGCACCAAGGGTCTGCCGGGCAATCACCACCCGTTGCACATCCGAGGCCCCCTCATAGATGCGCAAAGCCCGGATATCGCGGTACAGCTCCTCGACTTTCTGACCATGGCGCACACCATCGCCACCGTGCAACTGCACCGCCTTGTCGATGACCTGTTGCGCCTGATCCGTGGAAAACAGCTTGGCCATGGCGGCCTCGCGGGTGACACGCGCCGCGCCGCTGTCCTTGGCCCAGGCAGCGCGGTACACCAGCAACGCCGCTGCATCCACGTCCAGCGCCATATCGGCGATATGTCCCTGCACCATCTGCAAATCAAACAGCGGCGCCCCTTGCACCTGCCGGGTTGAAACCCGCTCCAGCGCCTCATCCAACGCCCGCCGAGCAAAGCCAAGCGCCGCCGCCGCTACCGTCGAACGGAACACATCCAACACCGACATGGCAATTTTGAAACCACCCCCCGCCTGGCCCAACAGGGCCGACTTGGGGATGCGACAGTTGGTAAACCGCAGGGTGGCCAGGGGGTGCGGCGCAATCACCTGCTGTCGCTCCACCACCTCAAAGCCCGGCAGACCTGCAGGCACGATAAAGGCAGAAAGCCCCTTGGCCCCCGGCGCCTCACCACTGCGGGCAAACACCGTGTAAACATCGGCAATGCCGCCATTGGAGATCCAGGTCTTTTCCCCGTTCAGCAGATAGTCGTCGCCATCCAGTGTCGCGGTCATGGTGGAATTGGCCACATCCGATCCCGACTGCGGCTCGGTCAAGGCAAAGGCGGAAATCGCCTGACCGCTGCGGGTCAACGGCAACCATTCCGCCTGCTGGGCCTCAGAGCCAAACAGCGAAATCGCCCCAGTGCCAAGCCCCTGCATCGCAAAGGCAAAATCAGCCAACCCGTCATGGCGCGCCAGGGTTTCCCGGATCAGGCAGAGGCTGCGCACATCCAAGCTCTCCCCCGCCATCGCACCACTGTGCTGCGCCCATCCGGCCTCCCCTAAGGCAGCAACCAGGTTGCGACAGGCCGTGTCCACATCCGCGTGATCAATGTCACCCAGATTCTGTCCAGCCCAAAGGTCCAACTCATGCGCCAGCTCCCGGTGCCGATCCTCAAAGAACGGCCAGCTCAAAAACGTCCGGTCTGCCATCTGTCACCCCTTCTCTTCATCTTACCTAAAATACCTCCGCCGGAGGCATCCAACCGCCGCACCACGTGCTGCGGCTTGCGGATTAATCGCCTTCAAAAACCGGTTTTTCCTTGTTTACAAAGGCATGATAGGCGCGCTCAAAATCTGCGGTCTGCATGCAGATCGCCTGGGCCTGCGCCTCGGCCTCGATCGCCTGCTCAATTGACATGGACCATTCTTGCGCCAGCATTGTCTTGGTCATCATGTTGCCAAAATTCGGCCCTCCCGCGATGCGCGCCGCCAGTGCATGCGCCTCTGCGTCCAGATCAGCGGCGGCAACCAGCTTGTTATGAAACCCCCAGGCTGCTCCCTCTTCTGCGCTCATCGAGCGGCCCGTATAAAGCAGCTCTGCGGCGCGTCCCTGGCCGATGATCCGGGGCAGAATTGCACAGGCGCCCATGTCACAGCCCGCCAGTCCAACGCGGGTAAACAAAAAGGCCGTCTTGGCCTCCGGCGTGGCAATCCGCAGGTCCGAGGCCATGGCAATAATCGCCCCTGCGCCCACACAGATGCCGTCAATCGCTGCAATAACTGGCTTGCCGCAATTGACGATCGCCTTGACCAGATCTCCGGTCATCCGGGTAAAGGCGAGCAGCTCTTTCATGCTCATCTTGGTCAACGGGCCGATGATATCATGTACATCGCCACCGGAGCTGAAATTGCCGCCATTAGAGGCAAAAACCACCGCCTTGACCTCATCATTATAGTGCAGATCGCGAAACCAGTCGCGCAGCTCTGCATAGCTGTCAAAGGTCAGCGGGTTTTTGCGCTCCGGCCGGTCCAAAGAAACGGTGGCAATACCGTCTTCGATCTTGCAGAGAAAATGTTTGGTATCGACCTGGGTCATGGCGCAGTATCCTTGTTGTCCAAGCGCCGGGCCACTGCATCCAGCGCCTCGGCCATAGTCTGGGCCGCCTCAGGAGCGACACCGGTAAAAATCTGATCAATCCAGCTCTCATGGGCACTGGCCTGACGGGCAAACTCCGCGTCACCGGCTGAGGTCAACCGCACCCGGCTGGCCCGGCGATCTCCGGGAACTTTTTCGCGCAGCACATGGCCATCCTCGACCAGGCGTTCCACGATGCCCGTGACATTGCCATTGGAGACCTTCAGCACGCTGGACAGCTCGCTCATCTTGAGCCCCTGCTGGTGCTGGGACAGCGCCGCCATCACATCAAAGCGCGGCAGCGTTGTGGTAAACTCCTGCCGCAGGTTCTCGCGCAAAGCGCTCTCCACGCTGCGTGTCGCCTTGAGCAGCCGCAGCCACAGCCGCAACCGATCCTTTGAAATATCCGTCTCGCTCAAATTTCACCTCCAGAAATGGGCAATGCTGTGCCATTCACCGACCCTGCCCCGTCGCCTGCCAGCCAAAGCGCGGCCGCTGCCACCTCTCCTGGTTGGATAAAGCGATCCTGTGGGTTGCCGCGACGCAGCGATTTAGCCGCCTGCTCTCGCGACATGCCGGTCTTTGCCACAATAAGGTCCAGCGAAGTTTCCAACAACGGCGTCTCGATAAACCCCGGGCACAGGGCATTCACCGTCACCCCGGTTTTTGCCAGCTCAAGGGCCAGCGACCGGGTCAGGCCAAGCACACCGTGTTTTGCCGCGCAATAGCCCGACACATAGGGATATCCCTTGAGCCCGGCAGTGGAGGCCACAGCAATCAAACGCCCCCAGCCTGCCGCCTTCATCCCCGGCAGGCAAGCCTGCCAAAGATTGAAAACCCCCAGCAAATTGACCCCCAAAGCATCGGTGAAGTCCTCCACCGCCATCTGCTCAAATGCCTTGGAGGGCGCTGCCCCTGCATTGGCCAGAGCAATCGCCACCGCACCGTTTTCAACGCTGGCCTGCGCTATCGCCTGATCAAGGCTCTCCCGCAGGGTCACATCACACGCCAGCGGCAAAGCACCTGTTTCTGTTGCAACCTGCTGCAGCGCCTCCAAACGACGGCCAAGAATGGTCACCTTGGCCCCCTGCGCCGCAAACTGCCGGGCAAGCTCGGCACCGACACCAGACCCTCCGCCAGTGATGACAACATGTTTGCCGTGAACGCTCATGCCCGGATCACCTCAGCTTCGCGATCCGCAAGCCGCCAGGCCTGATCGCGCCCCGCCTCATAGGGCAAGGGCCAACGGCCAGAACGGTCACCGATCTTGCTGGCCTCATGGAGCGTCCAATACGGGTCCGCCAGATGCGGGCGGCCAACGCAAACCAGATCGGCGCGTCCGGCCATCAGGATCGAATTGGCGTGATCCGCCTCGTAGATGTTGCCCACCGCCATGGTCGCGAGGCCTGCCTCGTTGCGAATGCGGTCAGAAAAGGGCGTCTGGAACATGCGGCCATAAACCGGCTGGGCATCAATCGACGTCTGCCCTGCGGACACATCAATGATATCAACACCCGCCTCTGCAAAGGCACGGGCGATTTCCACTGCCTCGTCGGGCGTCACCCCGTCCTGCCCCAACCAATCGGTTGCAGAGATCCGCACCGACATTGGCTTATCCGCTGGCCAGACCGCCCGCATGGCCTTAAAGACTTCAAGCGGATAACGCATCCGGTTGTCCAGAGACCCACCGTAAGAATCCGTCCGAATGTTCGATTTTGGCGAAATGAACGAAGAAATCAGATAGCCGTGAGCCGCATGCAGTTCGATCATATCAAACCCACAGCGCGCCGCCATTTGCGCTGCGGCCACAAACTCCGCCTTGACCTGGTCCATTTCCGCCAGACTGATCTCACGCGGGGTGGCGTTATCCGGCGACCAGGGTAAGGGCGAGGCCGAGACCAAATCCCAGTTCCCATCCGTCAGCGGTGCATCCATGGTTTCCCAACCAACCTGGGTTGACCCCTTGCGCCCCGAATGGCCGATTTGGCAACAGATCTTTGCATCGGTTTCCTGGTGGACAAAATCCACCAGCCGCGTCCAGGCCGCCTCATGCTCTGGTGCATATAGCCCGGGACAGCCCGGCGTGATCCGTCCCTGGGGACTGACGCAGGTCATTTCGGTATAAACCAGCCCTGCACCGCCTTTGGCCCGTTCCCCATAGTGGATCAGATGCCAGTCAGTTGGGCAGCCGTCCACTGCCTTATACTGTGCCATCGGCGACACCACGATACGGTTTTGCAACCGCATATCCCGCAATTGATAGGGCGCAAACATTGGTGCCCGCACAGGCGCATCGCTTGGCGCGCCCGCATTTTCCTGGAACCATTTCTCTGCCGAGCTGAGCCACTTGGGATCCCGCAGGCGCAGATTTTCATGGGAAATTCGCTGACTACGGGTGAGCAAAGAATAGTTGAACTGTACCGGGTCCATGCCCAGATAGCGTTCGACATCCTCAAACCATTCTAATGAGTTGCGCGCTGCTGATTGCAGCCGCAGCACATCCAGACGCCGCTCTTCCTGATAACGTTCAAAAGCGCGTTCCAGACTGTCTTCGCTGGTGATCAGCTCTGCCAGGGCAATGGCACTGTCAAAGGCCAGCCGTGAGCCGGAACCGATTGAAAAATGCGCAGTCGCCGAGGCATCCCCCAAAAGCACCACGTTTTCATGGTGCCATTTATCACAGAGCACCCTGGGAAAGTTGATCCACACCGCCGAGCCCCGCAGGTGATCAGCGTTGGACATCAGGGCGTGACCGCCAAGGTGATCTGCAAAGATCTCTTCGCAGGTGCGAATGATCTCCTCCTTGGACATGTCTTCAAATCCCCAGCGCTCCCAGGTCTCGCCAGAGCACTCGACAATCACCGTCGCGGTCTCATCGTCGAACTGATAGGCGTGGATCCAAACCCAGCCATGTTTGGTTTTTTCAAATACAAAGGTAAAAGCATCATCAAACTTCTGATGGGTGCCCAGCCAGATAAACTTGCAAGGGCGCACATCAATATTGGGTTTGAAGTGATCGGCAAATTCACTGCGCACTGCCGAGTTCAGACCATCGCAGCCAACCACCACATCATAGTCTTGCTGATAGGCAGATGCAGGTTTGGCCCGGGCTTCGAAGCGCAGGTCGACGCCAAGCTCCCGTGCTCGCTCCTGCAGGATCAAAAGCATCTTTTTGCGGCCAATTCCCGCAAAACCATGCCCTTGGGAGACAGTCCTCACGCCCTCCTGCACCACTGCGATATCATCCCAATAGGCGAAACTATCTTTGATCGCCTGCGCGGTTTGGGGGTCATTGCGGCTTAGGTTATCCAGGGCGTCATCAGACAGAACCACTCCCCAACCAAAGGTATCGTCCGCCTTGTTTTGCTCAAAAACAGTAACCTGGGCCTCAGGTTGCCGCAGCTTTAGCGAGATTGCAAAATAGAGCCCCGCAGGCCCCCCTCCCAAACAAGCAATTTTCATGACCGTTCTTCCCTGAAACCAGAATATGAGATCAGGATAGGCCAGCTCAAAAAACTTTCAAGCTTAAAGTTTTATACTTGAAGTTTTATTCAGACACTTTTTACGATCTGCTGCCAAAATATGCAGACACCTCAGCGATCAAACCAAACAACATCTCGGTAATTTGAATGTGTGTGGGGGAAACCAAAACTCAGCATATTAACAAATAGTTAAGATCTATTTATGATGTGGATAACCCTGTGAACATCCAGGGATGTAAAGCGCCCAACGCAGGTTATTCTTAACAGTTGGTCCGCCCTAAAACCCGTATCAGCCACGCCTCCGGGACGCCAAATTCCCAATATCAGGCCTGCAGTCATTGCCACAGGGCACTAAAGCCTCGCCGATAGAGATCAAAAGTTGATAAATGTAAATTCTATGGATGATCTGTCGAATTTTTATTCATTTTTGACGACTATGTGAAACTGGAAATTTTAGAAAATCCAACAAACCAGAGGTCGACGGAAACTCATCAGACCAAGCGCCACCCTCTCTGCTTCCCTTAAATGCTGTGGAAAAGCAGCGATATGATCGACCCAGACAAGCGGTGCTAAAAAACGGATGGCGCTCTAATGTGAAGAGATCAGGGCGTCATGTCTCACGCAGGTAACGCATCACAGCCCCGCGTACGGACTGATCTCCACGGTGGCGAGACTCAAAAATAACCTGCCGCAAGTCCTGAAGGTTCACACGCATTAACAAAGACTTAACAGGCCCAATTGAAGCAGGCCGCATCGAAAGCGTTCGCATCCCCATCGCCGCAAGACAGACGGCTTCAATGGGGCGCCCGGCGTCCTCGCCACAAAAACTCAGCGGGGTCTTTGAGACAGAGCAACGCTCCACAATCTGTTCAATGAAGGTGAGAAAGCTCACATTCAGACTGTCATACCGCTTGCGAACGCGCTCATTTTCACGGTCTGCGGCAAAGAAAAACTGCTTCAGATCGTTGCCGCCGATAGAGATAAAGCCAACCTCATCAAAGAACTTTTGCGGCGCGAAAGCCAGCGAGGGAGTTTCGAGCATGGCCCCAATCTCCAGACTTTCAGGCAGCACATGTCCCAGGATACGTTCCCGCTCAAGGGTTTTGGTCACCTCATTTCGGGCTGCACGAAACTCCTCTGCCTGTGCCACAAAGGGAAACATCACTGTCAGCGGACGTCCTTCGGCGGCTCGCATCAGCGCCTGTAATTGCATCCGCATAATGCCGGGCTTGTCCAATCCAACCCGAATGGCACGCCAGCCCAAAGCCGGGTTAGGTTCGTCATTTGGCTTCATATAGGGCAGGACTTTATCCGAGCCGATATCCAAAGTTCGAAAGACAACGCGCTTGCCCTGCGCCGCATCCAGCACCCGTTTATAGAGCGCGACCAATTCTGATCGGCGCGGCATCTGGTTGCGCACCAGGAACTGCAGCTCGGTACGGAACAGGCCAACGCCCTCAGCACCGGAGCTTTCCAGAGAGGGGAGATCGGCCATAAGACCCGCATTCATCACCAGGTCAATTTTATGCCCATCCAGCGTCACGGCCGCCTTGTCACGGATCGAAACATAGCGCTCCTGCGCCTGGGCCAGCATGGCAATCTTGTCACGAAAGGCGCTCACGACGCTGTCATCAGGGCGTAAATGCACCACGCCCTGTTCGCCATCGACCATGATGTGGTCGCCGTTCAGGGCCTCATTGGTGATGCGTTTGGCATTCACCACCAGCGGAATCGCCAAGGCGCGGGCAACGATGGCCGCATGCGAGCCCACCGAGCCCTCTTCGAGCACGATACCTTTGAGATTGCGGCCATATTCCAGCAGTTCCGCCGGGCCAATGTTGCGCGCAACCAAGATGGGATCATCCGGCAGCTCGGCACCGGTTTCGGCCCCCTGCCCGGTCAGAATACGCAGCAGGCGATTGGACAGGTCATCCAGATCACTGAGCCGCTCGCGCAGGTACGCATCCTGCACCTGCGACAACCGTGCACGCGCCTGCGACTGCTCCTTCTCCACCGCAGCCTCGGCACTCAGCCCGCGGGAGATGTCCTCTTCCATGCGCCGCATCCAGCCCTTGGAATTGGCAAACATGCGGTAGGCCTCAAGCACTTGCAGCTGCTCTTTATCGCCGTTTTGCGAGATCTCAAGCATCTTGTCGACACCAACGCGCAGCTGCTCAACCGCCTCATTGAGACGCTCCAGCTCTGTTTCCGGGTCATCGGCAATTGGGTTGGTTACCAGCACGCGCGGCTCATGCAGCCAGACATGGCCCTCTGCCGCGCCTTCCTGCGCCGCCGTTCCAGGCAACAAAACCGGCTGCTGGTGCAGCGGTGACAGGCCGGACTCTTCGCCAACAAAGGCGCCAAGTTCGGTCATCTCAGCGATGACCATAGCGACCACTTCTAAGGCATAGACCGCATCGGCAGAGAACTCGCGCGCCTCTTTGGACTGCACAACCAAAACGCCCAGCATTTCACCAAGCCGTTGAATTGGTACGCCTAAGAAGGAGGAAAACCGCTCTTCGCCGGTTTCCGGCATATAGCGAAACCCCTTGGAGTTGGGGGCATCAGGCGTGTTGATCACCTTGCCAAACTTGGCAACCCGCCCCACCAGACCTTCGCCAATGCGCATCCGGGTTTGGTGAACAGATTCGATGTTCAAACCTTCACTTGCGCAAAGCTCCAGCGTCTCATCATCGCGAAACAGATAGACCGAACAAACCTCGGTCCCGATGCTGTCCCCTATCAGATGGGTAATCTTGTCCAAACGGGCCTGGCCAGGGTCTTCCCCAGCCATGGCCTCACGCAAGCGGCCAAGCAGCTTGCGGCTTTCAGATTCAGTAGATTCGACCATGGGTCCTGTTCACATATTCTTTTTTTTGTGGCAGGCAATCCAAAGGTATCAGGCTGCCTTGTCCAGTTCAAAAGCATCATGCAGTGCTTGCACGGCAAGTTCCATGTATTTTCGATCAACGAGCACGGAAATCTTAATCTCTGAGGTTGTAATGACCCTAATATTGATCCCCTCATCCGAGAGTACCTTGAACATTTTGGCGGCCACACCTGATTGCGAGCGCATGCCAATGCCCACAACCGACACCTTGGCGACCTCGGTATCGGCAACCAGGTCGGCGTAGTTCAACCCGCCTTCTCCCTTGATACCCAACAGGGCCTTTTCGGCACGGGCCACCTGATCGGTAGGACAGGAGAAGGTCATATCCGTGCGACCGTCTTCTGAAATATTCTGCACGATCATGTCGACATTCACCCCGGCTTCAGACAGGGCGTTAAAAATGATCGCAGCAATGCCTGGGCGGTCAGCAACCGACATCAGGGTCATCTTGGCTTCGTCGCGGGAATAGGCCACACCGGCCACAATATTGGATTCCATGATTTCCTCCTCATCGCAGACCAGTGTGCCGGCCTCGTCGGATTGTTCTTCAAAACTAGAGAGAACGCGCAGTTTCACCTTATACCGCATGGCCAGCTCAACCGAGCGGGTCTGCAGCACCTTGGCCCCCAGTGAGGCCAGTTCCAGCATTTCTTCAAAGGCGATCCTGTCGAGCTTACGCGCCTTGCCACAGATGCGCGGATCGGTGGTGTAGACCCCGTCCACATCTGTGTAGATATCACAGCGTTCGGCGTCAAAAGCGGCAGCAAAAGCTACAGCGGTGGTATCAGATCCGCCGCGCCCCAGGGTGGTGATGCGGCCCTCGGGGCTAATGCCCTGGAACCCGGCAACCACGGCCACCCGCATGCCTTCACCAAACTTGGCATTGATGTTTTCCGGCGGGATCTCTTCGATCCGGGCCTGGCTATGGGCGCTGTTTGTTTTCAACGGCACCTGCCAGCCCTGCCAACTGCGCGCCGGCACATCCATTTCCTGCAGCGTCAGCGCCATCAGCCCGGCGGTGACATTTTCACCAGAAGACACCACCGCATCATATTCACGGGCATCAAACATCGGCGAGGTCTCCTTGACCCAGCCGACCATTTCATTGGTTTTACCGGACATGGCAGAGACAATGACGATAACATCATAGCCCTTGGCTACTTCGACACCAACGCGCTTGGCTGCGCGCCGGATCCGGTCGAGGTTGGCGACCGAAGTGCCGCCAAATTTCATTACTAGAACGGGCATGGGTAAAAGTCTCCGTGCGCTCGCAGTTTCCGATCACAGCCTCATAGGGGGTCAGGGTTTCAAGGGCAAGGCTGCGTATTGTAGCGATACAAGCGCCCAGCCCTGTTCGCGCCTTATTTAATGGGGCTTCCACCGCCAAAAAAGCAATGAAAACAGGGTCAGGCGCGCCAGAACCGCAGCGTCAAAATGGCATAGACCGCCATCAGCTCCAGCCGCCCAATCAACATGGCGCAGCTCAGGATCCACTTGGCTGTATCATTGAGCGAGGAGAAATTCCCCGCAGGTCCGATGGTCTCTCCCAGGCCCGGCCCCACATTGGCCACCGCCGTGGCAGCGCCTGAAATGGCGGTAACAAAATCCAAACCCGTGAGCGCCAGTGCCCAGGCCACGATGCCCAAGGTCACAATAAAGAACATGAAAAAGGAAATTACCGAGCTCAGAACATCCTGCCCCACTGGGCGGCCGTCAAACCGAGGCACAAAGACCCCATGCGGAGAGCGGATGCGCTGGATCTGCACCCGGATCGAGGCAAAAAGCAGCTGGTAGCGAAAGATCTTGATCGAACACGCGGTAGAGCCCGCACAGCCACCAATCAACCCGATAAAGAAAAACACCATAATGAGGAAGCTTCCCCATTCCATATAGTCAACACTGGCATAGCCTGTGCCGGAAATAATGGAGGTGATGTTAAACAGAGCCTCGCGGACAGCCTGTTCGGGATGATGGGGGAAAATCGTCACCAGAACGCTGGCCGTGACAACCACAAGAACAACAATTGTTCCGAGAAACGAACGTATCTGGCTATCGCGAAACAAAGGTGTTGCCTTGCCATTGATCAGCTGTACGTAGCGCACAAATGGCATGGCCGCGAAGATCATAAATATGGATGCCGCGTATTCGGCGGACCCAGAGAAGGTGCCAAAAGAGGCATCATAATTGGAAAATCCCCCCGTCGACATGGTGGTCATGGCATGCACAAGCGCATCAAAAAAACCCATGCCCAAGGCCAGATAAACCACCATGCAAGCGATCGTGAGCCCGAGGTAGATCAGCGAGATCTGTTTGGCGATAGCCTGCGCGCGCGGGAGGATTTTACCAAAGGTATCAAAGGCTTCGGATTTAAAGATCTGCATACCACCAACGCGCAGTTCTGGCAGAAAAACCATCGCAACAACAATAATACCGATCCCGCCCAACCATTGCAGGATCCCGCGCCACAGCAGCAGCCCCTTTGGCAGGTCGTCCAATCCCGAAATCACGGTCGAACCGGTGGTGGTCAGGCCTGACATGGCCTCAAAAAACGCATCCGTAAAGCTGAGATCCGTCGCCCCCAGCATCAAAGGCAAGGCGCCAAAAAGTGGCAGCGCCCCCCAGACAGAGGTGGTCAGCAAAAACGTCTGCTGGATGCTCAGCCCCCGACTCGTCCCGCCACCGCTGCCGCAGCTGAGCGCCAAAAGCGCCCCGAACAACATGGTGATAACACCGCTTTCAAGAAACACCGGCCATTCCCCACGCCCCTCGATGAGGTCAGCGAGGAACGGGAACACCATCATGGCGCCCAGGATCAGAACCAGCAGGCCGATCACATATCCAATGGGTCGAAAATCCAACATAGGCGCGAGCGTTGGCCCGCTGAGCGGAAACTGTCAAGCCAAAGCCCATGCAGAGCGCCCCTGACGTGCTCGACAAACAACGATTTGTGTCAGCTGCGCCAGGTTGCTTTGCTGCTTGGCCTGTCAGTGCGCCCGTCAGTGCGCCTGTCAGGGTTTGTCAGCCCTGGTGAATCAGGGTGGAGAACAGCTTGGGATCCAGGCTTTTGTTGGCAAAAAGCGGGCCTTGGGTCAGGACGCTGATCGCATCATGGCTGTGCAGGCTTTCCTGATGGCTGGCAACGATGCGGAAATCCTTGATTCGGGCGTCCTTCTGCAAAGCCTCGCAGAACAGCCGCGCCGCATCCTCGACAAAGATGGGATTGGCTGCGTTCAGCTCGGCAAAGGCCTGTTCATCCTCGCGCTTGACCATCACCTGGGTTTCGGTCGGCACCGCACCGCGGCAATGCTCAATCAAATCCTCAAACCACAGACACGCGCCATCAGGGTCGGTTGCGACCGAAATCCGCGCCACCGAGCGCTGCGAATGCGGCGTAGCCAATTGCCCCCGCGCCTGGCGCGCATGTTCACTCAGCTCCAGCGAACACGGGCAGGTCGACGAGTAGACATAGTCCAGATGCATCACCTTGTGGCGCACGCCTTCAGACTGCACCAGTTCCAGCGCGATGTCGTAATACTGATAGCCAGACAGGCCAGAGCGCAGGCTTTCAATCCGCAGCGGAAAGGAAAACCGCATCTGCAGCCGCGCATCCATGCTGTCCAGATCCTTGAGGTAGTCGCTCAGCGCCGCCTCCATCACCTCAAAACTAAAGGTTTTTTCTGCGTGCTTGTAAAAAGACCGCATGATCCGGGACATGTTGATGCCCTTTTTATCGGCCTCCAGGCTGACAGAACCGGTGATGCTGGTTTCCAGTGTTTGATCGCCACCATCACGACTATGGAACCGGATCGGCAGGCGAAAATTCGAAATCCCGACGTGCTGGATCTGCTCCTTGGCCCCACGGATGAGGCTGGCAGGCCCGTTTTGCAGATCCGGCAGGGTGGCGCGGTAGGCCTCATCGGAGACAAAATCTGCCGGATAACTGCGGGACAGCTCGGGGTAGTTGCCCAGGTCGCGCCCCGGCAACAGACGTGCAACAGCCGGATCCAGCAGGGCCACCTCGGTGGGGTCTGCGGTTTCGGCCCACTGCCGCAGCAGCGCCAAAGCCGCCTCGGCGGCTTGACGATCAGGAGCCTCGGACAGATCACGCGTAGGAATATTCATGGCAAAATGCACTCCGGTAGCGCCGCCCTGCAGGGGCCGCGTTAAACTGTTTAGACCTTTACGGCTCAAAACTCAAAACGGATCACTCAAATACGTCAGGTTTGTCCCCGGATCGGACGAAAGCATCCAATCCGGGAGCGCGAAAGGTCAGATCCAGCCCTACCCCTGTGCCGCCGCAAGCGCCTGGGTCAGGTCCGCAATCAAGTCAGCGCTGTCCTCCAGCCCCACGGAAAAGCGCACCAAACCGGGGGTAATCCCCAGGGCGGCCTTTTGATCATCCGGCAGCCGCTGGTGGGTGGTGGTCGCCGGGTGGGTGGCAATGGATTTGGCATCCCCAAGGTTGTTGGAAATCACCGGGATTGTCAGCGCATTGAGGAAACGAAACGCCGCCGCCTTGCCGCCTTTTATATCCAGCGACAGCACGGTTCCACCGTTGCCACCCAGTTGGCTTTGCACCAGCCCATGCTGCGCATGGGTCGAAAGCCCCGGGTATATGGTGCGTTCCAGCGCCGCGTGATCGGCAAAAGCCTGGGCAATCAACAGCGCGCTTTCAGCCTGCGCCCGGACCCGCAGGTCAATGGTTTCCAGACCTTTGAGCAGGGTCCAGGCATTAAACGGGCTGAGCGAGCCGCCAGTATGTTTCATATAGGGTTCCAAGGTGCCACGGATATAGTCCTTGCTGCCCAGAACCACACCGCCCAGCACCCGGCCCTGGCCGTCGATATGTTTGGTGGCTGAATAAACGACCACATCGGCGCCCTGGGCAATAGCCTTGGAAAACACCGGGGTGGAGAACACATTGTCCACCACCACCGTGGCGCCGACCTCATGCGCGAGCGCCGAAACAGCCGCAATGTCGATGACCTCCAATGTGGGGTTCGACATGCTTTCAAAAAACACCGCCTTGGTGTCGGGGCGCAGCGCCGCGCGCCACTGATCCAAATCGGTGCCGTCCACAAACGTCACCTCAACCCCATAGCGGGACAAGACATTTTCCAGAATGTACAAACAGGACCCAAACAGCGCCTTGGCAGACACCACGTGATCGCCCGCCTTGAGCAGCGAGGTCAGCGCACCGCTGACAGCCGCCATGCCAGAAGCGGTGGCAAAGGCATCCTCGGCCCCCTCCAACAGCGCAATACGCTCTTCGAACATCGCAACGGTTGGATTGCCATAGCGCGCATAGATGAACTCATCCGGGCCGGTTTCCAAAAACCGCGCCTCTGCCTGCTCAGCGCTGTCATAGACAAAACCCTGGGTCAGAAAGATCGCTTCGCTGACTTCATTGTATTGGCTGCGGCGGGTACCGCCATGCACCAGTTTGGTGCGGTTGTTCCAAGTCTCACTCATCTCAAGTCCTCCGCGCTGATCGCGCAACAAAAAACCCCCGTCCGGCCAAGCGAAAGGGGGTCCTTCACATCCTGACCTCTTTAGCGGAATATTTAGCGTGGCCCGCAATCCGGTTACAAATCGCCACGGTGGTAATGCAAAACCCGATACGCCTGTTGCGACGCTCGGTCAAGAATTTTGCGCGCCCTGAGCACGCAATCACACGGCTGTGACCTGTCGCCTTTGCAGCCAGGCTTGCTTGCATAGGGTCGCCATGTTGTTATCGGCCAGAGACTGTCGCAAACAGATCATACAAAGGGCAAAGCATGCAGGATCCAATCGCGTTACATTACTGGCCGACGCCAAACGGCTGGAAAATCGCCATCGCGCTGGAAGAAATGGGCCTGCCCTATGAGGTCAATCTGGTTGATATTTCCGCTGGGGATCAGTTTGCAGCGGATTTTCTAGCGATCGCACCCAACAATCGCATGCCCGCCATTACCGATCCGGCTGGCCCCGATGGCGAACCCGTTTCCCTGTTTGAAAGCGGCGCAATCCTGCAATATCTGGCGCGCAAAACCGGGCAGTTCTACGGCGAAAGCGAACGCCAGCGTCTGGTGGTGGAACAGTGGCTGATGTGGCAGATGGGTGGGCTGGGGCCGATGGCCGGTCAGGCGCATCATTTCCTGAAATATGCACCCGATCCCATCCCCTACGCCAAAGATCGCTACCGCACCGAGGTTGCCCGGCTTTACGGGGTACTGGACCGGCAGTTGGCGCAAAACCAATATGTGGCTGGTGACAGCTTTACCATTGCCGATATGGCGATCTGGCCCTGGGCCTCCTTGTGGGAAGGCCAGGAACAGTCGCTGGAGGACAAACCGCATATGGCGCGCTGGCTGGACCAGCTTTGGGCGCGCCCCGGTGTTGTCGCCGGGCGCAGCCTGGAGGCCGCGCGGCGCGGTGATCGCTCTGACAGCCGTGCACAACAGGTGATTTTTGGCAAAGACAGGGCGGGACAATAGCCCCGCCTGTACCAGTGCTCAGGCCCTGCTGATCAGACCTCGTCTTCGTCCGGTATACCGTGTTTCTGGAACACCTGCCCCTGGAACATAAAAAATGCAAACATCGCCACCGGCAGGCCAAAGGTTTTGAAATAGACCCAGGTGTCAGTGCTAAAGCTGCGCCAGATCACTTCGTTCGCCACTGCCAGTGCGAGGAAAAACAGACAGATACGTCGGGTAAGGATCATCCAGCCCTCATGCTCCAGCGGCATCAGCTCTTCCATCACCAACTTGAGATAACTTTGGCCGCGCAGCAGCCCTATCCCCAAAGCCCCGCCAAACAGCAGGTAAATCAGCGTCGGCTTCATCTTGAAAAACCGCTCATCATTGAGCCAGACCGACAGCCCCCCCATAAAAACCACCAGCACCAGTGTGGCCAGCTGCATCTTTGACAGGTGGCCGGTGAGTTTCCACAACGCCAGCGTCGACAGCACCATCAACGGGATGAAGGCCGCAGTAATGATGATAAAGCCTTTGTATTCTTGGCCGGCGATCAAAAACACCTCTTCGCGCAGTTTGATGTAGCCGATGAAAAACAAAACAACAGGGCCAAGCTCCAACACCATTTTGAGGGTTGGATTGATCTTCTTGGCTGCACTTGTGTCGCGCGTCATGGAATCTCCTGTAGCTCTTTGCCGCTAAGGGCCTATTGGCAGGCTGTTGTCAGCCGCCCATCTCCACTATCACGGCGCCCAGCGCGATCAAAGCCATCAAGGCAATGCGGCGGGGACCAACGGTTTCTTTCAGCACCAGCCAGCCGATGAGGGCGGCAAAAACGGTGGAGGTCTCGCGCAGAACTGCGGCCTCACCGACCTTGTCCAGCCGGGTAGCCAGCATCACCGCGCCAAAGGAGGCAAAGGCCACAAATCCGCCAAAGATGCCTTTGATGACCAAAGGCGTCAGCTCCGGTTTTTCGGCCATGCGGCGCCAGCGCATATAGGCATAGGGCGGCATGGCCAGACCGTCGATCATGAAAAACCAGGCGAGAAAGGTAAAAGGATCGGCGGTGGCGCGGATACCATAGGCGTCATAGGTGGTATAAAGCGCCACAAACAGCCCGGTGATCAGCGCCAGAAACATCGCCAGCCCCAGGGTCTCGCGGTGGGTTTCCAGGTAGCGGTAGTTATAGGCGGCAAGACCAAAGATGCCCAACAGCAGCACCCCGACCCCGGCCCATTGCGCCAGCGTGAAGACCTCTCCAAACAGATAGTAAGAGCCGATCACCGTGAACAGTGGCCCGGTGCCGCGCACCACGGGGTAGACCACCGTATAGCTGCCTTTGGTATAGGCCAGCGCCTGCAAGACCTTGTAAGCCACGTGGATCACCCAGACCACGGCGAAGATCGGCCACATATGGGGTTCGGGCCAGGGCACCACAAAAAGCGCAAAAGGCGCGGCCATCAACCCATAGGAGGCATCAATGGCGCCGCGTGACAGCCAGGGGTCGTGCCGCCCCTTTTGCAACGCGCCAAAAACCGCATGCAGGAAGGCCGCCATCAAAGCCAGGCCCAGCGCAGCCTGGTGCCCGGCTTCTGTGCCTTCCAGGGAAATTAACCATTCGCTCATTTGGGCAGCTCAATCTGTTTTGCAGGGGCAGAGTTGGGAGGGACGCCCCCAAACCCCCAGAGAAAATTTACTGCCAAATGAACGGCGGCGGGGGAGGCTGTCAGGATTGGTCCAGACCGGTCAGGGCAGCGGCGAACTCTTCCGGATCAAAGGGCGCAAGGTCGTCGATCTGTTCGCCCACGCCGATGGCGTGAATGGGCAGGGCAAATTTATCAGCCAGCGCCACCAGCACGCCGCCTTTGGCGGTGCCATCCAGTTTGGTCATCACCAGCCCCGAGACATCCGCCAGTTTCTGAAAGATCTCAACCTGATTGAGCGCGTTCTGACCGGTCGTGGCATCCAGCACCAGCAGGGTATTATGCGGCGCGGTCTCGTCCTTTTTGCGGATGACCCGAATGATCTTGGAGAGCTCCTCCATCAGGTCGGCCCGGTTCTGCAGCCGCCCGGCGGTGTCGATCAGCAGCAGATCTGCGCCGTCTGCCTGGGCCTGGGTCATGGCGTCATAGGCAAGGCTGGCGGGATCGGAACCTTCGGGGGCGGTCAAAACCGGCACCCTGGCACGCTCGCCCCAGACCTGCAGCTGTTCAACAGCCGCAGCGCGGAAGGTATCCCCAGCGACGATTACCACGTTTTTTCCCGCAGCTTTGAACTGGCTCGCCAGTTTGCCAATCGTGGTGGTTTTACCAGAGCCATTGACCCCGACCACCAGCACCACCTGGGGGCGATGGGCATAGATCGGCATCGGTTTGGCCACCTGCTCCATCACCCTGGCAACTTCGGCGGCCAGCAGCTCCTTGATTTCGCGCGCCGAGAGCTTCTTGCCCAAACGACCTTCGGCCATATTGGCAGTCACCCGCAGCGCCGTGTCCACCCCCATGTCGGCAGCGATCAACAACTCTTCGAGCTGTTCAAGCATATCGTCGTCCAGGGTTCGGCGCTGCTCACTGCCGCTGCCCCGTCCAACAAGGCGCCCCAGAAGGCCAGCGGGCTTTTCTGCTGTTTCGATGTCTTGCGCAGGCGCAGCAGGCCTAGCGGGCGCTGCATCCGTCACAGGGGGCGCTTCGGCGGTGGGCAGCGAAGAGGCCTCGGCCGGGCCGCCCTCCTCGACAATGGCTTCCAGCCCCTCGTCCAGTTTTGACGAGGATTTGAACAAGCGCTCCTTGAGCTTTGAGAAAAACGCCATCAGGGCCTCCGCAAAAGGGTTTCCCCCTCACCTAATGCGGATTGCACCCGGTTGCAAAGCGGATGCAGCACCACAGTCAGGAAAAAGACAGATAAAACCCCGCCTGAGCACCCCAATAGAGCGGCCAGACCAGATAGGGTGCGTATCGGCGCAGGGGGTGGTTTGTCGGTAGGACAAAGGTTTCAAAGGCCAGGATCACATCAGAGGCCATAAAGGCCAGGGCGGCAGGCACCACCCAGACCAGCGCAGGACCAGTCAGGGTGAGTGCGGCAAGCCCCATGGACAGAATGATCGGTACATACAGCAAAACCGGGAGCTTCAGATCCCCCGCCCTGGGAGCTAGGATAGGCATCATCACCAGGCCCAGCGCAAAAATGGCCCCCGTGAGCCCCAGGCCGGGCATCACCCAGATCTGGCCCAGGTCACTGCTGGGGTGCCCCAGGAACAAAACCACATAGGCCAGGTGTCCAAGGGCAAAGGCGCCGACCCCGCCCATAAAGGCTTTTTCACCCTCTCGAGACAGGAAGTAATCGCCCAAGGCACAGAGCGCCAATCCCAAAATCAGCCAGAGTGGCGCGCCTTGACCCAGGGCAGCAATCGCCAGGGCTGCCACTGAAAAGGTTTTGAGCACACTGCGCAAAACACTTGGCGCGCGGGCGGTAAACCCAAGATAGCCCAGGGCCGCGCATACCGCTGCGACCTCCAAAACGCCAGTAAAAATGCCTGTACCTGTCATCGACCTGTACCTGTCATCTGCCGTTCCCCTGTCCAAACCCCTGTCTGAGCTGCCACTCTAGGACGGCTACCGACCCATGCTTGCCCCCATTGTCCGGCCCAGTCAAAGGTGACCCGAGGAGAGGCAAAAGGCAGCAGCAGGTGAAACCGGGTCCGAAGGTCTTTGCCTATTGGTAGCGCTCTGTCACAGTCCCAGACATGCGACAGTTTTTGATTCTTTTTACCGCACTTGCCCTATTGCCGCTCTCCAGCCGCGCCTCGGATCCCATGGGTGCTGAGGAATTTGACCGCTATACCAACGGAAAAACCCTGTTTTACGGCTTTGCCGGCACAGCCTACGGGGCGGAACGGTACCTGCCTGGCCGGCGTGTGCTTTGGTCTTTCCTCGATGGCCATTGCCAAACCGGGATCTGGTACGAAGACGCTGGGCAGATCTGTTTTGTCTATGAGGACAACAACACGCCACAGTGCTGGAGCTTTTCACTGACCCCCGATGGGTTGAACGCCCGGTTCCAAAACGACCCGCAAGCCACCGAACTCTATGAATCCGGTGACATCAATGAGGAAATGCTCTGCCTTGGACCCGAGGTCGGGGTTTAACGGCGCAAAGCTCTCTTGTTGTTATTTTGCGACCGTCTCTGTTGCCTCCAGATCCAGCACCCCGTCTGAGAACTCAATGCTAAGCGCGGGTGCCGCAGCAGCCTGCGCCCTGGAGGTGACAACCTCTGCGCCGCTGCGCACAACCGCATAGCCACGCGACAATGTTGCCTTGTAGCTGAGAATATCCAGCTGACGCCCCGCAGCCTCCAGCTGTTGGCGGTGCCGGGCAATGCGCACGCTTTGCGCTGCTTCCATGCGGGCGTTGAGCTTTTCCAGATCGGTCTTTTGCCGCGCTATTTCTCGCGCAATTGGATAGGGGGATAATTTGGCAATCGCCGTTTCAAACTGGCCGCGCCGTCTTTGCACCAGGCTGCGCAGGGTGGCAGGCCGCAGCCCGGCAGAGGCTCTCCCCAGCCCCAACTGCCGCTGGTGCACCGCCGACATCAGGGCGCGCGGCAGATTATAGCTGGCCTGGTCCAGACGCTGACGTGGGGTTTCCAGCAGGCTGTCGGGGCGCGGCATGGCACGGGACAGATCATTTAGCCGCTGGCGACGCTGCTGCACCGCCTGGCCGGTACCGCGCAACAATCGCGCGCCTTGGTCTTCAACCCAAGCCATCAGCTCCAGCCGCACCGGCACCGCCAGCTCTGCCGCCGCTGTCGGGGTGGGGGCACGACGGTCCGATACAAAATCGATCAAGGTGGTGTCTGTTTCATGGCCCACCGCCGAAATCAGCGGAATATCCGAAGCCGCAGCGGCGCGGGCCACCACCTCTTCGTTGAATCCCCAGAGATCCTCAATCGCGCCGCCGCCACGGGCGACAATGATCAGATCCGGGCGCGGCAAAGCACCCCCCGGTGTCATCTTGTTAAACCCTTCGATGGCACGCGCCACCTCTGGCGCGCAATTGGCCCCCTGCACCGCCACCGGCCAGACCAGCACCTTGCGCGGGAAACGCTCGCGCAGACGATGCAGAATATCGCGGATCACCGCCCCCGAGGGCGAGGTCACCACGCCGATGATATGTGGCAGATAGGGCAGTGGTTTCTTGCGCTCCGGCGCAAACAGCCCCTCAGATTCGAGCTGCTTCTTGCGCTTTTCCAGCAGCGCCATCAGGGCGCCCTGCCCGGCAACGGCCACCTCGTCGACGTTCATGTTGTATTTTGACTGCGCGCCAAAGGCGGTGAGGCGTCCGGTGACCACCACCTCCAGCCCCTCTTCCGGCACCACCGACAGGTTGGAGATCTGCCCCTTCCAGGTGGTGCAGGCCAGAACTGACCGGTCATCTTTGATGTCATAATACAGGTGCCCCGAACGTGCCTTGAACACACGCCCCACCTCACCACGCACACGAATGCGGCCAAAGGTGCCTTCCAGCGTGCGCTTTACCTCACCCGAGATTTCGGAAACGCTGAATTCCGGCGCGTTCTGGCCCGTTGTTTGGCCTGGTGTTTGGCCGGGTGTAGGATCATCAAATAGGTCGGACACGTCAGCAGAGCTCCTGCGGCAAAGTTGGTGTTCTGAGCCTGCATTGAGCGCAGGTTCTTGTTTTGCGGGCTCGCGCAGCATAGAACCCGCCGCAAGCAAGGCAAGCCCCGACAAATGGCTTTGGGGTCCACGGGTACAGCTGATCTTGTCCTCTACGGTAGGCGGGATCATCAGATCGGAGACGACACGATGAATATTCTTATCCTTGGCAGTGGCGGGCGCGAACATGCCCTGGCCTGGGCGGTGATGCAGAACCCAAAATGTGACAAGCTGATCGTTGCGCCCGGCAATGCCGGCATCGCCCAGATCGCCGAATGCGCCAGTCTCGACATCATGGACGGGGCTGCGGTCACCATCTTTGTCGAACAAAACGCCATTGGCTTTGTCATCATCGGCCCCGAAGCACCACTGGCCGCAGGTGTGGCGGATCGTCTGCGCGACGCCGGCGTCCTGGTCTTTGGTCCCTCCGAAGCCGCCGCGCGGCTTGAGGCCTCCAAAAGCTTTACCAAAGAGGTCTGTGATGCGGCACAGGCCCCAACTGCTGGCTATGGCCACTTCACCGAGGCCGAGGCGGCCAAGGCCCATATTCGCCAGCACGGCGCGCCGACCGTGGTTAAGGCGGATGGCCTGGCTGCGGGCAAGGGCGTGATCATCGCCATGACCGAAGACGAAGCCCTGGCGGCGATTGACGATATGTTTGGCGGCGCCTTTGGTGGCGCTGGCGCCGAAGTGGTGATCGAGGAGTTCATGGAGGGCGAAGAGGCTTCGCTCTTTGTGTTGGTCGACGGGGAAGAGGTGCTGTCGATTGGCTCCGCCCAGGATCACAAACGCGTCGGCGAACGCGATACCGGCCCCAATACCGGTGGCATGGGGGCCTATTCCCCGGCGCCAGTATTGACTCCCGAAATCGAAGCCAAAGCGATGGAAGAGATTGTCAAACCCACCATGAAGGTTATGGCAGAACGCGGCATGCCCTATCAGGGTGTGCTCTATGCTGGTTTGATGATCAAGGACGGTCAGCCCCGTCTGGTGGAATACAACGTGCGCTTTGGCGATCCTGAATGTCAGGTGCTGATGATGCGCTTGGGTGCCCAGGCGCTGGACCTGATGCAGGCCGCCGCCGAGGGTCGCCTCGCCGAGGCTCGGGTCAACTGGGGCGATGACCATGCCATCACCGTGGTCATGGCGGCCAATGGCTACCCGGGCTCCTATGAAAAGGGCACCGTGATCAAAGGCTTGGATGCTCTGCCTGAAGACAGCTCCAATATGGTTTTTCATGCGGGCACTGCCGCAAAGGATGGCACCATTGTTGCCACAGGGGGACGCGTTCTCAATGTGACCGCACGGGGCAATAGCCTGAAAGAAGCCCGCGACCGCGCCTATGCCATGGCAGATCAGATTGACTGGTCCGAGGGCTTTTTGCGCCGCGATATCGGCTGGCGCGCGCTCGACTAAGGGGGCGACCGCAAGAAACTGCCCTCCAAAGGCCCGGGTCTCCCGGGCCTTTCGCCTTTCCGCCCCAGCTGCGCTATTTCTTGCTGCGTCAAACCCGGTTCTGTGTTTCCCGAAACTGTGTGTTCGGGGGACTTTGGCCCGCAATCGGCAACTTTCGCCCCCTTTCGGCAACTTTGGCCTCCATTTGGCAAGTGGCTGACGGGAATGGGATATTTTTGGACGCCTTTACGAGGTGCGGGCAGCTTTGCTTAGGGCTTAACTGCGCTGAACTCCTCTTTTCAGAATGGGCCTGCCATGATTATTCGCGAAAAAACCGGCCTCTTTGAGCTGCTATTTGCCACCAAGGGCTCGGTTTTGCCCCGTATTCTGCCACGGATCCTTGCTGTTTCCCTACTGGCCCTGATCGTCGTGTTGATTGATGGCTGGGTCACCTCGCTGCCCCATCTTGATGCAGCACCCTTTGCGGTCTTTGGCATCGCGCTCTCGCTGTTTCTCGGCTTTCGCAACAATGCCGCCTATGAACGTTGGTGGGAGGGGCGCAGGCTCTGGGGACAGCTGGTCGCGGATATGCGCGCCCTGGCCCGTGACTGCAGGGTGTTTTTGCCGGAGGACGCCCCCCGCCAGCAGGTTCTGAAACTGGCGCTGGACTTTTTGCATCTGCACCGGATCAATCTGCGCAGGCTTAAAGCGCGCGACAGCACACAGGCCTGGTCCGGAGAGGATTTCAGCCAGGCAGATCATCCCCCCTGTGCGGCGCTCAACGCGGCGAATGTCGCGGTGGCCGAAGCCGCCTCTGATGGCTTTGCCCGCAAGGCCCTGTCAGAGCGGCTGGCCTCAATTGCACTGGCTCAGGCCGGCTGCGAACGCATTGCCGCCACCCCGCTGCCCTATGTCTATTCGCTCTTGGTTTTTCGCACCACCTATCTCTATTGCCTGCTCATCCCCTTTGCCCTGTTGGAAGATGCCGCCTGGATCACCCCGATCTTTGTCGCCATCATTGCCTATGTGTTTTTTGGCCTGGCAGAGGTCACCGAGGAGCTGGCCCATCCCTTTGGCGAGACGGTCAATGGCCTGCCGCTGGATGCGATCTGCCGCACTGTGGAGATCTCTCTGGCGCCTCATCTGGACATCAAAGCGCCACCAGCGCTGCAGCCGCAGGGTTTCTATCTCAGCTAACGCGCCGTAACACCTGTGCTTTCTAGAGACCTATCAGCGTCAAAGCTGTTTTCATGCAGCGCCTCCAGAGCTACAGTCCTCACAAGATCTTGGAGGCACGATGGAACAACAGCCCTGTTCGGACACGCTAGACCAGCTTTTCGGCGCAGGAGATCTGGCCAAGCTGGCTTTTGAATTTGCACCTGTTGGCATTGTGGTCACGGAAAACCGGGTTCTGCGCGAATGCAATCAGCGCTTTTGCCAGATGTTTCGCTATACCCATGCAGAGCTCGTGGATCAGCTTTTTGCCTTTCTCTACCCTTCTGAAGAAGAATTTCAGAACCTAGAAACCCGCGGCGACAAGATCCTCAGCCAGGGCAATCCCTATTGGGATGAACGGGTCATGCGGCGCAAAACAGGAGAGCTGTTCTGGGTCAGGGTGCGCGGCCATACCTTTACCCCCGACACCCCGCTTGGGCGTGCGGTCTGGAGCTTCGCCGATCTCTCAACCCAGCGCCCGTATCTGCCACTGACCCGGCGCGAACGCGAAGTCTATTCGCTGCTGGGCGAGGGACAGACCAGCAAGGAAATTGCCCGCACCTTGAACCTCAGCTACCGCACGGTCGAGGTGCATCGCGCCCGGTTGCTCAAGAAGATGGGGGTGAACAATACCGCCAGCCTGTTTTCCTCGCTGGGCGACATCGGCGGCGACCATGTTGTGCGCAACGCCCCCTCGTAAGGCGCAGCACTGTCCCTCTCACACTGCGCCCTTTCTGCCTTGACTGCAGGCCTATAGATCAGGCCTCTTTGATAGCAACCTAGTCGTTATTGAGCAAAAAAGGGGGCTCCCGCGCGCTTTGACATTCAAAGAATGTCAAACCCTTGGGCCTGGCGCCGCGCCAAGGCGCGGCGCGGTTGCGGCTTCCGCATCAGCTGGCAAAATGTGAAACTTACTGGCAGGCCAGCGCGGCCTCTAGGCTGGACTGAGCGCCAAAAGGGCCAATGTCGCGGCGGCTGATCTTGCCCGCCGCCAATCGCGCGGCGACCAGCCTGTTCCAACCGGCATCAACGAGGATCAGCTCAGGTCCGTCCGCGCAACTCCGCAGGCCTGAGGTGATAAAATCGTCACCAATACGATGGTTGGTCAAGCCCGCCTGCGCAGCAACCGGGGTGAGAGTTCCCGCCTCAAACCGCCAGATGCGCAGGGTTTTTGCCAGATGCGGCCGATCCACGTAGGCAAGCTCCACCCGTCCGTCACCGTCAAGGTCACCCGCAGCGACTGGCGCCAGCCAGCGGTTGGCCCGGCCAATATGAGGTGTCTCGGCAATCTTGCCCTGGGCCCCATAAAGAGCCAGCGCTGCCCCCAGCGCCATATCGGTCTCAACCACCATTGCCGCATCAGGACGCCCATCCAGATTGAGGTCAACCAGCCGCGGCTGCAAGTCCTCAAAGACGTGATCGGCAGGAAGCTCTATCTCGATTGCCCAGGGGGGCTGCCCTGGCGCGGCAAAGGAGATTCTCAGACCAGCCCACTCAACCGCATCCCCTAAAACCCCGTGGCCATAACGGGTGGTTGGCGTGATGAATGTCGCTTGCAGCACTTCAGCGGGCCACACCGGCGGCGGCGGCCTATGGCCAATGTCATTCGGCCCCATTCCTTCGGCCGCGAAAGATGGGCCAAGAGCGATCACTGGCCACAACAGGACCCCTTGCCACGCGCGGCGGATGTGCCCGAACCAAAGGCGCGACATCAGACGCCGCGCCATGGTCCGCGGGATCATCAGATCTGTTTTTCAGGCATCTGGACAATCAGGCCGTCCAGCGCATCTGTCACTTTGACCTGACAGGTCAAACGCGAGCGCGCCGAATCCGGTTCAAAGGCAAAATCCAACATATCTTCTTCCATGTCATCCTTCGCCGGAAGCTTTTCCACCCAATCCGGGTGAATATAGACATGGCAGGTGGAGCAGGCGCAGGCCCCGCCACAATCTGCTTCAATCCCCGGAACATTGTTGTCACGGGCGCCTTCCATCACGGTCAGGCCATTGGCTACTTCCACAACATGCTCCGTGCCATTGTGTTCGACATAGGTAATCTTTGCCATCGTTTGCTCTTCCCCTTCTCAGTACTTAGCTGAATATGTAGCCAAGCCCCTGCGCCTGCACCAGCCCAATTTGCACAGATCGCGAACAGGGGTGACCCGTCACGGTAAATGTTCGCCATTTGTTCGACGCATCCCGCTTTTGTCCGGCGCCTGCTGATCAAATCCATAGCTTTTCAGCGACCAACACCACACCTTGCCCCCGCGCTCCCAAGCGCAAACCTCAGCCAGGGGGCACCCTGCGGGCCCCTTTCGGCACATCAGAAAAGCCTCGAGGATGATCCTGCCTTTGCGCCCGCTCAGGATCTGGTCTAGTCTGTCGCCAAACGGCCGTGCAAAAGGACGGCCCAAAGGATCGCCATAAAGAAATCGAGCACCAGCCAGGCATGACCAAATCCTCCGCACCCCTTGTTGCGCGCCTGTCGCTTGTGTTGACCATTGGCCTGGGCGCCTGCATGCCCCTGGAACCGGCAGTCGGCACTGGCACCAATGCTCCAGAGGCTCCGCCTGGTGCACCGCCCGGCACCTGTTGGCACCGCAACACCAGCCCTGCGGTCATTCAAACCGTTACGGATCAGGTTCTTGTCACCGCCGCTGTGGCAGATGCAACGGGCCAAATCATCCAACCGGCGGTGTTTCGCACCGTTACCCGCCAGGATATCGTCCAACCCCGGCGTGACACCTGGCTCGAAACCCCCTGCCCGGAGCAACTGACACCGGAATTCACCGCCTCGCTGCAACGCGCCCTTGCGGCGCGGGGCTATTACCGTGGTGCAACAACCGGGCAGATCAATCGCGCAACCAGACTGGCCATCCGCCGCTACCAAAAGGAAACGGGACTGGATAGCAGCACCCTATCGCTGGACACCGCCCGACAGTTGGGACTGATCGCCATCGCCCACTAGCGCTGCCCCCTGACCTTTCAGAACGGCGAAACGGTGAGCGCTACGCGCAATGCAGCAGAAGCAAAGTTCAGCCCAGAGTTCCCCAAACTGCTCTGCTCTGCTAGAACCGCCAAAAAAGGGCTGTATCGAGCCGCTGGGCGACCCCTGCGCCGCGCGCTCACCTGGCACAAAACGACGGAGACCAGAGAGATCATGCGAAACGACCGCCTGCCAAAGACTGGATTTTTGTCTGCCGCATCGGCCCCGCTGCGGGAAATGCTGGAAAGCCAGGCCAGCGAACTGCGTCTCTCTAACGGGGAGGTTCTGTTTGAACAGGGCGATACCGGGGACGCCTTTTACGCCATCACCCAGGGCTCTCTTGAGTTCTCCATCCTCTCGGCCTCGGGTCGGAAACTCTCGCTTGATCTGATGCGCCCCGGTGCCGTCTTTGGCGAGATCGTTTTGTTCGACCCCGGTCCGCGCACCGCCACGGTGACCGCGGCAGAGCCAAGCCGTTTGCTGCGCCTGCGCAACCGAGATATTCTGAACCAGATCCAGCAACATCCGGAACTGGCCGGGGACCTGCTGCGGCTGGCTGGACAACGCATGAGATGGATGAATATGCAGCTGAACGAGCAGGTGTTCCTGCCGATGCCGGTACGCCTGGCACGGAAGCTGCTCTATCTGGTACCGGACACTGGCAATGGCCGACTGGCCCTGTCGCAGACCGAACTGGCAGAATATGTTGGTGCGACCCGCGAAGCCGTGTCAAAGACCCTGTCGAATTGGAAACGCAGCCAGTTGATTGAAATCAGCCGTGGCGGCTTGCAAATTCTGGACCGCAGCGCCCTAGGGCTGCTGGCCGAACCAGAATCGATCTAACACCACAAGAGGTTATGCAGACAGCCCCAGTGGGCTATCCCCCTGCAGCTGTCCAGTCGCACAGAATATCCAGACGCACAGTCTGGTCCTGTTACCTTCCTAGTCCTGTTGCCTGCGCCAGTCAGAAGGCGAAGGCGTCTCTGCCTGCCAAATCCCGCGGCTGGCGGCCTGCGCCTGGGCAGCTTCAGGTTGGTAATACCCCTGCTCTTGGTCAGGCCAGACCAAACCTTCGGCCACCAATAGCCCCCCCACATCCAGCCCGTCTGCCTTGCAGGAGGCCAGGTAGTGACCGTAGCTGTCGCGATCATTGCTAAAGCACTCAATGCGCTCGGCAGTGCGCAGCACGTCCCGGATACGGTCCTCAGCCTCTGCCGCGCATTCCCAGGAATCGCCCTGCGCAGAATTGCACAGCTGGGCAACTTCTGGCGCTTCAATGCCAACCAGACGAATGCGCAGATTGCCGAGTGCCAGCAAATCCCCCTCAACAATGCGAAAAGCACCACCTGGCACCGTCAGCAGGGGAGTCAACACCCCCGAAAGACGCTGAATGCTGTGCAGTTCCATAAATACCCTTGCCGATGCGGAATCGCCCTTGGGGAAATCTGCGGCGGACACTATGCCGGCCGCAAACGCAAAGACAGCACTTACAATGGTTCGTTTTATCATCATCAGGTGGCCATTTTGGTTGTGAGAGTGAGTAACATCTGCACGGAGTGTGCACGCAAAGAGGCCAAGAATATGTTAACTCTCGTCATTTTTTCCCGCCCCACAGAGGCAGAATTCGCAAACTGGCTGGCCGACAAGGGGAAAAAAAGGTCCAACTTCTCAAAAATTCGGTTCTTTTGCGCTCCTGTGAACTGGTTCACAGACCCACGCCACAGGTGCTGCGATGGTCGCCACATGGCAGCATTATCATTCCATCCCGATGGTTGCCTGTTCCATAAAAGAGCCATATGCCCGCCAGCATATGGCTCTTTCCCTTTTTGCCGCCACGCTCTGTTCGCCGCCACAGCCCGCACGCAAAAAAGGCCGGGGATCCCCCGGCCTTTTGTTTATTCATGCACTAATGGGGAGTGCTACTTCAGCAAGTTCAAAGCGACAAACCGCGGGTCGCCATTGCGGCGCACCAAAAGCAGGAGCGACTTGCGCCCAGCCTCTTTGGCCTCGGAGATGCGGGTTTCCAATTCGCTGATGGTCGCCACCTTCTGCTGACCTGCTTCGGTGATGACATCCCCCGCGCGCAGGCCCTTTTCCCAGGCTTCGGACACTTCGTTGACGGACAGAATGACAAGCCCATCGGTGCCAGCAGGCAGGTTCAATTCGCCGCGAATCTGGTCGGTCAAGAGCCCAACAGACAGACCAAGAAGCTCTTTCTCGGTGACTTTTGGTGGCTCACTGTTGTCACCGGTGGTGCTGTTCGCCTGGCGTTCGGCATCTTCGCGACGGCCAAGAGTCACTTTCAGGGTCTCGGTTTTGCCTTCACGATAGACAACCACCCGAACCGTCTTGCCAACTTCGGTATTGCCAACGGTACGCACCAGGCTGCGAGTGTTTTCGACCACTGCCCCGTCAAAGCTGAGGATCACATCCCCCGCCTGCAGGCCTGCCTCTTTGGAGGGGCCATCGGGCACATCCGTCACCAGTGCGCCCTTGGCTTTGTCCAGGCCCATGGCTTCGGCCACATCGTCAGTCACATCCTGAATGCGCACACCCAGCCAGCCGCGACGGGTCTCCCCGAATTCTTTCAGCTGCACCACAACCTTGCTCACCACATTGGACGCCATTGAAAAGCCAATGCCAATGGAGCCGCCATTGGGAGACAGGATTGCGGTATTCACCCCAACCACTTCGCCTGCCATGTTGAACAAGGGACCACCAGAGTTGCCTCGGTTGATCGCCGCATCGGTCTGGATGTAGTCGTCATAAGATCCCGAAAGCTCGCGGTTGCGGGCAGAGACGATCCCGGCAGAGAGCGAAAATCCCTGGCCCAGCGGGTTGCCCATGGCCACAACCCAATCGCCAACGCGGGCGGTATCGCTGTCGCCAAAGCTCACAAACTTCAGCGGCGCTGGAGCTTCGACTTTAAGCAGGGCAATATCGGTATTGGGATCGGTGCCAATCACCTTGGCGGGCAACAGCTCCTTGGGCTGGCCATCGCCGGGGAAGAATTCGATCTCGATCTCATCGGCATCCGCAATCACGTGGTTGTTGGTAACGATATAGCCATCTTCCGAGATGACAAAGCCCGACCCAAGCGCAGAGGAGCGCTGCGGGCGATTGCCGTTACCGCCATTGTTGCCACCGTTGCGGTCCTGGAATTCGCGGAAAAAATCCTCAAAGGGAGAGCCTTCGGGCACAATGCCCTGGGGACCTGTACGACCTTCGATTACTGTGGTGGTGGTGATATTCACCACCGCCGGGCTGACCTCATCCGCCAGGGGGGCCAGGCTTTCCGGGCGGGCCTGCGCAGAAAGCATCTGCGCCATGACCAACACCAGGCTGAGCATCCCCAGCCAAAGCACGCGCCACATAGTGGCCTGTCCGTTTTGTTCTCTTGAAACTGCTATTGCCTGAGGCTGCACGGAACTACTCCTTGTCATCGCCATTCCTGTTTTCGCCATTTTCTTGTACTGCCCTCATCCCCAAATCTGACCATCAAGACCTGTAGGATACAGACCCGATCCAAATACAAGCTGAATCCTACAGTGGCGTTATCTCAATGTAGGGGGAGAATTTGGTTTCACAACACCTGCAAGCGCCAATCAATTTGTCGTGAAAAAAATTGCTCATGTCTTCGCGCTCCAAATTGTCAGGCTGCTGATTACAATATTAGAATTTTTACCGCCGATAACAGCGCGGAAATACGACCCCGGCGGAGAGCCGCGCATAGAGCAAAGGCTCACACAATCAGCGCCCTATGGGTCGCAAGGCCAGGCCTGCGGACAAATGAAAAGGGGCCAACCGCTAGGTCAGCCCCTCTTGATGTCTTGTCAAAGCCTTACACAGGCAGTGATTTACTGCGCTGCAGCCGCACCGCGCGAAGACTTCAGATAGTTGAAAAACTCAGAGTCCGGTGACAGCACCAGCGATGAGTTGCTGCCCTTCAAAGCGCCCTCATAGGCGTTCAGGCTGCGGTAGAATTCAAAGAATTCCGGGTCGCGACCATAGGCCTCGGCAAAGATGGCGTTACGTTCCGCATCGGCTTCACCGCGGATCACCTCGGCTTCACGTTCTGCGTCAGAGACCAGCTCTACCTCAGTCCGGTCTGCCAATGCACGCACCCGCTGCGCCGCCTCGTCACCACGGGCGATCTCATCCGCGGCTTCGCGTTCACGTTCTGCACGCATCCGGGCAAAGGTGGCTTCCAGGTTGGCCTGCGGCAAGTCGGTGCGCTTCAGACGCACGTCAACAACCTCAAGGCCAAAGCCCTCAGCCTGGTTGATCGCCCCGTTGCGGATCCGCAGCATCAAAGCCGCCCGATCTGACGACAGGATATCATTGGAGCTGACAGAACCCAGAACCTCACGGGTTGCGGCCCGCATGATCTTGTCCAGACGGGTTTCACCACCGTTAATACCGCTGGCGCCTACCGCTTGGCGGAACTGTTTGACGTCGACAATCCGGTAGCGTGCAAAGGCATCCACCACCAGACGACGATCATCCAGCGGGGTGATTTCCAGCGGACCGACCTCAAGGCTGAGGATACGGTCGTCATAGCTCACCACCTCGTCGATGACTGGCACCTTAAAGGCAAGACCTGGGTCTTCCTTGACGGCAACCACACGACCAAAGCGCAGAACAAGCGCCTTTTCAGTTTCTGTCACGATAAAGATCGAAGACATCATACCAACAACGACAAGCACCAGAACTGGCAGAAGGAAAGTTGTCTTATTCATCAGTTGCTCCCTCCCGAACGGCGCACTTCATTGAGCGGCAGATAGGGCACAACACCCTGGCCACCTTCGCCAGTGGATTGGTCGAGAATGACCTTGTCCACATTGCCCAGAACCGTTTCCATGGTTTCCAGATAGAGCCGCTTACGCGTGACTTCTGGCGCCTTTTGGTACTCGGTCAGAACTGCGATGAAACGGCTGGCTTCACCCTGGGCCTCGTTGACCACCTGGGCGCGATAGCCTTCGGCTTCTTCCAGCGTCTGGGCCGACTGACCACGGGCTGCCGCCAGTTTACGGTTGGCGTAGGCATCCGCTTGTTTTTCCAACCGGTCACGTTCCTGACCGGCCGACTGCACGTCGCGGAAAGCGTCTTTTACAGGCTCTGGCGGATCGGCACCGTCAAAGTTCACCCGGACGACATTCACACCGCTGTCATAGCTGTCGAGTGTCGACTGGACCAGCTGTTCCAGACGGGCGGTAATAGCACCACGATCCCGGTTCAGGATTGGGGCCAGTTCGGATTGCGCTATGATTTCCCGCATCGCCGATTCAGACACCGCCTGAATGGTCGCCTGTGGGTCGCGCAGGTTGAACAGATACAGGGCCGGGTCGTTGATATTCCAGACCACCTGGAAATCCACATCGATGATGTTTTCATCGCCGGTCAGCATCAACCCAGCGTCGCTGCCGCGCGAGCCTGCCCCGATGTTTTCGGTTTGCTCAACCCGTACCGGGATCACCTCGTAGGTGACAAACGGCCAGGGGGCAAAGTTCAGACCCGGCAAGCCGGTTTTCCAATACTCACCCAAGAATAGCTCAACAGATTGCTCTTCGGTTTTGACCGAATAAAAGCTGTTCATACCCCAAAGCACAGCACCAACAACCGCAGCAATTGCCACGGTGCCTTTGGTGAACAGCGGCGAGCCGCCGCCGCCCTGGCCGCCACCAGTGCCGCCGCCCTGTCCATTGCCACCACGACCGCCCATCAGGACGCGCAGTTGCTCCTGGCCTTTTTTGACCAGCTCATCGATTTCAGGGATCTGGGGGTCTTCGGGACGTCGGCCACCGCCGCCACCGCCGTTGTTGCCACCGCCATTATTGCCACCCTGGTTGCCACCGCCGCCAGAAGAGCCTCCGCCCCCCCAGGGGCCACCGCTATTGCCCGCCATATGTCTCCTATCCCTTTTCTGCCGCATGTCGCGGCATGTTCTTCAAACCTGTGGTCAAACTTTGAGAATTCAAGTTGTCCGGCTTGGTTGTTTCATTGTGACCAATTCTTCCGACATGGTGGGGTGAACCGCAACCGTCCGATCGAAATCTTCCTTGGTTGCCCCCATTTTTATCGCAATACCGGCCAATTGGATCATCTCGCCAGCCCCCGGCGCCACGATGTGACAGCCCAGAACCTTGCGGTTTGCCTTGCTGACGATCAATTTCATCAGCACTTTCTGCGCCCGCCCGGCAAAGCTTTGCTGCATCGGCTTAAAGCTGGCGGAATAGACCTCGATTGGTTCCTGCGCCGCCGCCTCTTCCTCAGACAGACCCACAGTGCCCATTTCCGGCTGGGTAAAGATCGCCGTCGGGATCAGCTCGTGATCGGGGCTGGTGGGGTTGCCTTTGAACACTGTCTCGACAAAGGCCATACCTTCGCGGATCGCAACTGGTGTCAAATTGGCGCGGTCGGTGACATCGCCAATGGCATAGACCGACGGCACACCCGTCTGGCTGTATTCATCGACCAGGATTTCACCCTTTTTGCCCCGTGCAATGCCCAGCGCTTCAAGCCCCAGATTGTCGGCATTGGGGTGACGTCCAGTGGCATACATCACCTGATCAAACAGGGTCTCATTGCCCTTGGTATCGGTGACCCGGATCTTGTCGCCATCCTTGACCATGGACACCACATTGGTTTCCAGCTGCAAATCAATGCCGCTTTCGATCATGCCTGCGGCGACCACGTTGCGGGCCTCTTCGTCAAAGCCGCGCAGGATCTGGGTGCCGCGATAGAATTGCGTGGTCTTTACCCCAAGCCCATTCATAATGCCGGCAAACTCGGATGCGATATAGCCACCGCCCACGATCAGGATCGCCTCTGGAAGTTTTTCCAGATGGAACATCTCGTTCGAGGTGATCGCCAGATCCGAGCCGGGGAATTCCGGCACCGTAGGCCAGCCACCTGTGGCGATCAGGATATGTTTTGCGGTCTTTTGCGTGCCATCCGCCAGCGCCACCGTATGGGCGTCAACCAGGGTGGCGCGGCTGTCGTAATTGGTGACTGAGTTGTTTTTCAGGATGCCACGGTAGATGCCTTCCAGCCGGTCCAGTTCGGCGTGCAGCTTGGCCTTGAAGCTGTCCCAATCAAAGGCGCCGCCCTTGATATCCCAGCCATAGGCCTGCGCATCCCCCACCATGGCAGAATACTCAGAGGCAAAAACCATCAGCTTTTTGGGCACACAGCCGCGAATGACACAGGTGCCGCCATAGCGGTCTTCTTCGGCCAGGGCGACCTTGGCGCCTTCCTGTGCGGCCACACGCGCGGCGCGCACCCCGCCAGAGCCACCGCCAATAACAAAAAGATCGTAGTCAAAGCTCATCTTAGTTCTGCCTTTTAATCGGAGAGGTCGGAAAACAGATTGTCGGTTTCGACAAAATCCAGTTTTTCCCGCTCTACCGTGCCTTCGTTGATATCTCGCACTTCCACATTGCCATCCCCATAGCCGATGATGACGGTGTCACAGATATCAATGAACAAGCCGTTTTCAACCACGCCCGGGATCTGGTTGATCACCAGCGCCAGCTGCCGTGCGTTGCCAATCCGGTGCAGATGAAGGTCCAGGATATGGTTGCCCTCATCGGTCATAAAGGCCCGATCCCCATTCATCCGCAGGCTGGCAGACCGCCCCAAAACATCCATGGAAACAAGGGTTTCCTCGATCAAAGCCTGGCTCGTCTGCCAACCAAAGGGAATGACCTCTACCGGCAGGGGAAAGGCCCCGAGGTTTTCGACCTCTTTGCCTGCATCAGCGATCACCACCATTTGATCAGAGGCGGTGGCGACGATCTTTTCCTGCAACAAGGCGCCACCGCCGCCCTTGATCAGGTTGAGATCGCGGTCGAACTCATCAGCGCCGTCAATGGTCAGATCCAGCCATTTGGCCTCATCCAGCGAAGTCACAGGGATGCCAACCTCGCGGGCCAGCTCTGCGGTGCGGGTCGAGGTGGGCACAGCGGTGAACTTCAACCCCTCTTCGCGCACCATTTCCCCAAGGCAGCGCACCAGCCAGGCCGCGGTAGAGCCCGTGCCCAACCCAACCCGCATACCATCCTCAACCAAGCCCGCCGCGCGTTTGGCCGCGACGAATTTTGCCTTGTCGATAGGGGACAATTCTCCGGTCATTGGCTGGGCTCCGTGATTAGCTGTTTGCCAGCCTTATAGGCAAAGCCCCGCCCTTAGGCGAGCGGCAATTGGGCGCCTTTTCCGCCCGCAGCCCCTCCGCGCCGGTAAACATGTCGCTGAAAGGCGTGTTTCCTATTGGAAACGCCGGAATCGGGCGCTATTTGCATTTCAGCGAGATTTAGAAAGCTCCCATGACAGATCAGTACCGCCTCCATTACGCCCCTGACAACGCCTCGCTGGTGATCCGGCTGGTGCTTGAGGAGCTTGGCTTGCCCTACGAGACCTGTCTGGTGGATCGCCGGGCCGGTGCGCAGGAAAGCGCCGCATACCGGGCGATCAATCCCCATGGGCTGATCCCTGTTCTGGAAACCCCCGATGGGGCGATTTTTGAAACCGCCGCAATCCTGCTGTGGCTGGCGGATCGCCACGGCCAGCTTGCCCCCGCCCCCAACAGCCCAGAGCGCGGCGATTTTCTCAAATGGCTGTTCTTTGCCTCCAACACCCTGCATGCGGATCTCAGGATTTCGTTCTATCCAGAGAAATACATTGGCGCCGCGCCACAGGATCAGACGGTTCTGACCCGCAGTATCCAGCAGCGCCTTGCGGTGCATCTTCGCCATCTCGACGATTTGGCCGCCACCAAACCCAATTGGTTTGGCCATAAGGTGCCCTCGGTGCTGGATTATTATCTCGGCTGCATGATGCGCTGGATGGCGCTTTACCCAGCCCAAAGCGATCGCAGCTGGTATCGGTTGACAGACTACCCGCATCTGCGCCAGCTGTTGCAACAGCTGGAACGCCGCCCTGCCACCCAGACCGCGCAACAGGCCGAAGGGCTTGGCGCCACGCCCTTTAGTCAGCCAATTCTCGCCAATCCCCCAGAAGGATCTGCTACCTGATGTTCCTCTCCGTTTTTGACATGTTCAAAGTGGGCATTGGCCCCTCTTCTTCGCACACCATGGGCCCGATGGTCGCGGCAGCGCGGTTTCTCGACATGATGCGCGCCTCGCCCTTTGAATTCCACGGGCTGCGTGCCTCGCTGCATGGGTCGCTGGCCTTTACCGGTGTCGGCCATGCCACCGACCGCGCCACCATTCTGGGCCTTGGGGGCTTTGTGCCCGACACCTATGATGACGAAAAGGCCGAGACCTTTTTGGCAGAGCTGGCCAAGACCCATTCGCTGCAGCCCGAAGGCCTGCCACCACTGCATTTCAACCCCAAAGCCGATATGGTCTTTGACTATGACCACGCGCTGGAAGGCCACGCCAATGGCATGATCCTGATGGCCACGGACGCCCAGGGCGATGTGATTTTGCGGCAGGTGTTTTACTCTATCGGCGGTGGCTTTGTCGTCACCGAAGAAGAACTGGCCCAGGGCAAGGACACTGATGAGGGCGCTCCCGTTCCTTTCCCGTTCAAATCCGCCAATGAAATGCTGGCCATGGCCAAATCCAGCGGCAAAAGCATTGCCCAGATGAAGCGGGCCAATGAAGTGGCCCGTGGGTGCCCTGAAAGCCTGTCCAAGGGAACCGCACGCATCTGGCAGGTGATGAACGACTGCATCAATCGCGGGCTGGAGCGCGACGGCATCCTGCCCGGCGGTCTGTTTGTGCGCCGCCGCGCCAAGGGCATCCATGACAGCCTGATGGCGGAACGTGGCATGAACCAGAGCGCGCCCCATACCATCAACGACTGGATGAGCGTCTATGCCATGGCGGTGAATGAGGAAAACGCCGCCGGAGGTCAAGTTGTCACGGCCCCCACCAATGGCGCGGCCGGCACCCTGCCTGCGGTGATCCGCTACTACCTGGACCATGTGCCCGGTGCGTCAGACTCTCACATCGAAGATTTCCTGCTGACCGCCGCCGCCATTGCCGGCTTGGTCAAATTCAACGCCTCTATCTCTGGTGCCGAAGCTGGCTGCCAGGCCGAGGTTGGCTCGGCTGCGGCAATGTCGGCTGCTGGGCTGTGTGCGGTGATGGGCGGCACCCCCGAACAGGTGGAGAATGCCGCCGAAATCGCGCTGGAGCACCACCTTGGCATGACCTGCGATCCGGTCAAAGGCCTGGTGCAGGTGCCCTGCATCGAGCGCAACGGGCTGGCGGCAATCAAAGCGGTCTCGGCCGCCTCGCTGGCGCTGCGTGGTGACGGGCAGCATTTTGTGCCACTGGATGCCTGTATCGAGACCATGCGCCAGACCGGGGCCGATATGCACGAGAAATACAAAGAAACCTCGCTGGGCGGGCTGGCTGTCAACGTACCCAACTGCTGACCACGGTTTAATTTTCCGTTCTCAGGCAACCAGAACTTGCACCTTTCTGGCGCCGCCCCTAGCGTGGCGCCATGACACAAAACAACGCCCTAGATCGTCCTCTGCTCGGCATCTCATTGATGCTGGGGTTCTGCATTCTGATCCCGCTGGGGGACGCCATTGCCAAACTGCTGGCAGAAAGCGTGCCCGTTGGGCAGATCGTTTTTGTGCGCTTTGCTTCTCAGGCGCTGATTCTGCTGCCTGTCTCGCTGCTGCTGGGGCAAAGCCTGCGAATTTCGCGCCACCTGCTGCCGCCCGTGCTGCTGCGCACCGTGCTGCAGATGGCTGGGATTACCGCCATGTTCAACGCCCTGCGCTATCTGCCGCTGGCGGATGCGGTGGCAATTGCTTTTGTGATGCCCTTTATCATGTTGCTGCTGGGTAAATACGTGTTGGGCGAAGAGGTGGGCTTTCGCCGTCTTGCCGCCTGCGTTGTTGGCTTCATTGGCACGCTTTTGGTGATCCAGCCCAGCTTTGCCGTGGTGGGGCTCAATGCGCTCTGGCCCCTGGCCGTCGCGGTGATCTTTGCCCTGTTCATGCTGGTCACCCGCAAGATAGCCAAAGAGACCTCTCCGATTCCACTGCAGGCGATGTCCGGTATCATCGCTTCGGTGCTAATGCTGCCGCTGTTCTGGCTGGGCCATAGCTGGGAGATTGCCGTTCTTAGTCCCTCTCTGCCCTTACAGGACAGTTGGACCCTGCTGGCCATGGCCGGTGGGCTGGGCACCCTGGCCCATCTGTTGATGACCTGGAGCCTGCGCTATGCGCCCGCTTCGACGCTGGCCTCGATGCAGTATCTGGAAATTCCCATTGCCACCATTGTGGGCTGGCTGGTCTTTAACGAGCTGCCCAACACCCTGGCCAGTCTTGGCATTGGCCTCACTGTGGCGGCAGGGCTGTATGCGATCCTACGCGAGCACAGCGTCGCAAAAGGCGCCGCCCTGGCCAAATCGCCGCCGCCAGTTACCTAAGCGCCCGTTACATAAGTGCCCGTTACATAAGCGCCTGTATAAGCGCGGGCAAATGATGACGTGGCACCAACCCCAACAGCCCCGGCCCATCAACTGTGAGCGTCACCGGGCCTAGTGCCCGGTTTGAGGTGCCGATCTGCCCACCCGGGCGCATCACCAACCCCTCAAGCGGCCACTCCAACCCGACAGACTCTGCGCGCACTTCGCGCAAGGGAAACAGGGATACGGTCTCCCCCGCCTGCAGCGGCAGCGCGATCCGGGCAGGCAGGTGGAAAATCACCTCCTGCGCCCCCAACAGGATGCAGGGCGGGCCAATGTCCCGTACCAGAGCATTGAGAACCGCAAGTTGATGATCGACCCTGCCACCCAGAAACCCAACTGCCAGAACCAAAGGCGCGCGGATTGCCCGCAGGGCTTTTTCAAAGTCCGTGCTGTCCTGCTCGGTCACCCGACACAGCCGATCTGGCGGAATCTGTGCCAAAACCTGCGGTGAAATTGAATCAAAATCTCCGATCACAGCACTTGGCAGGTGATTCAAAGCCAGCGCGTGATCGGCGCCCCCGTCCGCAGCGACTAAAAAATTGGTTAATGAAAGCGCCCAATTCAGGTCGCCTTCCCCCAGATCACCGCCACCAACCAGAGTCACTGGTCCCATTTCGTCTACAATAAGCTCGTTCATGCCGAGATTAATCGCAGATATAGAAACCAGCCACAATCTAAACACAAAATGATACGATCAATTGCACGGATTCGAGCAGAATTTGACGAGCTAGCCCATATTGTAAATGACAATTACTTTGGCGAGGACGAGCAAACCGATGGTACACAACAACAAAGTTCTGACGGTTTCCTATGGAACCTTCTCCTGCACCTTGGAAGGGTTCGAGGATTCCTTTGGCACGATGAAGGCCATTGCCGAGTATTTCCGTGATCTGGCATCCGATGACCGCTACTTTGGTGCCGAGCCACCGCAGCCAGACGCAGAGATGCTGGCCCGCATCGCTCAGCGCGAAGTGGCGCGTCAGGTTGAAGCCCGCACCAGCAGCGATGGCATCCACCTGCGCACGACAACCCCAGAAGCGGCCCCATCGCAGCCCACGATAGCCCCCCAAACCGCCGAGCCCGCAGCAGAGCCTGAGCAAGCACCTGCGGCAGAGCCAGATCGTCCGGCACGTCTGGCGCAGGACACCATTGATGTCGCCCCCAGCGAAGTTGACCTGTTTGAAGAAGACGACACCCAGTCCGAGGCCCCCAGCGAAGCTAATACCGCTGCCGAAGCCAATGCTGTTATCTTGGCAGATGCCCCTGCTCAAGCAGCCCCCGCAGAACAGTCCCAAACAGGCAGCATCGTGGAAAGCCCGGCTGCCTCAGTTGATCTGGCCACCATTGCGGCCATTTCCGCCGCCGTTTCCGATTCGCCAGCCTCCGAAGCTGCGACCATGGATGACAACACCGCAGAAGAGGTGGCGGAAAAGGTCCATTTCTTTGACGAAGATCTGGCCGCAGAGCCCGTGACCTCCGCGCCGCGCAGTGACACCGTTCCAGCCGCTGACAGCATCGCGGCCAAGCTCCTGCGCATTCGCTCCGTGGTGGCCAAAGCCCCGGAAGAGGAATTCTCTGAGGACGAGCACGCCGAGACCTTTATCGAAACAGCCCGGGCGGAAATGGCGCAGGTTGAAGACGAAGACCTGGAAGATATCGACGCCGAAAGCGATGAAATTTCGCGGGTTCTGGATCGTATTGATCTGACCGGCAAGCGCGCCGACGCGGCGTCTGCGGCACAGGAAGCAGAGGCCACATCGGAGCCGCAAACACCGGCCCCCTCCAGCGAGGCACTGATCAATTCCGTCTTGCAGGAGGCCGCCCCTGATCCAGTGGCGGACCCCACCGCTGCTGCCCAGCCAGATGCCCAGCCCGTCACTCAGGCAGACACCCAGGCCGACTCTCAGGTAGACACTCAGGCAGACTCTCGGGCGGCACAAGAGCCCCCTGCCCGCCCCAAACGCGGCATGCGCCTGGGCCGCCTCACAGCCTCCGAAGATTTGGCGCTCAACACTGCGAGCGACACTTCGGCCATAGACACAACTGCCGCGCCAAGCCCTGCTGAAGACGCTGCAGCAGAGCCTGCACCAACCGCGGCCCCGACTGCGCCCGAGATCGCACCCCAGACCGCAAAACCGCTGCGCGCCCGCATCGTCAAGGTAAAGCGCGCCGATCTGGAACAAGCCATGAGCTCCGGCAACCTGGAAGAGGTTGTCGAAACACCAACAGACGAAACGCCAGACAGCACGCCCTCTGCAGAAAGCTCACTGGACGCCGATGAAGAGGCGGATCTGATGCGCGAACTGGCAGAGGTTGAAGCTGAGCTGCTTGCCAGTAATCAGGACAGCGCGCAGATCTCTGAGGTACAGGCAGAAACAGATGCCCCTTCGCCAAAAAGCGCGCCCGAACAGGCCGCTGATTCTGCATCTGCCCGCGAAGTAACCAGCAGAGCCAACCCGCAGACCACTCAGCCCGCAGATAGCGATGTCACCCGCCTGATGGAGGCCGCAGAAAGCAAGCTCGGCGACCCCGACAATGCAACCTCGCGGGAAACCTACAGCCATCTGCGCGCCGCTGTCGCCGCCGCCGAGGCAGATCGCTCGGCCAGCCCGACCGGCGCCAAAACGGATGAGGCCGAACCCTATCGTGAGGATCTCGCCAGTGTGGTTCGCCCGCGTCGCCCGGAAGCGGGAGAGGCCACACGGTCGCGCAGCACGGGTAGCCGCACAGGCAGCCGCCCCGCGCCGCTAAAACTGGTGGCCGAACAGCGCATTGAACCGGAGGTAAAAACCTCGGCCAAACCGGTGCGGCCACGGCGCATTTCCATGGCTGCTGACGATACGCCCTCGGCGCAGGCCGAAGCCTTTGGCAGCTTTACCGACTATGTTCAGGATCTCGGCGCCACCGAGCTACACGAGATGCTGGAAGCGGCCGCCTCCTACCTCAGCTTTGTCGAAGGACGCGATAAATTCTCGCGCCCCCAGCTGATGAACAAGGTGCGCAGCGTCGGACATGGCGACTTCAATCGCGAGAACGGTCTGCGTTCCATTGGCCAATTACTGCGGGAGGGCAAGATCGAGCGCTCCGACAATGGTCAGTTCACCGCCACTGACGATATTGGCTTTCGCCCCCGCAAACGCGCCGCAGGCTAACCGCAGGCAGGTATGATCCGCTTGTAGGGGCAAGCCGAGACAGCTGCCAGACATAGAAAAGGCCCGACCGGAGTGATTTCCGGTCGGGCCTTCTTTTAGCTAAATGCCTGCGCTACTGATCTTCGGCCTCTGGGTCTTCCTTACCAACGCCGCGAAAGACGAACTTGAAAGGCAGCACCCAAAGCACCCCCAACACCGCGTAGATCAACAGCTCCAACAGGATTGGTGGCCGTTCAAACAGGCTCACCACGTTGACCGCAGCGATGATATAAAGCGGCATGCCAACCAGCAGGATGATCAACGCCCAGCGACGACGCGCCTTGTAGCTGAGCCCCGGCTTATCCGACATCAGTCAGCAAAGGGGTCGGTCACCAGAATGGTGTCGTCCCGCTCCGGGCTGGTAGAGAGCAATGCCACCGGGCATTCAATCAGCTCTTCCACACGTTTTACATATTTGATGGCATTGGCAGGCAGATCGTTCCAGCTGCGCGCGCCCTCAGTGGATTCAGACCAGCCGGGCATTTCCTCGTAGATCGGGGTGCAGCGCGCCTGCTGATCAGCAGCGGTGGGCAGATAGTCCAGACGGGTGCCGTCCAGATCATAGGCGACACAGATCTTCAGGGTTTCAAACCCATCCAGCACGTCCAGTTTGGTCAGCGAGATGCCAGTGATGCCCGAGGTGGCACAGGTCTGGCGCACCAGACAGGCATCAAACCAGCCACAGCGACGCTGACGGCCCGTGGTGGTGCCAAATTCATGGCCGCGGGTTCCCAGACGGTCCCCATCGGTGTCAGGTTTGCCATCGGCATTCAGCAGCTCGGTCGGGAACGGGCCTTCGCCCACGCGGGTGGTATAGGCTTTGACGATCCCCAGCACATAATCAATCGAGCCCGGACCGATGCCGACACCGGTGGCGGCCTGACCTGCAATCACATTTGACGAGGTGACAAAGGGATAGGTGCCAAAATCAATGTCCAGCAACGCGCCCTGGGCGCCTTCAAACAGGATCCGTTTGCCTGCTTTGCGCTTTTCATTCAGCACTTTCCACACTGGGGCGGCAAATTTAAGGATCGCGGGCGCAACCGCGCGCAGCTGGGCAATCAGCGCATCGCGGTCAACCGGCTCAAAACCCAGACCTTTGCGCAGCGGATCATGGTGCTGCAGGGCGCGGTCAACGCGGGCCTCAAGTGTGGCCTCATCGGCCAGATCGGCAACCCGGATGGCACGGCGGCCAACCTTGTCTTCATAGGCGGGGCCGATACCACGCCCGGTGGTGCCGATTTTGGTACCCTTGGAAGCGGCCTCTTCGCGGGCGCGGTCCAGCTCACCATGGATCGGCAGAATCAACGGCGTGTTCTCGGCGATCATCAGGGTTTCGGGGCTGATATCCACGCCCTGCGCCTGCACGGTTTCGATCTCTTTCAGCAGGTGCCATGGGTCCAGAACCACACCATTGCCGATCACGCTCAGCTTGCCACCACGGACAACCCCCGAGGGCAGCGCGTGCAGCTTGTAAACTTTGCTGTCAATGACCAGCGTATGGCCGGCATTGTGACCGCCCTGAAAACGCGCAATCACATCGGCGCGTTCGCTGAGCCAGTCAACGATCTTGCCTTTTCCTTCATCGCCCCATTGGGCGCCGACTACCACGACATTGGCCATCTCAGGTCCTTTGTATGCTGGTTAGAATGTATGCTGGTGGAAACCAGAGCCCCGTATAGCGATGCCGCGTCCGCGAGGAAACCGTTAAATCGACGCAGACCCGTTACATTCGAGCAAGACCCATGATGCAAGGGCCAGGATCAACGCGGCAGATGCACAGGTTCGCCGTGCGGCGTGCTCAGATAGGCCTCTTCCCAGTCGCGCCGCACCAAAGCAACCTCTTGCGGACTGGCATTGCCAGCCTCTGCAAGAATCGCCTCCAGCGTTTCCAGCCAAGCGTTGAAATAGTCGGCGCCACCATCCAGTTCCCGGCTCAGCCCATTGCGGCGCAGGGTTGCAGAAAACTGCGCAACCCATTCCGCCCAGCTAAACCGCCCCGCCTCATTCAATGAAACCGTGAGCGCAAAGACCTGCGCATGCCAGGGTTCTAGAAAGACCGGCTCGGGCGCCGAGTGGCTGATGCAATCGCTCATATCTGCGCCCCCGGCTCCAGCGGTTGCAGATAGCTTTGCCACAGATCCAGCACCACCTCATCATGGGGGTGTTCCGGATGCGCCCAAAGCTCTGACGCAGGGAAGGCCACCGCATAAAGCGGCTCTGGTGCTTCACCCAGCCCATGGGCATTGCTGTCCGGCAATACATGGGTGCCGTGTTGGCGCAGAATCTGACCACAGGCGCCGGCTGCATAGTCTGGCAGGCGGGTGTGACCACCATCCACCAGGGCGCTGCCACCGGGATGGCGGGTTTTCACCCGCTCACCGGGCGCAAAAATCGGCGCGATAGCGCTGGGGCGATTGGCGGGGCCGCCCTTGGCCAGAACCGCCGCCACGGCCTCCGCCCTGAGCGCCGCTGAGGCCAGCGCATGCAACCCCTCCCCGCTGTGACCTTGCAGATCTTCACGGGTCAGCACCCCGGTCTCAACCAGCAGATCCGCCAGCGCCGAGATCCATTTCTCATAATAGGAGAATCGGGTGTAATCCTTGGGCGACAGGCGTTCCCGGGCATGGCGCGAGACATCAATGTTCCATTTTCCCAAGGCGCCGCAGGCCAGGGTGACGGCGAGAGCGCGGGCGTGCCAGTCTGTTGCAAAGATCGGCGCATCCGGGGCGTCCGGCACCACGGCGCCATCGCCGAATCGCCCGCCCATATCGTGCAGGCGGCTCATGTAAGATCGCCGCCGTTTAAATCACCGCCTTTTAGATCACCGGCGCCTCTGGGCGCAGTGGCCAGCGCGGTGCCAATCATCGAATCGCGGGACACCAGCGCGGCAAGCGCGTCTTCATCCAGCCCCTCGCTGCCAGCCGGGCGCATGGGCAGCACCAGATAGCGGACCTCTGCGGTGGAATCCCAGACCCGCACCGCGGTCTCGCTGGGCAGGGTCACGCCAAAATCAGCCAGCACCTTACGGGGTTCACGCACGGCGCGGGCACGATAGGCATCGGATTTATACCACCCCGGCGGGATGCCCAACAGCGGCCACGGGTAACAGCTGCACAGTGTACAGACGACCATATTATGCCGCTCAGGCCTGTTCTCGACGACCACCATATGTTCGCCCTGGCGCCCATAATAGCCAAGCTCGGCCAGAACCGGATCTGCATCTGCAAGCAGTGCTGCCTTGAACGCCGGGTCGCTCCAGGCGCGGGCAACAACGCGGGCGCCGTTTTGTGGGCCGATCTTGTTTTGATAGGTATCGATGATTTCATCCAGCGCAGCCGGATCAATCAGCCCCTTGCGGGTAAGAATCGTTTCCAGTGCTTTGACCCGCAAAGCAGGGTCAGAAGGCAGAACGGCGTGCGGGTGGTCAGAATGATCATGAGGCATGAGCGCAGCCTGCCCCAGCGCCCGCGCCCGCGTCCAGTCACTTTTCTTCTGTTTCCCCACAGTTTTACCGGGCTTGTTCCCCCTCCGCTCCCGCTCTGAACCAACAATCGAAACTGAGCCCTTGCCCCTGTCGGCATTCTTGCCTATTTACCGCCCGATAGTTTAGCCAACAGCCGCAGGAACCTATGGAAAACGTTGTTCTCATCATCCATCTTCTCTTGGCTCTTGGCCTAATTGCCGTGGTGCTGTTGCAGCGCTCCGAAGGCGGGGGCCTGGGTATGGGCAGCGGCGGCGGTGGCGGGGCCATGTCTGGCCGCTCTGCAGCGACCGCTCTGGGCAAAGTGACCTGGATCCTCGCGATCTGCTTTATCTGCACCTCGATCACCCTGACCGTACTGGCCGCGCAGAAATCCGCTGGATCTTCGGTTGCCGATGGCATCGTGCCTGCCGCGACTGAAACAGGTGATGCGCCGGAAGCACCAATCGCGCCGCTGGGCAGCGATCTGTTGCCGCCAGCCGAAGGTGACAATGCGCCGCTGGTTCCCAGCGCCGACTAACACCTACAAGACCTAGAATTCTGAGAGAGAACCGTAACAGCATCTTGCGGTTCTCTTGCGCATGTCGCGCGAATCCTTTATATGTGTAGCCCCGTGGTGCAGCGGTTTTTCACAACCGCCGGGCAGCTATTTTCTGACTTCTCACGGGGGCAGCCGAACACTCATGGCGCGTTTCATCTTTATCACTGGTGGTGTGGTTTCATCGCTTGGCAAGGGCTTGGCGTCCGCCGCTCTTGGGGCTCTTTTGCAGGCGCGTGGCTATTCCGTCCGCCTGCGCAAACTGGACCCCTATCTTAACGTCGACCCCGGCACCATGAGCCCCTTCGAACATGGCGAAGTCTTTGTTACCGATGACGGTGCCGAGACCGATCTGGATCTGGGCCATTACGAACGCTTTACCGGCGTACCTGCGCGCAAGACCGACTCGATCTCGTCCGGGCGCGTCTACACCAATGTGCTGGAGAAGGAGCGTCGCGGCGACTACCTGGGCAAAACCATTCAGGTGATCCCGCATGTGACCAATGAAATCAAAGACTTCATCTCGATTGGCGAAGATGAGGTTGATTTTATGCTCTGCGAAATCGGCGGCACCGTTGGCGACATCGAAGGCCTGCCTTTCTTTGAAGCCATTCGCCAGTTCAGCCAGGATAAGCCGCGCGGCCAGTGCCTGTTCATGCACCTCACCCTGCTGCCCTATATCAAGGCCAGCGGCGAGCTGAAGACCAAGCCAACCCAGCACTCGGTCAAGGAGCTGCGCTCCATCGGTCTGGCGCCGGATCTGCTGGTCTGCCGCTCTGAGGGGCCGATCCCGAAGAAAGAGCGCGAAAAGCTGGCGCTGTTCTGCAACGTACGCCCGGATGCGGTGATTGCAGCCCAGGATCTGAAATCCATCTACGAGGCCCCCCTGGCCTATCACCGCGAAGGTATGGATCAGGCGGTTCTGGATGCCTTTGGCATTTCCCCGGCGCCAAAACCAAACCTGGCCCGTTGGGAAGATGTGGCAGATCGTATCTACAACCCTGAAGGCGAAGTTCGGGTTGCCATCGTTGGCAAATACACCCAGCTGGAAGATGCCTATAAATCCATCGCCGAGGCGCTGACCCATGGCGGCATGTCCAACCGGGTGAAGGTCAAGATCGAATGGGTCGATGCCGAGCTATTTGACCGCGAGGACGCCACCCCGCACCTGCAGGGCTTTCATGCGATTCTGGTGCCTGGCGGCTTTGGCGAACGCGGCACCGAGGGCAAGATCAAAGCCGCGCAATACGCCCGCGAGCACAAAGTACCCTATCTGGGCATTTGCCTTGGCATGCAGATGGCGGTCATCGAGGCCGCCCGCAATGTCGCCGGCATCGCCGAGGCCGGATCGGAAGAATTCGACCACGAGGCAGGCAAAAAGCGGTTTGAACCCGTTGTCTATCACCTGAAAGAATGGGTGCAGGGCAATCACAAGGTTCAGCGCAAGGCCGATGACGACAAGGGCGGCACCATGCGTCTGGGCGCCTATGACGCCACCCTGACCGAGGGCTCCCATGTGGCCAGCGTCTATGGCAGCACCCATATCGAGGAACGCCATCGCCACCGCTATGAGGTCGACACCAAATACAAAGAACAGCTGGAAGCATGCGGTTTGAATTTCTCTGGCATGTCACCTGATGGCCGCCTGCCGGAAATCGTGGAATGGAGCGATCACCCTTGGTTCATTGGCGTTCAGTTCCACCCCGAGCTGAAATCCAAACCCTTTGCCCCACATCCGCTGTTTGACGGCTTTGTGCGCGCCGCAAAAGAAGCCTCGCGCCTAGTCTGATCCGCGCGCAGACAGTGTGCTGACAGTGTGACATTAAAAACGGGCCCTCTATTGAGGCCCGTTTTTGCATTCTGTCAGGCGATTGGCCGCGGCTTTGCCCTGATGAGCATAAAACCCCAACCGTTAGCGCAAGCGCATGCAGCCACAACTTGTTTCTTGTGACAGGCACGCTATAGACAGGGCCAGATTAGAAACGATTTTTCGCGGAGAGACCGGATCATGGCGCAAGAGATTAACCAGGAACAGTTTGACCGTATCGCCAATGGCGGCGGCTTTATTGCAGCACTGGATCAATCCGGCGGTTCAACCCCAAAGGCGCTTGGCCTCTATGGCGTCACCGAAGACGCCTATTCCAACGACGAAGAAATGTTTGGCGAGATCCAGAAGATGCGCGCCCGTATCATCTGCTCTCCCGATTTCAGCTCGGGCAAGATCCTGGGCGCGATCCTGTTTGAAAAAACCATGGATAACGCCATCGACGGCACCCCTGTGCCCACCTACCTGTGGGAAAAATGCGGCGTTGTGCCTTTCCTCAAGGTCGACAAAGGCCTGGCAGATGAAGCCGACGGTGTGCAGATGATGAAACCAATGCCCGACCTTGACGCGCTGCTGTCGCGCGCCGTGGAAAAAGGCATTTTTGGCACCAAGATGCGCTCGGTTGTCAAAGAGGCCAACCCGCAGGGCATCAAGACTGTAGTGGCGCAGCAGTTCGAAGTCGGTAAGCAGATCGCAGCCGCAGGCCTGGTGCCAATCATCGAACCAGAGGTCGACATCAACTCCCCCACCAAAGGCGAGGCCGAAATCTTCCTCAAGGCAGAGATCAAAGACCAGCTCGACGCCCTGCCCGAGGGCACCAAGGTCTCGCTGAAGCTGACCATCCCCAATGAGGCCGGTCTGTATGATTCGCTGGCGGATCACCCTGCCGTGGTACGCGTTGTGGCCCTGTCCGGTGGCTACAGCACCGATGACGCCTGCGAAAAACTGTCCAAGAACAGCAAAATGATCGCCTCTTTCAGCCGCGCGCTGACCGAAGGGCTGAATGTCGCCATGTCCGACGAAGAATACAACGCGGCATTGGGATCCAACATCGAAAAGATCTACCAATCCTCGCTGTAAGCAGTGCAGCGCAGGCTACTGCACGACTGGCCCACAGGTTTCAGGTCGCCCCATCGGGGCGGCCTTTTTTTTATCCTCTTTTCCCTGTGCCACCAGGGATCACCCCATCAAGCGGTAACGCAGTGCAAGGCCACTCAACACTGGCCGCGTGGCGTGGCCTAGAAAAAGACACCAGAAAATTATGATCCGGTCTCATCCTCAGAACGCGCAAAAATCTCTGTTAGCCAATCCTCGAACAGCTGCACTTCGGGCCTAAGCGGCCCACGTGCCGGTCGGCGGATCAGGTAGTGGGATTGCTGAAACGGCATTTCAGGACCGGCAATGGCAATCCCCATGCCCCGCGCGATAGACAACCTGGCAAAGCGGACCAGTACTGTTGCATGGCCCCCGCCCCCCGCCACCAATTGCAGGGCAGAAACCGTCGTATCCACGGAAAAACGCGCGTGTTCATTGGCATAGGGCAGCTTATGAGCCGCAAAATAGCGGGCCCAGTGGTCCTCGTAGCCCAGAATATGGATCAGCGGCCCCTGCAGCAGCTCTGCCACAGAACCTGGTCGGGCGGCGCCGGCGGCGCAGACTGGTACAATGCATTCCTGCGACAGCTGCAGGGCGCTGCCGTCTTCCCAATTGCCATGGCCCAAGCGAATTTCCACATCGGCGTCGACATCATCGCGCGGTTCTGGCTCGGTCCAGATGTTCGACACCAGCCGAATGTTAATCTCCGGATGGCGTGTGGCAAAATCCGGCAACAGATGCGCCAACCATAGCGCTGCGGTGGAGACCGGCACCCGCACTGTCAAGGTCCGCGCCGTCTCAGCCCCAAACAACCGCGTGGTAGAAAGCGAGATATCCCCCAGCGCCCGGCGGACCGTCAGCGCATAGGCCTGTCCTATTTCGGTCAACTCCAGCCTGCGTGCCTGGCGGTAAAACAGCTTGCTGCCCAGCCGCGCCTCCAACGAGCGGATATGCAGGCTGACGGCAGTTTGGGTCAGCCCCAGCTCCTGCCCGGTTTCAGTAAAGTTCAACAGCCGCGCTGCCGCCTCGAATGTGCGCAGCCAGGTCAAATTGGAAAGGCGTTCATCCATTTATCACCAAATTTAATTGGGTATTTTGGCTCACAAATATCATTTCCCTTTGCCTGCGTCGCCGGATTTCTTTGTCGTCAGCAATATGCGCGATCGGGCGCGACACGGATCAGGGAGAGTAGAATGAAAGTTGGATTTATTGGCCTGGGTAATGTGGGGGCCAAGCTCTCGGGCTCCTTGCTGCGCAATGGTATTGACCTCACGGTGCATGATCTGAACCCCGATCTGGTAGCGCAGTTTGTGGCCTGTGGCGCCAAGGCCGGGACCAGCCCCGCGCAACTGATGCGCGATTGTGATGCCGTGATCACCTGCCTGCCCGCGCCTGCGGCATCGGATGCGGTGATGAAGGAAATGCTGCCCGAGGTGAGCGCTGGCAAGATCTGGATGGAGATGTCCACCACCGACGAAGCCGAGGTCAAACGCTTGGGCACCATGGTTATTGCAGCGGGTGGCGCGGCGGTGGATTGCCCGGTTTCTGGCGGCTGCCACCGCGCGGATACCGGCAATATCGCCATCTTTGCCGGTTGTGAGCGCGCCACATTCGAGCGCATCCTGCCCCTGCTGACCACCATGGGGCGGCGCATCCTGCACACGGGGGAGCTCGGCTCTGCCTCGGTGTTGAAGGTGCTGACCAACTATCTGGCCACGGTACATCTGGTGGCCAATGCCGAGGCCCTGGTGACGGCAAAGGCCGCCGGCATGGATCTCAACACCGCCTATGAGGCGATCAAGATCAGTTCAGGCAATTCGTTTAGTCATGTCACCGAAAGCCAGGTCATTTTGAACGGCAGCCGCGATATTTCCTTTACCATGGATCTGGTGAAAAAGGACGTGGGCCTGTTTCAGGAGATCGCCGAGCGCAACAATGTGCCCCTGGAGATCAGCCCGATGATCGTGCAGATTTTTGAGGATGGCATTGCCAAATACGGCGCGCGCGAACTTTCGCCCAATATCATTCGCCGCCTCGAAGACGCCACAGGCCTGTCCATCCTGGCCCCTGGCTTCCCGTCGGAAATGACCGATGACGAACCCGAAGAGCCTGGCTATGAGGTGATCCCCCAGGGCAAATAAGGCGCAGGATAACGCATGCGCTGAACCTGAGGCTGATTCGGTAGAGGAAAAGGCGGCGGCGTCAGGGGGTTGACGCCGCCGCTTTCGTCTTCATCCCTTTCGGGGAAGGGAGAGACGTCAAAACAGTCTGGGAGGGAGGACTGTTAAAACTCATATAGGTCGACCCGGAGCTATTTAAAGACCGGAGCGCGTTTTTGCATTTGCGCGGCGATCACTTCCATTTGTTCGGGTTTGCCGATCAACTTGACCTGTTCGGCACTCTCGCGCAGCAGCACTTCGGCTTGCGAGGCACCGGATTCCGCATATTCAATCATCCGTTTGGCGGCGCGCATGGCGGTTGGTCCCTTGCCCGCGATTTCTGTCGCCAGGGCCTGGGCGGCAGCCAGGGGATCGTCTGAGATGGAGGTCACCATCCCCCAGTCCGCAGCCTGCTGCGCAGAGATCGGCGTCGCCGTATAGGTCAGCTGGCGCAGCACATCAGAGCGCACCAATTTGGGCAACAGCGCCATGCCGCCCATATCGGGGATGAGCCCCCATTTCATTTCCATCACTGCCAGTTTGGTGTCGGGGGCGGCAATGCGGATATCGGCGCCCAGCGCCAGTTGCAAACCGCCGCCATAGGTGGCCCCCTGCAGGGCTGCAATCACCGGGATTTCCAGGCGGCGCCAGATCATCGATACCGCCTGCATCTCATTGGCATCGTGGTGGCTGCGCTCCATCAGCCAGGTCTCTGGATCAGACTGGCCCATCGACATGAAACTCATCAGGTCCAGCCCGGCGCAAAAGCTCTTGCCCTCGCCCGACAGCACCACCGCCCGCGCGTCCGAGTCCGCCACCTGCGCACCAGCGGCCAGGATGCCCTTGACCATGGCATCATCCAAGGCATTCATCTTGTCACCCCGCGTCAGCGTGACATGGGCAATATGATCTTTGATCTCTACGGAAACCCGCGCCATTGTGGCACCTCCAGACTATTTCATTTGCGCCAGACTGCCCCGATTGCTGCCTGTGATCCAGCCTAACGCCGGGGCAAAGCAGCCCCGGCGCCAGTCAGCTTGGCATCCCATCACGCCCTTATTACTGCATGGCAGGTAGATCACCGACCGCCCCGCGCCCAAAGCCACGTCCGTCCAGTGACATCACGTAAAACTGTTCCCCCACCTCCAGGGCGCTGGTGGTGACGCCCAACCGTCCTGTAGGATCCTGCAGGTTGCGCAGGATATTGCCGCTTTCGTCAAATTGGATAACCATGCCCCGATGCACCGGAGCCGGGCGCACCAGATCTCCCAGCCGCCAGATGACCTTGCGCAGGAAGGGATAGGGCATCAGCTTTTCCGAGGGCAGGCGCGGGCTGGCGAAGGCCAGCCAAAAGGTTCCGTCTCCCTGGCGTTCCAGATTGTCGGGATAACCAGGCAGATTGCCCAGAAACAGCTCCTGCTCGCCAGCCTTGTCACCGGTCAGCCAAAGCTTATGCACCCGCGCCCGCCCGGTTTCATTGATCAGGAGAAAATCCTCCTCCTGGGACAGGGCGACCCCATTGGTATATACAAAGCCGCTGGCGATTTTCTCTACCCTGCCATCGGGCAGACGGCGGGCAACATAGCCACTGTCGGATTGCTCCCAGATTGTCATCACCGAGGTCGGTTTGGTCCCGCCGAGTGTTTCCGGGTCAAAGCGATCCGACGAGTTGGAAAAATAGATCGTCCCATCGCGCGCGATATCCAATTGATTGGCATAGATAAGCGGCGCGCCCTCTACCTCTGTCACCAGGGTTTCCAGGCTGCCCGGTCCGGTCCAGCGCAGAATGCCGCGATAGCTGTCGGCAATATAGAGCGCCCCATCCGGCCCCGCTTTGAGCCCCAGCGGACGCCCCCCGAGATCCTCAACCACCTGCGGGGCAGCACCGTCGATTCGGTACAGTTTGCCCGCCAGATCAGTGGTATAGACCTTGCCATCCGGCATAACCGCCAGGTCTTCGGGACCAACGGCCCCGTCTGGCAGCACAATCAGCTCCAGCGCCGCCATGGCGTCATTGGTTTCAAATTCACCGGTCAACGCAGGGGGCTGCAAAGGCCGATAGACCTGGGGGGTCAAGGGAACCGGCCAAAAAGCCAAATAGCCCAGGCCCAGGCCCAGCCCCAAGGCGAGCACCGCCAGCAAAGTCTTTCGCATTAAATATCTCCTTAAATTTGCGCCAGTCTGCTCTGGGTTGAAGCAACACGCAAGCCTTGCCGCAGGATGGCAATTTGCGCTATCTGCGCTGCATGAAAACGCCTCGCTATACCCCGCTTGCCCTGTCGCTGCCCTCCACCGTGCCTTTTGTCGGCCCCGAAACCCAGGAGCGCAGCCGTGGCAAAGCCTTTGCTGCCCGGCTTGGCGCCAATGAAAACATCTTTGGCCCCTCGCCACTGGCAATCAACGCCATGCAACAGGCCGCTGAAGAGATTTGGAAATATGGCGATGCCCAAAGCCATGATCTGGTCCAGGCGCTGGCCGCCCATCACGGTATTCCAGCGCAAAACATCCTAGTTGGCGAAGGTATCGACGGGTTGTTGGGCTATCTGGTGCGGCTGCTGATTGGCCCCGGTGATGCGGTTGTCACCTCGCAAGGCGCCTACCCCACCTTCAACTACCATGTGGCCGGCTTTGGCGGCGCCCTGCATATGGTGCCCTATCGGGACGATCACGAAGACATCCAGGCGCTGTTTGCCAAGGCGGCCGACGTGGATGCAAAACTGGTCTATCTCTCCAATCCCGACAACCCCATGGGCAGCTGGCACCGGGGGCAGGACATTGTCGCAGCATTGGCGGATCTGCCTGAGGGCGCTTTGCTTTTGCTGGACGAAGCCTATGTGGAATGTGCGCCTGAAGGTACCGCAGCACCGGTCGATATCAACGACCCCCGTGTTATCCGCATGCGCACCTTCTCCAAGGCCTATGGCATGGCCGGCGCCCGCGTGGGCTATGCGCTGGCGCAGGCAGATCTGATCCTTGCCTTCAACAAGGTGCGCAACCACTTTGGCATGAACCGCACGGCCCAGGCCGGGGCGCTGGCCGCCCTGCAGGATCAAAATTGGCTGACCCATGTTCAAGGTGAAATTGCCACCGCCCGTAACCATATCACCGAGATTGCTGCGGAAAACGGCCTCACCGCCCTGCCCTCGGCCACCAATTTTGTGGCGGTAGACTGTGGCAAGGACGGGGATTTTGCCAAAGCCGTGCTGGATTCTCTTCTGGCGCAGGATGTCTTTGTGCGCATGCCCTTTGCGGCGCCGCAAAATCGCTGCATCCGGGTCAGCTGTGGCCCCGACGAAGACCTGGCGCTGTTTGCCGCTGCTCTGCCCGTTGCGCTCGCAGCGGCCCGCTCTGCCTGCGCTGCGGATATTGCCTCCTAGAGTTACGTCCAGCCGGTCACACAGGCAATTGCCTAGAAAGCCGACCCAATCGGGTAGCCCAATCAGACCAGCTGCAAAAATCGCGGTGGTTTTACCGGACTTTCATCCCTGGCGCGCTAGGTTCTAGGGGGAGACCCTCAGGAGGCCACGCCATGGACTATAATCAGGACAACAGAAATCCGCCGCAAACGGGCTCTGCCCAGGCGCCGGAACCGATTGATCTCTTTGCCGCCGCACTCTCCTTTATCGGCTTAAACCTGATGTGGGTATTCTTTGCCGGTTGGATGTTGTTTGGCATGGTGCCAGTGCTGATGTTTGCACTGTTTCTCAATCACCTCATTGACCGCCTCGAAGACCACCTGCAGCACCCCGACACCTGACGACCTGCAACCCGGTGCCCGCCAAGCAACGCCCAGGCGCAACCCGCGCGCCTGCTGTTCCCCCGGCTCAGGAGCCTGAGGGACACTGCACCGCAGGTGTGGCCCCGGGGAGCCAGACCATGAGGTCTGCCCACCGAGTTCTAGCCAGTGGTCAGGCACTGGCGCAAACGCCATAGGCGCCGCTTAGCCCTGCGCGCCCGCTGCCAAGGCCTGCGCCGCCGCGCTCAAGCCGCCAGCCCCATGGGGGATCTCCAGCGCCTGCATCCCGGTCTCGATGCCGCCCAGCAGCCCCATGATCATCTGACCGTTTACATGCCCCATATGGCCAAGGCGGAAATAGCCGTGCCACGCAGGGCTGCCCGCGGGCGCCAAGCCCAGGCCAATCCCCAGCGTTAGCCCCAGGTTCTGCTCCAACCACGCGCGCAGTTCGCTGGCGCGCGGCGCAGGCAGCTGCAACGCCGTGACCGCATGCGAACGCAACGCAGGATCCGTTACATTCATCCGCAGCCCCTGCTCGGGCGCATCAATTTGTCCCCAGGTCTCACAGGCGGCCCAGATTGCCTGGGCCAGGGTGGCATGTCGGGCCCAGACCTGCTGCAGACCTTCGCCGTGGATCAGGTCCAAAGCGGCGCGCAGCCCGTACAGGTGATGTGTCGGGGCGGTGCCGCCAAAATACTGGTAGAACTCCTGCGGGGTGGCCCGTGGGGTCCAATCCCAATAGCGGCTGATCCTTGGCAGACCGGCGCGGGCCTCGGCCGCCTTGTCGTTGAAAAACACAAAGCTCACCCCCGCCGGGGTCATCAGCCCCTTCTGACAGGCCGCAACCATGACATCGACGCCCCAGGCATCCATTTCAAAACGGTCACAGCCCAAGGAGGCGATGCAATCCGTCATCAGCAAGGCCGGGTGCCCCGCCGCATCCATCACCGCGCGCAGGGCCGCGATGTCATTGCGAATGGAGCTGGAGGTATCCACATGCACCCCCAGAACCGCCTTGATGTCATGCGCCCTATCCGCAGTCAGCCGCTCCGCCACCTGGGTTAGATCCCAGGCCGCAGCCGTACCAAAGTCAAGCACTTCAACCTCGATCCCCAGGGCCTCGGCCATTTCTGACCAGCCGATGGCAAAGCGCCCCGAGGCCGGCACCAGCACCCGGTCCCCGGGCTGCAGGGTATTCATCAGCGCCGCTTCCCAGGCGCCATGGCCATTGGCGATATAGATCGCCACAAAATGAGCGGTGCCAGCCAAGGCCTTGAGATCCGGCACTAGACTGTCGGTGAGGGTCACAAGTTCGCCTGCATAAATATTGGGCGAAGGCCGATGCATTGCCTGCAGCACCGGGTCCGGGATCACGGAGGGGCCCGGAATGGCCAAATAGGGCCGACCGCCCGATGGGTTTGAGGTTGCACGCATCTGTATTGTCCCAAATAGGATCGGCCCCGCCTCCTGCGGCCCCCGACCAGGTGAATTTCGGGCTAACCCTAGCCTGCACTTTGGCGAGGTCAATTGCGGAAATCCCCTGTCCGCAGCCCGGCAATTGCTTTCAGCGCCGGGGGTGGGAGCGCCAAGAGGAGCAGCACAACGCTTGCACCCCGGCCATGAGCTGCTTAAATGGCCCAATCAAGTCACGAGAAGGCGCCAGATGACACCTCAGTTTCGACGCTCTCCAGCCGGGCAATCCCATTATGAGCAATGAACACACCTCCTCCCGCGAGCTGTTGGGCTGGCTTTGGCGCGGCTATCTGCGTCAGTACATGGGGCTCTTGGGCATCGCGGTTGTCTTTATGCTGGTTGAAGGCGCCACAATGGGCGCGCTTGGCTACATGATGCAGCCGATGTTCGATCTGGTCTTTGTCGCCGGCAATACCAATGCGCTGTTCTGGGTCAGCCTGGCCTTTCTGGCCATCTTCTCTTTACGTGGTATTTCCAGCGTCACCCAGAAGGTGCTGCTCAGCAAGGTTTCGCAGACCTCTGCTGCGGGTCTGCGTAAGGACATGCTGGCGCGCCTAATCCGCCAGGATCCCTCCTTTCACCAGTCCCATGCCCCCGGATTGCTGTTGCAGCGGGTGCAAAGCGATGTCAGCGCGATCAATGCGGTCTGGCAGGCGATGATCACCGGTGCGGGCCGCGATCTGGTGGCCTTGGTCGCGGTGCTGAGTGTCGCCGTCAGCATTGATTGGCGCTGGACCGCCATTTTGCTCATTGGCGTTCCAGGGCTGTTGCTGCCGATCTCCCTGTTGCAGAAATATGTCCGCCGCAGGGCCTCGGAGGCGCGCGACCTTGGCGCTACCCTGGCCACCCGGCTGGATGAGATCTTTCATGGCATCGTGCCGATCAAGCTCAACAATCTCGAAGAGTATCAACTCAAGCGGTTCTCCGATCACACCGACAATTTTGTCAAAGCCGAGGTGAAATCCGCCTTTGGCACCTCGGCGATCTCCGGCATGACCGATATTATGGCCGGTGTCGGCTTTATGGCGGTGCTGCTCTATGGCGGCTCTGAAATCATTGCCGGCGAAAAGTCCGTTGGCCAATTCATGAGCTTCTTCACCTCAATTGGTCTTTCCTTTGAGCCCATGCGCCGTCTGGCCAATATCTCCGGCATCTGGCAGGCCGCCGCCGCCGCCCTGGAACGGATCAAGGCGCTGATGGATGCGCCAATCCTGCTCACCTCCCCCGACAGCCCCAAACCCGCCCCCCAAGGCCTGCCTGGCATTCACCTGAAAGATGTCACGCTGAATTATGGCGAGGCGGAAATCCTGCGCGCGCTGACACTTGACGCCGAAGCGGGCAAGACCACCGCCCTGGTGGGCGCCTCCGGGGCTGGTAAATCCACCATTTTCAACCTGTTGACCCGCATGGTCGATCCTCAGCACGGCACCGTGCAGATCAATGACACCAGCGTTGCCGATCTGGCCACCAAGGATCTGCGCGGCATGTTTTCCGTGGTCACCCAAGAAGGCCTGCTGTTTGACGAAACCCTGCGTGAAAACATCGTTCTGGGCCGTACCGATGTCAGCGATGAAGACCTGAAAAAAGCGCTGGAAGACTCCCATGTGGCGGATTTTCTGGAAAAGCTGCCTGATGGGTTGGAGACCCTCGTGGGTCCGCGCGGCTCAGCGCTTTCTGGTGGGCAACGCCAGCGGGTGGTGATTGCCCGCGCCCTGTTGCGCGATACGCCGGTACTGTTGCTGGACGAAGCCACCTCGGCGCTGGATGCACAGTCCGAAAAGGTGGTGCAACAGGCGCTGGACAGCCTCGCAGGTGGGCGCACCACCCTGGTGATCGCCCATCGCCTGTCCACCGTGCGCAACGCCGACAAGATCATCGTGATGGAGCGGGGTCAGGTGGCCGATCAGGGCACCCACCAGGAGTTGATCGAACGCGGTGGCATCTATGCCGATCTCTACCGGTTGCAGTTTCAGGATGGCAAAACCCTGCTCGACCCAAAAGGCATGGCCGCGCAGCAGCCTACAGCCCGGGCACAGGAGCAAACGGTGCCAAATGGCTGGATCCGGCGCTTGATGACGCGGATCCTGGGCTGACCCCCGGCCGCCCTTCCCGGCGCGGCGCTATTCCGAGCAGTGGCTATTTTTGATAGTCGCGCGCCAGTTTGTCGGGTTCAGCCCCCAGGAAATAGCGCAACAGGGTCCAGAGATTGCCCGCACCGCGGCGCAGCCAGCCGTCCCGTTGATAGCGCGCGGCGCTGGTCAAGGCGGTGATCGGTAGCGCCGTCAGGCCGGTGAGGCGGCGCACCAGGGCCACATCCTCCATCAAGGGCTGATCAGGGTATTCTCCGGCCGACACATAGACCGCACGCGGGATCAGCAGCCCCTGATCGCCATAGGGCAGCCCAAAAACCCGCGCCCGAAAGTTTGCCCAGCCTGCCACCCATGCGGGCCAGGCTCCTTTGGTGCGAAATTTCAGTTGGAAGTAGCCAGGCTGTCCCACGTCTCCCGCGCCCGCCTGCAGATGTGCCGCCACCGCTGCAGCCCAGCCCGGGGCCAGTTGCGTATCCGCATGCAGCACCAGCAACCACTCCCCACGGGCAGCAGCACAGCCCCGGCGCAGCTGACCACCGCGCGATGCAGCGCCGCTGACCAGCTCCGCCCCGGCCTCTTCTGCCAGTTGCAGTGTTGCATCGCCAGAGCCGCCATCGCTGATCACCAGCTCCCGGATCAGCCCCTCCGCCAGCCCCTCCATCAAGGCTTCCAGGCAGCGCGGCAGCTCGGCAGCCGCATTCAGGGTGGGTATCACGACAGTAATCGGCGCGGGCATGGTGTTTTCCTGGTTCAACTCAGATCTCATTCCTATATCACTAGGCTACGGGATATAGGAATGGGCTTGACCATACCTCGACGGACAGACCCGCCCTGAGACTAAGACCACACCACCGCCCGCAGGCATGAAAGCCCGGGCAGCTTTGGAGACAACAGCATGCGCGCGCGCAAAATTCTTCGCCTATCCGGGGCAGATGCCCGCGATTTTCTACAGGGGCTGATCACCAGTGATGTGAGCAAGATTGACCAGGGTTTGGTCTATGCCGCCCTGCTGACGCCCCAGGGCAAATATCTCGCCGATTTCTTTCTGGCCGCTGATGGCGCGGATGTGCTGCTGGATGCAGATGCGGATCAGGCCGAGGCCCTGCTCAAGCGGCTCACCATGTATCGTTTGCGCTCCAAGGTCGACATCACCCCAACTGACCTACAGGTGATGCGCGGCACCGGCCCCGCCCCCGCAGGCGCCCTGGCGGATCCGCGCCATGGGGATCTGGGCTGGCGGCTGATCGGAACCCAGGGCGGCGAGGATGACAGCGACTGGGAGGCGCTGCATGTTGCCCATTGCATCCCGCGCAGCGGTATCGAGCTGGGACCAGACAGCTATATTCTGGAGGCCGGATTTGAGGCCCTGAACGGGGTGGATTTCCGCAAAGGCTGCTATGTCGGCCAAGAGGTCACCGCCCGCATGAAACACAAGACCGAGCTGCGCAAAGGGCTGCGCGTGGTGGAAATCAGCGGCGCAGCGCCTGTGGGCAGCGACATCACCGCCGGTGGAAAGGTGGTCGGAACCCTGTTCAGCCAATCCGGTGGCCGCGCGATTGCCTATCTGCGCTTTGACCGCGCCAAGGAAGAGATGGCCGCAGGCGAGGCCCAGTTGCACTGGCAGACCTGACGGGCTAGGCTCTATTTCTCGACAGACTGCAAATTTTTTCTCGCCTTATCATTTTGTTACACCTTTACAGCCAAGCCTGTTCCCTAGGACGGCTCCTCTCTCTATTTTCCCCAGAGAGGTACGTTTCAGCAAACCTATTTTCTCGGAGTCCCCATGCGCCGCCATTGCCTTGCTCTTGCCCTGACCATCCTGCCAGCCCTGCCCGCCACAGCCCAGTACTGGGAATTTGGCGACTGGCGTGTCTTTGTTGAAACACATGAATCCACCGAACACACCAGCCATACCTGCACCGCCTCGACCGGTGGCGATGGCGACCCCTCGCTGCGATTGTCGGTCTATGATCTGGATGGCGGCCCTCCTGATAGCTATCCGGCGCCAACGCTCTACGAATCCGCCGTCCGCGGCTATCCTACGCAGGTGCAAAACGGCCAGGCGGTGGGCTTTGTCTTTGACCAGCAAGCCGCCTTTTATGCCATCGCCAATGGCTATTTCGACGCCGATGGCTTTGCCCAGGCTGAAGCCGCCCCGCGCTGGCAAGACACTATCAACATGCTGCGCTGGATGAAGGCTGGCCAGTCCATTGATATCCGCACAGTCCAGCCCTACGGCCCCGGCCAACCGGTCATGCAGGCCTCGCTGCGAGGATTTACTGCCGCCTATGGCAAGATGATGGATGAATGTGGCTTCTCGATCGAGATCACCGATCCCAGCTAACAGCTGGACCCGGTCCCAGTTCGTGCCACCGGCAGTGTTTCTGACAGCCTTACCCCCAGAAGTCTGGCACGCGGAGGCAGGTTTTGCCTTGGGTCAGAAATCCCCCGGCGCGCATTGCAGGCAGGTCAGCCCCTCTGCGCGCCACAGATCCACCACCGAGCTGCGATCATCCACAACGATCCAGGGCTCAAAGCCATCCGCCCGCATCTCTGCCAGCAACCGCCGCTTCACATCCGGGTCGCTCATTTCGTCCTGCCCCGTTGGCCGCAGATAAAGCGCATCACAGGCCAGGTCGTTTGCCGCCAACCAGGCCTGGGTGTACTCTGTCCAGCCTGCGGGGCGCCCGGAACAGATCACGATGGTTTCGCCCACCTGTTTGAGCCGCCGCAGCAGATGCGCCACCGGGGCGATGACTTCGGCCTCGGCCATGGCCTGATGAAAGGCCTCCCAGTTCTTCACCTCGCCATGCACCAGATGCCCCAGCCGGGGCGCATCAAATTGGGCAAGGGTGCCATCGACATCAAAAACGACACAGGGCCGTCCGGTTTCAGAGCGCATGTGCAACCTCCTTATGGCTATCATTCACCCAGACAAACGAAATCGGATGGGCGTTTGGCGCGCGAGCACCGGTGTTGTGTTGTCCCGCCAACAGGCGGGTGGCGCGGATCACCCCGGAATGACAGACCAGAACCGGCAGGCGATCTTGCGCCTGCGCACAGCACGCGGTTATGGCCTCGGCCACCCGGATGATCATCTCTGACCAGTCTTCGCCGCCTTCCGGCCGCCCCGCGCGCGGTGGCAGCTCTGCCAGCGGCGCGCCTTCAAACTGACCCCAGTCTCTTTCTCGCAGGCCGGGGTGGCAGTGGAATTCCTGATCTGGAAACCCCAGCTGGCAGGTCTGTTGCGCGCGCTCCAAGGGGCTGGAAAACAGCGCAATGGCCCCCCTCCATGGATGCCCGCGCAAAGCCCGCGCCTGCTGGCGGCCCAAATCCGTGAGCGCAACATCCAACCGCCCGGCGATAATGCTGTCGCGGTTTGCGGTGGTCTGCCCATGGCGGATCAGGCAAATGCTCTGCGACGGCAGCTTTGGCCAGGATGGGGAGGCCGCGCTCATAGCGGGATACTCTCATGCATAAAGACCTCGGCGCCCAGACCCTCTTCCACCAGATAGTCCTCGGGGCTGATACAAAAGGCAGGGGCAAACCGTTTTGCCCCAAGGCGGCGCAGCATCTTGATCTGATCCCCCAGCGGAGGGTGCACATTCCAGCGTTGGAAATAGCCGCCGGGCACCGCGCAGATGCCACGGGCATGGGCGGTCATATGGCCAGTGAAAATCACATGGGCATCGCCCCCCAGTCGTCCACTTTCTCGCCAGGCCCGCACATAGCCCCAAGCCGCGCCCCCATCCGCATTGGGGGTGTCGCAGATCAAAAACCGTGCCTGCTCCAGATCGCCGCGCTGCAGCAGCGGTGCAATCTCCTGCGCCCGCGGGCTTAGACCGCCGCGCGCCAGCGCTGCCGTCAGCGCTGCCCGGCATTCCGGGTCAAGGATCACCGCCTCCACCCCAAAACGCTGCACCAGATGCAGTGCCATTTCCCCGGCCCGTCCCGAGGGCGGCACCGGCAGCAGGATCTGCCCTGGCAGCTGGTCGATCAACTGATCCAAAGCGGCAAAGCGTTCGCGCTGCGCAACCGGATCCAGCTGGTAAGAGCAATCCAGAATGGCCGTCGCTGCGGCGGGCGGCGGATCAAAGGCAAACCAGTTGGATTCCTCGGACCAATCGCCGGAGTAAAACAGCCCCGCGCCAATATCAAAATGCATCCAGATGCCGCCCAGTGCATGCCCATTGCGGCCGGTGGTCAGGCGAATGCCATCAATCAGCACCGCGCCCTGTTCCGGCAAGAGCCGCACCTCTGCCGCCGGGGGCAGCGCCTGCGCCGTCTGCGCCGTGGCATAGATCGGCAGTCCTGCCTCAACCGCATAGGCGGCACCACCTATGTGGTCGATATGGTCATGGGTGATAAACACCGCATCTGCCCCGACCAGCCAGGCCGGGTCAAAATGTGCGTTGGCCTCTGGTCCGAACCCGCAGTCCAACAACCAGGTTTTACCCTCAACACAGAGGCGCATACAGGCTGGGCCTTTGTCGCCAATGCCCGACAATACTTCAATCGTGTTCATCTAGTCCTCGCAAAACGCCCAGGGAGATCCAATGCTGAGCCCCAGCTGGCTGCCCTCAGGGTAGCGCACCCGGCTTTCGGCCATCAGCTCGGCCCCCTCAGGGGTTCGAAGCATGAGCCGATAGCGCCCGCCCAGATAGGTACTGCGGATCACTGCCGCCCGCAGATCACCGGTTTCGGTTATGGTGATATCTTCGGGGCGCAGGCAGAGCTGGTTGGGCCGGTCCGTGCTGGTCTGCACCGAGATCTGCGTGCCCAAAAGCCGCGCCGCGCCCTGCCCCTTGCCCCTGCCCGGGGTAAAATCGCTGATCGGCAGCACTGTGCCGTCGCCAACAAAACCCGCGACAAAGCGATTGCAGGGCCGACTGTACAGCGCCTCGGGGGTGTCGAACTGTACGATGCGCCCCTCATGCATCACCGCGATCCGGTCGGCCATCGCCATGGCCTCGGCCTGATCATGGGTCACATAGACCATGGTGGCGCCGGTACGGTGGTGGAAATCCAAAAACACCTCCTGCATCGAGGCGCGCAGCGCCACATCCAGATTGGCCAGGGGTTCATCCAGCAAAACCGCCTGCGGGTCCGACACCAGACAGCGCGCCAGGGCAACCCGCTGCCGCTGCCCCCCGGACAGATCCGCAGGCATACGGTCGGCAAAAGCCACCAGCCCGGTGGCCTGCAAGGCGGCTTCGGTTTGGCGGCTTTGCTCGGATTTTGACAGGCCGCGAACCTCCAGCGCAAAGGAGACATTGCGGCGCACGGACATATGCGGCCAGAGCGCATAGGACTGGAAGACAAAGCCGATATTGCGCGCCTCGGGTGGCACCGCATGACCCGTCGCCGCATTTGCCATTTCCTGTGCACCGATGGACAGGGCGCCAGAGGTGGGGGCCTCAAACCCCGCCAGCAGCCGCAGCAAGGTTGACTTGCCACACCCCGATGGGCCCAGAAGGGCGACAAATTCACCGTCTTGGATGGTGGCGCTGATGGCATGCAAGGCGGGGATGCCTGCAAATTGCTTTTCAACAGCGTCCAGTTTTATGTCTGCCATGGCAGGCTTCCTTTTGGCAGGTGACGCGCCGAGATCTGCAGGCCGGCCATCAAGCCCATCACCACCAGAACAATGGTCATGGCAAGCGCCGACGCCATCACCGTCTCACCGCTGTCATCCAGGTTAAAAATCATCACGCCGAGGGTCTCAGTCCCCGAGGACCACAACAGCGCGGAAACGGTCAGCTCATTGAAGGCGGTGAGGAAAACCAGGATCGCCCCCGCCGCCGCCGCCGGTGCAGAAAGCGGCAGGATGATTAGGCGCAGGCGCTGAAACAGCGTGGCACCGACGGATTGCGCGGCTTCGTTCATCGCCGGGTCAAGCTGACGGATGCTGGCCTGAATGGGACGAAACATAACCACCAGGAACCGCGCCAGATAGGCGAGGAATATAATCCAGATGGTGCCGTAGAGTGTCGCATCGGTGAACGGCAGATTGATCAACAACAGGATCATCGCAATCGCCAGCACCACCCCCGGCAGCGCATAGGGCAGATCCACAAGCGCATCAAACACCCGCCCCAACCGCGACGGGTTGCGCTCCATCAGCCAGGCCAGCGGCAGGCAGATCAGCACCAACGCCACAGCGGCGCCACTGGCCAGGCCCAGTGAGTTCACAAAGGCCCGCGCCGTGGCTGGTTGGCGAAACAGCGCCTCATGCCAGGAGGCCAGGGTCACGGTCTCAAAGCTCAGCGGCACACCGTAGGCGGGCACCAGCGAGGTCGCAATCAGCCCCAGCATCGGCAGCACCAGAATGGCGCAGACAACCAGCCAGAGGCCAATCTCGATGGGCAGGCGCGCAGATCCCAGCGGCATAGCCAGCGGCCGCGCGGTGGAGCCCACCAGATGCACCTTTTGGCGCGACTGGAAAAACCGCTGCAACAGGATGCCGCAGATGGCGACACAGCCAATGACCATGGCCAGAACCGCCACCTCGGCCAGCACAGTCGAGGACAGGCCGGACAGGCGCTGGTAGATCAGCGTTGGCAGGGTGGAATACCCCGCTGGAATGCCCAGCATCGCCGGAATGCCAAAGTTCCCCAAGGCGGTCACAAAGGTAATGGCAATGCCCGCCGCCAGGCTGGGCAGACACAGCGGCAGAATGATATGCCACCACAGCCGCAGCCCGCTGGCACCACTGATCCGGGCAGCCTCGACCACGTCTTGTGGGATGGCACGCAGACCGGCGCGCAGGGTCAAAAAGATGATCGCAGTATGCTGGATCCCCAGCAGCAGGATGATGCCGCCCTGCGAATACAGCGGTTGCGGTGTGCCCATGGCTGGCGCCAGTCCGAGGGTTTTTAACAACACCGAGGACGGCCCCATGATCTGCGTCCAGGACAGCGCAGTAATCTGCGGCGGGATCATCATCGGGATCATCAGGCAGAACACCAGGGTTGTCTTTGCCCGCAGGTCAGTCAGGGCCACCAGAAAAGCAAAGGCGCTGCCGATCAGCAGCGAAACCAGAGTGCCAAATCCCGCTGTGATCAACGAGTGTTTCAGCGCCAATTGGGTCTGGCTCTGCATCAACACCTCTGAAAACAGGCTCAGGTTCAGTTGGTCGTCGATGGTGACGCCTTCAACAAACAGCCGCAAAACAGGGGTCAGCGTCAGGGCAATCGCAACAAAGAGGATAAAGGAAAGCAGCCGGTGCTCGGACCGGCTGCCTCCCGCTGTTTGGGGCATGAACATTAGTTGGCCCCAAAGATCTCAGCAAATTTGGCCTTGTTGGCCTCGGCATTTTCCAGGGCAACCGCCGGGTCAAAATCCATCAGCTTGATATCGGCGCGGGCAGGAAAGCCTGCAGGTACGCCCATGTCGTTGCGCGCGGGGATATATCCCATCTCCAGAACCAGATCCTGGCCCTTTTGGCTCAGCACAAAATCAACAAAGCGTTGGGCCGCATCGGTGTTTTTGGCAGTGGACAGGATGGCCACTGGCTCGGTCACATAAGAAACGCCCTCTTTGGGGAAGACAAACTCAACCGGGGAACCCTTGGCCTGGTTGCGGATGGCGAGGAAATCAACAACCATTCCGTAGGGCTTTTCGCCCGCAGCAACAGCTTTGAAGGTGCCGCCGTTGCCGCCTTTGGCACGGGCGTCATTTGCGGCCAGATCGCTGTAGTAGTCCCAGCCCAGGTCCTTGTCGCCGGTCAGGGTTGCCAGGTGAATCAGCGCCGCACCGGAATAGAGCGGCGATGGCATGGCGATCTGCCCCTTCAGCGCCGCATCGTTCAGATCGGCCCAGGAGGTCGGCGCTGTCTCAACACCGGTGTTATACACGATGCCGGTGGTGATCAGCTTGGTCGAGTGGTAGAAGCCTGCCGCGCTATACAGCGCCGGATCATAGGCTGTGGCTTCGGGGGACTGATAGGCGGTCAGCAGCCCCTCCTGCGCCATGCCTTCCAGGGTCACGGTATCTGCAATCAGCAAAACGTCGGGCTGCGGATTGCCCGCTTCGATTTCGGCACGCAGACGGGCCATCAGCTTGGTGGTGCCATCGCGCACCCACTCTACCTCGGTGCCCGGGTTGGCAGCCATAAAGGCATCAACGGTCTTTTGTGCATCGGCATTGGGCTGCGAGGTATACAGCGTCAGGGTATCCGCAAAACTTGCAGTGGATACGCAGGCCAGGGCAGCGGCGGTCAGAAAGCTCTTCATCATAAATCTCCAGAGATTTTGCCTTTCGAACGAAAGACACGTGATGGGGAGCTTATTGCCGCCTGATGCAACAGGTTTATGACAGCCATGTATATATTTTATTACTGTTTTCGCAACGAATGCTTTACTGTAAGTGACAGGCAGAACAACTTTCGAAAGAAACCTGATGAAGCGCAGTGACTTGGACATTCGACGCGACCAGATTGTTGCCCTGCTGGCAGAAAACGGCAGCCTGTCAGCCCAAGAGCTGTGCCAGCGCCTCAAGGTTTCGGTGCAGACGATCCGCGCCGATCTGCGCGATCTGGACGAGGCCTCTTTGGTGCAACGCCGCAATGGCGTCGCCCGGTTGCGCCAGCAGGCCGAAAATATCGGGTATCTGCCCCGTCTCACGGTCTCCCACAGCGAAAAACACCAAATCGCACAGGCGGTTCAGCAGCTGGTCCCCCATGGTGCCAGGGTGGCGCTGGGAACAGGAACCACCGTCGCCCAATGCGCCCGGCTGCTGGCCGCCCGGCAAGATCTCCTGGTCGCCACCAATTCGCTTCACGCGGTCGTGGCGCTGCAACATGCGCCGGGGGCGCGGGTCGAAATGGCGGGCGGGTCGGTGCGATTGCGTGATCTGGACGTGATCAGCCCTGCAAGCATCGAATTCTTTGCCCGCTACCGCATGGAACAGGCCATATTCAGCTGTGGTGGCATCTCCCAAAGTGGCGAAGTGCTGGACTACAATACGGAAGAAATCACCGCCCGTCAGGCCATCGCCGCCTGCGCCAAACAAAAGATCCTGGTGGTGGACAGCGCCAAGTTCGACCGTGACCTACCCTGCCAGATGCAGCACCTCTGGGACTACGATGTGGTGGTAACGGGTGCAGAGCTGTCAGAAAGTTTACGCAAAAAATGCGCCGCATCAGGATGCAGGACCATCCAGGTCGCCCTCCCGCAATAACAGGTGCAAAAAAGAAACCCCCGCAAACCAGTCCGGTTTGCGAGGGTCAAATGCGTCGACGACACCTTCGATCAGGCGCGTTCGGCGTATTCCATGGTTTCGGTATTGACCACGATCATTTCGTCCTGGCCAACAAACGGTGGCACCATGACCTTGACCCCATTCTCAAGAACCGCAGGCTTAAAGGAGTTGGCAGCAGTCTGCCCCTTTACCACCGGCTCGGTCTCAACAATTTTGCAGGTCACTTTTTGTGGCAATGTCGCGTTCAGGGCTTCTTCTTCGTAGAATTCCATCACAATTGTCATGCCGTCCTGCAAGAAAGGACGACGATCGCCCAGCAGCTCGGCGGACAATTCGATCTGTTCGTAGGTTTCGGTATCCATGAACACCAGCATGCCGTCGCTCTCATAGAGAAACTGCTGGTCTTTTTGCTCCAAACGCACGCGCTCAACCTTGTCGGCGCTGCGGAAACGTTCGTTCAGTTTCGAGCCATTGCGCAGGTTGCGCAGCTCGACTTGGGCAAAGGCGCCGCCTTTACCGGGCTTTACGTGATCGACCTTGACTGCGGCCCAAAGACCACCGTTGTGCTCCAGAACATTGCCGGGGCGGATCTCGTTACCATTGATCTTGGGCATCTGAAAAATCCATCTGGGAAGGTTGATGATATATTAAGCGTCCCTATATCTGTCGTGGTCACAACTGGCAAGACAACGATATCTCGTAGTTACGCCAGAAAAGCTATGCGATTTTTGCATGAAAGCTATGCATATACAGGCTATCCGAATCGTCACAGTTCCGTCATAAGGAACGCCACGCCGAGAATTGCAATAGCAAGAACAATAAAGGAAACGGGATGCGAGATTTCGTTGACGGCACTGCATACAATAATGAACAGGGCAACCGAGCACGCAAGCTCTTTGCCGCTGTTGTATTGGCTGCCTTGGATGATGCCATTGCCGATGATAAAAAATACGGCAACGGCCCCGAACAGATCGCCCGCTGGGCGCGCTCGCGCGATGGTCGCGAAGTGCTCAGCTGTGCTGGCATTGACCCCAATGAGCGGGTTGTCGGTGGGTTGATGGATTTTGTTGGTCGGGGTGTGCGCACCTCTGTTGCCCTGTCGCGCGAAGAAAGCGAACGGCGCAACGCTGCTCAGGCCGAAGCCGCCTGAAGCCGACCAAGGCCCAAAAGGCCGAACAAATGATCACAGATCTATAGAAAAGCGCGTCCTGGGGGGCGCGTTTTTCTTTTGCGCCCCACCCCGTCACAGGCAACCGGTCAAAGGCAACCTGTCGCAGATCCTCCACCCAAAGGCGGTTTTCCCCGCGCTTGCCCGCGCAATTTACGAGATTGATCAAAAAACTCTTTTCCTTGCTGGCTCAATCGGCAATCAGACAGCAAAGACCAGACCGCACGAGGAGAACGCCATGACGGCACGCGCACTGATGATCCAGGGCACCGGCAGTAATGTCGGGAAATCTCTCCTTGTGGCGGGGCTGGCGCGGGCCTTTGTGCGCCGGGGCCTCACAGTGGCGCCGTTCAAATCCCAGAACATGTCCAACAATGCCGCCGTCACCCCAGAGGGCGGCGAAATTGGCCGCGCCCAGGCGCTGCAGGCGCGGGCCGCCGGGCTGGCGCCCCATGTGGACATGAACCCGGTGCTCCTGAAACCCGAAACCGACACCGGGGCACAGCTCATCGTGCAGGGCAAACGGCGCGGCACCCAGTCAGCGGGCTCCTTTATGCGCGATAAGTCCGGGCTGCTGGAGGCGGCGCTGGAGAGCTATCACCGTCTGGCGGCGGGCGTTGATCTGGTGCTGATCGAAGGCGCAGGCTCACCAGCTGAAACCAACCTGCGCCGGGGCGATATCGCCAATATGGGCTTTGCCTGCGCCGTGCAGGCGCCTGTTGTTCTGGTCGGAGACATCCACCGTGGCGGCGTCATTGCCCAGATTGTCGGCACCCAGGCGGTGCTTGACCCAACGGATCTAGAGCGCATTGTCGGCTTTGCGGTGAACCGCTTTCGCGGCGATGTCAGCCTGTTTGATGCGGGGCGCGATGATATTGCCCGGCGCACCGGCTGGCCCTCGCTGGGGGTGATCCCGTGGTTTTGGGAGGCCTGGAAACTGCCGGCCGAAGACATGATGGATATCGCCTCGCGCCGGGGCGGAGCCTGCAAGGTGGTTGTGCCGCAGCTGGAGCGCATGGCGAATTTTGACGACCTGGACCCGCTGGCCGCCGAACCCGAGGTCACGGTTGAGATCGTGCCCCCGGGGCGTGCCCTGCCGGGGGACGCGGATCTGGTGCTGATCCCGGGCAGCAAATCCACCATTGGTGACCTTGCCTATTTGCGCGCCCAGGGCTGGGATATCGACATTCTGGCCCACCACCGGCGCGGCGGCCATGTGCTGGGCCTGTGCGGCGGTTATCAGATGCTGGGCAAAACCATCGACGACCCCCTGGGGGTTGAGGGCGCATCGGGCAAGGTGGCGGGGCTGGGCCTGCTTGATGTTCACACCGTGATGTCAGACGACAAACGCGTCACCCTGACAGAGGCCAGCAGCCTGCAGGGCGGCTTGCCCGTGCAGGGCTATGAAATTCACATGGGGCGCACCACGGGGGCCGATTGCACACGGGGCTGGCTACAGATCGCTGATCGGGTTGAAGGCGCGGCCTCTGCGGATGGGCGGGTGCTGGGCTCCTATCTGCACGGGTTGTTCAGCGCCGATGGTTTTCGGGCGCATTACCTATCCCAGCTGGGCTATGACAGTTCCACCCAATATGAAGACAGCGTTGAAGACACGCTGGATGCCCTGGCGGACCATCTGGAACAGCATATGGATCTGGATCATCTGCTCTCGCTGGCGACAGAGGTGCCTGCTCCATAGGCGCGAAGGAACCCACTGGTTTTGGCAACCGCATCGAAAAAGCGGGTGTCTGAGCGGAGCAAACAGATTTCACAGGTCCAGATTTCACTGGGTCAGATTCCACTGGACCGCACTCCAGGTCTGCTTGAAACAGCCAGGCGAGGTCCGGTCAGATCAAATCCTGAGCGGCAAGGGCCCGCTGAATTTCACGACGCACCAGTTTGCGCACATTGCGGGTGATTCTCTCGCCCAGGGCGCCCTGCAATTCACTGCGCACGATATCAGCAACCAGCTCGCGCAGGCTCTCCTCATCGAGATAGCTTTCTTCCGCAGCATCGTCCCCTAGGGCGTCCATCGTTGCACGGGTCACGGCCTCTTCGGCCAGCGCTGCGGCGTCAAATTCAGCCTCGGCCCCGCTCTCTGGCTGCGGCACCTGGCCTGTTGCGACCTCCGCCTCACTTTCGGCCTCGACCTCAATGTCGGCCTCGTCCGTGTGATCCTGCCACTCAAGCGTTTCGATATTGGTGCCGGCATAGGGATCACTGGAAGCGCCATCTGGCTCCCACTGCCCGGTTGAGCGCGCCACTTTGGCCTCCAGCTCGGCAATCTTCTGCACCACTGCAGACACCCGCTGGCTGCCATCCAGTTCATCAGTTTCAGGCTCAGCCACCTCGGCCTCATCCAGATCCAGGCGCGCGTCATCTGCGTTCTGGCCCTGCTCGGCAACAGTCTCGCTTATCTGTGGAGAAAGCTGCATTTCCGCCTCGGCTGCGTCCATGGGCGGGCTATCCACGCTGCCAAAGAGCGTCGCATCAGGGTCGCGCCATGGCGCAGCATCCGCCGGTTCCGTGCCCTCTTCAGCCTGCGCGGGCTCAGCCTCTGATTGCTCAGTTGCGCTGTACTGATCGGCAGCCAGGTCGGCATCCCCGTCTGCCTCAACGGTGTCATTGGAGCGAAAGGCAATAACCTCGCCGGGGTCTAATTCTGGCTCAACCTCAAGATCCAAATGGCTGTCACCCTGCAGGTCATAGGCTGCCTCCATCCCCCATGACGCCTCAACCTCAGCCTCAGACGACACATCGACGGCTTCAGGCTGGTCCGGACCCACCTCGGCTGCATCGCAGGTATCCTCCGCCACCCGCAAAGCAGGTGTCAGAACCAGACGCGATGTTGGCTTTGCAGGCTCTTGCGGCACAGAAGCCGACGGGCTGTCCTGCTGGCTGCCCACCGCTGGCCCAGTCACCGGGCGCGGCCCAGAGCGCCCATCCTCACTCACCAAACGGCGGATTGAGGACAGGACATCTTCGATTTCAGCCTGTGTAACAGGATCGGACATTGTATTTGAACCACTCTAGCCTTTGCGACAAGTGTAGCTCTCCTGCCGCAATCGCACAACATTTAGAGAGACTTTTAGTTTCGACACGGGATGGTTTCTAAACAGGCCCTTTTGCCCGGCCTAGTTTTTACCCAAGGCCCGCAGCACCCGATCCAAATCCCGGCTTTGACGGCTGAGCTGCGCTGGCGCGTCTTTGACCAGATTGTAATATAGGGTCGGATCATAAATCTCGACGGCAAGACCCAGATGTTCCGCAGTCAAAAGCCCCTGTGCCTGCAGCAAGGAATAGGCCGCCGTGGCCTGGCTGGCCCGTGCCTGCACCCGCGCTGTCAGCGCGTTCAGCAGATCCTGTTCCGCCTGCAACACGTCCAGCGTGGTGCGCGCCCCCAATGTGGCCTCTTCCCGGATACCGTCAAAGGCCACCTGTGCGGCCCGTACGCTCTCATTTGAGGACACCAGACTGGCGGTCGCGGCCTCTAAGGTAACATAGGCCTCGGCGACATCCTGAGCCACCGCACGCTGTGTCGAAATCAACACGCCCCGCGTCGCATCAGCGCTCGCCATGGCAGACCGCACCGATGAGGCCAGAGCACCACCAGCATAAAGCGGCTGGCTGTAGGTGATGCTGCCGCCAGTGCTGTCAGATTCAAAACTATTGCTCAAGCTGCTTGTGGCAGAGATTTCCGCCCCCAGTTTGATACTTGGCCCCAGACCTTTTCGCGCCGCATCCGTGGCGAAATCAGCTGCCTTAACAGCATGCTGCTGCCCCAGCAGATTTGGATGATTGCGCACGGCAATGGATTCTGCTGCCTGCAGGGACGCAACCCGTTTGGGCAAGGGAGGTTGTCCTGCTGTTGCGCCAATAGGGTGACCAACCGCCTCCACATAAGAGGCCTGCGCCGACAGCAAATCGCCGCGACTTTGGATCAGGGTCGCGCGGGCAGAAGCCAGGCGGCTCTGCGCCAATGCAACATCCGTGCGGGTCACCTCCCCCACTTCAAATCGATCCTGCGAAGCCTTTAGCTCTTCCTGCAACAGGCGCAGGTTGTTGCCCTGCAGCCGCACCGTCTCTTGTTGCAAAAGGACGTTTACATAGGCCTGCACTGCACCAAACAGCACCTGTTGTTCGACGTTTAGCAAGCTTTGGCGGGTCGCCAGAACGGTTTGTTGCGCCGCAAGCTGCTTGAGCTTTGTCGCCCCACCATCATAGAGCAACAGTTCCAAAGCCAGGCCCGTCGTCAGCTGGTCCACACTCGAAGAGGGCGACTGGCCATTCACAGTATGTGTGTTCTGTGTGCTGGCTCTGATGGTCCAGTTGACGATCGGACGCAGGCCAGCAACAGCGGCTGCGACGTTTTCATCCTGAACCCGCAACAAGGCCCGGTTCTGCTCCAGCAACCCGCTGTTTTTATAAGCGCCAATCAGCGCGTCGGACAGATTGTCCGCACTCGCGGGTTTTGGCAGCGCAAAAGCAAGCGCTACAGAGCCTGCAAATACAAACGTCTTTAACAAACTTGCCGAATTCTTCTTCAACATCGGTCGCCCTATTCGTTTGCCGCGCCGCCAGCCGCGGGAGTTTTGTTATGCTTCAGCTCATACCTGCTGTATGGGCTGTTCGTCTTCTTTGTCCTCACCTCATGCAGTGCCAGTAGATCTGGGCACGGCATCACGGGCAAAAAACTGCCAACCCGTTTCTATTACAGGATGTCACAGGCCAGATCCGCCCGTGCTGGTCCAAAATATGGCCCCGCATTTAGGCTGATCCTTTTGCCCCGACCTCACAGAGAAAAGGCTGGGGCGCGTTCAAACCCAGGCATGACCTCGGCGCCGGCATTAAATTCAAAGCGCCAGGAGATCTGCCCCCCCTGTTTATAGCCAACCTTTACCTCGCCCAGCGAGCCGCGCATGAAGATCGCGGCAATACGACCGCCATCCTTGAGCTGCTGCAGTAGCGTGTCGGGCAGCTCTTCGACGCCGCCCTGCACCATGATGACGTCATAGGGGCCATGTTCAGCGGCGCCTTCTTTCAGCGGGCCGACGTGCACAATGGCATTGTCGGCGCCAGCCTCGGACAGCTGCGCCTGCGCATCGGCGGACATGGTCTCATCTTCTTCGACACCGATCACCATCTCGGCCATTTGCGCCGCGACGGCGGTGGAGTAGCCCAAAGCACAGCCGACATCCAATACCAGCTCATCCCGCTGAATATCCAACGCATCCAGCATCTTTGCCAGCGTACGGACTTCAATCAGGGTGCGCTGCCCCCCAAGGTCCATATTTCGATCCGCATAGGCCCCTTCACGCTGTGCATCAGGGACAAAATCCTCACGCGCAACAGACAGCAGGGCCTCAATGATCGGGTATTTGGTCACGTCCGAAGGACGAACCTGGGTGTCAACCATCATACGGCGACGTTCGGCAAAGTCAGTCATAAGCTAAACTCTTTTGTTCAGTCTGTTTGCAGGAGTTGTGCCATATCGCTCCATATACGGCAACGGCCCATAGTGACCCTAAGGGCGAATTGCCAACCATGTTGCCGCAGCACCTATTTCTTTTTCACAAACTTGGTCAAAATAACGATCCGCTGGCCTTCAACCCGGCCCTCGATATGTTCGGGATTGTCCTGCACCAGCGAAATGCCACGCACCGCCGTGCCGCGCTTGGCGGTAAAGCCCGCCCCCTTGACCGGCAGATCCTTGATCAGGACCACATTGTCACCCGCCGCAAGCGCCGCGCCGTTGCTGTCAACATGGCCGCCACCGGTGCTCTCATTGTCGGCCCAGGCCCGCGTTTCCTCATCCAGCCACAGCTGATCGGCCAGATCCCGCGCCCAGTCATTTTCCGCAAGCCGCGCCAGCAGCCGGGTCGCCAGAACCTGCACTGCGGGTTCCTGTGACCACATTGACGAGGCCAGACAGCGCCAGTGATCGGGGTTCAGCTCGCCCTCAATCTGTGTCTGACAGGTATCGCAGATCTGCACGCCAGCCTCTTCGGGGCCACCAACAACAGTAAAAAACCGGGTCGAACCCTCGGCAGAGCACAAATCACAAGACATGGGGAAATCTCCAAAAGAAAAGCCTGCCCTGCCTTACCGCCTCCCCACCGGGATGAAAAGCCACCCAGAGCAACTGCGCCGCGACCAAACGCGCAGCGCTCTTGCCGCCCCCGAAAGCCCCCCTGCCTCAGGCGGCGCAGCCACTGCAAAAGGGCGTCGCGGGCAGCAAATCCAGACGTTTTTCCGCAATTTGATCACCGCAGATCTGGCAATAGCCGTAAGTCCCCTCTGCCAAGCGCGCCAGCGCTGCATCAATCCGGCGCAGCTCTTCCATCTCATTGAGACCAAGCGTTTCCAGCACCTCATCCCCCTGGCGCTCAGACGAGCGATCCTCCCAGTCTTTTGGCATCGGCGCATCCAAAGCATGTTCGACCTCGCGCAAATGCCCGGCCAAAGCCAACCTGCGTGTTTCAAGTGCGTCCTTACGTGCTGCAAAATCCATCTCTAATCCTCCCAAATCAGCGCCATTGGGCCACCATACCTAAGGCCAATGTTACGGCATTGACCGATGTCAAAAACACTCGCGGGATCTGGGGAGTGTTGTGCACGCTTGACACCTAGAAGCCCGCAAATGCGCGATCCTTGATCCGCTCGCCCAAATTTGGGGCGGATTATTGAGAGTGGAATACGGCTTGCGGCCCCAGAGTGGCTCGACATCAAAGCGCAGGTCGGTGCCCTCCCCTGGGGAGGGGAGGCGCTGCCCGGTCTGACGACCAGCCATTCGTATAGATATTTAGCCAAGCCCTCAGCCATACCACGCTATGGGGAAGCGTTTACCGAGCACGCTCGGACTGGTGCTCAGCTATCCATTTTCAGGGCTGAAATAAACGCTTCTTGCGGGATGTCGACCTTGCCGAACTGACGCATCTTCTTCTTACCCTTCTTCTGCTTCTCCAGCAGTTTCTTCTTCCGGGTTGCGTCGCCGCCATAACATTTGGCCGTCACGTCCTTGCGCATCGCTGACAGGGTCTCGCGCGCGATTACCTTGCCGCCAATGGCCGCCTGGATCGGGATCTTGAACATATGACGCGGGATCAGGTCTTTCAGCTTTTCCACCATGGCCCGGCCACGGGCCTCAGCGCGGTCACGGTGCACCATCATCGACAGCGCATCCACTGGCTCGTCGTTCACCAGCACTGACATCTTGACCAGATTGTCGGTTTGATAGCCCGTCAGCTGGTAGTCAAAGGAGGCATAGCCCTTGGTCACCGACTTGAGCCTGTCGTAGAAATCAAACACCACCTCGTTGAGCGGCAGGTCATAGACGGCCATGGCACGGCTGCCGGCATAGGTCAGATCCAGCTGGATACCGCGCCGGTCCTGACACAGCTTCAGCACATCACCCAGATACTCATCCGGCACCAGAATGGTCGCCTTGATGCGCGGCTCTTCCAGGTGGTCCACATGGGTCAGGTCGGGCATATCAGCCGGGTTGTGCAGCTCGATCATGGTCTCGTCACGCATATAGATATGATAGACCACCGAGGGCGCCGTGGTGATCAGCTCGATATCATACTCGCGCTCCACCCGATCCCGGATCACCTCAAGGTGCAACAGGCCAAGGAAGCCACAGCGGAAGCCAAAGCCCAGCGCCGCCGAGGTTTCCATCTCAAAGCTAAAGGAGGCGTCATTCAGCGCCAGCTTGTCAATGGCATCGCGCAGGTCTTCAAACTCGGAGCTGTCAACCGGGAACAAGCCACAGAACACCACCGGCTGCGCAGGCTTAAAGCCCGGCAAGGCATCGTCGGTGCCTTTTTTCTCATGGGTAATGGTATCGCCCACACGGGTGTCGCGCACCTGTTTGATCGAGGCCGTCAGGAAGCCAATTTCGCCGGGTCCCAGCTCGTCAATCACCGCCATTGACGGGCGGAACACGCCGATCCGGTCTACATGATGGGTGGAGCCATTGGAGAGCATCTTGATCCGCTCGCCCTTTTTCAGCACCCCGTCCATGATCCGCACCAGAACGATCACGCCCAGATAGGCGTCATACCAGCTGTCCACCAGCATCGCCTTCAGCGGCGCATCGCGGGTGCCCTTGGGGGCAGGCAGCTCATTGACGATGGCTTCCAATGTTTCATGGATGCCCTGGCCGGTCTTGGCCGAAACCTGAATAGCGCCAGTGGCCTCGATGCCGATAACATCTTCGATCTGTTCCGCCACCCGGTCACAATCCGAGGCCGGCAGGTCGATCTTGTTCAGCACAGGCACGATCTCGTGGTCGGCCTCCATGGCGTGATAGACATTGGCCAAGGTCTGCGCCTCAACGCCCTGGGTACTGTCCACCACCAAAAGCGAGCCTTCAACCGCGCGCATCGAGCGGGAGACCTCATAGGCAAAATCGACGTGACCCGGCGTGTCGATGAGGTTGAGCACATAGGTCTCGCCATCATCCGCCTTGTAATCAATCCGTACTGTGTTGGCCTTGATGGTGATGCCACGCTCGCGCTCGATATCCATACTATCAAGCAGCTGCGCCTTCATATCACGATCCTCCACCGTGCCCGTCTCTTGGATGAGCCGGTCAGCGAGGGTGGATTTGCCATGGTCAATATGGGCGACGATGGAGAAATTGCGGATTTTGGCGAGATCAGTCATGATCAGGCATATGATTTGGATTCTTGTCTTGGTCAAGCGCGCGTCTATGCTGCGGTGAAGTTATTTCACCAAATCGACAGTCAAAGGCGAATTTGAACGTGACAGATGAGGACAAGATCGTAGATTTAGACCAGCTGGAAACCTGGCTGCAAACCCAGGATGTGCGGATCAGCCGCGCCATCGCCGCCCGCGCATCCCTGCGCAGTCTGCCCGCGCTCATGGCAGTGTCCGATCAAATCATCAACAAAACCGCAGGCGCCGAATTGCTTTTAGCTGGACTACGGGCGACGCTCATATCTGGGGTTGGGAGCACCTGCCCAACCCCAGATATGAAGCGAATAGAAGACGCCGCCCGCTGATAAACCTTGGACTTGTACACCTCTCTCTTGGAACCCCGCCCGTCACGCATGTGGAGGGCACGCGTCCGTCCGCCCCACGGCGGGCGCGTTCCGCACCCACCCGGACGAACGCTCATCGTGAATTCGAACCCAAACCACCTAAACCTATCGAAATCAGCCTATTTCAACCAGCTTCCACTATAGCGTTGCACCTCCCAAAGGTCAGGCACTGCCCTCGCATATCACTTGTTCAGTCCCGAACCCGGCAAAATCCTGCGCATTTCTGAATGGTTTTTAACCAATATTGAATCTCGTCGCACCTTTCGCCATATTCGCTCAAATCCGGGCATGCGATCCGGGGCTAAATTTCGAGGGACATCTGATGACATTGCTGCCCACCTCCCTGCGCTCTGCGGGGCTTTGTGCCGTATTGGCCGCCCAAGTTTTCACCGCGCAGATGGTTCTGGTGCAGCCTGCCCAGGCTGGTGCCATTGAACGCGCCTGCCGCAGTTCTGATCGCTCTGCCGTCAGCCCCTCCCTGTGTCGCTGCATCCAGAAGGTGGCCAATGTACAGCTGACCTCCTCTGAGCGCAAAACCGTCTCCAGATGGTTTGGCGATCCCCATCAGGCCCAGGTGGTGCGCCAGTCCAGCAACCACCGCGATGAACAGCTGTGGCAGCGCTATAAGCTCTTTGGCGACACCGCTGCCAAAACCTGCGGTTAACCACCAGCTCTTTGCCCCTGCTGCGCAACGCAATAGATTTTACAAAACCAAATCGCTGCGCCTGTGCAACTGCCTCTCCCCATGCCCCCACAGGTACGGCGCCGCTAGGCTGCTCCTGCGCTGCCCTGCGCCACGTTAGGGGGAACAGCAGCCAGATTAGCCCCCTTGACCCTGCGGCAGGCGGTGGGGAAACTACGCTGAGATAATAGTTTTGTTGGAGTAACGGTATGTTGATCAAAGGGGTCACCCTCAGGGGGCTCGAGGTGTTCGAGGCCCTGGCAAAGACCGGATCCGTTGCTCAGACCGCCGAAGTGACAGGGTTGAGCCAACCTGCTGTCAGCCAACAACTGCGAAACCTTGAAAAGGCGCTCGGAACGGATCTTGTCGATCACGGCCGCCGCCCCATGGTGCCAACCTCCGCCGGGCGCAATTTCCTGGCCCGCACACAGGCGGTGCTGTCCGAGCTGCGCCTGGCGCAGAGCGAGTTGTCGATGATGGATCTGAGCCACCTGCCGGCGCTCTCCATCGGGTTGATTGATGACTTTGACAACGACCTGACCCCACGCCTGGCCACCGCCCTCGCCGAAAGCCTCACCGAGTGCCGCTTCAAGATGATCACCGCCTCCAGCCATGACATCCTGCGCGCCATTGAGGCGGATGAGATCCACCTTGCCGTGACCGCCACCACCGACGAGCCACAGCAGGGGTTGATCGAGTTCCCCCTGGTGCGTGATCCGTTTATTCTGGTCACTCCCAAGGGCTTTATTCACGACCCACAGGCGCCGATTGGCCAGCTCGAACAGCTGCCGTTTCTGCGCTATGCGGCCGACCAGATGATCTCGCAACAAATCGAGGCGCAGATCAGCCAGCAAGACATCACCTTTGAAAACCGCTTTGAGGTTGGCTCCCACCTGGCGCTGATGGCCATGGTGGCCCGCCATATTGGCTGGGCGGTGACAACGCCACTTGGCTATATGCGGGCGGCCCGGTTCCATGATGACATCGACGCCTTGCCGCTGCCCTTTGGCAAGGCTGCGCGGCGGATTTCCCTCTTCGCCAGCAAGGACTGGGCCGACCAATTGCCCCGCACCGTTGCCCAAACCACCAAAGGCCTGATTAAGCGCCAGATGGTAAATCCAGCCATCGTCAAGCTGCCTTGGCTGGCGCAGGATTTTCAAGTGCTCGACGAGTTGAGCTGAGCTGGCGTTTCACCGCCCCGGCTCCGCCTCACCCTGCGTCACAGCCCGCACCAGCCCCGCTGCAGCCAGTTCAATCAGGTCCAGACAGCCGTCAAAATCCCGCGTGTAATAGGGGTCCGGGACATGATCCATTGCCGCCTCTGGCGCAAAACGGGTGAACAGCTGAACCGGGGTCTGATTGCCAGCGGGGCGCAGGGCCTCGATGTTGTCCAGATTGTTTTGGTCCATCGCCAGGATCAGGTCAAAATCGCTAAAATCCGACGGGCTGAACTGGCGCGCCCGCAGATCTGAAACATCAAGGCCACGCCGCTTCATGGCCTGCTGCATTGCCCCGTAGGGCGGCGCGCCCACGTGGTAGTCGGCAGTCCCCGCACTGTCGCATGTGACACTGGAACAAAGCGCACGAAACACCCCTTGCGCGGCAGGCGAGCGGCAAATATTGCCCAAGCAGACAAACAGAATTTTTCTCGAATTTTGACCGAAGTCTTGATCCAGGTTTTGACTGGCCTCAAGCCTTGTGGGACGCTGGCGCATGACCTCTCCTCCTGGGGAATTTATCAAGGTAAAGGTTACATCTAAATGCAAGTGATGTCCGATAAAATTGTCATTCTGACCGGGGCGGGGATCTCCGCAGAAAGTGGCCTTGGCACCTTTCGCGACGAAGGCGGCCTGTGGGCACAACACCGGATTGAAGATGTCGCCACCCCCGAAGGTTTTGCCCGCGACCCCATTCTGGTGCACGAATTCTACAATGCCCGCCGGGCCCAGGCCGCCGAGGCACAGCCCAACGCCGGTCATCAGGCGCTGGCGCAGCTGGCGGCGCAACATCCCGGCGAGGTCGTTGTGATCACCCAAAACGTTGATGACCTGCATGAAAAGGCCGGCAGCCAAGGGGTTATCCATATGCATGGCACCCTGTCAGGCGCGCTCTGCTCCGCCTGTGGCCACCGCTGGCAGGCGGCGCTGGCGATGCAGCCACAGGACAGCTGCCCACATTGCGCTGGCACCACCACGCGTCCCGATGTGGTCTGGTTCGGAGAAATCCCCTACGCCATGCAAACCATCGAAACCCATCTGGCGGAGGCCGATCTCTTTGTATCGATTGGCACCTCGGCGCAGGTCTACCCGGCTGCAAATTTTGTCCAAGCCGCAGCAGAAACCGGTGCGAGAACGCTCGAGTTCAATCTCGAACCCTCGGCCATGGCCACACGGTTCGACGACTGTCGCTACGGCCCGGCCAGCAAAACCCTGCCCCGCTGGGTTGCAGAAATCCTAGGGTAACCTCGGCCGCCGCAGGCGACCCACTGAAACCCGCCTGCCCTATGAGCCTGGACGGCAAAAAGCCCGCCACCAGGGCGGGCTTTGGGCGCGAAGGAGGGCTGCAGCGCAGCCTGACGCCGCGCCCGCCCCACTGTTACAAACAGCCGCTTAATTAGAGTGCTTCATATGACCGCCTTGGCCCGGCTTGCGCTCCAGATCAACTGGGATCTCGATGCTGATCTCACCGGCGTTTTTGAACACCAGAGTGACAGGCACCATGTCGCCATGTTCCAGCGACTGGTTCAGCCCCATGAACATCACGTGATCTCCGCCACGCTGCAACATGTGGCTGCCCTCGGCGGGGATCGCAAACCCCTCCTCCACATGCACCATCTTCATCACACCATCGCCGCTTTCCATATGGGTGTGCAGCTCAACACGCTTGGCAATGTCAGAGCGCGCGTCGATCAGTTGATCGTCCTCGGTGCCCATATTCATGATCTCCATGAAGGCCGCGCCGCTCGTGGACATTTTAGCCGACACGCGGGCATATTGATCATGCACCATGATCTTGGCGCCTTCAGCAGTGGCCGCCCCAGCAAGTGACACAGCGGCAACTGCCGCAAACAATACGGATTTCAGGGACATTTCTGTCTCCTTTCTTTCAGGGTTAGGAAATTCTTTGGGTAGATCTTGCAGCCCGTCCACCCGTCAGCCAGGCAGGATTACAGGCGGTCAGGCTCTTCGTTGGACAGCTATATCAGCCGCAGCGCGGCGGCGCCCGTGCTGTCGCGGCAAGCCGCATCACAGGGCTGGAGCCCACAGCGCCCAATAGGCGGTCAAAGGCCTGCCCGGCATAGGCTGGCAGCACCACAGCATCCGGCCCCGCAACAGCATCCAGCAGATGCATCACACAGTCCGGACAAAAATGCGGCGCCTTGGTGGGTTGGCCATCTTCATCGACATAGATGGTGACCGGACCCGTTCCGGAACAAATCACCATCTGACCACTGGCATCACGGGCGCCCTGCGCACTGGCTGAGGCATGCCCCGTCAGGGTCACCACCAGGGCCAGCATCAAGGCCAGAGATATCCGCAGGAATCGTGCCATGGCAAATGATATGCCTTTGCCGCAGCAGAGCCGCAAGGTGAAATGTCCTGAACCCGGAACGGCAAAACGCCGCGCATCTTCTCGATGCACGGCGCTGCAAATTCTCATGTGATCAAAGATCAGGCTGCGGCGGCTTGTGCCTTGGCGATCTCTTTTTTCACTTTCAGGGCACCTGTGGACAGCTCATCGTCCTTGGCTTTTGCCAGGAAAGCATCCAGACCACCGCGGTGGTCAACGGTGCGCAGCGCAGCAGCTGAGATCTTCAGCTTGATGCCGCGACCCAGAGTCTCGGACTGCAGGGTCACATCGTTCAGGTTTGGCAGAAACCGACGACGAGTTCTGTTTTTAGCATGGCTGACATTGTTGCCAGTCATCGGGCCTTTTCCGGTCAGTTCGCAACGGCGCGACATAGGTTCATCCTTCGTATCTGGGGCAGCACCCGAGGATTCCCCCGAATCGTCTGCAAATCTCAAAGGGCGCGGCCAAGAGCCAACGCCCGAAAACTGGTTGGATGCGTTTAGGAGGAATCGCCCCAAGGGTCAAGCCATATGCTGGGGTTTTATGGCCCTGCACCAATGAAATGGCTCAGGCCCGCTCCAACCTGTGATTTTCAACCGATCTATAGGCCTGTCTTGCCCACTTGGCCATCCCCATTTGGCCAGTGCCTGTCTCCAGCTGCACCTGTTGCCACCTAGCCTGCAACGCCAAGCCCTTTCAGCATCTCCTGTGCTGCGGCCGTTGGCGACACCGCCCCCTGCGCCACCTGATCCGACAATTCTGTCATGCGGCCCTGCGCCCAGGGGGTCTTGAGCCGCGCCAACAGGGCCTGGCGCACATCCTCAGCAAACCAGTAGCGCGCCTGCTGCGCACGCGTGCCGCTCCAATGGCCCTTGTCCTGGCGCCATTCCACCAGGGTTTTCATATCAGCCCAGGCGCTGTCCAACCCGGCTTCTTGCAGCGCCGAAACGGTCTGCGCCTTAGGGTAGCCTTCGGGGTCCTGCGGGCGTTTACGCAGCAGCCGTAACGCGCCAGAATAATCGGCACAGGTGCGCATGGCGGCGGATTTCAGATCCCCATCGGCCTTGTTGACCAGAATGATATCCGCCATTTCCATGATCCCCCGCTTGACCCCCTGCAATTCATCGCCCCCCGCAGGTGCCAGCAGCAACAGGAACAGGTCCGACATCTGCGCTACCACGGTTTCAGATTGGCCAACGCCCACGGTCTCAATCAGAACCACATCAAATCCAGCCGCCTCGCACAGAGCCACCGCCTCGCGGGTGCGCCGCGCCACCCCGCCCAGATTGGTCTGGCTCGGCGAGGGCCGGATAAAGGCGGCCTTCTGGCGGCTCAGCTGTTCCATCCGGGTTTTGTCGCCCAGAATGGACCCCCCCGTACGGGCAGAGCTCGGATCCACCGCCAGCACCGCCACCCGCAGCCCCTGGGCCACCAACATCATGCCAAAGCTCTCGATAAAGGTGGATTTCCCCACCCCGGGCGTACCTGACAGACCAATGCGCAGCGCTTGCCGCCCGGATTTCGCCAGGAGATCCAACAGCTCGGTTGCGGCCACCCGGTGATCATCGCGGCCGCTTTCGACCAGAGTGATGGCCCGCGCCAGCGCCCGGCGATCCCCGCTTAGGATTTTCTCACTCAGCTCGGCGGTCTTCATGCCCGGTCTCCAATATTGAACAGCTCGCAAAATTTCTGCCCTAATTGACGCAGGCCCGAACCCCTTGTCCAGTGCGAAGCTGCCGCAGGGCGGGCATTATGCAGCAGGCTGGACCCCGGCGTGCTCTTTGGCGATAAGCAGGCCATGACAAAAGCCACCATGCCACGCCTGCCCATTGATGACGCCCTGCCAGAGCTGATCACAGCCCTGCAACAGGGCAAACGCGCCGTCTTGCAAGCGCCCCCCGGTGCCGGCAAAACCACCAAGGTGCCACTGGCCATGCTGTCAGCCGGGCTGACCACCCAGCGCATCGTGATGCTGGAGCCGCGCCGTCTTGCTGCCCGCGCCGCGGCTGAGCGCATGGCGGAAACTCTGGGCGAAGTGGTGGGCCAAACCGTCGGCTACCGGATCCGTGGCGAGGCCAAGACCAGCAAGGCAACCCGCATCGAAGTGGTGACCGAAGGCATTCTCACAAGGATGCTGCAATCGGATCCAGACCTGCCCGGCGTCGGTGCGGTGATCTTTGACGAATTCCACGAACGCTCCCTCAACGCCGATCTTGGCCTGGCCCTGTGCCTTGAGGTGGCGGAGGCGCTGCGTGATGATCTGATCCTGCTGGCCATGTCAGCCACCCTGGACGCCGCCCCGGTGGCGGCGCTGATGCAGGCACCGCTTGTCACCTCCGAAGGGCGCAGCTTTCCGGTGCAAACCCGCTGGCTGGAGCGCCCACTGGGGCCACAGGCACGTCGGCTGGATGCTCTGTGCGATCTGGTGGTGCAGGCGGAAAAGGACAGCCGCGACACCACCAAGGGCGCGCATATGGGCGGCGGCATTCTGGTGTTTCTGCCCGGTGAAGGCGAAATCCGCCGCGCGGCGCAAAATCTGGACAAGCGGTTGCCCGGCGATTGCCTGATCCAGCCGCTGTTTGGCGCCCTGCCCTTCAAGGACCAGCAGGCCGCCATCCGCCCTGCCGTCACGGGTCGCAAAATTGTGCTCGCCACCTCGATTGCCGAAACCTCGCTCACCATTCAGGATATCCGCGTGGTGGTCGACATGGGCCAGGCCCGGCGCGCCCGGTTTGACCCTGGCTCTGGCATGTCACGGTTGATCACCGAAAAAGTCACCCGCGCCGAGGCCACCCAGCGTCAGGGCCGCGCCGGCCGTGTGGCCCCCGGCACCGCTTACCGGCTCTGGACCAAAGGCGAAGAAGGGGCGCTGGCCGCTTTTCCGCCACCGGAAATAGCCTCAGCCGACCTCACCGGTCTGGCACTGGAACTGGCGCTCTGGGGGGCAGAGGCCGGGGATCTCGGTTTTCTCACCGCACCGCCCAGCGGCACCATGGCAGAGGCCCGCAAATTGCTGCAGATGCTGGGCGCCCTGGACGGGCGCGGCCAGATGACCGCTCACGGCAAGGCGCTTGCCCGATTGCCACTGCATCCGCGTTTGGGCCATATGCTGCTGACAGCCGGTCCCAGAGCCGCCGAGCTGGCCGCGCTGCTGGCCGAACGTGATCCCCTGCGCGGCGCGCCGACAGATTTGGCGCTGCGCCTGGAGGCCCTGAAAGATTCCAAGGGCTTTCAGCGCAAACGCCCCTATCAGCTCTCCTATCCGGTGCTGGACCGTATTCGCAGCGAAACACGCCGTTTGCAAAAAAAGGGCGCCACTGCCCAGAAGAGAACAGGGCCTCTCTCTGCCGCCGCCATGGCCGCGCTGGCCTACCCCGATCGCATTGGTCAGCGCCGCAAAGGCGATCAGCCGCGCTATGTGCTCTCGGGCGGCAAGGGCGTGCTGCTGGACCCCAGTGATCCCCTGGCCGCTGCCACCTTCATCGTGGCGCTGGACACTGACGGCAACCCGCGCGAGGCCCGTGTGCGCATGGCCGCGCAGATTAGTCTCGGCGAAATCCGCGATCTCTTTGCCGATCAGATCGTCTGGCAGGACAACTGCCACTGGTCCAAGCGCGACCGCCGCGTCGTTGCACAACAGCAAGAGTGTCTGGGCGCCATCACCTTGGAACAGCGCCTGTGGAAAGATGCCCCTGAGGATCAGATCGCCGCAGCCATGCTCGACGGGGTACGCGATCTTGGTCTGCGTCTCGACGGGGCCGCGGCGCGGCTGGCGGCGCGGGTTGAACTGCTGCGCGCCGATGGTTTTGACCTGCCGGATTTTTCGCTTGATGGCCTGCTGGCGCGACTGGACGACTGGCTGCTGCCAATGCTGGGCGGAGTAAAATCCGCCGCGGCCTGGAAACAGTTCGACCTGCTGCCAGCGCTGCGCGCCGCACTCACCTGGGAGCAGACGCAACTGCTTGACCGCGAGGCGCCCGGCAGTTTCACCACCCCGCTGGGGCGTAAGATCCCGATCACCTATAGTGCGGAAGCTCCGGAAATATCGGTGCGACTACAGGAATTGTTTGGCGTCACCCGCCACCCGAGCGTCGGCGGCGTCGCTTTGAAGATCACCCTGCTCTCCCCGGCCCAGCGCCCGATCCAGATCACCCGCGACCTGCCCGGGTTTTGGGCCGGATCCTATGCAGATGTGCGCAAAGACATGCGCGCGCAATACCCCCGCCACCCCTGGCCCGAGGATCCGACCCAAGAAGACCCGACCTTGCGGGCAAAGAAGCGTCGCTAACACGAGCCCTGCCGTAGCACCGGCATTGCCAACAAAGGGGGGCGTTGCCCCCTCACACCCAAGGCGCGCTCAGCCATTAAAAGGTGTATCGCCTCAGGATCGCAAGGCGGGCAGACCAATTCCCGTCGCCTCAAAGCCGCCATCGGCAGCCAGGATCTGGCCGGTGATAAAACTCGCCTTGTCGGACAGCAGGAAATTGATCGCTGCGGCAATTTCATCCTCTGAGCCATAACGGTTCAACGGCAGTGCATCGTGGTAGGCCGCAATGATCTCGGGGCTGTGCACCGCCATCGCCAGCTTGGTCGCCACCGGCCCGGGTGCAACCCCATTGACCCGAATACCCAACTCGCCCAGCTCCACCGCCTGCTGCAGGGTCAGCTGCGCCAGCGCCGCCTTAGAGGTGCCATAGGCGACCCGCAGTGTGCTGGCCCGCAGACCGGAGATTGAGGTGATGTTCACCACAGCCCCACCGCCGTCAGCTGCCAGCAGATCGGTAAACCCCTGGGTCATCAGAAAGGGACCATCCAGATTGGTCTCCATCACCCGGCGCCAGCGATCAAATGTCGTCTCGCGGATCGGACCAAAATCCGCCACGCCCGCGTTGTTGACCAACCCATCCAGACGGCCAAACCGCGCGGTGACCTCGGCAACGGCCGCCGCCACATCCTGGGGTTTAGAGACATCGCCCTCAATCACCAAGGCCTCCGGCAACAGATCCGCGGCCTTTGCCAGCTCTGGCCCGTCCCAGTCCATCACTGCGACCTGCCACCCTGCCTCGTGTAGCCCCCGCGCCGTGGCCAGGCCAATTCCGCGCGCCGCGCCTGTAATAAGTGCTGTTTTCATACCGTCTTGCCCATCCAAAATCTAACTCCCGCCACTGAGCCCGTCGGCCTGAAAAGAGTCAATATAGTGCCTTATCATGCCTTTGAGCCCCACCCTGCCACACAGCAGCATTCCACCAACTGCCCTCCAGGTCTTTTTGCCGGTCACATAGTCCACGGGGCGCTCAACATTTAGGCAGCTGAACATATAAATCGGGTGCGCAATTAATCGGCAGAGGCGTTTTCATCGACACAAGGGTTGTACTTTATCCACAAAGCCCTATTTTAAAGGGAGTTCAGAAACATGCAGCGGCTGCGATACGTCAAACTCACCAGCAAAGCTGCCAAAAAAAGTACGATTAAGGCAGTTCAAGATGAGCAACATTATCGCCCAGGCTTGGGAAGAGATGATCAAGCCTATTCTGTTTCGCCCTAAACGCGTTCAGGTTGCGGCCCTGTGCCACCGAACAAACACCGGCAACAAAGAAGTTCTGATGATCACCAGTCGCGGCTCTGGCCGTTGGATTCTGCCCAAAGGCTGGCCAATCAATGGCAAGGATGGCGGCGAATCTGCCCTTCAGGAAGCCTGGGAAGAGGCCGGTGTGCAAAACGGCCGTGTCGATGGCGATCCCATTGGAGCCTTCAGCTATGAAAAAGAGTTGAAAACCGGACTGCCGATCCCGGTGCAGACCTTTGTCTACACTGTTGGCGACGTCGAGCTATCCGACACCTACCCGGAGGCACATCAGCGGCAACGCAAATGGGTCCCTGCTCAAGAGGCTGCAAATCTGGTAAACGAGCCCGAGCTGCAGGATATCCTGCGTCAATTGTGACACTCAGGTGACACTTTTGTAACAGCCCAGCTTGCCTCATTGAGCGTGCTCGCTTAGTGCGTCCCTCAACTGCCTGCCAAAGGGACGATCACTGTGAGCACCCCACCGAACGACGCTGACCATCACGAAACGCTAGACCGAGACCTGCATCGGTTTTCGCATCTCGAATCCGCAACCCAATATGTCGCCCGCCCCATGGTCGCCCCCGGTATCGCCCTGGTGTTCATGGTTATGGCCGGCCTCGGGGCTGCCATGCTCTTTGGCGGCAGTCAAAGCAATCTGATCGTGGTGGCTGCTGCCGTCTTTGGCGCCTATATGGCGATCAATATTGGTGCCAATGACGTGGCAAACAATATGGGGCCTGCTGTGGGCGCCAATGCGCTCACCATGGGCGGTGCCATTGTCATCGCCGCCGTGTTCGAAAGCGCCGGAGCGCTGCTGGCGGGCGGCGACGTGGTCTCGACCATCTCCAAGGGCATTATTGATCCGCAGGTGGTTGCCACCTCGGAAATCTTCATCTGGGCGATGATGGCCGCCCTGATCTCTTCGGCGCTTTGGGTCAACCTTGCCACCTGGATCGGAGCACCGGTTTCCACCACCCATTCGGTTGTAGGCGGCGTTATGGGCGCAGGTATTGCTGCGGCCGGTTTTGCTGCGGTGAACTGGCAAACCATGAGCAAGATCGCGGCCAGCTGGGTGATCTCACCGGTGCTGGGCGGTATCATCGCCGCGCTGTTTCTGGCCCTGATCAAGGCAAAGATCATTTACCAGGACGACAAAATCGCCGCCGCACGGCGCTGGGTACCGGTGCTGGTGGGGATCATGGCTGGCGCTTTCTCATCCTATCTGGCCCTCAAGGGGCTGAAACGTATCATCAAGATCGACCTGCAGACCGCGCTTTTGATTGGCACCATGATTGGGGCGCTGGCCTATGTCATCACCGCCCCGTTGATCAAACGCCAATCCGAAGGCATGGAAAACCGCAATAAGTCCCTGAAGGTGTTGTTCCGGATTCCACTGGTGATCTCCGCAGCGCTGCTGTCTTTTGCCCATGGCGCCAATGATGTGGCCAATGCGGTTGGCCCTCTGGCCGCGATCGTGCATGCCTCAGAGTTTGGCGACTTTGCCTCCAAGGTGGCCATTCCAACCTGGGTCATGGTCATCGGCGCCTTTGGGATTTCCTTTGGCCTGTTCCTGTTTGGCCCCAAACTGATCCGCATGGTTGGCAGCCAGATCACCAAGCTGAACCCCATGCGCGCCTATTGTGTCTCGCTCTCTGCTGCGATCACGGTGATTGTTGCCAGCTGGCTGGGCCTGCCGGTATCCTCGACCCATATTGCGGTTGGGGCGGTATTTGGGGTTGGTTTTTTCCGCGAATGGCATCACGAGCGCCGCTCGCGTCAATCTGCGGTCAGCCGCCCGGCAGAAAAGCGCATCGCACCGGAAGAACGCCGCCGCCGCAAACTGGTCCGGCGCAGCCACTTTATGACCATCGCCGCCGCTTGGGTGATCACGGTGCCCGCCGCAGCGCTGCTGTCAGGCTGTATCTATCTGCTGCTGGCAAGCTTTACCCATTGACCCGCTGAGGCGTCGTTGGGCTAATCCCGACCCAAGGCTAGATCTGGCCGGGCTGCAGTTTTGGCAGTCCGGCTTTTTTCATTTCCGCCTGCCGGATCAATTGTATCACCACATCGCAAACTGGCGTGGCCACACCATGGGCCTGACCCAGGCGCTGGATTTCGCCCTGCAGCGCATCCACTTCGGTGATCCGCCCCTGCATCAGGTCCTGCGCCATTGAACTGCGCGCGGTTGGATCAATTGTCAGCATCTGGGCTGCAATCCGGGTAAAGGCCCAATTGGGCAGGCGCAGGATATGCGGGGTCATCCAGACGGGCAGCGGTGTCGTCGACACCGGGCGCAGGCCCGCCGCCTGCATCACCCGCAGGGCCTCGGCCATCTGATCGGCCATCAACCGTCGCCAGTGGCGACTTTGCAGCTGCGTCATCAAAGGCAGACCCGAAAGAGCATTCAGAGCGTTATTGAGATTGATCAGCAGCTTGCCCCATTGCACTCCGGTTATATCCTCAGTCTCCCCCACCGGCAGCCCCGGCACCGACAGAAACCGGCCCAAATGCCCGCGGCCTTTGGCGATCAGGATCTCCCCGGAGGAAGCCCGGTGATATCCGGGCTGCGCGGATGCAGCCCCTGCCGCGCCTGGGGTCTCTGTTGGCTCTGGGGGCACTGCAGGCCCTGTGGGAACCACATTAAACGGCACCATCGCAGCGCGCAGATCCCGCCCCGGCAACATCTGGCGCAACAGCTCCACATTTGTCACCGCATTTTGAAAGCTGAGCACCGGCGCATCTGGGGGCGCATATTGGGCAATCAAACGCCCCATGGCTGCAGTGCCATTTGATTTCACCGCGACAACCACCAGATCGGCCTCTGCCAAAACAGCAGGGTCTTCGCTACACCGCAGGTGCCGCGCCTCAACCTGCTGCTCCAGCCCGGCGTAATCCGTCAGCAGCAAACCGCGCTGCGCAATAGGCATCAAGATACGGCCACGTCCCAGCAACGTGACGCTATGGCCCGCCGCCGCCCAAAGCCCGCCACAAAAGCAGCCAATAGATCCGGCACCGGCAATCACGATACGCAGTGATTTCGCCCGCTGGCCGCTCATACGACAGCGGGCAGCCGGGCGAGGACCTCCTGGCTTGGCAAGACCTCTCCGAACCCCGCTGCCAAAGCTGAAAGCGTCACCTCCAACACCACCGCTGCATCCAGATCACCGCCTTTGCGGGCGGGCATGGCAAAGGCGATAAGCGCGTCTTCGACAACTGAGACGCCAAAGCCCAGATTGGCCGCGGAGCGCGCAGTGGAGTTGACGCAGAAGGCCGCGACACCGCCCACAATCACCAGATTGCGGATGCCACGGGCCTGCAGCGCCTCTGCCAATCCGGTGCCAACAAAGCCAGAGGAGCCAGTTTTCCAAAACACCGCCTCGCCCTCTTGCGGCGCAGCGCAGGGCATGGGCTGGCCCGAGGGCAGATCGCGGCGAAATTTGCTCTCGGCGCGCGGGTCATCATGCATCACATGCAGCACCGGTAGGCCAGCACCGCGAAACCCGGCCAGAAGTTGGGCAATGTTGTCTTCCGCATCCGGGTTGGCCCGCGGGCGTCCCGCGGCGGTGGCATTTGCCATCTCCATCTGCATATCAACACTCAAGAGGGCCCAGCTTTGATCCATCTGCTGCGGTTGATGCATGTTCACAATAAAACCCTCGCGCTAAACTGAATAACGCGAGGGTTGCAGATGTTTTTCAAAATGACCAGTCCCCTGTCACGCCCTATGAACGTGCATGCGGCGTCTACGACACCGGCCAATGGGTCAAGGACAGCGCCGGATTAAACTCCGAGGCACCAGCGCATGACGGCTTTTTGCGCGTGCAGGCGGTTTTCGGCCTCATCAAAGATCACCGACTGCGGGCCATCCATCACCGCCGAAGTCACCTCTTCCTCGCGGTGCGCAGGCAGGCAATGCATGAACAAAGCGTCGGGTTTGGCATGTGACATCAGCTCCTCATTGACCTGATAGGGGCGCAGCATGTTGTGGCGCCGCTCTTTGGAGGACTGGCTGTCATGCATGCTGACCCAGGTATCGGCAACCACCAGATCGGCGCCTTCAACCGCTTTGACGGCGTCGCGTTCGATCACCACTTTGGACCCCGCCTGACGGGCCAGGCCGACAAATTCGTCCTCCGGGTCCAGCTGCGACGGACCGGTGAAGGTGAGGTCAAACCCAAATTTGGCTGCCGCATGCAGGAAAGAGGCACAGACATTGTTGCCGTCCCCGGCCCAGACAACCTTTTTGCCTTTGATCGAGCCGCGATGCTCCTCGTAGGTCTGGATATCCGCCATGATCTGGCAGGGGTGGGTGCGGTCGGTCAGCCCGTTGATCACCGGCACCGAGGCATATTCAGCCATCTCGTGCAGGACTGCTTCGTCAAAGGTACGGATCATGATCAGATCCACATAGCGCGACATCACCCGTGCGGTATCGGCAATGGTCTCACCATGGCCCAGTTGCATGTCCTTGCCGGATAGGACCATGCTCTGACCGCCCATCTGCCGCACCCCCACATCAAAGGAAATGCGGGTCCGGGTGGAAGGTTTTTCAAAGATCAGCGCCACCATCTGGCCAGCCAGGGGCTGTTCATCATCAGCCATGCCCTTGGGGCGGCCCTGGCGTGCCTGTTTCATCACCTTGGCCTGGTCAATAATGGCGTGCAGATCTGCACCGCTGGTTGTGTGGATATCAAGGAAGTGGTTCATAACATGTCGCTTTTTTGGTTACGTGTGGGGCAGTCAAACGACGGGGGCTGCCTGCCCCCGCACCCCGGGAATATTTAGGGAAAGATGAATGTCAGCCTGGCATCTGTTCAACCGAGCGTTTGCTCCACCTGGGTGGCGGCCTTGTCCAGGCGGGAGATGGCCTCGGCGAAGTCCTCTTCACTGAGCGTCAGAGGCGGCAGCAGGCGGATCACATTGTCGGCGGCAGGCACGGTGATGACCTGATTGTCATAGCCGGCCTGCACCACATCCATGTTCGCAGCCTTGCATTTCAGCCCCAGCATCAACCCGGAGCCGCGCAGCTCTTCGAACACCTCCGGGTGCGCAGCCACCAGACCGTCCAGGCGCTGACGCAGCAGACCCGCACGACGGTTCACATCCGCCAGAAAATCCGGCGCCATCACCTCTTCGATCACCGCGCAGCCAACGGCGCAGCCCAGCGGGTTGCCGCCATAGGTGGAGCCATGGGTGCCTGCGGTCATGCCCGAGGCCGCCTCTTCGGTGGCCAGAACCGCGCCAAGGGGGAAGCCGCCGCCGATGCCCTTGGCCACCATCATGATGTCGGGTGTGATGCCCGCCCATTCATGGGCAAAGAGCTTGCCGGTCCGGCCCACACCGCATTGCACCTCATCGAGGATCAGCAGAATGCCTGCGTCATCACAGATCTGACGCAGCGCCTTCATTTCAGCATCGGGCACCGGACGAATACCGCCCTCGCCCTGCACCGGCTCGATCAGCACCGCCGCCGTTTGATCCGTTATCGCATTGGTCAGCCCGTCCATATCGCCAAAGGTGAGATGCACAAAGCCCGGCAGCAACGGGCCAAAGCCCTTGACCATTTTTTCCGTGCCAGCCGCGGCAATGCCCGCAGAAGAGCGACCATGGAACGACCCGTCAAAAGTAATGATCTCTACCCGTTCGGGCTGGTCCTTCTCATAGAAATACTTGCGCGCCATCTTGACCGCCAGCTCGCAGGCCTCGGTGCCGGAGTTGGTGAAAAACACCGTATCAGCAAAGGTGTGCTCCACCAGCAGATCCGCCAGCTTTTCCTGCTGCGGGATCTTGTAGAGGTTGGAGACATGCCAGAGTTTCTGCGCCTGGTTGCTCAGCACCTCGACGAGTTTGGGATGGGCATGGCCCAGCGCGTTGACAGCGATGCCAGAGCCCAGATCCAAAAATCGGCGCCCGTCCGCCTCGAACAGCCAGGAACCTTCGCCTTTTACGAACTCCAGCGGAGCACGGTTATAGGTGGGCAGTACGGACGGGATCATTGGATCATCCTTTTTGGAAAGTTAAGGCCAAAGCAGTGCATGAGCAGGGCCTGAGGGTCAATAATGAGAGATTGGTTTTGTGCCAATACGCCGCAAAAGCGCAAAAGCCATAGATCAAAGGTGCCGAACTACGCCAGCAAATTACGCCAATCGGCGTCGGCGTCGCAACAAAGGGATATGCGTAACTTTGATCATAGGTAGGCTCCATATCGGAGCATTTGACATAAAGAAACCCCTTTCCGCCAGCAAGACCCAACAAATTGACCTCCCCCTCGCAGGGCTATCGACCTGGCCACGCCTCTGCCCTAGCTGCGATAGCTCTTGCAAATGCCTGCCAGTCAGCGCAGCAGAGACCCCATGAGCATCACACCCCCACAGAACCCCCGCCTTGCGGCTGCGTTGATTATTCTAGCGACCGTTTTTATTGCTGCGACCACGCTGTTGGCCAAGGCCCTGGGCACTGAGGCTTTGGGGCCTGCGCTACACCCTTTGCAAATCAGCCATGGACGGTTTTTATTCGCCTTCCTGGTGATTTCCATGGCTGTGAGGGCAATGCGGTTCAAATTGCGACCGCCGCAGTGGCGGTTGCATATCGGGCGCACCAGCTGTGGCTGGCTGGGCATCACGCTGATGTTCGCCTCGGTGGCCTATGTCCCGCTGGCGGATGCCACGGCGATTGCCTTTTTGAACCCGGTTTTTGGCATGTTGCTGGCGATTCCGCTGCTCGGCGAACGGGTTGGTCCCTGGCGCTGGGGGGCTGCAGGCATCGCCCTGGTGGGGGCCATGATCCTGTTGCGACCAACGCCGGACAGCTTTCAACCGGCGGCGCTGTTGGCGTTGGCGGCCGCGACCATCATGGGGCTGGAGCTGATATTTATCAAAAAGCTCGCCGGGCGCGAACGCCCGCTGCAGGTTTTGTGGTTCAATAACGCTCTGGGAATGATGATAGCCAGCGCAGCGGTTTTGCCGGTCTGGCAGGCGCCCACCGCGCTGCAATGGGGGGCTTTGGCGGCGCTTGGCACCCTGATGGCCTGCGCCCAGGCCTGTTTTGTCAATGGCATGGCGCGGGCCGAAGCCTCATTTGTGGCGCCGTTCAGCTATGCCACGCTGATCTTTGCCACGCTTTATGATTTTATTGGTTTTGGCGTGATCCCGGATTGGATCACCCTCATCGGAGCCGCCGTTATCCTGTCAGGAGCTGCGATTCTTGCCTGGCGCGAGGGGCGGCACCCCTCCGTGAAAGCACCAGGCATCGTGGAAAAGGGCTCTCTCACGCCTTGAGCCGGTAACCGCTGCGCAGCATGGCCCAGGCCAGTAGGCAGATGGCAAAACTCGCGCCGGCGCAGATTGCCATGCCAACAAAAGGCGCCCCATCAGAGGTGCCGATCATGCCAAAACGCAGCCCATCAATCAGGTAGAACACCGGGTTCACCTGCGCCAGAGCGTGCAGAACGGGCGGCAGCGCATTGATCGAATAAAAGGTGCCGGACAAAAACGCCAAAGGCGTGACAATGAAATTGGTGATCGCCGCCATCTGGTCAAACTTATTGGCAAAAATCCCGGCAACGATACCCAGCCCGCCCAAAAACAATGCCCCCAAGACGATGAAAACAAGGGCAATCAGGGGATGCGCCGGAACAATTTGCAGCACCACAGCCAGCCCCACCGCAATCCCGCAGGCAACCATAGTGCCGCGCACAACCGCGCCGGCAAGATAGCCCAGCAGGATCTCCAGCCCAGAGAGCGGCGGCATCAGGGTATCAACGATATTGCCCTGCACCTTGGAAATCACCAACGACGAAGAGGTATTGGCAAAGGCGTTCTGGATCACCGTCATCATCATGATGCCCGGCGCCAGAAAATGCAGAAAGGGCACTCCCATGACATCGCCGCGTTTGGGACCAATTGCGAGGTTGAAAATCAACAAGAACAGAGCCGCTGTCACCAGTGGCGCCAGCAAGGTCTGGGTCCAGACCACCAGAAACCGGGTGATTTCGCGCTGCGCCAGCGTCTGCAGCCCCAGCCAGTTCACCCGTCCGAACCGGCGCTCACCGAGTGCATTCTGATAGCCCATCTGGCTGTTCGCCCCTTGCTCCGACATGATTTCCCCGCATTTGTTGTGCTTTCACTGCATAGCGCTTGGGTTCTGAGGCGCAAGGTCTCTTGTAACTCTCTGCCCATCGACTAAGATAGGGACCTGAATACGGAACTCGATGGCGGCCGCAGAATTCTGGGGCCGCTATTAGCTTGGAAAGGCAACAGATGTCCTGGACAGACGATCGCGTCGAATTGCTCAAGAAGATGTGGGGCGAAGGTCAGTCGGCCAGCCAGATCGCAAAAGAACTGGGTGGGGTGACCCGCAATGCTGTGATTGGCAAGGTGCATCGCCTCGGCCTGTCCAACCGCGCCACCACCGGCGCCAAGGCCGCAGCCGAACCGAAAGAAAAGCCCGCGGCGGCTGCCAAACCGGCGCCCAAGCCAAAACCGCAGCCCAAGACCGAGCCCGCCCGCCCGGTAACCCCGGCGCCTGCGGCAGCGGCAGCGCCCGCATCGGACGCCCGCCCGATGGTGCCCGCACGCAAGCAGATCATCCCTGCAGGCCAGCCACTGCCACCGCAGCCCTCCGCCAACGAAATCAGCCCCGAGGCCCTTGCCAAGGTCAATGAGGTCGAAAAGAAGGCCAAGAAGCTGTCGCTGATGGAGCTGACCGAGCGCACCTGTAAGTGGCCCGTTGGCGACCCCGCCACCGAGGACTTCTGGTTTTGTGGTCTGCCGGTGCAACAGGGCAAGCCCTATTGCGAAGCCCATGTCGGCGTTGCCTTCCAACCGATGAGCGCCCGCCGCGACCGCAAACGGTAGCCAGCAGTTGCACGACCAACAGATTAAGATCTAAAAGCCCTGCGCCCCTCCGGCGCGGGGCTTTTCAATACGAACAGTTCTCCGCTGCACAGCCCCGACGGCGCAGATCTACGCAGATCGACACATGGCGTTCGGCCGCCATCTCAGCCGCCCTAGACGGTTTGCAGCAGATAGCCTGTAACTGGCCAAGGCAGCAATACGACAGCCCACCCCGGAAAACCGGTATTTAGACTGGATTTCGGTGGGTGATGGCACTTCAAAATCAAGCGGGCCCGACCTCGGCACCGCGCCAAGGTCAGGACCATTCACAAAAAGTCAGACAGCTCAGTTCCCAGGGGCTTTGGATGTGAAATTGGGGATAGGTCTGCCCGAAGCCTCCTTCGGCTCGATCCCTGGCCAGTTGCCTTCGGCGAGATTGATGTTGCCGCCAATATCCTCTTCCCAAAACCCAACAACGTTTTTGGTGATATTGAGATAAAGCCGATCGTCAACAATGCGCCACAGGTTGGGGTTGCCGGGCACCTTACCGCCCTTGGAAACACCATAGGCACAGTGACCGTCATATTGCGGCACAAAAAATGCAGGGTTTTCGAGGAATTTGGCCCGGTTTTCTTCACTGGCAAAGGCGAATTTGGCGCCATTGTATTCTGCCGTGATATCAGCCCGCCCGGGGATTGCCGCCGCCTGCGGCTGTCCAACAGCACTCTGGTCAAGGCTGCGATAGGCCACAACGTCGTAGCCAGACACCGCAAAACCGGTCTGATCGACAAACTGCGGCCCGGCAAAGACTGGTCCGGTAAAGACGGGCAGACCAAAACTGATGGCCGCAAGGGCCGCAAATGCAAATCGCTTCATCTGTGTCACACTCCTGAGTTAGATTACCGTCTGACTTTAGACGTCCGAAACATCGGGCGGGCTCTGCCCTACAGCCCCGTTGAGAATCAAACTAGCCCGTTGTGCACAGCCGCGAAACGGGGCTCACGCGACTGTGTTTGAACAGCGCAATTGCGTGAACACGCAGAAAGTTGCGGCGATCAGACCTTCCAGTCATTGGAATTTTGGACAAAGCCCCTATTCTCAGTAGACATCGCGCATGGGCGCAGGGCGTCGCGCGCCTCTTACACCACTAGCAAAGACAGGGCTCCTTCAGATGAGTGATACAACCTATACACCGCCGCAGGTTTGGACTTGGGAAAAGGACAACGGTGGGCGGTTTGCCTCGATCAACCGTCCGATCGCCGGGGCGACCCACGACAAGGAGCTGCCCGTGGGCAAGCATCCGTTCCAGCTTTATTCGCTGGCCACGCCCAATGGGGTCAAGGTCACGGTGATGCTGGAAGAGCTCTTGGAAAAGGGCCATTCCGGTGCCGAGTATGATGCCTGGTTGATCAACATCGGCGAAGGTGACCAGTTTGGCTCAGGCTTTGTGGAGATCAATCCGAACTCCAAGATCCCCGCCCTACATGACCTGAGCGGCGAGGCGCCGCTGCGGGTGTTTGAATCCGGCTCCATGCTGGTGCATCTGGCCGAAAAATTTGGCGCATTCCTGCCCAACGACGGTGCGGCGCGCACCGAGGTGATGAACTGGCTGTTCTGGCAGATGGGCAGCGCCCCCTACCTGGGCGGCGGCTTTGGCCATTTCTACGCCTATGCCCCTGAAAAGTGGCAATATCCTATCGACCGTTTTTCCATGGAAGCTAAACGTCAGCTTGACGTACTGGACCGCCAGCTGGCCGAAAACACATTCATCGCGGGTGACGACTACAGTATCGCCGATATTGCCATCTGGCCCTGGTATGGCCAGCTGGTGCTGGGACGCCTTTATGAGGCGGCTGAGTTCCTGGATGTGGAAAGCTATACCAACGTGATGCGTTGGGCCAAAGAAATCGACGCCCGCCCTGCGGTCAGCCGTGGCCGGATGGTGAACCGGGCCTTTGGCGCGTTGCATACCCAACTGCGTGAACGCCATGACGCAGGTGATTTCGACACCCGGACCCAGGACAAACTGGAACCTGCCGAAAGCGACAGCTGACCCCAGCAAAGGGAGGGCTCCCGCCCCCAGGCCTCTTTTGGCCAAGGCCAAAAGAGGCAGCTGGCGTTGGGCCCGGCACTGCGCGTAGGCGCGCAGTGCTGCAGCGACATACGGCGAAGCAATGCATGCTGGCGCTCTTGTTGAATAAAGCGACGCCCCATCCCCACGCGCGCGCCGCGCCTTGCGCGGCGCTGGGCCCAACGGGAAGAACCCTGCAAAGGGCGATGACGGGCGGGAGCCCCCCCCTTTTGCCTTTACGCGCCAGGGCCCGTTGGGCATAGGCGTCTGCTAAGACGGGGAAGAGGGATTATTTTAGGATCGGTGGCTTTTCCGGGTCGCTGCCTGGGATGACCGGCTGATAGATCTTTGGCTCTTCCAGCTTGGGCAGATCAAATCGCAAGCCGACGCGCGCCAGGCTGGCAGCCATTGGATCGGAAGCCGCAAAAAATCCAACATCCAATGCACCGGCCTCAATCCCGGAGAACGTCAAAGCTTCACTGACCGCCTGCGCCAGTGCCGCCTCGGCCTCTGGCTGCGCAGCAACAAAACCCAGCAGGTGTCCCTGCCCACCGCCCCTGTAGCGCAGCGACACCAGATAGGCGGCCGTGGCCAATCCAGCAGCTGTCGCCAGTTTTACATCCAGAGCGCTCAGCAATACTTCTGGCAGCCCGGCGGGTGGCAGGAGCTCTTCGATCGCGGCTTCCACCTGATCCGGTGCATTCTGCAACGTCTCCTGCAGCCAGCCCACTGCCTCCGCGGACAAGAGCGTCGACGAGGGTGCCACCTCCAGGTTCACCCCCAGGCCAATACCCTGCCCGGCCAGCATTTCAACCACGCCGCGCCCGGCAAGCCCCGCATAGGGCACTGCGTCACCGGCAAACTGAGCCAGCCGGTCCTCGCGGTCAAACACCAACACAAATCGCCCATCGGGGGTTTCAAACAATTCTGGCGAGATCCTGTCACCTTCCGGCTCTTTGCTCAGCATCATGAACAGCTCGCTATCGGCCAGGCGTTCATAAAACCGCAGCCGGGCCGCGCCATCCTCCGGAGCCGCCTGCATCTGCGCATAGGCCCGGTCCAGCGGGGTGATGTCCTCTGGGGGTGTCTCACTCATTTCATCAGCTCCTTTACCCGCCCCCGAAGCACCGGCAGCAGCTCGGCTTCGAACCAGGGGTTTCGTTTCAACCACCCGGTATTGCGCCAGGAGGGATGAGGCAAGGGAAAGACGCGCGGCGCATGGTCCCGCCAGGCCGCCACCCGCTGGCCAACCGGCATTTTGCCGCCCAGGTGAAAGGCCTGCGCCGGGCCGCCAATTGCCAGGGTCAGCGCCACATTTGGCAGGCTTATCATCACCCGGTTCCGCCAGGTTGCGGCACAGATCGGCGGCGGCGGCAAATCGGCATTCTGAGCGTTATAGCCGGGAAAGCAAAACCCCATGGGCACAATCGCCACCTGCTCCCGGTCATAAAACTCTGCCTCCCCAAGCCCCAGCCAATGCCGCAGCCGATCACCGGACGGATCGGTAAATGGCCGACCACTTTTATGCACCCGCAGCCCCGGAGCCTGACCAGCAATCAGGATCCGCGCCGAAGGGGCAAACCAGACGACGGGGCGCGGTTGATGCTGGGTGTGGGTTGCGGCAAACCGGTCGGCGCAGATCCGGCAGGCTCTGATCTCGTCCCCTAGTTTTTCTGCCTGCACTGCCTTCTCCTCGTGTTGCCCGACCCTGCCAGGTTCTGGCGCACAGGACAAACCGCCCCTCACGCCGGCACGCAACCCACCACTCCCATTGTTTCCAAAAGGAAAACAGTTAGAAAGCAGGCAACAAGACCGTTTCCAGTGCAGTGAGCGCTGGATCTCACCAGAATGGTTAATCAATCCTTGAAGATTTATGCCATAATTCGACATAATAAAGCCAAAATCGGAACCCATACCCTTAACAATCATAGGATATTCCAGAAACGCGGGGGATCCGGCCGTCACTATGACTGGCAAGCATCCCGCCTAGACCCGCCCCACTGGGGCAGCCGATGAAGCACCAGGACAAGCAATGCTTGAGTTTGAAAATGTCAGCAAGTCCTTCTGGACGGGAAGTCAGCGCAAGGTCATTCTTGACCAGGTGTCCTTTCGGGTTGAGCTGGGCAAATCTCTTGGCATCCTGGCGCCAAACGGCACCGGCAAGACCACGCTCATCAATATGATGGCTGGCCTGGAAAAACCTGACGAAGGCGAAATCCGGCGCGGCTGCAAGATCTCCTTTCCGCTGGGGTTTATGGGCGGCGTGGTCAATCGACTTTCGGCACTGGCAAATGCCCGCTACATCGCCAATCTCTACGGGCTGGACCCTGATTACGTCGAGGCCTATTGCCGTTGGCTCTGTGGCCTGGGGGAGTATTTTGACCAGCCCCTTGGCACCTATTCCTCCGGGATGCGGGCCCGGTTCAGCTTTTCGCTGATGCTGGCCCTGGATTTCGATGTCTATCTGATTGATGAGGGCATGCCGAGCACCACGGATGTGGAGTTCAACAAGAAGGCCGGGGCAATCCTGCAGGAACGCCTGCAAACAACCACCATCATTATCGTCTCGCACCAGGCCAAAACGCTGGAAAAATTTGCCAGCTCGGCGGCCGTTCTGCTGGACGGGAAACTCAATATGTTTGAAACCTTGGAAGAAGCGAAGCAGCTCTATGACTACGAAACCCAAGGCTAAAAAGTTCAGAATTCGCCGTAACCCAGCCTCTCCTGATGCCGGGTCCACAGGTGAGACTGCAGCCGCCCGCCCCATTCCGGCGCCCGATGCGCAAAGCAGTGCGGGCGCGGCCAGTGCCTCGGCCCAGCAGCAGCCAACTGGCTCTGAACAGTCCCCCAAGGCCGCCGCAGCCGCTGGCAAACCGCCCCTGTCCGGGCAGGTGAGCTCAGCGCGCGAAACCCGCCTTGAGACAGATATCGACGCCATCCGCCAAGAGGGGCTCACCGGGCGCCAGTTGCGCATGGCGCGGCGCGTGGCGCAAAAACATGACCTGCCTGCGACCTCGGATTTTGATGCCGTCCGCCTGCTGCGCGAAAAGGGCATAGATCCCTTCAAACGGGCCAATATGCTGGAACTGGTGGTGCCGCAAAACAAGGCACAGCCCGACAACACGCCAGCCGTGGGCCAGCCCGTGCAGCTGCCCCAGACTGTGCCTGCCGCAAAAACCAACCTGCCCTCAACCGAGCTCAGCCCTGCCCAGCGACGCCAGCATGAAATTTCCGAAATGCAGCGCGAGATCGCCGGACGGCGTCGTCGCAAGCTGGTCCTGCTCCTGGCGCGTCTGGGCTTTTTTGTCATGCTGCCAACCCTGATCACCGGGTATTTCTTTTATGCGGTTGCCACCCCGATGTATGCGACCAAATCCGAGTTTTTGGTGCTCAAGGCCGATGGCGCCGGCGCGGTCAGTGGCCTGCTGAGCGGCACCCAGTTTGCCACCAGCCAGGATTCCATCGCCGTGCAGGGTTATCTGCAATCCAAAGGCGCCATGCTACGGCTGGACGATGAAATGGGCTTCAAGGATCATTTCACCCAGGGCTGGATCGACCCCATTCAGCGGCTTGACCCCAATCCGACCAATGAACAGGCCTACAAGGTTTACAAGCGCAACGTCAAAATCGGCTATGACCCCACCGAAGGTGTGGTGCGTATGGAGGTTTCTGCCGCAGACCCCGAGGTGTCTGCCGAGTTTTCCCGCCGCCTGATCAGCTATGCCCAGGATGAGGTGAACCACCTGTCCGAACAAAAACGCTCTGATCAGGTCAGCGAATCTGAGGCGGCTCTGGAGCTGGCGGAAAACAAACGCCGCGAGGCGCAGCGGCATCTGGTGGAGCTGCAACAAGACGGTATGGTGCTGGACCCCGAGGGCGTCATCCTGTCGCTGCGCTCACAGATCAACACCTTTGAGGTTCAGTTGCAGCAAAAGGAGCTGGAACTGGCAGCCTTGATGGACAACACCCGCCCCAACCGCGCCAAGGTTGCCGGTGTCGAGGCCGACATCAATCGCCTGAGCACAGTGATCGAGCGGCTGAATGACCGGATGACCGATGCCTCGGAAGGCGAAAACTCGCTTGCCAATCATCGGGTGCAGATTCAGATGGCTCAGGCCGATCTCGCCACCCGTGATCTGATGCTGCAATCCGCCTTACAACAAGTGGAATCCACCCGCATGGAGGCCAACCGCCAGGTCCGCTATCTGACCACCGCCGTTGCCCCCGTTGCCAGCGAAGAGCCCAGCTATCCGCGCAAATTCGAAAATACGATTTTGGCATTCCTGATCTTTTCCGGTATCTACCTGTTGTGTTCACTCACAGCATCCATTCTCCGGGAACAGGTTTCGTCGTAAGTCATGAAAAACATCCAAGTCGCCAACCTCACCATTGGCAATGATCGCCCCCTGACCATTCTCGCCGGCCCCTGCCAGCTGGAAAGCGCAGATCACGCCCAGATGATCGCCGGCACCCTCAAAGAGGCCTGCGACAAGGTTGGTGCGCAATATGTTTTCAAGGGCTCTTACGACAAGGCCAACCGCACCTCGATCAACGCCAAACCCGCCCTGGGGCTGGACGAGGGGCTAAAGGTGCTGCAATCGGTCAAGGATGAAATCGGCGTTCCGGTGCTGACAGACATTCATGAGGCGGACCATTGTGACCCGGTTGCCGCGGTGGTCGACATCCTGCAGATCCCGGCCTTTCTGTGCCGCCAAACCTCACTTTTGCTGGCCGCCGGGCGCACTGGCGCGGTGATCAACGTCAAAAAGGGCCAGTTCCTGGCGCCCTGGGACATGCCCAACGTGGTGGCCAAGATCGAAAGCACCGGCAATAGCCGGATCATGCTGACCGAGCGCGGCGTGTCTTTTGGCTACAACCGCCTGGTGGTCGACATGCAAAGCCTGCCTGAAATGGCCCGCACCGGCTATCCGGTGGTAATGGATGCCACCCATGCCGTGGCCCAGCCCGGCGGGCTGGGCGGTGCCTCGGGCGGGCAGCGCGAGTTTGCGCCCATCCTGGCCCGCGCCGCGGTCGCAACCGGCATTGCCTCGGTCTTTATGGAGACCCATCAGGATCCGGACAACGCCCCCTGTGACGGCCCCAATATGATTTACCTCGATCAGATGCCCAAACTTATTGAAACCCTGATGGCTTTTGACGCGCTCGCCAAAGCCAACCCAATTATTATCTGACCCCTCAAGGGATTATTAAAATGAAAAAACCAAGCTCCCCGGTGCAGCCAAACACCTGGAATTTTCTGCGCGATCCAATGATCACTCCAACCGGTTTTCGCGAATATGATGCCCGTTGGAAGTACCCCGAAGAAATCAACCTGCCCGGCATGACTGCCCTGGGGTTGGGTCTGGGAACCCAGATGCACCGGCGCGGTATCCCGCCGGTGATTGCTGTGGCCAATGACTACCGCGACTATTCCCTGGCCATCAAACAGGCGCTTATTCTGGGGCTGATGCAGGCTGGCATCCAAGTCAAAGACATCGGCCCGGCCGTGTCCCCCATGGCCTATTTTGCCCAGTTCCACCTGGACGTACCAGCAGTCGCCATGGTCACCGCCAGCCACAACCCCAATGGCTGGACCGGCGTCAAAATGGGCTTTGAACGCCCCTTGACCCATGGCCCCGATGAGATGAGCGAACTGCGCGACATCGTGCTGAACGGCGAGGGCGCGGCCCGCACCGGTGGCTCTTATGAATTTGTCGATGGGGTCAAAGAGGCCTATCTCGACGATCTGGTGGGCGATTTCAAAATGACCCGCAAGCTCAAAGTGGTCTGCGCCACCGGCAATGGAACCGCCTCGGCCTTTGCCCCCGAATTGTTTGAGCGCATCGGCGTTGAGGTGGTGCCCAGCCACACAGAGCTGGACTACACCTTCCCCCACTATAACCCCAACCCCGAAGACATGGAGATGCTGCACGACATGGCCGACAGCGTCAAAGCCTCCGGCGCCGATATGGCGCTTGGCTTTGATGGCGATGGCGACCGCTGTGGTGTGGTGGACGACGAAGGCGAAGAGATCTTTGCCGATAAGGTTGGCGTCATCATGGCGCGGGATCTCAGCAAGATTTACCCCAATGCGACCTTTGTGGCCGATGTCAAATCCACTGGGCTCTTTGCTTCGGACCCCGAGCTGCAGAAAAACGGCGTGACGGCGGATTACTGGAAAACCGGCCATAGCCATATGAAACGCCGGGTCAAGGAAATCGGCGCCCTGGCGGGCTTTGAAAAATCCGGCCACTACTTCCTGGCGGAACCGATCGGGCGCGGCTACGATTGCGGCATGCGCGTCGCGGTCGAGATCTGCAAACTGATGGAGCGCAATCCTGACATGTCGATGTCAGACCTGCGCAAGGCGCTGCCCAAGACCTGGTCAACGCCCACTATGTCGCCCTATTGTGCGGATACCGAAAAATACACCGTGCTGGAGCGGCTGGTGGCCAAGCTGGTGGCCAAACATGAGGCCGCAGAACCCCTGGCAGGCCGCCGCATCAAAGAGGTGGTGACGGTGAATGGCGCCCGGGTGATCCTGGACAACGGCTCCTGGGGCCTGGTGCGCGCCTCTTCCAATACACCTAACCTGGTTGTGGTCTGTGAAAGCTCTGACAGCGAAGACGAAATGCGCGCCATCTTTGCCGATATTGATGCGGTCATCCGCACCGAACCTTTGGTGGGCGACTACGACCAGACGATCTAAGGCTGGGCCTCTTCTCAACGATGCCAAATGGTTTCCCCTGCCCTGCGGCAGGCGACCCGGGCCCGCCTCACGGCGGGCCCTTTTCTTTTCAAACCTGTCTCGCCGTGAGGCGAGCCCATTGAAATACGGAAACGGGGCCAAGATACCTAACCGCGAGATACGGGACCGAAAGGAGCAAAAGGCGGGTCCCTGCCCCTGCAAACCTGTCTCGCCCAAAGGGCGAGCCATTAGAGCAACGCCCCCCGTCGAACAGGCGAGCGGGTCCGGCCAGGCGGGACTCAGTCCCCTCCCAGCAAGCGCAGCAACTGATCCTTGGCCTCTTGCTCGATACGATCGCGGATCACCTGGTTCAGATCCTGCTCTGGGGTGACCTCCATATCCAACTCCTCGCTGAGCTTTTCGATCACCCGGTCTTTGGCTTCCTGCTCCACCGCATCAATCTCTGGCTGCAGGGCGTTTTTCAGATCCGGGCGAATTTTGGGATCGGCCCAGGGGCCAGTAATCAGCACCGGAATGGTCAGCCCCGCCGCCCCTTTGAGGCCGGAAATGGTTGGCGCAAACCGGTAATCCAGATCCTGCGCGCCCAGCCCGATCCGCCCGCTGCCATCCGCCCGGATGCCTTTTAGCGTCACCAGCAGATCCTGGTTCACCAGATTACCCTTTTCAATGGCATAGCTGCCAGACAGCTGGTCAAACACGGTGCTGCCACCATTGCCCCGCCCCGAGCGCATCAGCTTTTCAAGGTCAAACCCGGTAAAGAACCCCTTGTTGACCTCCAGCCAGCCCTTGCCCGAGAGCGAGCGCATCAGTGCATCCAGGCTAGCGCCAGAGGCCAGATACTCCAGCTCGCCCAGCGCCTCGCCATTCAACCTGTCATATCCAGCCAGCTGCCCCAGGCCCTTCTCCAGCCGGATGCCGTTGAAACTCAGCTTACCGCCGGCAGAAAACCCGTTGCGGTTATTGGCCACCACCTGCCCCAACACCTGACCACCAAACAGCGCCGCAGGTTGCAGTTTCAGCACCGCGCGCGACCGGTCCAGGGTCAGCGATAGCTTACTAGCGCCAAACTCAAGCCCCGCCGCCTTCAGGCTGTTAAAACTCACCACGGCAGTGCCGTTGGCCAGGGCCAGCGCCGCGGCGTCAATCGGCTCCTTTGACCAACCAGAAGCCGCCACCTCAGAGCTTTCACCTGCCGCCGCAGCTGTTGCGGCAGAGGTCAAACCAGGCACCGTCAGATCGCCGCCATTCAGCTGCGCGGTAAATTGCGGCACATCCGACAGCACAACATCCAGGCCACCTTCCAGCCTATTGCCATCCAGATCCAACGCCATATCGCGCAGCGCCAGACGTCCATCGGTGGTATAGGTGGCATCAGCGCCGATCACCATCGCTTGCCCCAGCCCCTGCGGCAACGTAATGCCGTTCTGGCCAAAGGCCGTCAAAAAGGCCTCCGTATCAGTGGTCTTTGCGGTGACCCGCCCCGTTGCGGCGCCGGTCAGGTCAGCGCGCCCGTCAAAGCGCAGGCTGCCGCCGTCAGCCGCGACCGACGCCCCAACCGAAGAAACCGCGCCGTTCAGAAAGGCGGCAAAGCTGCCCACCTCGGCCTGCACCTGCAAAGGTGCCCCGGCCGGCCTAAGTGTCAGATCAACATTCACCGTGCCGCTGGGATCCGGCCAGCGCAGCACCATATCCACCGAAGACATCTCCACCGGCGCGCCCTTATGCGGCTGATAGCGCAGCGACGCCCCGGTCAGGGTCAGTTTTTCAATACTGATCGGCAAAGCCGCCGCCTGGGGTTCGCCAGCGCCCGCCGCCGCGGCCGCGCCGTCGCTCTCGCCGCCCAGCACCCAATTGCCCCGGCCATCCGCGCGCTCCGACAGGTTCAGATGCGGCAGCACCGCCGAAACCTCGGTCACCCGCACCTTGCCCCGCAACAGATCCCCAGCCGAGATGCCAATCGACAGGCGTTCGGCAGTCAGCATCGGCTCTGGCCCGGCCCAGTCCGCATTGGACAGCACCACCCCGTCCGATTTCACCCCCAGCATCGGCCAAAGGGTAAAGCGCACCTCACCCTGAAACGTCAGCTTGCGCCCGGTCTGTGCCTCAAGCTGATCGGCGGCCAGCCCCGCGACCTTTTCGCCGGGCAGCATAAACAGCACCACAACCAAAACCACCAACGTCGCGATCAGTGCCCCCAAGATCCGCAAAATCAGCTTCATTTGCCCACTCCTCATGTCTTTTCCCCTGGCTTTAGGGGCTTACCGCCAGCTTAGCCGCTCCACCCTTGGGCGCAATGCTAGACTGAGCCAAACCCGCGCTCCCAAAGGCCGCTCTTACCGCAGCCGGAACCGCTGTCGCAGCCCAAGACCAAGGAAAAACAACAGCGGCAGGCTGGCGACGGTTTGGAAACCGGCAAGGAGTTTCAAAACTGGCGGCAAAGACGCCATGAACTCCGCCCCAAAGAAGACCCGTCCAAAGCCAAACAACGGAAACAGATTGGAAAAACTCAATCCCATCGCCGCCCCCATCGGACGCGTGACCTCCGCCAGCGGCGCAGGCACACAGCACCCCGCGAAAAAGCCCCAGAAAGCGACAAAGCCAAAGGCCCAGAGTCCTGCCAACCAAAGCGCGGGCCGCGCAATGGAATGGCCATAGTCAGACAAACCTCTATACAGCAGATAGGGCAATCGCTGCCAAAAACTACCACTCTGGGATTTTGTCACAGCTTCAGCGAAGTACATTTCCCGGCGGAAAAAGAAATGCGCTTCTTCAGGTAGGCCTTGTTTGCTCAAGACATGGCGGATGGCTCCACAGGTTTTTTGCGCGTTCTCCACATCTTCTACGCCCTGTCCCGGCCAAAAACTCTTCTCAAAGCTGTCCTTCGTAAAGGAAGTTTTTTCATGCAAAACCGCGCCAGAGAAATCGGGATAACAAAAGGAAAAACGAGCGTTGCTAAAATCAGTCGACCCCTTGAAATCAGTGGAAACAAATCTGACTGGAGTAGAAACACTAGTCCTTCTGCCAAATCGTTTTGAGATGGCATCGCTCAAGAACTGTGCTTCACCAAAATCGGCCCTACTCTCAAAAGTGACTGTGGGAAAATCAGCCGCCCCAAGGAAATTTACGGCACGAAACGAAGCCACTCCGGAAAACACGCAGCCGGAAAATACTGCCTCCCGCTCAAAATTCGCGAGGCTAAAAGAGGATTTCGCACCAAATTTTGAATTCGAAAAAATCGCTGAACTGCAAAATTTCACCTGATCAAATTCAACATCGCAAACAAAATTTGTTGTTTCAAAAACTGCTTGACTCTCAAATATTGCGCCATCGAAAATGCACTGAATTTCAACCGATGCTCGTGACCACGACGCGTGTTTGCAAAAATAGGCATTGTTTGCCCATAGACCGAAACGAAGATCAGAACCAGAAAAGCTCACAGCCCTGGGAAATACCAATCCCATCAGATCAAGAATTTGGTCAAACAATAGGCCAGAAAGATCCACCCTTTGCAAAGGATCAGGGATCCTCAGTTCTTTTCCTGCCCGTCTTTTTGTTTCGTTTGCAAAAAATGTTTCAACCTCGCTCTTGTACTCCGACCACTCGCCTACTTCATTTAGTGGATCACCCGGTGTCACTGAGAGCTTCTTTTTCTCTTCTTCTGTCAGGGCCTGCCCGGCCCAAGCATTCCAAACCTTTCTATTGTAGTGTGAATCAGCCCCGTACAGTGTCATCAGCACATACCAAGGGTTCCAGTCGGCGTGCTTTAGTTGGCGAGAAGGGGTTGCGGGACCCTCTCCCTCATTGGTCTCGTCGCTCATCTCGGGTTCTCGTCATTAAAATCACTTTGGTGCAACCTATGAGGTTCCCCTACAGCAGCGCAACTTGCAAGTGAGGGCAGCCCTAGTCCCGAAGGAGGCCGTAAAGTGCCCGCCTGTGGGGCGGGGCGGGCGCTGCCCGGCCTTTCGGCCGGGCGGTGGGCTCTTGGCACCTGCCCCGTGCCAGGGGGAGTTGCACGCCTTGCATCGCCGTTTTTCTTGCCTACCGCCGCATTCCTGTTATATGCGCGATCATGACCAGCAATCCGCCAGACCTTCGCCCCGACCTCGCCCCCAAAGCCCTGATGGGGGACAGCCCCCGTGCCGGCCAGCCAACGCTTGGTATGGTCTCGCTTGGCTGCCCCAAGGCGCTGGTGGACAGTGAACGCATCCTCACCCGGCTGCGGGCCGAGGGCTATGGCATCTCCCCCGATTACGCCGGGGCTGACGCGGTGATCGTCAACACCTGTGGGTTTCTGGACAGTGCCAAGGCTGAAAGCCTGGAGGCCATCGGCGAAGCGCTGAAGGAAAACGGCAAGGTCATCGTCACCGGCTGCCTGGGGGCTGAACCGGACTACATTCGCGAACATCACCCGCGTATTCTGGCCGTCACCGGCCCGCATCAGTATGAGCAGGTGCTGGACGCTGTCCATGCCGCCGTGCCGGCTGATCCCAATCCCTTTATTGATCTGCTGCCAGCCACCGGCGTGCAGCTGACCCCGCGCCATTTCAGCTATCTGAAGATCTCGGAAGGCTGCAACCACAAGTGCAAATTCTGCATCATCCCCGATATGCGCGGCAAGCTGGCCTCAAGGCCCGCCCATGCGGTGCTGCGCGAGGCCGACAAGCTGGTCAAGGCCGGGGTGCGTGAGCTGTTGGTGATCAGCCAGGATACCTCGGCCTATGGGCTGGATCGCAAATATGATGTGAACCCCTGGAACGGCGAAGATCTGCGCAGCCATATCCTGGATCTGTCGCGCGAGCTGGGCAAACTGGCCCCGGCGGATGAGCTGTGGATCCGGCTGCACTATGTCTATCCCTATCCCCATGTGCGTGATCTGATCCCGCTGATGGCGGACCCGGACAACGCGCTGCTACCCTATTTGGACATCCCCTTTCAGCATTCGCACCCGGATGTGCTGAAACGCATGGCGCGCCCTGCTCATACCGCCAAAACCCTGACCGAGATCGCCGCCTGGCGCGCGATCTGCCCCGATATTACTCTGCGCTCGACCTTTATTGTCGGCTACCCCGGTGAGACCGAAGCAGAGTTCCAGCACCTGCTGGATTGGATGGAGGAGGCGCAGCTGGATCGGGTGGGCTGCTTTAAGTATGAAAACGTCGATGGCGCGCGCTCCAACGCCCTGCCCGATCATGTTGATGAAGACGTCAAGCAAGAGCGCTGGGAGCGCTTTATGGAAAAGGCGCAGGCCATTTCCGAGGCCAAGCTACAGGCCAAGGTCGGCCAAACCATGCAGGTGATTGTGGACGACATTGACGAAGACGGCATTGCCACCTGCCGCACCAAATCGGATGCGCCAGAGATCGACGGCAACCTGTTTATCGACGCAGGCACCGAAGATCTATCTGTCGGTGATCTGGTGACGGTCGAGGTCGACGAAGCCGGCGATTACGATCTGTGGGGGACACTCGGCTAAGCCCCCACCAGCCGCTGTTTCGCGGCATGTTTTCCCACCACCGGAGGCAAAAGCGCCTCCTGAGGTGGGTTTAGGTCAGCCACGCGCACCTGCTTTGCCTGGGCTTCTCTATTCAAACGCTGCTACACTCGCCATACCAGCCAGAGTATTCAGCCAGAGAGAGACCCAAGCCATGACGGATGAAATCCCCGAGATCGCCCAGAAAAGCCCCTTTGCCATCGAGGTCACCGAAGGAAAAAGCTATTTCTGGTGTTCCTGCGGCAAATCGCAAAAGCAGCCGTTTTGCGATGGCAGCCATAAGGGCAGCACCTTTGCACCAGTGAAATACACTGCGGAAAAGACCGGAAAACTGTTCTTTTGCGGCTGTAAACACTCAGCCAAACAGCCGCTGTGTGATGGCAGTCACTCCGGACTCTAGGTCCAGACCTCCCGTATGGCCCTAAAGCCCCACGTGGGAGCTTTGCCTGGACGGTGGATGCATGCTCCCGGCGGCTGAGGGGTCACGCGTTAGTTACAGTCTGCCCGCAGGCGCAGTAGGCGCGCTGCATTGCAGCAATAGACCGGGGGCTCAACCGATCCCTCCGGCCTCTCTGCCCCGTCCTGCTCGTGCTGCCTGTCCTGCCGGTCCAGTAAGCGTTTGCAGCTTTCTGGCGCATCGCAGCCGCGACAGGAGGTGATCATCTCCGCCCAGTCCTCAGCACTGATTTTGCCGGTCGCAAAAGCCTCGGCCAGATCCGCGCCAAGATGTTTGCCCATCCGGGCCATCAGCTGCAAGTGCAGCATCGCGTCCCCAAGTGGGTGCATGAGAAAGCTCCTTTCGTTTGCGAACTATGGCGCCGCCGATTAATTAAACGCCACCTTCCTTCAGATAGCCCAACAAATCCCGGTTGCGGCAATAGTCCGGCGCGTCAACCAGTGCCGGATCTGCCGCGCCGCCCTCCAGCTGAGCCAGCCGCGCCGAACACTGCCGCGGGTGTGCACATCGACTACAGCGCAATACTGCTTCGGAAATTTCATCAAACGCCAAATGGCCTGCGATGGCCTGTTCCTGCAGATCCAGTCCCAGGGCCTGGCTCATGCGGTCAAACAGGGCTGCATGTGTCTTGAGGGTAGATTGCGCGCGCACAGAGGATCTCCTGCCAATGATGATGGGCAAAAGCTATGAAAGCAGAGGGGCGCCTGCCTTGATGCAAATCAACGCCGGGTCAGTCCGCGTGTTGATCCAGATAGGCCCGCACCGCATCCTGAACCCGGCGAAACCGGTCGCCGCCCAGCTTTTTGCCACCGTACCAGCGCGTTACGATAATGACATGGTCCCGCAAACCCTCGCGTTCCAGCATCCGCAAAATCACCATACCCGCGCCACTTTCGCCGTCATCCGCCTTTAGCCCCCCTGTCGGCAGCAGTGCCGCCCAGGTGTTATGGGTGGCCTTGGCATAGCTGCGATCCCGTTTCAGATTTGCCAGCACCTGATCCACCTCTGCCCGCGAGGTGACCCTGGCCCCACTCACGGCGTAGCGCGACCCACGGTCCGTCAACACGACACCAAGCTGTGTCAGGGGAATGGCCGACATATCGGAAGAGGTCATCGTGGCAAGGATCCGTTGGTCAAAGGCAAGAGCTCCCCCTTCTTATCGGGCAATTCAGCTCGGCGCCAGCGGCAGCAGGACAGCGGTATAGCACCAGAAAGCGCGTTGTTATTCTGCCTTTCCCCATGCGGGCGCTACAGGCCAATACGAGCAAATACGATCCGAGTTCCGGCGGGAATTGCAGTGGTCCACCAGGACTGTTTTGCCGCCCCAGCGCTTGCAAATCGCCACTGATGAGGGCAGTCTGACCTATATGTTTAGCATCGAACATGATTTTGACTGCACCACGGTGACCCTTGTCGACGAAGGGGACCAACCGCTGTTGGAGGATCTCACGCTGCATGCCTTTGCCGAATGCGTGACCATCGAACAATTGGATACACGCACCGATCAGGTGCAGAAAATTACCCTCTCCTATACACAGGTTCGCGATCTCGCTGCGGCTCTGGATCTGCCCGAAGGCGTCTATCGGCTGGTGCCGGAAACGGCAAAAGGCCCCGCCTAAAACCCTACCGCCAGACTCCCTGTCGCGCCCAGGGCCAGGCTGGACGAGGCATAGCCGATCCTGGAGACCTCGCAGTCAGGTTTCCTAACCGCCAGGTGGCTGCCCTTTCTCAGGGGCAATCAGTTAGCGGCCAGCCCTCCCAAGACAGATCTCAGCCGCGGCCAGTGTAGACAAAGACCTTGTTGCGCGATGTCGCCCCCTGGTGCAGCTCCAGGTTTGAGCTGGCCACTCCCATGGCCTTGGCCAGAAGGCTGCACACAGCCTCGGTCGCCTTGCCATTTTCGGGCACACAGGTAACTGTCACCTTTAATCCGGTCTCAGACTGTATAATGCCATTGGCAGCTGCTTTTGGCGTCACTTTCACCGCAATCTTTGCGCCGGTGACGGCCAGATCGGAAAGGTCTGGCAGGTTTTTTCTCTTTGGCTTGCCCATGTTGCCCCTGATGCCTGCTGATCCTGCCATTGACCACAGAAAAATCCACCAATAGCCCCTGAAACCCAGGCTCTGCCCCTTGAATTGTGACCTCCGGGTGTTGAGATTAGCCCCATTGATGTAAAAAGGCTTTACATATGACCACAAATTCTCTGCCCCAGGCCAATGCCGCAGCGCTGGACTTCCTCTTGTCGCGCCGCTCACGCCCCGCCAAAACGCTGGTTGCTCCGGCCCCCACCCGCGCAGAGCTCATGCCGCTGCTCACCGCAGCAGCCCGCAGCCCAGACCATGGCAAGCTTGAACCCTGGAGGTTTGTGGTCATCGAGAAAGCTGCCATGGCGCGATTGGCGGCGCTGACCGTGCAGGCGGGCGCCCGATTGGGTAAATCAGAGGAAGATATCTCCAAGGCGCGCAGCCAGTTCGACCTGGGCCAATTGGCCGTAGTGGTTGTCGAGGTGCAAAAAGAAAGCGCAAAAATTCCCGCGATCGAGCAGAGTTACAGCGCCGGGGCGGTCTGCCTTGCGCTGCTCAATGCTGCGCTGGCCTCTGGTTGGGGAGCCAACTGGTTGTCGGGCTGGGCCAGCCATGACCGTCAGTTCTGCCAACAGGCCTTTGCCCTTGAGAACAATGAACGCGTGGCCGGGATCATACATATCGCCACCCAGAAAACCGTGCCACCGGAGCGCCCGCGCCCCAACCTATCAGACCTGACAACCTGGATTCCGAAATGATTTTTGACGCCTTTTTCAAAACCCTGAACCAGATTACAGATCCGCGCTTTTTGCGGGTGTTATTTCTTGGCATCGGCTTGACGCTGGCGCTGTTGATAGGCGCCACGGTGGGCTTTCTGGCTCTGGTTCAATGGCTCACTTCGGCCTCGGTCACCCTACCGCTTATTGGGGAGGTCACCTGGCTCGACGATCTGTTCTCCGCCGGGTCCGTTGTGTTGATGATGATCCTGTCAATTTTTCTGATGGTGCCGGTCGCCTCGGCCATAACTTCGATGTTTCTGGATGAGGTGGCACAGGCTGTTGAAGACAAGCACTTCCCCCATCTGCCACAGGTCGCGCCCGTGCCGCTGTGGTCGGCGATAAAGGACACTGTGAATTTTCTGGGCGTCTTGGTCGGTGCCAATATTCTGGCGCTGATACTCTATGCGCTCTTTCCCCCGGCGGCGCCCTTTATCTTTTGGGCGTTGAATGGCTATCTCCTGGGGCGTGAATATTTCACCCTCGCCGCCAGCCGCCGCATCGGCCCGGTCGAAGCCAGGAAACTATGCCGTAAACATACAGGCACCATCTGGATGGCGGGTATTTTGATGGCGATGCCCCTGTCGATCCCGCTGCTGAACCTGGTGATCCCAATCCTGGGCGCTGCCACCTACACGCATTTGTTTCATGCCCTCTGGCGCCAGGGCTAACCAGAGCGCCGCAGCATTTTATCCCTGCCTATTTTATCTATCAACGGCAAATACTTAACCCCCGACCAGCTCTCCCGCGCCCGCAGCTGCGTCGGCTTCGCCGCCCCCCTTTTGCGGCCTTGGGCCCGGCAGCGCACCAAAGGTGCGCTGCCGGGCCCAACGGGAGGCCGTGCCTTTTGTAAAAAGGCCAACGACGGGCGGGAGCCCCCCGCGCTACTAATATCCATGCAACAGCACAGGCTGATCTCATAAGGCCAAACTCACTAGGCCAAACTCACCAGGCGGGCTCAGCGTGCACCCCACTTGGCCTAGGCCAGATGATCTAGAAACGGGTCTGTCGGGAAAATGTCAGGCCAGCCCCAGGGCCAGGACCCTAGGATCGATCCGGCAACCGATCGAACCAGTCGAAATCATTGACGCTGATCACCCCAGACAGAATGATTCCCGCAATCACCACCCACAACAGACAGGTAACCCCAGTTGTGATCAGCGCCTTTTGCTTCAGGTAGTGGTTCTCTGGCGCGCCAGCATGGGTTCCGGGTTCAATACTGCCCTTTTCGCCCTGTGTCTCGATACGGATCGGGATGATGACCAGAAAGGTCATGAACCAGATCACCGCAAACAGAACCAACCCAGATGTAATGGCCATGTATGTCTCTTTCTCAAAAGCAACGGGCTGCGCCAGCTGCGCAGCCGCTGCAGTTTAACCTCAAACCTGTTCGAGTTCCACCAGACAACCGTTGAAGTCTTTTGGATGGAGGAACAGGACTGGCTTGCCATGTGCCCCGATCTTTGGCTCACCGCTGCCCAGAACCCGGGCGCCCTCGGCTTGCAGATGGTCGCGCGCGGCCAGAATATCATCTACCTCATAGCAGATATGATGGATGCCACCGGCCGGGTTCTTTTCCAGGAAGCCATTGATCGGAGAGTTTTCCCCCAGCGGGTAGAGCAGCTCGATCTTGGTATTTGGCAATTCGATAAAAACGACCGTTACCCCGTGATCCGGCTCATCCTGCGGCGCGCCAACCTTGGCGCCCAGCGTGCTGCGGTACTGGGCCGATGCGGCCTCAAGGTCGGGAACGGCAATGGCTACGTGGTTCAGGCGCCCAATCATGATCTGCTTCTCCTTGGTAAAACTTCTGTTGCAGCCTTATGCTCAATTGCAGCAATCCGGCGCAAGTGCGCCAATGCGCCCAGACCAGCAGATCACCAAAACTTCGCCGCCCCGCGCTTCCCCTGCTGCCCTCCGTCAAGACACCGCCGCCTCAAACGCAGCTCACGCGGCTGTTAACTTTGAATTAGCCTCGAATTCATAGCGTCGGTTTGTATTCGGTAAGGAGTATGAGTAATGGACGATTCGGAACTGTTTGCAGCCGCCCAAAGACTACCAAGCGCCCGCCGCCCGTTGTTGGGCCTGACCATTCTGGTCATCGAAGACAGCCGCTTTGCCTGCGAGGCCCTGCGCCTTTTGTGCCTGCGAAGTGGCGCCCGTATTCGACGCGCGGACAGCCTGAAATCTGCACGCCGCCATTTGCAGGTCTATCGCCCCTCGGTGGTCATTGCGGATGTTGGTCTGCCGGATGGATCCGGGCTCGACCTGATCAAAGAAATGAATGCAGCCCGCCCAAGGGTGCGGATCATTCTGGCCATTTCAGGCGATGAAAACGTCCAAGAAGAGACCCTTGCCGCCGGTGCTGACGGCTTTCTTGCCAAGCCGATTACCTCTTTGGCTGCCTTTCAGAACGCCATTCTGTCGCGTCTTCCAGACGACCGCCAACCCAGTGGCCCGCGCCAGATCACCGATGAGACGGTTGAGCCGGATCCAATTGCCTTCCTCGATGATATGGCCCATGCGGCAGATGTGCTGAACGATACTCAGGAAGAAAAATCCCTGGACTATGTGGCCCAATTTGTCGGCGGCGTGGCCCGCAGTGCCGGAGACACCCCCCTTGCCAAGGCGGCGGAAAACCTGGCTCGTGCCCGGTCCGAAGGCCGTCCCGTCGCCAGCGATGCAGCGGTGATTGCCGGGCTGGTGCAAGAACGTCTGGAACGAAGGATTGCCATCTGATCATGTTCGAAGTCTTTTCGACAACGGCCGCCACGCTGGCAATTGTGCTCTATTTTCAAGCCCGCCATTGTGCGCGGATCATTCGCCGCAACCGTGCCAACGCCCCAGAACCTCTGCGATCCATGCAGATCGACCCGGTGAGCCCTCGCAATAGGTGATGGTGAACAACAGCCCCAAGGCGGCTGCCCAATTGCGTTTCGGCAGCCCTCGCGACAGTGCCCGCGTGACAGCTGCGGCGCGGCTTTATCTTAGAACACCGGGATCCTGCGCCATCTGAATTCCTGGAAAAACCTTAGTTTCAAGGTCGCTTATCCCGGTTCCTGTGATCCCACGCATGATCCAGGCACAGACCTCACGAACGTCTCCCGTCGGCATCAGATCGCGGCGATTATACAGCGCCGCTTCCTTCAGCCCTGGCCAGCGCCCATAGACACGCCCACCCCGAATGGCGCCACCAGCCAAGACCATGGTACCACCGGTACCGTGATCCGTCCCACCAGTTCCATTTTCGCGCACGGTCCGGCCAAATTCCGTCATTGCGACAACCGCTGTCTTATCCCACACGGCGGGACCCACGCCCTGTTTCAAGGCCAAGATACAGCCGCTCAATCGCTTTAGAGCCGCCCCCAGGTTGCGTTTTTGGCGGCTATGGGTATCCCAGCCATTGAGTGAAAACGAGGCAACGCGGGTTTCCCCGCGCAGCTGTTTTGCAGCGAACTCCGCCAGTTTCAAATGGGCCTGTCCTCGGCTGGCGCGCGGCATCTCCATCATGCCGCCTGTGCTCGCGGCCTGTGTCATGTCCCCGGCGCCCCCCGTCCTGCCCGGTGCCATATCGCTGCGCGACAGGGCCAGCGCCTCCGAGAGGGCGGCGGAGAACAGAGGATCCTCCTGCATCAACACCCCGGCCAGCTGTTCCGCCTGCGGGCTGAGCGCCAGCTCCGCATCCGGCGCCCAGTCAGACACCGGTGCCGCCCCATGCAGCAGCTGCAACTCCCCATGGCCAATGGCAAAGGCGGTGCGGTCGGTCGGCCTGTTTTGCACCTGCAGCATCCGGTTGAGCCAGCCATCGCGTCGCTCCCCCAGGCCCATGGTCCCGGCCTCCAGCAGGTCCTGGCCATCAAAATGGCTGCGCCTGTCCCGGTAGGGGGTAGAGACCGCCTGCACAAAGGCCAGCTCTCCCTGCTGCCACAGCGGCATCACCTCGGCGAGATCCGGGTGCAACGCAAAAAATCCGTCAAGATCCAGGTCAGGCCCGGCCTCCAACCCGCCCTGTCGCACAAGGCCCGGGCGGTGACCGGCAAAGTCCGGGTCCCCATAGGGCCGGATCGCATCCAGCCCGTCCATGCCGCCGCGCAGGATGATCACCACCAGCCGTTGATCCCAGGGCGCAGCCGCAAGGCTCACCGGGGTGATCAACGGGCTGGCGGCAAGCGAGCAGCCCACCAGTCCACTGCGGGTAAGGAATGTTCTACGTGAAAGAGCCCTATGTACCATGTCAGATCCCTGTTGTTACCCAGTCATCGCCGCTGAAAGGCGGGGGAGCAAAGCACCAGCCCAATCGCCTCACCCCGGGTTTCGGCCGCAGACGCCGCAAACTGCACCCGTGCATTGGCCCGCGCCCCCAGACAGTGTTGCGCAAAGCCTGCTGGATCCGGCAAGTCCTTCACCAGTCGCTGTGGCGCGGCCATGGCCCAGCGCAGCCGCGCCGAAAGCCCCTGCGGGGTGATCCAGGCGGTATCCGCCTCCTCCCAGCCATCCGGCCCCACGGGCGATTGCCAGTCCTGCCCCATGAGTTTCAACGGCGCGATAAAGCTGCGGCGGATCTGCTTTGGCTCCCACCCCGCCAAATGCGCTGGAGCAACCCCGAGTCCCCGGCAGGCAGAGGCGAGAAAATCAAAGGGGGGTTTCACATTACGCAGCTCTGGCATCCAGGATGAGCCATGATTCAGCAGCGCTGCGTAGACCTGAAGCAGATCGCCATCGCTGTCGCGATAACTCGCACTCAGCGCCGCAACCAGATCCGGATCGGGCTGATCTTGGGTGAAATGCACCGCCAGCTTCAAGGCAATATGATCGGCGGTCGCCGGATGGCGCGCCAGATCCCGCAGCACCTGCAGCACCGCTTCCAGCTTTGGCTCACCGCCGCCGTATACCCGGCCCAGAATGGTTTCTGCACCAGGCTCCGCCATCCGTTCATCAAAGACAAAGCCTTTTTCGATCCGGTAGCTGAGCCCGGTGAACAATTCGGCCAGTTGCCGCACGTCCTTTTGACCATAGGGGCCACCGACACCAAGGGTGTGCAGCTCCAGCACCTCGCGGGCCAGGTTTTCATTCAAGCCACCACGCCCGCCCTGCCGCCGCGACAGAGCGCTATTTCCCCCGCGCGAGCGAAATTGATCAAGGTAGTGCAGCATCAAAGGGTTGGTGAGCGCCGCGATCAACAGATCCTCAAAACGGCCGGTGATATTTGGCCGAATAGCGCTTTCGACATAGCCATAGGCCAGCGGTCGCATCGCCCTGTTCTTGCCCTTTGCGGTGAAATGATCCGCCCAGAACAGGGTCAGCCGCTCCCGCAAGCTGTCTTGTGTTGTCACATGTCGCAACACCAGCTGTCGAAACCACAGATCGCGCTGCTGCAGATACTCCCGCCGAAAGCGTTTAAAAGTCTTTGCCGCCAGTTTTGCCTCTGGCGTGCCACGCTTGCTGCGGTCGAGTTTGCGCAGCTTGGCAAAGACACGTACCAAGGCCAGGGTCTCATCGGTTTTTGCGATCGGAAAGTGATCTGCGGCCCTGTCCGGCCCCTGCAGCCTGGCCAGCATCGTATCCACCGAAGGGACGGGCGCCAGTGTTGGCGACAAGCCGCTGCCAAAGCGTATTTCAGCCAACTGCGGATCAAATGCCATCGCCTTACTCCCCTGTTTGACCCGACCCGTCCCCGGATCACCTGTGGATCTCAGCTCACCCTAGGCTGTTGCCGTCAGATAGGCACCACGTTTTGTCGTAATCCGCGTGATCCAGCTCAGTAGTTGTTTCCAGGCACATTCCTCGGCCCTTAGATTGGGCGGCACGGCCCCCGCGCCCAGGGGCGCGCGCCCGGGGATGCTTTGGGCCAAATGAACAGGGCAACCAGTCTGGTTCAACGCGGTTTTGCCCCCCCGCAGGCTTGCGGGACAGGCGGCAAAAGGCAGGTAGAAGGGTAAGAGCAAAAAAAGCCCCCCGAAAGCGGCGCTATCGGAGGGCGGGGTCAAAGCTATTTCGGTGCGGCTTACTGGTCTTGTGGGATCACCCGCAGGCCGAGTTCCATCAGCTGGTCCGACATCGGCTCGGAGGGGGCCGACATCATCAGGTCTTCGGCGCGCTGGTTCATCGGGAACATGATGACCTCGCGGATGTTGGCCTCATCCGCCAGCAGCATCACCATCCGGTCGATACCGGCGGCGCAGCCACCGTGGGGCGGAGCGCCATACTGGAAGGCGTTGACCATGCCGCCAAAACGTTTTTCGACCTCGTCCTTGCCATAGCCGGCAATTTCGAAGGCCTTGAACATGATCTCAGGGCGGTGGTTCCGGATTGCGCCCGAGACCAGCTCGTAGCCATTGCAGGCCAGATCATACTGATAGCCCAGCACCTCAAGCGGGTTGCCGTCCAGCGCCTCCATACCGCCCTGGGGCATCGAGAAGGGGTTGTGCTCAAAGTCGATCTTGCCGGTTTCCTCGTCAGCCTCGTAGATCGGGAAGTCTACGACCCAGGCAAAGGCAAAGCGGTCTTTGTCGGTGAGGCCCAGTTCTTCGCCGATGACGTTACGGGCACGTCCTGCAACGCCTTCAAAGGCTTTGGGTTTGCCGCCAAGGAAAAAGGCGGCATCGCCCACGTCAAGCCCCAGCTGCTGGCGGATCGCCTCGGTGCGCTCGGGACCGATGTTCTTGGCCAGGGGGCCTGCGGCCTCGTTGCCCAGGGTGATCTCGCCGGATTTGACCAGGGCGTTGACCTCTTTGACGGTGATGCCGCGTTCCTGGGCAATGCTGTCGGGCGACTGTTTACGCCAGAAGATATAGCCCATGCCGGGCAGACCTTCTTTTTGCGCAAAGGCGTTCATCCGGTCGCAGAACTTGCGGCTGCCGCCTGTGGGGGCTGGGATGGCGCGCACTTCGGTGCCGTCCTGCTCCAGCAGTTTGGCAAAGATGGCAAAGCCGGAGCCGGCAAAATGCTCTGAGACCACCTGCATCTTGATCGGGTTGCGCAGGTCGGGCTTGTCCGAGCCATACCACAGCGCTGCGTCGCGGTAGGAAATCTGCGGCCAGTCTGTGTCGACCTTGCGACCACCGCCGAACTCCTCAAAGACGCCCTGCATCACCGGCTGGATGGTGTCAAAGACATCCTGCTGGGTGACAAAGGACATTTCCAGGTCGAGCTGGTAAAAATCGGTGGGCGAGCGGTCGGCGCGCGGGTCTTCGTCGCGGAAGCAAGGCGCGATCTGGAAATATTTGTCAAAGCCCGAGACCATCATCAGCTGTTTGAACTGCTGTGGCGCCTGCGGCAGCGCGTAGAACTTGCCCGGGTGCAGACGCGAGGGCACCAGGAAATCACGGGCGCCTTCGGGAGAGGACGCGGTAATGATCGGGGTTTGGTACTCATTAAAGCCCTTGTCCCACATGCGCTTGCGGATGGATTGCACCATGTTGGAGCGCAACAGCATGTTCTGCTGCATCTTTTCGCGACGTAGGTCGAGGTAGCGATAGCGCAGGCGGGTTTCTTCCGGGTATTCCTGCTCGCCAAAGACCATCAGCGGCAGCTCTTCGGCTTTGCCGAGGATCTCGATATCGCGGATAAAGACCTCGATCTCACCGGTGGGCAGCTTGTCGTTCACCAGGCTTGCGTCGCGGGCCAAAACGTTGCCGTCGATGCGGATACACCACTCAGAGCGCACCTTTTCGATCTCGGCAAAAACCGGGCTGTCGGGATCCGCCATCACCTGGGTAATGCCATAGTGGTCGCGCAGGTCGATGAACAGCAAACCGCCATGATCGCGGACACGATGGACCCAGCCGGAAAGGCGAACAGTGTCGCCGACGTTGGATTTGTTCAGTTCGGCGCAGGTATGGCTGCGATAGGCGTGCATGGCGTGACCTTTCGGTATGCGGGTCTAGTCGTGGGGCGGGCCGTCATTCGGAGTATGCGCATTGGCACGCTGAATTCGGCGCAGAATTCGTCTGGGCCGATACACAGGGTTGTGTCGCTGTTGTCAAGCAATGTGCGACGTTTTCCCCCTATTGAGCGCACAGATTGATGGTCCAGAGCAAGCGTAGATGGGATCCCCTTTGCAAGGTAGCGCTCCCGCAGCCCCTGAAACCCTGCCGCCAAGGCGGCACCGCTGTCGGGCTTTGGGCCCGGCGCCGCGCCTGGGGCGCGGCGCTGTTGGCGCCTTACAGTTTTGTTTCGTTCCAATACCACTGGCGATCACAGAGCAACCGCAGCGCGCCACAGGCGCGCTGCCACCCCCAAAGCGCAGGCCTGGTCCGGCGCCAGCCGGGCATGGCCTGCGCGCGGGAGCTCCCCCCTTTTTTGTGAACACTTAGGCCAGCAGGTCTGGTGACCGTTGGTAGGCTACCGGAATCTCGCCACGCAGGGAATTGCCCAAGGTAACCGCCTGGGCCTGCCGCAGATCACCCAGGGTGACCACCTGTTCGACGACCTGCCCCCTGTGCAGCAAGTCCTGGCGCAACACCCCAGGCAGCACCCCCGAAGACAGCGGTGGGGTCACGCGCCTGCCAGAGCGCAGAGTTACAAAGAGGTTTGTTATCGTGCCTTCACATATTTCGCCGCGCTCATTCAAAAACACCAGCTCATCAAGCCCGGGCGGCATCTCTTGCCGCACCCGATCATAGAGCCCGCGACAGGTGGTTTTATGGCGCAGAAACACATCATCCGACCGGAGTGTACTGGCAGCAATGGCAAATCGCCACTGTGCGGGGCTGGGGGGCATCGCTGCGCTTTCCAGGGCCAAACTACCATCCATCGCCAGTGTCAGACGACAACGCAGCGCAGTTCTATGATCCGCCAGCGCTGCAATCTGCTGCTCGGCCCGCTGCCGGTCAAAGCCGATTGAAAATACCTGTGCCGAGGCCGCCATACGCGCCAGGTGCAGGTTTTGGCGGATTGCCCCCTGCCCCGGATAATGGCCAAAGGTCTCGATCAGGCGGAAACTGGCATCTTCTTTGAGGGCTGCGAGGACATCAGCTGGGCAAAACGCGCTTTCCATAGGGCTTCCTCATACTCCGATTGGGCGGTACTGTCCCAGACCACACCGCCACCGACATTCAATCTGGCCTGTCCCTCCTCAACCATCAGCGTGCGAATGCCGACGTTAAAGCTGCTGGCCCCATCCGGAGCCATCCAGCCGATGCTGCCACAATAGATGTCGCGCGCCCAGGGCTCCAGCTCTGACAGGATCTCCATCGCGCGGATTTTGGGTGCCCCGGTGATCGAACCGCAGGGAAACAGCGCCTGCAGGATCTGTCCCAGCCCCACACCGGGGCGCAGCTGCGCCTGCACCGTCGAGACCATCTGATGCACCGTGGCGTAGCTCTCTACCGCAAAGAGTTCGGGTACAGTGACCGAGCCCAGTTTGGCAATGCGCGAGATATCATTGCGCAACAGATCCACGATCATCAGATTTTCGGCGCGGTTCTTTTCGTCCTGTCGCAAAAAATCCCGCGCTTTTTGATCCGCAACCGGATCGGCGCTGCGCGGCTGGGTGCCTTTCATCGGCCGTGTCTCAATCCGCCCCTCCGCATCGGTGCGGAAAAACAGCTCGGGTGAGCGCGACAGCAGATCTGGCAATCCCTCCTGCAGCACCAGGGCACCGTGGTCCACCTGCTGGCGTGCCGCCAAAGCCGCATACAGATCTTCCGTGCGGCCCCTGACAACTGCATCAATCGGGAAGGTCAGATTGGCCTGATAGATATCCCCCGCCCCGATGGCCGCCTTCACCACGGCAAAGGCCTCGGCGTAGGTGGCAAAACCCCAGCGGGGCCGCAGCTCGCCCAGACTACGCAAGCCCCCCAGGCCAGCAAATTCCCCGCGCGCGGGGGGCTCTGGCTGGTGTTTCGCGCGCGAAACAACCTGCGGCTGCGTATAGACACCAAAACACAGCAGTGGCAGGCGACGGTCCGCGGGCATCCGCTGCGCCAGGCTGGGCTCCAGCGCATAGCCCAGCTCATAGGTGGCGTAGCCTGCCAGCCAATGCCCCTGCTGCTGCACCGCCTCCAGGGCGGCCAGTGCTGCGGGCACCTGCTGGGCAGAATCAGCGCGGATCACCCGCAGGGGATTGCAAAACTGCACCCCCTGCCCCCGGCGTTTCCCCCGTGGATTCCCCAGGTGTTTCCACTGATCTGGTCCCTGATCAAAACGGATCTGCACAGATCACCTCTCAAATTTCGGTTATTTCTCTTGCCTCCGCATATATCCGTTCGCTATGCGAACAAAAGCCATAAAAGCGGCAATTCGAAGCGCGTGTCCGATCCCTCTTGCACCTTTTTGCGCTACCCCTATAACGCAGGACAATTTGGGCGCTTGGGGCTGCCCGACTCGCCTAACGATCTCTGACCGACCTGAGCACACCGCTTGGGCCTGCCGCTCGCACATAACGAAGGAAGCTTACCCATGCCAAAAAGAACCGACATCCAGTCGATCATGATCATTGGTGCGGGGCCCATCATCATTGGGCAGGCCTGCGAATTCGACTATTCCGGCGCCCAGGCCTGTAAGGCCCTCAAGGAAGAGGGCTACCGGGTTATCCTGGTGAACTCGAACCCCGCCACCATCATGACCGACCCCGGTCTGGCGGATGCCACCTATATCGAACCCATCACCCCCGAGGTGGTCGCCAAGATCATCGAGAAAGAGCGCCCCGACGCGCTGCTGCCCACCATGGGCGGACAAACCGGCCTCAACACCTCGCTGGCGCTGGAAGAAATGGGCGTGCTGGAAGAATTTGGCGTCGAAATGATCGGCGCCACCCGCGAAGCCATCGAGATGGCCGAGGATCGCAAACTGTTCCGCGATGCCATGGACCGTCTGGGCATTGAAAACCCCCGTGCCACCATCGTCACCGCGCCAAAGCTGGAAGACGGCAAAGCCGACCTGAATGAGGGCGTGCGCATCGCCTTGGAAACGCTCGAAGATATCGGCTTGCCAGCAATCATCCGCCCCGCCTTTACCATGGGGGGCACTGGCGGTGGCGTTGCCTATAACCGGGAAGACTACGAGCACTTCTGCCGCACCGGCATGGATGCCTCGCCGGTCAATCAGATCCTGGTCGACGAGAGCCTGCTGGGCTGGAAAGAATTTGAGATGGAGGTGGTCCGCGACAAGGCGGATAACGCCATCATCGTCTGCGCCATTGAAAACATCGACCCCATGGGCGTGCACACCGGGGATTCGATCACCGTGGCCCCGGCGCTGACGCTGACGGATAAAGAATACCAGATCATGCGGACCCATTCGATCAACGTGCTGCGTGAGATCGGTGTCGAAACTGGCGGCTCCAACGTGCAATGGGCGGTGAACCCTGCTGATGGCCGTATGGTGGTCATTGAAATGAACCCACGGGTGTCGCGCTCCTCTGCGCTGGCCTCCAAGGCCACCGGCTTCCCGATTGCCAAGATCGCCGCCAAACTGGCGGTCGGCTACACCCTGGACGAGCTGGACAACGACATCACCAAAGTCACACCGGCCTCGTTTGAGCCCTCGATCGACTATGTCGTCACCAAGATCCCAAAATTCGCCTTTGAGAAATTCCCCGGCTCCGAGCCCTATCTGACCACCGCGATGAAATCCGTGGGCGAGGCCATGTCTATTGGCCGCACCATCCACGAATCGATGCAAAAGGCGCTGGCCTCGATGGAATCGGGTCTCACCGGCTTTGATGAGGTTGAAATCCCCGGCCTGACCATTGGCACCTGGGACATTGCGACCGACAAGGCTGCGGTGATCAAGGCGATCAGCCAGCAAACCCCGGACCGGCTGCGCACCATCGCCCAGGCGATGCGCCATGGGCTGACCAATGACGAGATCCACAGCGTCACCAAATTCGACCCCTGGTTCCTCGACCGTATCCGCGAAATCATTGACGCCGAAGCAGAGGTCCGCAGCAACGGCCTGCCCGCAGGTGAGAAAGCTCTGCGTCACCTCAAAATGCTTGGCTTTACCGATGCCCGCCTAGCCAATCTGACCGAAGCTTCGGAAAAATCCGTGCGCGATGCGCGGGTGGCCCAGGGCGTCACCGCTGTGTTCAAACGCATCGACACCTGCGCCGCCGAGTTCGAGGCCCAGACCCCCTATATGTATTCCACCTACGAGGCCCCGATGATGGGCGAAGTGGAATGTGAGGCGCGGCCTTCGGATCGCAAAAAGGTCGTCATTCTGGGCGGTGGTCCCAACCGGATCGGTCAGGGCATCGAGTTTGACTACTGCTGCTGCCACGCCTGCTATGCGCTGACGGATGCGGGCTATGAAACCATCATGGTCAACTGCAACCCTGAAACAGTGTCGACCGACTATGACACCTCGGACCGTTTGTATTTTGAACCGCTGACCTTTGAACATGTGATGGAAATCCTGCGGGTTGAGCAGGAAAACGGCACCCTGCACGGGGTCATCGTCCAGTTTGGCGGTCAGACGCCGCTGAAACTGGCCAATGCGCTGCAGGACGAGGGCATTCCGATCCTGGGCACCACCCCAGACGCCATCGACCTGGCAGAAGACCGCGAGCGCTTCCAGGAGCTGGTCAACAACCTCGGCCTCAAGCAGCCCCATAACGGCATTGCCTCGACAGATGCGCAAGCGCTGGAAATCGCGGAAGAAATCGGCTTCCCGCTGGTCATTCGCCCCTCGTATGTTTTGGGGGGCCGGGCGATGGAAATCGTGCGCGACATGGATCAGCTGCGCCGCTACATCGCCGAGGCGGTGGTGGTGTCCGGTGACAGCCCGGTGCTGCTGGACAGCTACCTGTCTGGCGCGGTGGAACTGGACGTGGATGCGATCTGCGACGGCACTGACGTGCATGTGGCAGGCATCATGCAACACATTGAAGAGGCCGGCGTGCACTCGGGTGATAGTGCCTGCTCGCTGCCGCCCTACTCCCTGTCCAAGGACGTAATCGAAGAAATCAAGACCCAGACCTATGCGCTGGCCAAGGCGCTGAATGTTGTCGGCCTGATGAACATCCAGTTTGCAATCAAGGACGGGGTGATCTTCCTGATCGAGGTCAACCCCCGCGCCAGCCGTACCGTGCCCTTTGTGGCCAAGGCCACCGACAGCGCCATCGCCTCCATCGCGGCCCGCGTCATGGCAGGTGAAAAGCTCACCGCCTTCCCGCACCGTGGCCCCTACAAGCCCGATGCGGGCTATGATGTGGACACCCCAATGGCGGATCCGATGACCCTGGCCGATCCCGATATGCCCTGGTTCTCGGTCAAAGAGGCGGTGCTGCCCTTTGCCCGCTTCCCCGGCGTTGACACCCTGTTGGGGCCAGAAATGCGCTCGACGGGTGAAGTCATGGGCTGGGACCGCGATTTCCCGCGGGCCTTCCTCAAGGCGCAGATGGGGGCCGGCATGGTGCTGCCAAGCGAGGGCCGTGCCTTTATCTCGATCAAGGACGCCGACAAGGGCGCACCAATGCTGGAAGCGGCCAATGTGCTGATCGAGCAAGGCTTTACCCTGATGGCCACTGGTGGCACCCACAAATGGCTGGACGGTCACGGCGTCGCCTGTGAGCTGGTCAACAAAGTCTATGAAGGCCGCCCCCATGTGGTGGACCTGCTGAAAGACGGCCATGTGCAGCTGTTGATGAACACCACCGAGGGCGCCCAGGCTGTGGAAGACAGCAAGGAAATGCGTTCAGTCGCGCTGTATGACAAGATCCCCTACTTCACCACCGCCGCCGCCTCGAATGCGGCTGCGCTGGCGATCAAGGCCCAGGCCGAAGGCGATGTGGAAGTGAAGAGCCTACAGGGCTAACCGGCACCACTACCAAGCAAGACTATCAAACCCCGGTTCATTGAGCCGGGGTTTCGTTTTTTGGCTGGTCCCAATCCTGGCCTTCAAAGCTTTGTGTAAATCGCGCGCCGTTAAATGTATGGGTGCAGCAGGGGCACCAGGGCTTCATCTGATCCACCGTCAATTCGGGATCGACCAGCGCGAGGCGATTGTCCTCATCGACAAACAGGCCGCTGAAATAGGTGCTTTCCCCCGTGCGCACGTAGCGTTCGCCATCCTCTGGCTGCAGCGCAACCATCCTGAAAATGGGGTCTTCCGTGTCAAGCCGCGCCACCGCTTCGCTATAGACATCATCCCAGTCCTGCCCCACCTTTGACAGCAAGAACCTATACAGCGGCGTGTAGTCCAACCCGTGGCGGTGTTTCTTATGCATCGACCCGCGCGAGGAGGCATTTCTCTTGGTCTCCTTGGTGTTGCGCTCCCAGCGGGACTTTCCACCATCACCATGCTCAACCCGGTGAGTTTTGGTGTTCACCCGCCGAAACAGTGGTTTTTTCTCTGGCCTCATGGGGGAACTCCTGCGTCCATCAGTCTTACAGGCCAAGATACTAACCTCGCTGCACAAAGAAACAACGCCCGCCGGTTTTACCTTGGTCAGACGCATGTTTGCTTTGGTCAGACGCGTGTTTGCCTTGGTCAGACCCGTGTTTGCCTTGGTCAGACCCAATGGCCGGATCTGACTGGGGCGCGGATCAGTCTGGGGGCTAGTGCTCGATCACAGACAGCAGGTCACGGTTGATCACCAGATTGCGCACCCCATGGGCATGGTCTTCGTCAAACCTGTTGTAGGACAGCCATTTGGCAACGGACTGGATGCTGACCTTGGCGACCTTGGGCCGCACGCCCCAGGTCACCTGAAAGGGCGAGCCCTTTTCATTGTAGCCGGGACCGGTTGTTGAGCCGGAATACTCCACCACCCGACCGGTATCTGTGGGAATATTGATGGCCTGGGTCAGGCCGTTTTGCTTTTGCAGCCGGGTGAGTTTGGTGAAATCCAGCGCGGCTTCGTCGTTGACCAGCACATAGACCTGGGCCTCGACGCGCAGTTGTGGGTTCTTGATCGCATCGCTGAGACAGGACCCAAGGGTCGGGCCTGGATCAACCCGCGCCGTGGTATGGACATAGTGCACCTCAATGGTGTCTCCGGGCACCAGGCTGCCATGTTCGGTGACCCCGACGTCCTGCTCCAGCGGCATGAGTTCAGCCTGGCTCAGCGTGCCTGAGTATTTGTAGCCACTGCCATAACCATGCCCGTCCCCATTGCCGGCATATGTGGTGAACTCCCCCCCGCGATGTTCCGCATTCTCATGGAAGTGGATGTTGCACAGGTTCATCTCTGTGTAGGGAGGGGCAGCTTCAAACTCCACGCGGTTACTCCCGGCCGGGCTGTCGATATCACGCGGGGACTGGGGGCCAAAACCTGCAAAAAGCGTGTTTTCCAACAGATGTGCCCGCTGTGTTTCCACAACTGCGTTCGGCACCTCTTCCGCCTCTGCGCCATGCCCGTCAGACGCGGCCAACGCCCCCCCACTCCAAACTGCCATCGTGACGAGTGTCGCGGAAATCAAAGATGTCGTTTTGTGCATAGCGCGTCCCCTGACCGGATACTGAGGCTTATGACGTAAATAGCCTGCCCGCCAGTATATCCCTAGGCTCTTAAATTTTCGTATTATTGCCAGTTTCTTGGATTATTTTATGCACCTGCTTCAGCAACTCTCTGTATCGCAGACTGAGCTGCTCCCTGTCCGTAGAACAGGATCTGGCGTAGGTTATGCCACTCTTTTCACCTGCTGATCAGGCTGGGGTTCCACTGATCCGCCTTACCTTGGCTCAGCTCTTTCACACTGGTCCTGACCCGAAAAAGGCCCCGATCTACGGGGCCTTTTGTTTTTTTGATCAATATTCTCAGGCCTTTATTCTCAGGCCTTTGCCAACCTGCGCTTTTCGTCGCGGGCAAAGAATATCAGGTAGAACACCGGCGCCGCCACCAGGGTCAGCACGGTGGCAAAGGCCAAGCCGCCCATGATCGTCACCGCCATGGAGACAAAGAAGGCGTCCCACAGCAGCGGGATCATCCCCAGAATGGTGGTGACCGCCGCCAGCATCACCGGGCGCAGACGCGACACCGAGGCTTCGACAATGGCCTCGCGCAGGGGCTTACCCTCTTCGCGCACCAGGTCGATTTCCTCGACCAGGACGATACCGTTCTTGATCAACATGCCGGACAGGCTGAGCAGCCCCAGAAGTGCGGTGAAGGTAAAGGGCAGTCCGGTCCCCAACAGCCCCATGGCCACGCCGTTTACCGACATCGGCACCAAGAGCCAGATGATGATCGGCTGGCGAATGGCATTGAACAGAAACACCGAGATCATCACCATAATCAGCGCCGTCACCGGTAGCTGCTTGCCCAGACTCTTGTTGGCGTCGCCCGAGCTTTCATGGTCGCCGCCCCATTCCATGGTGTAGCCCGGCGGCAGCTGCATCTCCTCGATGGTGGACTGGATCTCGGAAAAGACCGACGCCGCAGTCAAATCGACAGGGATATCAGCCCCGACCGTGAGGGTTGGAACCCGGTCGCGGCGGTGCAACAGGGTATCCTCCAGCTCCAGATCCACCCCGTCGATCATCTGCTCCATCGGCAGAAACTTCTGGGCGGTAGTGGAATAGACCACCTGGTCCATGAAGTTGTAGGTGTCCCCCTGGTGACGGCGGATCACGATCGGGATCAGCCGGTCCTGCTCGCGAAACACGCCCGCCTGCAACCCATCGGTCGAAAACAACAGCGTATCGGCAATATCTTCGCGGGCAATGCCTGCGGTCTGTGCCCGGTCAGTGGCATAGCGCGGCGTCAGGACAAACTCGCGCTCCCGCCAGTTCTGCCGGGTGTTGAGGATATTGGGCGAGGCTGCCTCGAGGCGACGCATCGCCTCTTCTCCCAGCTGCCGCAACACAGTTGAGTCGGGACCAGAAAAGCGCACCTGGATCGGATCACCGCCACCGGGTCCAAAGACCAGACGTTTGGTACGGAATTCGCCCTCCGGCAACTGTGCCTGCCCAAAGGCTTCGAGATCGGCCTGAAGGGGGGGAATTGCAGCAATATCCGCCGTGCGAATGATCAAGTGGCCATAGCTCGGGTTTGGTTTTTGCGCATTATAGGTCAACAAAAAGCGCGAGGCCCCCTGACCGATATAGGTTGAGAAATCCACCACATCGTCACGGTTGGACAGCCAGTCCTCAACAATCTTCAAATGGGCTGAGGTCGTCTCGATCTTGCTGCCCTGTGGCAGCTTGTAGTGCACAAAGAACAAAGGCGTATTGGAGTTCGGAAAGAACTGCTGTTTGACGGTGCCAAAGGCTGCAAAACAGACAACCGTCAGGCCGATGAGCCCGGCCACCACCAGCCAGCGCAGCTTGAGCGAGATCCGCAGCAAGCCGCCATAGGCGCGAAACAGCAGCCCACCATAGGCATCGGCGCCCCCCTCTTTCCCCTGTTTGAAGAAGTAATGACCCAGGATCGGCGTCGCCGTCAGGGCCAGAACCCAGCTCAGCAGCAGCGAAATGGCAATCACCGCAAACAGCGAGAACAGGAATTCACCAGCCGAATCCGGGCTGAGCCCGATGCCGGCAAAGGCCATGATGCCAATCACCGTCGCCCCCAATAGTGGGATCTGGGTCTTGGCCGCGGCATCATGCGCCGCATCGCGTGAATTGCGCCCGCGCTGCATGGATATTTGCATACCTTCCGCAACAACAATGGCGTTATCCACCAGCATCCCCATAGCAATGATCAGTGCGCCCAGGGAAATCCGTTCCATTTCAATGGAAAACAGGTTCATGAACAAAAGTGTGCCAACAACCGTCAACAACAGCGTGGCGCCAACGACCACAGCCGCCCGCCAGCCCATGAACAGGGCCAGAACCGCCACAACAATTGCAACCGAGGTCGCCAGGTTGACCAAAAAGTCATTGGAGGCCTGATCCACCACCAGGTGCTGCTGGTAAATCGGCAAAAGCGCCACCCCAAAGGGAATTTGTGTATCCAGCTCTGCCAGACGCGCATCGACCCGGTTGCCCACCTCAACGATGTTTTCGCTGGCCAGACCCGCGATCCCAAGCGTGAAGGCTTCGACGCCGTTAAAGCGGATCATCAGGTCGGGGTTGCTGGTTCGCCCCCGGTAAACCTTTGCCATGTCGACAACATTGATCACCTCCCCCTGGGCGCCAATAGACAGACCCGCAATCTCGGACACGGTATCCGAGCCTTCCGGGGCGCTGATGCGGTTTTCGGCGGCGTCACCGTCCAGATACCCACCGGAGCGCACCGTATTGGAGGTGGCAATAGAGTTGGCAATGGCCGCAATCGAGATATTCTGATTGACCGAAATCGCCATGTCAGGCTCAACAAAAACCGCCTCATCCGGCAGGCCTGAGATCTCGACATCGGCGACACCGTCCACTGCCAGCAGCTCACGGCGCAGGAAGGTGGCGAGCTCGTGGCGTTCCGCATCGGTGTAGCCTTCGGCGGTGACCGCATAAAACAGGCCAAACACATCGCCAAAGCTGTCGTTGACATAGGGCTGTGACACCCCATCCGGCAGCCCCCGCGCGGCATCGCGGATCTTGGCGCGCAGATCGGTCCAGATGGCTGGCAACTCGGTGCCATCATAGGTGTCTTGCATCTCCACTTCGATCAACGAGTTGCCGGGGCGGTTGATCGAGGTGATGGTTTTAACTTCCCCCATTTTCTGAATGGCGGATTCCAGCGGCTCGGTGACTTCGCGCGCCACCTGTTCGGCGCTGGCCCCGGGGTAGTGGGTAACCACCACCGCCTGTTTGATAGTAAAGGCCGGGTCTTCCAGCCGTCCGAGGTTCAAAAACCCCCAGATGCCGCCCAGCAAGGCCACCAGCATGATGATCCAGGTGTAAAGCGGCCGGTCAATTGAGGCGCGTGCGATATCCATGTTCTTAGCCTCAGTTCGTAAAGCCGCTGAACCGGCGGACCTTTTGTCCGTCGATCAGGGCACTGCCACCGGTAGAGACAATTTCCTCCCCACCTTGCAGACCGGAAGAAATGGCAAAATCGCCATGTTGGGTTGCCACCAGCTCAACCTTGACCCAAGTCACCTCGCCGGTCTCGCCGCCTTTGGGGGTAAAGACCATAACGCCGGTGTCGCCTTCCGGTGTGGTCACAATCGCGGTGGAAGGCACCAGAATTCCCTGTTCACCGGTATCAACCTTGACCCGCACCGAGGCAGAGGCCCCCGGCAGGATCTGGCGGCCCTCGGGGGGCTGCATGCTAAAGGTCACCCGAAACGTCTGGCCAATATTGCTGGCCTCCGCGGTGAATTCGAGGATCTGAAGCGGAAAGCTTTCGTCGCTGCCGGGAAAGATGGCGATGGTTTCAACATTGTCACCGCGATCGGCGCGCTGAAACAGCACCTCCGGCACATCCACTTCGATATGCAGCTCTGACATGTCGTGCAGGCGCACAATTGGCGCCCCCGCCGCAACGGTGGTGAAATTCTCCACTTCGCGGGTAGAGACCAGGGCCTCAAACGGGGCGTTCAGGGTCGCATGGCGCAGTTCATATTCCGCATTTCGCAGGGCCACCTGCGCCAGCCCAGCCTGGGTTTGGGCATCTTCAATCGAGACCGCACTCACGGTGCCTTTCAACTGCTCCAGACGGCTGACAGTTCTGTCAGCCTGTTCTTTTTGCAACCGCGCCTGTTCCAGGTTCAGTTCAAAAGGTTCCAGATCCAATTCAGCGATCAGCTGCCCCTGTGGCACAATATAGCCTTCGGCAACCGGAAAGCGCATCACCTGCCCGGGCACCTGAAAGGCCAGATCAACCGTCTGTTTGGCCGCCACCTGGCCAAAGAACTGCCGTTCCAGCAAGCGGGTGCCAGATTGCGTTGTCATCAGTTTCACCGGCTTGAGCACCTCTTCCGCCTGCACAGCTGCGGGCGCAGTGATCCCAGCCACCAGCAACGCTGGACCGGCCAATACCGGCATCAGAGCCACGGCTATCTTTTGCAATAGGGGCATGTCTTATCTCTCCTTGCCGGGACAGCGGTTGGCAGCCCCCAAAAACGTCTTTTGTAGTTTATCCGATAACACAGAAAATTTCTGTATATCGTCGTCATTAAGGTCACAAATCTCGCGAAAGGCCTGCTCTGCCCGCTTTTCCAGCGCCGCGCGCAGGCTGCGGCCCTTGGCGGTGAGCTGCAGCAAAAAGGCACGTCGGTCCTGGGCATCACGCAACCGCACTGCCAGGCCATCCTGTTCAAGCCGGTCGGCGGCCATGGTCACGCTAGAGGGCACCAGCATCAATGTCTTTGCCAGCTCTCCCAGGCGACGCGGGTGGTCCAGCTGCAGCAAAAGATAGCATTCCGCCCGTCCCAGGCCGCTGATGATTTCCTGTTTTCCCAGGGCATCTTCCATACGCCAGTATAGCGCGAACATCGCAAGCAATACCCTCATTTCAGGGCTGGCCTGTTGGTCAACAGTGGTGGGCGGTGCGGTTTTTGACATTTTGGACCGGATCAATTTCTGGTGATTCCCATGCTATACTTCAGTCGCTGAACCTTTCATGTGATGAACATCACACTTCTGTTGCCAAAACCCGGCAGCCAGCCCCGTCGTAAACCTTGACCTTTGGGTAAAAAAAGCGCCACAAATGTAGCGTTTCTTCCCCATAGGGTCTCTGTCATGTACACAGCCGCAATTACCGGCACTGGGGTCTTCACCCCCTCCGAAACCATCACCAATGCTGAGCTGGTCGAGGCCTATAACGCCTATGCCGACAGGATAAACGCCGAAAACGCCGAGGCCATCGCTGCAGGCAGCTTTACCGCCCTGCCGCAGTCCTCGGAGGAGTTCATCTTTAAGGCCTCTGGCATCGAACAGCGCTATGTGCTTGATAAAAAGGGTATTCTCGACCCCGAAATCATGTACCCGCAGCTGCGCCAACGTGATGATTCAGAACCCGGCATTATGGCAGAAATTGCTCTGGACGCGGCCAAAAAGGCGCTGAAACAGGCTGGAAAGACCGCCGAGGACGTTGATCTGGTGATCTGTGCCGCCTCCAATATGGAACGCGCCTACCCTGCGGTTGCCATCGAAATCCAGGACCTGTTGGGAATCAAGGGCTTTGCCTTTGACATGAATGTTGCCTGCTCCTCTGCCACCTTCGGCATTCAGACCGCCGTTGATATGATCCGCTCGGGCAGCATTCGCGCCGCCCTGGTGGTCAACCCAGAGATCTGTTCCGGCCATCTGGAGTGGCGCGACCGCGATTGCCATTTCATTTTTGGCGATGTGGCAACCGCCACCCTGGTGGAACGGATCGAGAATGCCAAAGGCGACCATTTCGAGGTGATCTCAACCCGCTGTGCCACTGAGTTCTCCAACAATATCCGCAACAATAATGGCTTTCTGCGTCGCTCGCGTCCCGATGGCGTGGAAGACCGGCGCGATATGCAGTTCATGCAGAATGGCCGCAAGGTGTTCAAGGAAGTGCTGCCTATGGTCAGCCAGCATATTGCCAACCATATGGCGGATGAAGGCATCCAGCGCGATGCGCTGAAACGGCTCTGGCTGCATCAGGCCAATAAATCCATGAATGACTTCATTGGCAAAAAGACCCTGGGGCGGACGCCTGCTGCGGATGAGCAGCCCAATATCTTGCAAGACTATGCAAATACCTCTTCTGCAGGCTCGATTATTGCCTTCTCAAAATACTCCGAAGATCTCGGCGAAGGCGATCTGGGGCTGATCTGTTCCTTTGGTGCGGGCTACTCCGTCGGGTCGGTAATTCTGCGCCGCCACAGCGCCTAAGACAGGATTGCCCGTAAACAAAAACTGCGCGCCACTGGCGCGCAGAAAACCTGCTGCAAAGCATTCAACCCTACTGGTCTAGGTGCTTTCTTCTTCGAGGTGGAGCTTCATGTCGAGCAGCACATGTTGCAGCATGACTGTTTCCCGCAGCAGCCTCTTGGCCTCATTCACTGTGATAATCCCGTCTTCGATGGCGGTTTGATACTCGCTCATCAAAAAAGCAAATCGCTGGCTCAGCGCGATCACATCGGCATTCACCCCACCGCTACGGGCGGTGTTGCTGCCATCGCTGTTGCTGCCGGCTGTGGTGCCATAGGACAGCGTGATGTTTTTCAGATCCGCCAGCGCAGAGGTCACATGCGGATAGGAGGCCTCTTTCTCCAGCTTGGCCACGGCATCAACCGGCATAAACCGGTCCGTATGTTCTGAATTGTCGGAATAATATCGTCCCAAAGTCGCCTTGGACTTACCGGTGATCTGGCAGGCTGCCTCGATCCCAACATCCTTTACCAGGGCCTCAGTATGCTTTTTCAGGTAGGTACCAATCTCTGCCATAAATTCTCACCAGCCATGCCGTGCCAAAAGGGGAAGGTCGGGAATAATTTCCCATGATGATGTTGTAAAGTATTTGCTAATATTTCACCATCCCTAAGGTTTTCAGGGATTTAGCAAGTAACGGTGGGTATATTCTGGCCCGCCAAGGTGTTTCAGAGCCAACTTAGTGAGTGGGTTTGGTTATGACACGGGATACATTTCCCCGTGCTTTTAGAGTGGGCAACGTTATTCGCCTAAGTACCCTTCCTGATGTGTCGGCATCATATGCCGACCAAGCCTTGGACAGCAGGTCCTGGGTGTCAGGGAGGGTATGACCATCGCGCGCCGCCTACAAAATCACGCCAGGAGAACGATTTGAAATCCGCTTAACACATTAATAATAAGTGACATTATTCTAAATCCTCCAGAGGTTCAGATCCTTTTGGTCTGGGATTTTCACCCTGCCAAAGTCCCCCAGCTGCAGCGGTCATCTACTATGAGATTTTCGCAATTGTCCCGCGCCTGCCTCTTGCTCCCGCTGTCTGTGACGCAGTAAAGGGACGGCATGGCAAAGCTCTATTTCAACTACTCGACCATGAACGCCGGAAAATCGGCGGTTCTGTTGCAGGCGTCTCATAACTACCGCGAAAACCACATGGATACCTATCTGCTGACGGCGCAGATCGACTCGCGTGCGGGCGAAGGGAGAATCGCTTCGCGCATTGGCATCAGCGAAGCCGCCGACACCTTTGCCCCCGGCGAAGACCTGTTTGCCAAAATCAAAGCACGTCTTGCTGAAAGTGACCTCGCCAGTATCTTTGTGGATGAAGCCCAGTTTCTGACCAGCGATCAAGTCTGGCAGCTGGCCCGGGTGGTGGACGATCTTCGGGTGCCGGTGCTGTGCTACGGGCTACGCGTGGATTTCCAGGGGCAGTTGTTTCCCGGCTCAGCTGCCCTTTTGGCGCTGGCCGATGAAATGCGCGAGGTGCGCACAATCTGCCATTGCGGCAAGAAGGCGACCATGGTGATCCGTCAGGATGCCACCGGCCGCGCCATCACCAAGGGCGATCAGGTCCAGATCGGCGGCAATGAAAGCTATGTCTCTTTGTGCCGCCGCCACTGGCGCGCCGCTGTCGCTGCTGAGAACTAGACCGCGTTTGGCAGGGGCGCTCCTGCCACAAAGGCGGCGACATTGTCCAAGGCCATATGTCCCATGTCGCTCCGCACCTCTTCGGTTGCGGTGCCCAGATGCGGCAGCAGCGTCACATTATCAAGATCCCGCAGCGCCTGCGGCACCTCTGGCTCGAACTCATAGACATCCAGGCCCGCTCCGGCGATACGCTGCTCTTGCAAGGCGGCAACCAAGGCCTGCTGCTGCACCACTTCGCCGCGCGCGATGTTGATCAGATGGGCGTGGGGCTGCATCGCTGCCAGTACCTGCTCATCCACCAGATGCCGCGTCTCTGCGCCGCCGGGGACCGCCACCACGAGAAAATCCACCGCCGCCGCCAGCTGCTGCAAATCCGGCAGTCGCGTGACAGGGAATTCTGGGGATTTGTCACTGCGCGCGGTGTAAAATACCTGCATGCCAAAACCAAAGTGGCAGCGCCGGGCAATAGCCGCACCAATGCGCCCCATGCCGATCACACCCAACGTCTTGCCGGTCACATGCTGCCCCAGCATCTGCGTCGGATGCCATCCCGGCCAGTCGCCACTGCGCACCATACGTTCGCCCTCAGCGGCGCGACGCGCAGACATCAAGAGCAGGGTCAGGGCGGTATCCGCCGTCGCATCGGTCACAGCACCTGGCGTATTGCTGACCAAAACCCCAGCAGCAGAGGCCGCCGCCACATCTATGTGGTTAAATCCAACGCCAAAATTGGCCAAAAGCCTGCACCGCGGCTCTGCAACCTCTGCAAAGACCCCAGCATCAAAGCCATCGCCCAGCGTTGGCATCACCAAATCATAGTCCCGCAGCGCGCTGACCATCTCGTCATGGCTTAGCACCGTGGTCTCCGAACGGATCACCACGTCAAACTCTGCCCGCGCCCGCGCCTCTACCGCCGCAGTCATCGGGCGGGTAATCAACAGTTTCATCGTCAATGCATCCTACCACCCAAAGGCACCGGACCATCGGGGCCGACCAGCCGGATTTCGCCAGCCTCATCCGGCAGGCCCAGCACCAGCACCTCTGACATGAATTTGCCGATCTGGCGCGGCGGAAAATTCACCACCGCCATCACCTGTTTGCCAATCAGCCCCTCCGGCGTGTAATGCGCCGTCACCTGGGCCGAGGTCTTTTTCTCGCCAATCTCGGGCCCAAAGTCGATCCAGATCTTGATCGCCGGTTTGCGCGCCTCCGGGTAGGCCTCGGCCCGGATCACCTCGCCGACGCGAATATCCACCTGCAGAAAGTCGTCAAATGTAATCTCAGCCACGGGACAGCTCCTTGGAGCGCTGGGTTGCCGCCGCCACCGCGTGGGTCAGCAGATCGGGAAAGCCGCTCTCTTCATTCATCAGCACCTCAAGCGCCGCCTGGGTGGTGCCATTGGGGCTGGTGACATTGACGCGCAGCTGGCTGGGGGTTTCCTCGGCCGCCTGCGCCAGTGCCCCGGCCCCGGCGACCGTCGCCTTGGCCAATTGCATCGCCAGATCTGCGGGCAGCCCCTGTGCTTCGCCAGCGGCGGCAAGGGTCTCAATCAAATGAAACACATAGGCCGGACCAGAGCCACTGACCCCGGTGACGGCATCCATCTGCGCCTCACTGTCCAACCGCACAGTCTGGCCAATCGCCGCCAGCAGGGCCTCAGCCATATCCAGATTTGCTGCCGAAGCATGGTCATTGCCGATGATCGCCGTGATCCCCTGACCAATGGCCGCCGGAGTATTGGGCATGGCGCGGACAATGGGGGTCTGCGCCCCCAGGGTCTCCTCAAAACTGGTGATTGATGTCCCCGCCGCAACCGAAACAAACAACGTCTCGCCATTGCCCAGCGCCTGCAATTTTGGCAGGGCGTCGCCCATCATCTGCGGTTTGACAGCAACCAGAACCAGGGCAGGCATTGCCGGCAGATCGACATTGATATGTACACCTGTGGCCTGCAGCCAGTCTGACGGGTTGGGATCCAGCACCCAGACCGAAGAGGCAGGCAACCCCCCCTTCAGCCAGCCCGCCAGCATGGCAGAGCCCATCTTGCCACAGCCCAGCAGCACCAACCCACGTGTTTCAATATCACTTGTGATCATCCGCTCACCCTTTGCCACTCAATTGTCTTCTCAGCACAGAGACTTACGCCCGACCATAGGCCTCTGCAATGGCAACCTGTATTGCCTCATGCGGGGATTTGTCTGCCCAGGTAGTAAGCTGAATCGCCGGATAGTAGCGCTCGCAATTGGACACAGCCGCATGGATCATCGCATCAACCTGCTCCGGGCTGGCAGACTGTCCACCGGCCAGAACCAACCCATAGCGATACAGCATCACCTTGTGATCAGCCCAATAGGTAAAGCCCCCCGCCCAGCATTGATCATTCATCAGATTGATCAACTCATATAGCTGCGGGATCTTGGGCGCAGGCGGTTCCATCTCGTAGCTACAAACCAGTCGCAGCGTTTCCTCATAGGCCGACCAGGCCAGGGTGAGAGAATAGGTACGCCACTGGCCTTCTACCGCCATGGCAATCTGGTCATCCCCGATACGATCAAAATCCCAGTCGTGATGGGCCGCCAGGTTTTCGACAATATCAATCGGGTGAATATCGTCGTCCAGATGAAATTCGGAAAGGGCCATGTCTCACCTCTCAGGTCTCTAGCCGTTGGGACCGATTTTGCCCCCTACAGCTAGGTTTCTGGTCAACGGACCGGGGAGCATCCCCGTCTCCATACTAGATATGGTGGCAAGGGGTGTAGACTCTGGCAACCCTTTATTTGGGGATATCTTCAATAAGTTGTGGACGAATAACTGTGGGCCGCAAGATATCGGCACTATTGCGCGCGAAATATGCTGTTTGGAGAAACTCCAGCGCCTGGTTCCAGATTACGCCACTTAACGTAACGGGCGCGGCAGGCCGGCCAATGGCCCCTACCCTGCTCTGATCGGCAGCCGCCCACCCGGTGACGCGCCGCAGCGCTTTGCACCAGCCCCCAAGCAGGTCCCGCGTGGGGACAGGCCACATCAACCGCAGGTCAACAACAAGACTGGTCAACAACAAGACTGGTCAACAACAAGACTGGTCAACACCGAAACGGAGACCTCTACAGAGACTTGTGTTTCATCTTTCTAAAAATACCTCCGCCGGAGGCAACCCAGATCTCGGCTTGATGCGGCCAACAGCTCTGAAGCGGCACAGGCAGCTTCTGCAGCAAGACAGGCACCTCCTGGTGCCCCGCAGGCCCGACTTGTCACAACACGGTCTTCTCCAGCCGGAACTATTTCAAACTGAAAGCTCCGCCGTTCTCCCGCCAGAACGCCAGGCAGGATACACAGGACTGTCAGGCTTTATTCTCAAGCGCATCCAGGCGCGCCTTCAGGGCTTCATTCTCTTCCCGTGCTTTCTGAGCCATAGCGCGCACAGCATCAAATTCCTCACGGGTGACAAAATCGTGATCCGCCAGCCAGCGGTCCATCAGGCTCTTCATCGCGGTTTCTGCCTCGTCCTTTGCACCCTGGGCCACGCCCATTGCATTGGTCATCAGCTGCGAAATGTCGTCCATGATCTTGTTTCGGCTCTGCATCATCTTCTCCGTATCACTCATTCCCCCTATATGGGGGCGCAAAGGGTCGCGGGCAAGCCGTTGACTTTCAATTGCGCGCAAAGGCATTCAGGACCACATGCAGGCCATGATCCACTTCCCCGATATTTCGCCCGAGATTTTCTCGATTCCCCTGTTTGGCATGGAGTTTGCCCTGCGTTGGTACGCTTTGGCCTATATCGCAGGCATTGTGATTGCCTGGCGCCTCGCTGTCAGCGCACTCAAATCACCTGCGCTCTGGCCGGGGCAAAAGCCACCGATGCGCCCCGAACAGGTCGAAGATCTGCTGACCTGGATCATTCTGGGGGTGATTCTCGGCGGGCGTCTAGGGTTTGTGCTGTTCTACCAGCCCGGCTACTACCTGTCGCATCCCAGCGAGATCCTGCGAATCTGGCAGGGCGGCATGGCCTTTCATGGTGGCCTGCTCGGGGTCATTGTCGCGGCCTGGGCCTATGCTCACCGCCACGGGGTTTCCAAACTGCAGATGGCTGATCTGGTGGCCTATACGGTTCCGGCCGGGCTGCTGCTGGGGCGTCTGGCCAATTTCATCAATGCCGAGCTCTGGGGCCGCCCCACCGATCTGCCCTGGGGCGTCGCCTTTCCCGGACAGGCGGCTCAGGCCTGTGGTCAGGCCCTGGGAGAGCTCTGCGCCCGCCACCCCTCGCAGCTCTATGAAGCCGCGATGGAGGGGCTGCTGCTCGGCGCGGTGCTGATCTGGCTGACCTGGCGACGCCAAAGCCTGCTGCGGCCCGGCTTGAACCTGGGCGTGTTTCTGGCCGGCTATGGCCTGGCCCGGTTTATTGTCGAATTCTTTCGCCAGCCCGATGCGCAGTTTGTCACCCCCGGCAATCCCCTGGGCCTGGCCTGGCAGCTGGGGGGCTATGGGCTCACCATGGGGCAAGCCCTTTCCGTGCCGATGATCGCGCTGGGGCTTTATTTTGCACTGCGGCGCAAACCCAGCCCGGATCCGGCCCCATGAGCACGCTAAAAGACCAGTTAATAGCCCGGATCAGCAGCGACGGCCCCATCAGCCTGGCCGACTATATGAGCGAATGCCTGCTGCACCCCGACCTGGGCTATTACACCAGCCAAACCCCCTTTGGCGCTCAGGGGGATTTCACCACCGCGCCGGAAATCAGCCAGATGTTTGGCGAGCTCATCGGCCTGTCCCTGGCCCAGTGCTGGTTGGATCAGGGCGCGCCCGCCCCCTTTACCCTGGCAGAGCTCGGCCCCGGACGCGGCACCCTGATGGCGGATCTGCTGCGGGCCACCCGCGGTGTGCCCGGCTTTCACGCAGGGCTCAGGCTGCATCTGGTTGAGGCCTCGCCCGCCCTGAAACAGCAGCAGGCACAGGCGCTGGCAGGCTATGACGTCACCTGGGTCGATAGCGTGGACGCGCTGCCACATCAGCCGCTGTTTCTGGTCGCCAATGAGTTCTTCGACGCCCTGCCCATCCGCCAATTTGTCCGCGACAGCGACGGCTGGCGCGAAAAACGTGTCGGCCTGGTTGCTAATACTCTGAGCTTTGGACTGGGACCAGAAGCGCCGCAACCTGCGTTGGAGCATCGTCTGCAGGACACCAAAGCCGATGACCTGGTCGAGCTGAGCCCGGCAACCGCCCCCATCACCGCCGCTTTGGCCCAGCGCATTGCCAGCCAGGGCGGCGGCGCCTTGATCATCGACTACGGCGATTGGCGCTCTTTGGGCGATACTCTACAGGCGCTGAAAGCCCATGCGCCCATCGACCCGCTGCAAACCCCCGGCGAGGCAGACCTGACCGCCCATGTTGATTTTGAGGTGCTCTGCTCTGTCGCGGCAGGAGCGGGCTGCACCTATAGCAAACTTACCCCGCAGGGCGTGTTTCTGGAACGGCTCGGCATCACCGATCGCGCCCGCGCGCTGGCCGCAGGGCTGGAGGGCGCGGCGCTGGAAAGCCTGATCGCGGCACATCGACGGTTGACGCATCCGACGGAAATGGGAAACCTGTTCAAAGTACTGGGTCTGACCCCGGCCAATATCGCCCCACCACCAGGATTAAATGCATGACGCTGGAAATACTCACCTCTGAGCTGTTGGATACTGTGCACCACGGGTTTTTCACCCGTCGCGGCGGTGCCTCCTCGGGAATTTTTCAGGGGTTGAACTGCGGCGTTGGCTCCAGCGACCAACGTGGGGCAGTGACGCTCAACCGCGCCCGTGTCGCCGAGGCAATGAATGTGGCCCCCACGGCGCTGGTTGGCGTGCATCAAATTCATTCCCCGGATGTGGCCGTCATCACCGGCCCCACCGCAGCGCGCCCCCGCGCTGACGCAATGGTCACAAACACCCCCGGTGTGGCGCTGGGTATTCTGACAGCAGATTGCCAGCCCGTGCTGTTTGCCGACGCAGAGGCCGGGGTCATTGGCGCCGCCCATGCCGGCTGGCGCGGGGCGCTTGACGGGGTGTTGGAGGCAACATTGCAGGCGATGGAGGGTCTGGGCGCAGACCGGGCCAAGACCTGCGCGGTCATTGGCCCCTCGATCTCGCAACGCGCCTATGAGGTCGGCCCTGAGTTCTTTGACGATTTTCTGCAAAAAGACCCGGATCATAGCCGTTTCTTTGCCCAGGGCCGGGAGGGGCGCTATCAGTTTGACCTGCCTGGCCTGGGGCTGCACCTGCTGCGCCAGGCGGGCATTGGTCAGGCCGAATGGACACGCCACTGTACCTATAGCAATGCAGAGCTGTTTTACTCCTACCGCCGCACCACCCATGCTGGGGAAGCCGACTACGGAAGGTTAATATCCTGCATCACCCTGTGAGGGCAGATCTGGGCAGTGCTGCGCCATTTCTGCCCAAATCCCCCGGTTTTCCAGCCGGGATTATCCTAAAAGCGCCAAGAATTTTATATAAAACATAATGACTTGACGCCGCGCACGCCTGACCTGCGTCTGGTGCGGCTCTGCCTGGCGGGCAGTCACACAATTCCACCGATGAGCCACATTCTGGGCGTAATGATTACCGATAAAGGGACCAACAGAGCCGCGACAGCACCGCTCATCCCAGGTAGGAGACGCCCAATGAAAGCCAGAGAACGGTTTTTGAAATCGGTAATTTCGACTGCAAAATCAGAGACTACGAAAATGCCCTGGAGCCGAGGATCGGTCCGTGAGGCGCATCTGGTCCAGCGTCGAACATCGCAAAAAGACCTGCCTGCTGCAGCGCGGTTGAAACGCGCCTAAGCGCGGATTCCTGTGGCCAAAGATCCGCGCAGACCAAGTCAGACTGTCTCATGGAATTTTATATGAGCCCGCTGCAGCCCCCGGATCCCGCCAAGGCCCTCCGTTTGCGGTGACCCTTTTTTAGTCAATACCCGCCACAGTCTTTACGGAACCAACCTCCAGGTCAGCTCCCTTGCAGCACCTTCTGGGCCGTTGAGACATTACATACAAGGCACCGTCGTGCACATTTTTACGATGCAGAACACAGCGCACTTCTCTGGCCAGTTTCAGGCCCCCATCCCTGGCCTGCCTCCCCGGCGCCAGGTCTCTCCATTTTCTGCCGATGGAGGGCGCGCGCCCCTGACGTGTTTTGCCAGAAAGGTCTTAAGCCAATGACACTTCCGCATTCCCTGCAACAAGCCGCTGCCAAGGCCGCAGAAAGCAGCGCACTTTTGCAAGATCCTGCCGCGCTGCGCCTGCCCAACAAACCGCAGTTGCGGCGCTATGAGGTCAGCAGCCTGCTGCCCAATGGCGGCATCGCTGAGACCCGCCACATCGCCCCCGCCCTGCCGATCTTTGAGGATGCTTTTTGCGCCTTTACACGGGGCTCTCTGGTGGAAACCACGCAAGGGCCCATTGCGGTTGAAGACCTGCTGCCCGGCGACGAAATCCTCACCCAGGGTGGCGGCAGCCAGCCGCTGATCTGGAAAGGCTCCACCAGTCTGGTTCCTTCCCGCAGTGATGCCAAGGGGCGCTGCCATCGGCTGACCAGTTTCATGCCCGACAGTCTGGGGCTGCAAAAGCCCGCCTCCTGCGTTGTGGCCGGACCGGCGGCACGGCTGCTGCGCATGCCGCCGCAGATGCGCGGCACCACCGGCACACCGCTGCTGCTGACCCTGGCAGAAGAATTCCGCGATGGCATGAACATCTTTGAAACCGCGCCCCCCACCGTGGTGGACCTGTTCCACCTTTGTCTGCCAAAACATGCGGTGATCAAAGTCGGCGGGCTAGAGTTTGAGACCTATCACCCCGGCCCGGAGGCGCTAAAGCTGGTGAGTTATGCGATCAAGACGCTCTACTTCAATCTCTTTAGCCATGTGGATTCGCTGAGCGGATTTGGCCCACTGGCCTACGCGCGGGCAGCCGAAGCAACAGATAGCCCGCTGCGGGGCTAGTGCGCGCACTCGGGGGATGCCGGGGGAGCCTGTGCTTTTGCGCCCTAAAGCATAAAGCACCACTGCGCCGATACCAGGCTGCGGTCTGGGACCAGGTTGGGGGCTTATCCGCCCTCAGGCTTCTCGTTGCAGGCGCTCTTCCAGCACATCAAAGGGAACACCTGGTTCATCCTTGGCGCCGCGAATAACCAGCGATGTCTTGACGCTGGCCACATTGGGCGTGGTCAACAGCTCTGAGGTCAGGAAGCTCTGAAAGGTACTGAGATCTGGCGAGACACATTTCAAAATGAAATCCACCTCCCCGTTCAGCATATGACATTCGCGCACCAGCGGCCAGCTGCGGCACTGTTCCTCAAAGGCGGAAAGCTCTGCTTCGGCCTGGCTTTCCAGCCCGACCATGGCAAAAACCTGCACCTCAAAGCCCAGCTCCCGGGCGTTGACCTCTGCGTGGTAGCCGCCTATCAGGCCGGCCTCTTCCAGCGCACGGACGCGTCGCAGACAGGGCGGGGCCGAAATGCCGACCCGCTTGGCCAGTTCGACATTGGTCATGCGCCCATCGGCCTGCAATTCCGAGAGTATCTTGCGATCAATCGGATCAAGACGGGTTGTGACCATGTGTAAAGCTCCTGTCGATTTTCGTTTCTTATAGCACCGCCGCAGGGCCACGCAATATTATTTCACAGAGGCGACCTAATCTTTGCAACAGCCAGATACAAGCGCCAATAAGGGCGGCAAACGGGGCAGTGCCAAAATCGCAAAAGCGTGATCCCTGCGGGCTCCTGCCGTGCCCCTGGCGCGTCATCAGGGGTTTAAGAGCCGCAGCCCTGCCGCTATATGCTATGGCGACGGTGGCCGCAGCCACCACTTACAGCATCATGTGCAGCCTAGCTTGCAAATTTGGGGATACGAGATGAGCGACACGCGTCACACCAAGGTTCTGATCATTGGCTCCGGCCCGGCAGGCTATACCGCCGGCGTCTATGCGTCCCGCGCCATGCTGGAGCCGGTTCTGGTTCAGGGCATCGAGCCCGGCGGTCAGCTGACCACCACCACCGAGGTGGAAAACTGGCCCGGTGATAGTGAGGTGCAGGGGCCGGATTTGATGATCCGCATGCAGGACCACGCAAAGGCCATGGGCTGCGACATCATTGGCGACATCATTACTTCGTTGGACACCTCCCAGCGCCCCTTTGTGGCCAAAGGCGATAGCGGCACCACCTATACCGCTGATGCGGTGATCCTGGCCACCGGCGCCCGTGCCAAATGGCTGGGGCTGGAAACCGAAGAAAAATTCAAAGGCTTTGGCGTCTCGGCCTGCGCCACCTGCGACGGGTTCTTCTATCGCGGTCAGGAGATCGTGGTCATCGGCGGCGGCAACACCGCCGTTGAAGAAGCGCTGTTTTTGACCAACTTTGCCTCCAAGGTCACCCTGGTGCACCGCCGCGACGAGCTGCGCTCGGAAAAGATCCTGCAGGACCGCCTGTTCAAGAACAAAAAGATCGAGCCCCTGTGGTTTCATCAGCTGGAAGAAGTCTATGGCACCGACAGCCCTCTGGGCGTCGAGGGCATCAAGGTCAAAAACGTAAAGACGGGTGAAATCACCGATATCCCCTGCAAGGGCGTCTTTGTGGCCATCGGCCACGCGCCCGCCAATGAGCTGGTGAAAGACACCCTGGAGCTGCACAATGGCGGCTATGTCTCGGTTAAACCCGGCACCACTGAAACCTCGGTGCCCGGTGTCTTTGCCGCCGGTGATCTGACCGATCACAAATACCGCCAGGCGGTGACCTCAGCCGGTATGGGGTGCATGGCGGCGCTGGATGCAGAACGGTTCCTGGCCGAACAGGAAGACTAAACCCAATCCCCCAGTGAAGCCTGCGACAGGCCGGGGGACACAGCTGCGCGTTTGCTGGTCGACCAATAGCTTTTTTGGTCGACCAGAGCATCAGACCGCGGGACCGGTCTGCCCTGCCCCTTTTGCAGACTGCCAAAATACCTTGACCTGCCCAGGGAGTTCCAACACCTTGACGTGGTGCAATTGAAGGGGCCGTTCGCGTGACACATGTACTCTGGCGTGGGGATCTCATTCAACGCAGCCGCACCGTTAGCGGTGTGTTTCTGCTTACCTATGCTTTGCTGCATTTCCTGAATATTGCCGCCGGGCTGGTCTCTGCTGATTTCATGTTTCAGGTGCAGGAATTCCGTCGCCTGCTCACCGGCCACCCACCTGGCCAGATACTGTTGTTTTCCGCGCTTTTCACGCATTTCTCCCTGGCCCTGTGGCAGGTTGCCAGCCGCAGAACCCTACGGATGAGCCCGGCACAAGCACTGCAGTTGATCCTGGGGCTTTTGATCCCTCTGCAATTGATCCAGCACCTGATCTTCACCAGCTATGCATCCAGCGCCTATGGGCTAGATGACGACATGCCCTCGATCATATTATTGATGTGGAATTCCCCAGAGATCTGGCAACAGTATCTGCTGCTGCTGGTGGTCTGGGTGCATGGCTGCATTGGGCTGCATATGTGGCTGCGGATCACCGACTGGTGGTCCCGGCTGTTGCCCTACATGATCGGCCTGGCCGTTCTTGTGCCCTCTCTGGCCCTGGCCGGACTGCTGACCGAAGGCCGTCGCATCTGGTCAGTCTTTATCCGCCCCGGCAATGCCTCGGTGATCCGCGACAGTTTTAACTGGCCGAATAACACGGCTTTTGCCCGCCTATATGAGATCTATGATTTTGCCTTTTGGCTGTTCATTGCCCTGCTCAGCGCCGCCGTGCTGATCTTTTATCTGCGCCGCTTTATCCGCAAACGGAAATCCCTGCAGATCCGCTATGAAAATGGCACCCAGATCACCATCGAACACGGGCTTACCCTGCTGGAGATTTCCCAGCTCAACGGCTTGCCGCATACCTCGCTTTGTGGTGGCAAGGGGCGCTGCACCACTTGCCGGATCGAAGTGACCAAGGGGCTGGAAAACCTCGCCCCACCCAGCAGCGCCGAGGCGCGGACGCTGAAAGCGATCAAAGCCCGTGATAATGTGCGGCTGGCCTGCCAGATCAGGCCAACTGCCTCGCTGTCGATCCAGCGTGTCTACCAGGCAAAAGGACGCCGCCAGGTCCATTCAGCCCAGGGCGTGGAAAAAACCATCGCGGTCCTGTTTTTAGATATTCGCGGCTTTACCGCACGCTCGGCCGGGTTGCTGCCCTATGACATTGTCTTTCTGCTGAACCGCTTCTTTGATGCTATTGTGCCTGAAATCACCATGGCCGGAGGCACCGTCGACAAATACATGGGCGATGGGCTGTTGGCCCTGTTTGAAATGAACAGCCCGGAACAGTCGGCCCAAGCAGGTATCACTGCGGCGGGCAATATTGGCGTCGCATTGGCCCGCTTTAACATGATGCTGGCCTCAGAGGGCGAAGACCCGGTGCGTATCGGCATGGGGCTACATACCGGAACCGTTGTATTGGGGGAAATTGGCACCACCGACAACGCCCCCCGCACGTTGATCGGCTCCGCAGTAAATGCCGCCAGTCGGCTGGAGGCCAAAACCAAAGAGCTGGGGGTCGAGCTGCTGATCTCGGACTCTGTGGTGCAGGCGGCGGGCATGGTCGCGCCACAAGCGATGTTGCAGGACTTTTCCCTGCGCGGCGTCGACCATCCCGTCCGCGCCCTGCCGGTTGCACAGGCCTCCACCCTGGAACAACTGCTGTCTCCCCTCACAGATCCAGAGGCAACCACATTTGCTGTCGCAACCGACCAGGGGCGCTGACCTTCGCCTCCCCGCCCTTGCGTTGCCCCCCCAACACCAAACGCGCAAACAGGCCAAACTTATCGTTCCAAACTTTTGCCCCGGTGCGGTCCTGTGTCCCCCTCTGGGGAGCCCACCAGGAACAGCGCCCCCAGAACACCCGATAAATCAAACCAGACTGCGTTGCAGCCCTGCAACGCGGGCCGTTTGCACCAATTTGTGAGATTTTCCCCCTTTGCAGCTGCAGCAATTTATGCGATGCGTTCACGCGTGAACATACACTGATCAAGACACCATGACTGCAGCCAACTCAAATCTTACCCCGGATGAGGAAGACCTGCTCTTCCGACTCCTGCGCCAGCTGGACCTGGCGCCGGAGGCCTCGCAGCGCGCGACGGCCTCGGCTTTGGGTATGTCCCTGGGCGGGTTGAACACCCAGCTGCGCGCGGCTGCGGATGCCGGATTGATCGCAATCAGCGACCGCCCCGGCCCCGACAAACGGCAGCGCTATACCTACACATTGACCAGGGCTGGCGCCTCCGAAAAACGTCGCCTGACCGATCAATTCCTCTCCCGCAAGCTCGCTGAATACAACGCGCTTTATGCGGAACTCACTGGCACAGCCAGCGGCTTGCCTCCCATTAAACACAGGACTCATCCAATGCAGAACAATCTGGCTCCTATCCCCGAGCTCTATGTCTCTTATGACTCTGCTCAAAAGCTGAAAATTGACGCAGGCGAACTGAAAAGCCACGACCTGACACCGCGCCAGATCTGCGATCTTGAGCTTCTAATGAATGGCGGCTTCAACCCGCTCAAAGGCTTCCTGACCGAGGATGACTACAACGGCGTTGTGGAAAACATGCGGCTGGCCGATGGGTCGCTCTGGCCGATGCCGATCAACCTGGATGTCTCCGAAGAGTTTGCCGAGACCCTGGAAGTGGGCGAAGATATCGCCCTGCGCGACCAGGAAGGCGTGATCCTCGCCACCATGACCGTCACCGACCGCTGGACGCCAAACAAGGCCCGCGAGGCCGAAATGGTATTTGGCGCCGACGATGACGCACATCCCGCGGTCAACTACCTGCACAACCAGGCTGGCAGCATCTATCTGGGCGGCCCTGTCACCGGCATCCAGCAGCCGGTGCACTATGATTTCCGCGCCCGCCGCGACACCCCAAATGAGCTGCGCGCCTATTTCCGCAAACTGGGCTGGCGCAAGGTTGTCGCCTTTCAGACCCGCAACCCGCTGCACCGCGCCCACCAGGAACTGACCTTCCGCGCCGCCCGCGAAGCTCAGGCCAACCTGCTGATCCATCCGGTTGTCGGCATGACCAAGCCCGGCGACGTTGATCACTTTACCCGCGTGCGCTGCTACGAGGCCGTTCTGGACAAATACCCAGCCTCGACCACTGCGATGAGCCTGCTGAACCTGGCAATGCGTATGGCCGGCCCACGGGAAGCCGTCTGGCACGGGCTGATCCGCAAAAACCACGGTTGCACCCATTTCATCGTTGGCCGCGACCACGCCGGCCCCGGCAAAAACTCTGCCGGTGAAGATTTCTACGGCCCCTATGATGCGCAGGAACTCTTCCGCACCCATCAAGAAGAAATGGGCATCGAAATGGTCGATTTCAAACATATGGTTTGGGTATCGGAACGCGCGCAGTATGAGGCCATCGACGAGATCGAAGACAAGGATGATGTGACCATCCTCAACATCTCGGGCACCGAACTGCGCCGCCGTCTGGCCGAAGGTTTGGAAATCCCCGAGTGGTTCTCCTTCCCCGAGGTGGTCAAAGAACTGCGCCGCACCAAGCCACCGCGCTCCAAGCAGGGCTTCACCGTTTTCCTGACCGGGTTGTCTGGGTCGGGTAAATCCACCATCGCCAACGCGCTGATGGTCAAGCTGATGGAAATGGGTGGTCGTCCGGTGACCTTGCTGGATGGGGATATCGTGCGTAAAAACCTCAGCTCCGAGCTGGGCTTCTCCAAAGAGCACCGCGATCTCAACATCCGCCGCATCGGTTATGTCGCGTCGGAAATCACCAAGAACGGCGGTATCGCCATCTGTGCGCCCATTGCCCCCTATGCAACCACCCGCCGCGCCGTGCGCGAAGACGTGGAAGCCTTTGGCGCCTTTGTTGAAGTGCATGTCGCCACCTCGCTGGAAGAATGCGAGCGCCGCGACCGCAAGGGTCTGTATAAGCTGGCTCGCGAAGGCAAGATCAAAGAGTTCACCGGGATCTCCGACCCCTATGATGTGCCAGTCAACCCAGAGCTGAGCGTAGAAACCGAAAATGTTGATGTGGACAACTGCGCCCATCAGGTTCTGCTCAAGTTGGAAAACATGGGGCTGATCGCAGGCTAAGCCGCCTGCCCGAACTGCCAACCCGAGCAGCCTGGGCAATCGCCCTGAACAGATAAACGGCCCGTCCTTCCCAAGGACGGGCCGTTTATTTGTCAGTCTCAGTCTCACCGTGGTTTTCCGCGATTACGGCGCGCCCCGGCGGACCTGAGTAAACTTCAGTTAATTGCGAAAGCCCTGCCTGAAACAGACCGCAGCTACAGACTGTCACGCAGGGCACGGGCGGCGCGCAACGACAGGTCGCCATAGTCTGCTGCGGCCTGTTTCAGGCGCCGCAAAGCAGGCAATCGCCGGGCATAGTCCTCTGGGCCGATCTGCTGAAACGCAGCCTCGAACTCCGCTTGGTTGCGGCAAAGAATGATTCCCTCGCCCTCAAAGAAATCACTGATATTCGGACAGCCCCAATACAGCGGCACCGTTTCACAAAGAATCGCATCAATCAGTTTTTCCGTGAAGCAGTTTTGCTCGCGCACATTTTCGATCACCACGGAATAGCGATAAGGTGCCAGCCCTTCCGATTTATCCTCAAAGGCCTTGTAGCCACGGCCCAGAATCTCCGCCTCGGGCATCTGCGCCTGCAGGTAGGCCACAATCTGATGGCGCAGCTTATGGCCAGGGTGATCATTCTTGGCCGACGCGATCAGCGACAACTCTTTGGTTTTGGCGATCTGCAGCTCTTGCCACTCCGGCACCCAGGTGGTGCCAAAGGGCAGCATCAGCCCATTTGGCAACCGCGCCAAGAGCTGGGGGTCATAGGTAAAGACACGGAAAAAGCGCCGCGCACTTAGCCGCAATATGCGGTGGTGATCCGCAGACATGATCTTGGGTTCTGCCACAATCATCGAAATCCGCGCCGGGCAGCAGCGATGCGACTGGATATGCATGGCCCGCTTGGCAAAGACGATCAGGTGATCCTGCGGCGCCATGTGTTTGACCTGTTTTCCAACCAGCCGATCAGGGCAGCCCAAAGGCCACTCCATCTCGCTGAGCGGGCGTTCGGCCAGGGCTTTGCCCAGTTTGCCACCATAGGGCATCACTGCAATCGCCGGCGGCGCGACATGGGCTGTCTCTGGGCCTGTCATAGTCATCGGTTCCCGTCAGTTCAGGATCTGAGATCAGGTTTGATCCGGCAGGTCAACAGAGCCGCGCATCAAAACGAAGCCGGTGCCGGACACCTTTATGCCCTGCAAGGCATCACAAGGGCCCAGCCGGGTGACCCGCGCCATGCCCGGTCGCCCCATTCCGTGGCCCTGTTCCGCAACAAAACTGTCCTGTTGCATAAGGCCATTGCGCCACAGATAGGCCGCCATCGCCCCGGTAGCAGAGCCGGTAAAGGGATCTTCGGGCGGGCTGGGCGGCGCCATCAACAGCCGCGAATAGGTATCCCCCAAATCGGTTGCCCCCTGCAGGGTCACCAGAAACGGCTCCATCATATCAATGCCATCCGCCCCCAGCGCCTGGCCCAGCCTGGCCAGCGCCGGAAGATCAAGCTGCGCCTGCGCCAAGGCGGTCTGATCTTTGAGCACCGTTATGCAGAAGGGCAATCCGGTTGATACCTTTTGCGGCGCGCCCAAAATCGCCTCAACCGGCAATGAAATTGCCGCTGCCACCAGAGCGGGATCAGGTTTTGGCCCGAACTCTGGCGCAATCTGGGTCATTTCAATCTGATCGCCCGCAATGGTCACCGGCACGATGCCGGCGCCGGTCTCCAGCCGGATCTGACCCTCGCCAATCAACCCACGGTCACGCATCGCGGCCACGGTGGCAATTGTGGGGTGACCCGCAAAGGGGATCTCGCGGCTGGCAAGAAAATAGCGCACCCGAATGTCGGCCAGATCAGACGGGCCGGTAAATGTACATTCAACCAAAGACGTTTCACGCACATAGGCAGTGCAGGTCTCCACTGGCAAATGGGCGCCACCATGTACAACAGCGCAGCCATTGCCGCCAAAGGCCCGGTCCGAAAAGGCATCGACCCAGTCAAAATCAAATCTGCTCATCGAGCCGCCCCTATCTGCTTGATTCATTTGCGGGAAGCCTAGCCAAGATTGGGCTGAGGTTAAACCTCCCGCAAGAGCCAAGCCAATCGCCCGGGATCAGCTCAGTTCAGGCACGACAGTCGCGATCTGCGCCTTAGTGCACCGCAACCGGCGAGAAATCGTTTTGCCGGGCCAGAACAAAGGCCAGCTTGCGGTCGGTCACCACGGCGAGCTGTTCACCTTCGGCATCATGCACCGCATAAAGCTGTTCGCGACCTTCGGCACTGGCCTGCATGTCTTTTGGCAGATCACCAACGGCAACCGTTTTTACATAGACAATGCGCGCGCCAGACGCGTCGGAAGTAGAGTTGTCAAAAGGAGTATGCATGTTTCTTAACCCTTCTTGATATTGATTGTCTGAACCACGGTTTCCGGACGCGATCGCGTAAGATCCACGTGCAAAAGCCCGTTTTCCATCACGGCCTCGCCAACGTCGACCCCATCGGCCAGCACAAACATGCGCTGAAACTGCCGGGCAGCGATTCCACGGTGCAGGAAGACCCGCCCGTCACTGTCTTCGCCCTGACGGCCCCGGATCACCAACTGGCGATCCTCAACTGTTATGGCCAGGTCCTGCTCGGCAAAGCCAGCCACCGCGAGGGTGATGCGATAAGAAAAGTCGGAAGTTTGTTCAATGTTGTAAGGCGGATAGCCTTCGTTACCGGATTTGGCTGAGCGTTCCAGAAGGCGTTCCAACTGCTCAAACCCCAGCATATGCGGGTAAGACCCCAGAGTGAGTTTCGACACGTGTATCGTCCTTTTGCTTCAAAGCGACGTTAATCAGCAGTCCCATGGCGGCAACTGCTTGCATAGAATATGGTAAGTTCTCTCGAATTCTCAAGACTATGGCGACAAGGTCTAGCGGAAAAGACGTTAAAGAAGTATCTTGTCCTCTACCCGAGCCCTTCTGTATTTTGAGTCGCCAATGAATGAATCAGCCGATATTTCCATGAAAACCGATGAGGTTCTCAAAGTGGAGCTGGAAGTGTTTCGCAGGCAGCACCGGGATCTGGACGAGGCAATCACCGCACTGCAAGAGCGCGGCACCAGCGATCAGCTGACGATACGGCGACTGAAAAAGCAAAAGCTGGGGCTGAAGGATAAAATTTCCCAAATCGAAGACCGGCTGACCCCTGATATTATTGCCTAACCCTCCCCCGTACTATCGCGATACCCCGCCTGATTGGCCCCGCCAAGCCAGCTCTCCCGCGTGGCGGCAGTGGCGGCAAAGCCACCCCACACGCCCCTTGGGCCCGGCAGCGCGCCTGTCGGCGCGCTGCCTTGGCGCGATTATTCATCGCGCCGCACCGCGCAACGCGCGGTGCCATGCCCAACCGGGCATATGGCAGCTTGCTGCCATTTTGCCTGGGCGGGAGCCCCCCTTTTTTCTTGTTTCTTGCCCAAACGGGAGCGCCCCTTCTTCCCCAGGCATTAGCGCCACCTTGGCGCACTATCAGAACCTTAATCAAAAGCCCGAAACGCGCAGCCCCCACTCGTAGCATTGTCGCATTGCACCACAGGCAAGTTTGACTATAGTGCGGCTTCCTTCCACCCCAGCAGCTCTCCACCGTGGAGACTGCGGCATGACAGGACAGATCACATGCCAAACACCCCCAGCGACATCAAAGTGGGCATCATCATGGGCAGCCAATCTGATTGGCCAACAATGAAAGAAGCCGCCACGCTCCTGGATGAGCTCGCCGTTCCCTATGAAGCCAAGATCGTCTCGGCCCACCGCACCCCTGACCGGCTGTGGTCCTACGGCAAATCGGCAGCGGAGCGCGGCTTGCAGGTGATCATCGCTGGTGCTGGCGGCGCAGCCCATCTGCCGGGTATGGTGGCTTCCAAAACACGCGTGCCGGTTGTGGGCGTGCCGGTTCAGACCCGGGCGCTCTCCGGTGTCGACTCGCTTTATTCCATCGTCCAGATGCCCAAGGGCTTCCCCGTTGCCACCATGGCCATTGGCGCCGCCGGGGCTGCCAATGCCGGGCTCATGGCCGCCGGTATCCTGGCCCTGCAGGACCCCGCCCTCGCCGAGCGTCTGGACGCCTGGCGCGCGGCGCTGTCTGCCTCGATCCCTGAGGAGCCCATCGATGACTGATGCACTGAAACCCGGTGCCACCATCGGCATCCTGGGCGGCGGGCAACTGGGCCGCATGCTGTCGGTTGCGGCCTCCCGCCTTGGCTTTAAGACCCATATCTTTGACCCCGGCGCCAATCCCCCCGCTGGCCAGGTGGCAGACCAGGTCACCACCGCCGGCTATGAGGACAGCGCCGCCCTGCTAGCTTTTGCCAATGCAGTCGATGTGATCACCTATGAGTTTGAAAACATCCCCACCGCGGCCCTGGACATTATCGAGTCCCATGGCCCCATTCGCCCCGGCCGCGAGGCCCTGCGGATTTCACAGGACCGCCTGACCGAAAAGACCTTCCTGCAAGGCCTAGACCTGCACATCGCCCCCTTCGCCGATATCACCGATGCCGCCAGCCTAGAGGCTGCCCTTGCCGAGATTGGCACCCCTGCGATCCTGAAAACCCGGCGTTTTGGCTACGATGGCAAGGGCCAGGCCCGCATCATGTCGCCAGATCAGGCCGATGAGGCCCTCAACGCCATGGCAGGTGCGCCGTCGGTGCTGGAGGGCTTTGTCAATTTCAGCCATGAAGTGTCAGTTATTGCGGCCCGTGGCATCACCGGCGAGGTTGCCTGCTATGACCCCGGTGAAAACGTCCACCGCGACGGCATTTTGCACACCACCACAGTGCCGGCCCGCCTCAGCGCCAGCCAGCGCATGGATGCGGTTCTGTTGGCGGCCAAAGTGCTGAACGCGCTTGATTATGTTGGCGTTCTTGGGGTTGAGCTGTTTGTCACTCCACAGGGGCTGGTGGTGAATGAGATCGCCCCACGCGTCCACAACTCAGGCCACTGGACTCAAAATGGCTGCGCCGTTGACCAGTTTGAACAGCACATCCGCGCGGTAGCAGGCTGGCCCCTGGGCGATGGACAGCGCCATTCGGACGTGGTGATGGAAAACCTCATCGGTGACGATATGGACCGCCTGCCCGAGCTAGCCAAAGAGCGCGACTGCGCCCTGCATCTTTATGGCAAGGCCGAAGCCAAGCCCGGCCGTAAGATGGCCCATGTAAACCGGATTACCCGGCCACAGAAATAATCTGCATACACAGCACAAACCTCAAGTGTCCGCCCTGATCTAAGAGCGGGCACTTTTGTTACCTTCTCCAGGGCTTTCCTCCCCCTTCACCCCATGAACCGGGTGGCAATTTCGCCGGACATATAGCTCACCCGCCCGCCGGACAGGGTGGCAGCAACCCGTTCGCTCGCCTTGTCGAGGATCACCATATCGGCGCGTTTCCCGGGCGCAAAATCGCCGCGATCCGCCAGCCCCAACAGACCTGCCGGACCAGAGGATACCAGCCCCCAGGCCGCAGACAGATCCAACAGGCCCGCGCGTGCCAGCATCAGCGCGGCGCGGCGCGGGCTGGGATAGTGATAATCCGAGGCCAGCGCATCACACAGCCCCATGGCAATCAGATCCAGCGCCGAGGCATTGCCCTTGTGCGAACCGCCCCGCACCACATTGGGCGCGCCCAAAATAATGTGATCCCCCCCTGCCCGCGCCGCTTCGGCGGCCTCCAGCGTTTCGGGGAATTCGCTGATCTCAGCCCCGCGCGCCCGCCAAGTGGCGCGATCAACTGCTGTTTGATCGTCATGGCTGCCAATGCGCAGCCCTGCGCTGCGCAGCTGTATGCACAGTGCATCAAGTGCAGCAGGCACTTCGGCACTACGGCCATGCATATCCAGCAGCATTTCAAAATGCCTGTCGGGATTGCGCCCGGCCTTGAGCGCCTGGCCGGTCAGCCGAGGTGGCTTTTTGCCCTGGGCCAGACGGTCATGGGGCAGATGATCGTTAAAGACGATATAAGACAGACCCCATTTCGCGATCAACTCTGGCAGCGCGGCGTAGTCGTCCAACATATGGGTTTCAAACCTGAGCTGCGGCAGCAGATCCGTCACCAGATCTGCGCGCACCTCCGCCACGGCATCAAAAACCTGGCCGGCATAGTCCGGGCCGCGCAAGCCCCCCTCCCAGCTGTAAAACTGCGCCAAAACGGCAGTGGTGATGCCATTGGCGGCCAGCTCTGCTTCGGTGGCGACCACCCCTTCGGCCATTTGTTTCATCGCCCCACGCCGGGGCGCCAGATGCCGTTCAAACCCATCCCCATGGGGATCAATTATACCCGGCAGCACCAGATACCCGGTCAGATCCACCCGGCGCCCGCAGGGCTGCGCGGTAATTGCGCCACCCGAAAGCGCAATTTCCCCCGCCTGGTCCAGCCCCGCTGGTGTCAGCACATCCGCCCCCTGAAGGGTCAATTCTAGCATCGTCATTGGCATTGGCCCGGGGGCTCCTACTTAATTGGCGTCAAACCATAGCCGCAGTCCGCCCCAATACAGGTGCCTGCGATCACATCATTCAGGGCATCCAGCCAAGTGATATCCGGATCAAACCGCCCCTGTTGCAGAAAGGCGATCACCTGGGCAATGACCAGTGGGTCATTCATCATAAAGGTATGGGTGACGGGCAGGACTATGTGATCCTGCATCCCCTCAACCCGGGTGCTTGCGACCGAGACCTTCCCGTCATCCTCCCCCGGAATAATCGCCGAAAACACCGGGCTGATGGATTGATCGCCCGCAATAACACCCAGTAAAAAATCCACTGGCGGCAACTTCTTGGGCAGGCTCTCTGCCCCAGTGCCTAGGCTCTCGCCTGCGGGGCCGTTGATCAGGTCAAAAACCGCCCAATCCCCCAGCTCATCCACCACTTCGCTGCCCTGATTGGGTGGCCCCAGCATAACCGTAGCCCCCAGGTTTGGCGGCTGATGCGCCGCAACCTGAAAATACTGCCGCAACAAGATCCCCCCCATGGAGTGGGTCACAAAATGGATGGGCGCATTCGCATGACACTCAGCAATTGCAGCAGGCAGGGTCTGCTCGGCAAGCGCAGCGACAGGAAAGGTCGTCGACTCATATCCCGGTCGCACCACCTGATAGCCGCGGGCTTCAAAAACCTGCTCCATCACCACAAATGAGCTCTCTGATCGCGCCAGCCCATGCAGCAGCACCACGCAATCGGCCAGCGCCTGGCCTGGGACAATGCCCAAAGCGGTCAGAATGAGAGGTTTGATCAGGTTTTTCATTCCCCTGAGATAGGGTTTGCGGCGGCGCGAGAAAACCCCTTTTTACTGGCGCCTTGTTTACCGGCGTTTTGGGGTCCAGATCACCAGGGCAATACCTGCCAGAACCACCAGCGTGCCCAGGATCAACCGCGCTCCTACAGGTTCCGCAAGGAAGAGCACACCGCCCAGGATCGCCAGCACCGGCACGCTCAATTGGATGGTTGCAGCGACCGCTGGTTGCAACTGGGGCAACACCCGGTACCACAGCGCATAGCCAAGCCCCGAGGTCACCGCGCCAGAAAGGACCGCCAGAACAATACCCGGTCCGGTAATAAGCCCGGTGATCAGACCGCTGCCCCACGCGGCCCAAACAAAGGGCAGTATCATCGCCGTGGCCCAGATGAAGTTCACTGCGCTCGAGGCCAAGGGATCGCGCACCCCGCGCCCAAGCAGACTATAGGCGGCCCAGCCCAGCCCGCTGAGCCCCATGAGCACCGCATCCCACAGCGTGACCTGCAGGTTCTGGTCCGGCCAGACCACATAGGCCAGCCCAGCAAAGGCCACCCCGGCGCCAACCATCTGCCCGATACTGGGGTCACTGCCCCGCAGAGCCCCCCAGCCAAACATGGCAATCTGCACCACACCAAACAGGATAAGCGCGCCAATCCCGGCATCAAGCCCTTGATAGGCGAGACAAAAGCCAATCATATAGAGCGTCAGCGCTGCGCCACCTTTTACACTGGGCAGCAGCGGTTGGCGCAGGCTCCGCCCCCGCAAGGCACAGAGGAGCCCCAACATGGCCGCCCCCGAGGCCAGCCGCAAAAGCCCAAAGCCCAGCGCATCCATATAGCCCCAGCTGATCGCCATCCGGCCCAAAACCGAATTGGCTGCAAAAGCGATCAATACAAGAAGAACAAATACGACAAGCTGCATCACTGGGCCTCGGTCAGGCCGACAGTCCCGGCGCAGAGTGGAGTTTCCCTGCGACCGCTACCGCAAGCTCCGCTGCAGAGCAACCATCCCCAGCCCCGCTTTGCAGAACTTCGACGTCACAATTATGAGAAGGCGACAAGCCCTGGCAGCACTCGCCTCGTGGGCATGTAAATACCATAGAGTGTTCCGCTTCCAATTTCCCACAACCTTAGAGTACATAACATAACGGATCTGTTAGGTCCCGGTACATAGATGAACACATACCCTGGAGCCTGAATGACCCGCTTTTTCCTATGCCCCTTCGACTGGAGCGGCACCGCATCACGCCGACAATTCTGGCTTTCTCTTCTGGTCGCTCTTGGTGTCCTTGGCAGCTTGGTCCTGATTACCATGTCATTTGAGGTCGAGCCGTGGGTTCCGCTATCCGTATTATGCTGCCTACAATTTACGCTCTGGCCCATATTCGTAAAACGCCTGCATGCGATGGGACGCAGCGGGTACTGGACCATCCTGTTAGTTGTACCCTTTCTTTTTATCCCGGTTTTTCTGTGGCTTGGAATTCGCCGGCCTAAGCATCAACCTGTCGATGCATGGCCTTCAAAAGCCTCACACCGAGTTGGGCAAGCGCTGCTCTTGCTGCTCGTTTGTGTCAGTCTCAGTCGGGCATATTGGTCTCCCTACTGGATCCCTGCCGGCAGCATGAAACCCGCCCTACTGATAGGAGACTACCTCATTGTATCCCACTATGGGAAAACCCAAAATCCACAACATGGCGATGTCCTGGTTTTTCGGCACCCTGTCCACGGCACCGCATTTATAAAACGGTTGATTGGTCTTCCCGGTGATGAAGTCCAAATTTCGAATGGCAAAGTATCCATAAATGGGACCTGGGCAGACTACAGCGCTCGCGCACCATTTGAAGAACCTATGGCGCCGACTTGGGCCAACGGGCAATACCCTCGCTGTCAAAATGCCCCCGGAGAAACCGGGAATGTCTGCATCAAATCCCAGTGGCTCGAAACCCTCCCCAACGGCAGGGAATACCCGGTTCTGGACATTGCAGATCAAGCCCTGGATCACACCGGAATTTTTCAAGTGCCCAAAGGGTATTACTTCTTTCTTGGCGACAACCGTGACAATTCCAGCGACAGCCGCATTGCTCAGGCGGCCGGTGGCATAGGTTTTGTGCCACGCGACGCCCTGATCGGCCGCGCGGAGCTCATATTGTTTTCCTCACAGGGACCACAGCTGCTGTCCTTTTCACAATGGCGCCAGGATCGGTTTTGGGTGCCAGTCCACTAGCAAAAGCGCGCTAATGGCGCTGTCGTCCAGCTGCCGTGCTGTATGTAGATACCAAAAGAAAAGGGGCCGCCCAAAGGCGACCCCAAAATCATCCGGTAGGATGGCAATGATTACATCATGCCGCCCATGCCGCCCATGCCGCCCATGTCGGGCATGCCGCCGCCAGCTGCGCCGCCGTCTTTCGACGGTTTGTCCGCAACCATGGCTTCGGTGGTGATCAGCAGACCCGCAATCGAGGCCGCGTCTTCCAGAGCAGTCCGTGCCACTTTGGCAGGATCGATCACACCAAAGGCAAACATGTCGCCATATTCTTCGGTCTGAGCGTTGAAGCCAAAGTTCTTGTCTTCGCTTTCGCGCACTTTGCCAGCAACCACAGCACCGTCAACACCAGCGTTTTCAGCGATCTGACGCAGAGGCGCTTCGATTGCTTTACGCACGATCACGATACCTGCGGTTTGGTCGGTGTTTGCACCTTCCATGCCGTAGAGTGCTTTGCCGGCCTGAACCAGAGCAACACCACCACCAACGATGACGCCTTCTTGCACAGCCGCACGGGTTGCGTTCAGGGCATCGTCAACGCGGTCTTTGCGCTCTTTCACTTCGACTTCGGTCATGCCGCCAACGCGGATAACAGCAACACCGCCGGCCAGTTTGGCAACGCGCTCTTGCAGTTTTTCACGGTCATAATCGGAAGTGGTTTCTTCGATCTGAGCGCGGATTTGACCAACACGGGCTTCGATTTCGGCCTTGGAGCCGGCACCGTCAACGATGGTGGTTTCGTCTTTGGTGATTTCGACCTTCTTGGCGGTACCCAGCATGTCCATGGTGACGGACTCAAGCTTCATGCCCAGATCTTCAGAAATCACCTGACCACCGGTCAGAATGGCCAGATCCTGCAGCATGGCTTTACGGCGATCGCCGAAACCAGGTGCTTTGACAGCAGCAATTTTCAGGCCGCCGCGCAGTTTGTTGACAACCAGAGTTGCCAGCGCTTCGCCTTCAACGTCCTCAGCAATGATCAGCAGAGGCTTCTGCGACTGGATCACCTGCTCGAGCAGCGGAACCATGGACTGCAGCGAAGACAGTTTTTTCTCGTGCAGCAGGATCATGCAGTCGTCGAGATCTGCAATCATCTTGTCAGCGTTGGTCACGAAGTAAGGCGACAGGTAGCCACGGTCGAACTGCATGCCTTCGACAACATCGGTCTCTGTTTCCAGGCCTTTGTTTTCTTCGACGGTGATCACACCTTCGTTGCCAACTTTTTGCATCGCGTCTGCGATCTGCTGGCCGATGGCGGCTTCACCGTTGGCGGAGATGGTGCCAACCTGTGCAACTTCAGCGGAGTCTTTGACTTCGCGTGCCATGTCACGGATGCCCTGAACGACAGTGGCAGTTGCCAGGTCGATACCGCGCTTCAGGTCCATTGGGTTCAGACCAGCTGCAACCTGCTTCAGGCCTTCTTTGACGATGGCCTGGGCCAGAACGGTGGCAGTAGTGGTGCCGTCGCCTGCTTCGTCATTGGTGCGGGAAGCAACTTCCTTGACCATCTGGGCGCCCATGTTTTCGAACTTGTCTTCCAGTTCGATCTCTTTGGCAACGGAAACACCATCTTTGGTGATGCGTGGCGCACCAAAAGATTTGTCCAGAATGACATTGCGGCCTTTGGGGCCCAGGGTCACTTTGACAGCATCAGCCAGTACGTTTACGCCGGCCAACATGCGGTTGCGGGCATCGGTGTCGAATTTGACGTCCTTAGCAGACATGTTTTATTCTCCTCGAGAAAAGTCTTCTTAATTCAGCGTGATATGGGATCAGAGAAGCCTGAAGGCTTACTCGATGATACCCATGATGTCGCTTTCCTTCATCATCAGCAGCTCTTCGCCGTCGACGGTGACTTCGGTGCCGGACCATTTGCCGAACAGGATGGTGTCGCCAGCTGTAACAGCCATTGCGATCAGCTCACCATTGTCCTTGCGCGCGCCTTCGCCGGTTGCGACGACCTGGCCCTCGCTGGGCTTTTCCTTGGCGGATTCTGGAATGATCAGACCACCAGCAGTTTTTTCTTCGCTTTCGGTACGACGAACCAGCACGCGATCGTGGAGTGGTTTCAATGCCATCTTTGCAGCTCCTTATAAGGCTCAAAGGTTGTTATCTCTATCCCCCTGCTCCCCGCAGAGGGCGTTATCACTCACAGGTGGCGAGTGCTAACGAACGAATAGCTAGGCAGCAGCGGCGCATGAGTCAACCAAAATGGGAAAGAAAATTTTAGCAATCGTATGAGCGCAGATCCGAACAGCAAACGGAGCTGCTCACTCAGGGCGTTTATCTGCGACCTGCCCTGCCTCTGACACCCCACAATCCGCCTCTGGCTCCCAGCTATAGGCCCAGTGTTTCAGCCCGTCACGGCCTGCTTCGGTAAGTTGGTAAATACCGGTCGAAACCCGCTCGAACCAGCCATAGTGATTGGCAGACATCAGCCCAGTGGCCCGGCCTACCCCGGTTGCCTTGGCCACCGCTGAGCCCTTGGTGGCGCCGGCCTCGGCCAAATGCGCGGCGCAACGCAGCGCATCCTGGCGATAGGCGGTCACGATGCCATGTCTTGTCGCACCGCCAGCATTGGGATCGCCCTGCAGTTTTTCAAACTCACGCAACAGCCGCTGCTGGCGCTTTTTGGATTTGCGCGGCGCGTAGGGACCGGGATCGCAATGCACCTCGCAGCGCCCATCCGGTAGCACCGTGATCAGCCCCAGCGACAACCGGCGGCACAGGGCCAGATTATCCTTGAGCATCCGTTTGGCCTGACGCCCCTTGGGACGGGGCACCGCGATATAGACCAGATCCGTGACCGACTGGCGGGCAATCGCCTGATGAAACAAAGACAGCGAAAACCGCAGCTTCAGCTCAACAATCACTGGTTCTTCACCGCCGCGCCGTGCCATCACATCAGCGGCCCCCACCTCGCCCTTGACCTCATAGCCTTGGGCCTGCAGCAGCGCCTTTACGGGAGGGTAGAGTTGATCTTCGCGGTCCATGGGGGATGCTTGGCAGGTTGTTGCGCACAGTTCAAGCGGCGCTGCCGGGTGACACCAGGGCCCACTTCGCGCCAGAGCTGTGTTATCGACTTGCTATTTGGCGGCTCTCACTTCTAGCTTTTTGACAGCGAATCTAATGAGACTGAGCCCATGATCCGAATATTTGCATTTCTTTTTGCGGCTTTGCTGGCTGTTCAGTCTGCCCACGCAGCCTGCCGCGGCGCAGATTTTCGCGATCACCTGCCGCCCAGCGAAACAGCATGGCTGGCGCGCCAGATGGCCGCAACGCCCTATTCCACCGGCAACCACTGGGTTGCCCGCAAAGACGGTCAGTCACTGCATGTTATTGGCACCATGCACAGCGGTGACAGCCGCATGGCCCGGGTGATGCGGCGCCTACGCCCCATCATTGCCCAGGCCGATGCGGTGTATTTTGAAGTCACCCGCGCGGAAATGAAATTGGTCAAGGATCAGATGAAAATACGGCCAGAAGCCTTCCTGCTGCCGCCCGGGCGCCGGTTGCAACAGCTGATGAGCCCCAAAAGCTGGGAACAGTTTGAGCTTTTTGCCGCGATGTCCAATGCGGACATGGAAACCATTCAAAGAATGCAGCCCTGGGCCCTGAGCCTGTTTCTGATCCCCGGTGGCTGCCGCCCCTTCGGATTTGGTCTAAAACGAGGATTGGATGACCGGATTGAGCGTTTTGCAGCCCGCAAAGGCATCCCCGTTGGCGGATTGGAGACCGCAGGCACCGGATTTTCCGCCCTGGCCCGCCTGTCCCTGCGCGATCAGGTCCGCATGCTCGAAAACGAGGTGGCATTCCTGCTCTCTGACGCTCCCGAAAACGCGACAGCCGTAGAGGCCTACTTTGACGAAAGCGTCTGGCAGGCCTTCCTTCTGGAGCCCCGCATTGCCAGTCAGTATATCGGCGTTTCGGCAAAAGAGCTCACCCGATTGGACCGTGCATTTTATAGTAATATGCTGGGGTGGCGGAACAAGCTCTGGATCAAGACCATTCAGCAGATCAAAGGCGAGCAAGTGGTGATCGCGGTGGGGGCAGCGCATCTGCCGGGTAAAGAGGGCATTCTGAACCTGCTCAAACAGCGCGGCTACAGTTTGGAACGCGCCGCCTTTAATTAAGATCTCCCCTTCAAACGGCGCGCGCCAGGGTGCGGGCGGCCACCCCCTACCCATTTTCCTGGAGCAACGATGCGACTGATTTATTCTATTCTATTCCTGTTGCTGCCTGCCCTGCTACCGGCCTGGGCCCAGGCCGCCTGCACCGGCACCGATCTGCGCACGACGCTGTCTCCCCAGGATCAGAGCTGGATTGACACCAGGATCGCCGATGCCCCCTTTGCTGAGGGCAATCACTGGATCGCCCAGCGCGGGGAGCGCAGGATCCATGTCATCGGGACCCTGCATTTGAATGATCCCCGCCTTAAGGCCATCACTGCCCGCCTGGAACCGGTTCTTGCCGCTGCCGACACGCTGCTGTTGGAGATCACCCCAGAGGACGAAGCAAAGTTACAAGCGCGTTTGGGAAAAACTCCTGAGCTGATGTTCATTACCCAAGGCCCATCTTTGATTGACCGGCTGTCCACCGACGACTGGGCCACCCTGTCCGGTATGGCACAGAAACACGGCATCCCCGGCTGGATGGCGGCAAAAATGCGGCCTTGGTTTCTGGCCATGTCGATGTCCGTTCCGCCCTGCCTCAGGGGCAGCAAGGCCAGCAAGCTGGGCCTTGATAAGCGGCTGCAGAAACAGGCCAAAGGCACCGAAATCCCCATGCTATCCCTCGAAGATCCGATAACGATCTTGCAGGCGATGAATGCGGAAACGCTGGACGAACAGCTGCGCCAGATGCAGCTCTCCCTCAGCCTGATGGGACAGGGCGCGGACGAATTCGTCACATTGACCCACAGCTATTTTGAGCAGACCAGCTGGCGCTACCTCGCCATGGTGGAGCGGCGGTTCTACCAAAGCTCTACCTTTGAAGAAGACGAGGCCAGACAGCCGTGGGATGAGGCTATGGACCTGATGCTGGTGCACCGCAACGCAGCCTGGATCCCAGTGATCGAAGCCACCCAGGGGACCACCCTGGTGGTGGCTGTTGGCGCCCTGCACCTGCCAGGAGAAACCGGCATATTGAACCTGCTACAACAGCAGGGATACAGCCTGACGCGCGCCGCGTTTTGACCCTGCATATGCCGCCGAGACGGCGCGCTTCGCCCGGATCAGCCTGATCAGAGATCAAAAACCAGCAAATGCGGCACTGCGTGAACCACATTGCCGCATTGCACCCCTGGTGGGGTGACAAGGGATTTCACCCTGTTATAAGGCGCTCAAATTCTCCCTTTTTTGTTCATAGGATAGCATCATGACCGTCCAAGTTCTTGGCCACAAATCCCCTGACACCGATTCCACCGGCTCCCCAATCATTTGGGCCTGGTACCTGAACGAGATCAAAGGTGTTGCCGCCGAAGCCAAACTGCTCGGCGAACCCAATACCGAAGCCGCCTTCATGTTGCAGCGCTGGAACCTGGACAAACCTGCAATCATCGCTGATGTGGCGGACGATCAGCCAGTTGTCATCGTCGACACCAACAACCCGGCCGAGCTGCCCGCCAATATCAATGGCGCCGATGTGCAGGCCATCATCGACCACCACAAACTGGTTGGCGGCCTAGAGACCAAAGGCCCCATCGACATCACCATCCGCCCGCTCGCCTGCACCGCCACCATCATGTATGATCTGATCGGTGACGACATGGCCAAGATGCCCGACGCCATCAAAGGCGCGGCGCTGACCTGCATTCTGTCGGACACGCTGGAATTCCGCTCCCCCACCACCACCGACCACGACCGTGCCGTAGCCGAAAAGCTGGCCGCTGATCTGGGCATCGATATCGCCGCCTATGCCGCTGATATGTTTGCTGCCAAGTCCGATGTGTCGTCCTTTTCGGACGCCGAATTGCTGCGCATGGACAGCAAGGAATACGCGGTTGAAGGCACCAAGTTCCGCGTCTCAGTTCTGGAAACCACCGCCCCTGCGGTGGTGCTGGACCGTCAGGCCAGCCTGATGGAGACAATGACCACCGTCGCCAGCGAAGACGGTGTGGATCAGGTTTTGCTGTTTGTGGTGGATATCCTCAACGAAGAAGCCACCCTGATGGTGCCCAACGATCTGGTGAAAACCGTTGCCGAGAAAAGCTTTGGAGTCTCTGTTTCAGGCGACTCGGTTGTGTTGCCCGGCGTGATGAGCCGCAAAAAGCAGATCATTCCAAACCTGAAAGTCTGAGCAGGCGGTCCCCACAGCATCTGACCGCTGACTGTTTTAGGGCGTCCCAATGGGGCGCCCTTTTTGTGCCCGCCTAAGTTGTTCTGCCCTGTCACGCTGACATGCCCCCCCGCCAGATTGACAGCGGATAAAAATCACCCACTGGGTTCTTTTTGTATATACAAACGATATTCATTGTAGTAACAAGGTTACGCTTACCAAGGAGCCAACACAGATGGCCAAAGCCGAAAAGACCAAAAAGGCCCGCAAGGATGCCCAGCTTATCATTCGGATATCGAAAGAAGAGCGGGATGATTTTGTGGAACTTTGCGACGGGCTGGACACCAGCGCCGCCCGTGAAATTCGCCGCTTCATCCGTGGGTTCCTGCGTGAGCACGACAACACTAATTCTGAAACTTGAGACAAGGACAAACGTCATGAGCAAAAAAGCCGACGCCAAAAAAGCAAAAATTAAAGACCTGAAAAAAGAAGTCAAACTGCGCGCAGCCAAAGTAGCCCGTCAGGAAGAAAAACTGAAAGCCGCTAAAAAAGCGCTGAAGAAAGCCGCCTAAGCGCTGCTTGTTACCTCTGGCCAGCGGCACTTCGGTGCCGCCGGTCCACATGCCTGAACCTGTGATACCGCTTTCTTTTCCCATGTAACGGTTTGCAGGCGATTTCCCCCTGCGCCAGTGCGGCCTGCGCGTTTCGCGGTGGCATCAGCCGGGGAACTCGGTCATATCTAGCCTCGCACAGCCCAGCCCGTCAAAACCAGACGGCGCGGCGCAGACAGGAAAGGCGCATATATGACCCGCATCATTCAATCACTCGCAGAGGTCTCCGACCGCTACAGCGCGCTTTTTGTCGACCTATGGGGTTGCGTCCACAATGGGGTTACCGCCTTTCCCGAAGCCGTCGCCGCGCTACAGGCCTACCGCGCCCGCGGCGGTATTGTGGTGCTGGTGACCAATTCGCCAAAGCCCCGTGCCGGGGTGGCCGGGCAGCTGGCTGAATTTGGCGTCCCAGAAGACGCCTATGACACCATTGCCACCTCTGGCGATTCTGCCCGCTCGGCGATGTTTACGGGCGCCGTGGGCAGCAAGGTCTATTTCATGGGGGAATGGCAGCGTGATGAAGGCTTCTTTGAGCCGCTAGATGTCATTCACGATCCGGTTGAGATCACCCGCGCGCCCCTGGCTGAGGCTGAGGGCATCGTTTGCTGCGGTCCCTTCGACACTATGGCCGACCCCGATGTAAACCGCGCTGATTTTCTGCTGGCCAAGCAAAAGGGCCTGAAACTGCTCTGTGCCAACCCCGATATCGTCGTGGATCGCGGTGAAAAACGGGAATGGTGCGCCGGGGCGCTGGCACGGCTCTATACCGAGATGGGCGGCGAGAGCCTCTATTTTGGCAAACCCCATCCGCCGATTTATGATCTTGCCCGCCGCCGCCTGGCCGAGCTGGGCACCGACATCGCCGATGGCGATATTCTGGCAATTGGTGACGGCCCCCATACGGATATCGCTGGCGCCATGGGAGAGGGGATCGATTCCCTCTTTATCACTGGCGGCCTGGCAGCCCGTGAAACAAAAACCACCACCCAGCCCGATGCTGCAGCGCTAACAGCCTATCTCGAGCAGGAAAAATCAGCGCCGACCTTTAGCATCGGCTTCCTCAGGTAGATAAATTATACCTACTTTTCATGTATCTAGCACACTTTCGATCCGCAGCACCATCGCTATAGGCGCCGGTTCAGCTGTGCTCGGCCATGCCTAATTCAGAATTCTGAGCAGAGGGACGCCGTCAAAAAGCTCTTGATTTTCTGCACCTGCAAAGTAATAAAGTTGCCAACAGGCTCCATCTGGCGCTTTAAAATTTCAAGAGCCCCTCAATCGGGGAGATCTCATGGAGGATCAAATGTTGGACAACATGCCGCGCGGAACCATCTGCATCGAAGACATCGAAATGGGTATGACGCGCTTTGTCCGCAAAGTGATCACCGATGAAGACATCGAAATGTTCAGCCAGGTCTCCACCGATCGCAACCCGGTGCATCTGGATGACGACTACGCTCAGGACACCATCTTTCAGGGACGCATCGCCCACGGTATGCTCACCGCCGGTCTGATTTCTGCGGTCATTGGCGAACAGCTGCCTGGCCATGGCACCATCTACATGAGCCAATCGCTGAAATTTCTGGCCCCGGTGCGGCCCGGCGATCTGGTGCTGGCCGAGGTTGAGGTGACGGATATCGTCATCGACAAACGCCGGGTCAAACTGGATTGCCGCTGCATGGTTGACGGCAAAAAGGTCCTGGTCGGCGAAGCCATGGTCATGGCCCCTTCGCGCAAGTTCGACTAGGTTCTCCCCACCCCCAGCAAGAGGTGAACACAGCCTCTTGCAAACTTCCGCAACGCCGCCACTTGCAAGCCTCTTTGCAGAGCGCTAGGCAGGCGATATGCGCATCATCCGAGACTATCAATTTGTAGAGCAACAAGACCGTGGCGCCAGCGTCGCGATCGGCAATTTTGACGGCGTCCACCGGGGCCATCAATCTGTTATTGATCTGGCTCGCGCCGCCGCGCCGGAGGCTCCGCTGGGGGTGATGACCTTTGAGCCCCACCCGCGCGCCTTTTTTGCGCCGGACGCCCCGCCCTTCCGCCTGATGTCCCCCGAAGCCCGGGCCTCGCGCTTGGAAAAACTCGGGGTCGAGCGGCTGTATCAGCTGAACTTCAACGCCGCCCTCTCCAGCCTGCCCCCAGAAGACTTTGCCCGCAAGGTCATTGCCGAGGGGCTGGGCCTTGCCCATGTGGTGGTTGGCGCTGATTTCTGCTTTGGCAAGGGCCGCAGCGGTACCGCCACTGACCTGCAGCGCTTTGGGGCCGAGATGGGCTTTGGCGTCACCATCGCCCCCTTGATGAACCATGTGGACAATACCGTCTCCTCCACCGCCATTCGCACCGCCCTCAGCGAAGGCCGCCCCCGCGATGCCGCCGCCATGCTCAGCCACTGGCACCGGATCGAGGGCGAAGTCATCGGCGGCGAGCAGCGCGGTCGTGACCTTGGCTTTCCCACCGCCAATATGTCCATCGACGGGCTGCACCCGCCTGCCTTTGGCGTCTATGCGGTGCTGGTGGATGTGTTGAATGGCCCGCATCAGGGTAGCTATCAGGGCGCGGCCTCTGTTGGGGTGCGGCCGATGTTTGATGGCGCACATCCCAATATCGAAACCTTCCTGTTTGATTTCACCGGCAACCTATATGGCGCGACCCTCTCGGTCGCCCTGGTGGACTACCTGCGCCCGGAGATGAAATTTGACGGGCTGCAAGCGCTGATCGACCAGATGGATGCAGATTGCGCCCGTGCCCGTGATATTCTGGACGCCGAAATGCAGGCCCCAACATGAACGAAGGTATTGACCGCAAAGGTCTGAAAGCACGGTTCTGGGAAACCACGCCGCTGGAGCTGCTCAACCAGCAGGAATGGGAAGCCCTTTGCGATGGCTGCGGCAAATGCTGCCTCAACAAACTTGAGGACGAAGACAGCGGCGAGATCGCACTGACCCGTGTGGCCTGCCGTTTGCTCGACGACAACAGCTGCCAATGCGCCCATTATGAAAACCGCCACCAGTTCATCCCCGAATGTATCGTGCTCCGGCCCGATAATCTGGACAGCCATGCCTATTGGATGCCGCAGACCTGTGCCTACCGGCTGCTCTGGGAGGGCAAGCCCCTACCGCAATGGCACCCTCTGCTGACCGGCGACCGCAATAGCCCTCATGCCGCAGGCGTCACCGTGCGCGGCTGGACCGTTTCCGAATTCGACACCCCGGAAGAAGACTGGGAAGACCATATCATCGAGGAGCCTATCTGATGTTTTTTGCCTCTGACAATTCCGGCCCGGTGCCACCACAGGTTCTGACCGCGCTGGCAGAGGCAAATTCCGGCTACGCGATGGGCTATGGCGCCGATGCAGAGATGGCAGAGGTCACCGCCCGGATCCGCGAGATTTTTGAAGCCCCCGAGGCTGCGGTCTTTTTGGTAGCCACTGGCACCGCCGCCAATGCCCTGGCGCTTTCGACGCTTTGCCAGCCTTTTGAGACCATCTTTTGCACCCCCACCGCCCATATCCACGAAGACGAGTGCAACGCGCCCGAATTCTACAGCGGTGGCGCCAAACTGACCCTGGTGCCCGGTGCCCCCGGGTTTGACGACAAGATGACGCCAGAGGCTCTGCGCGCCACCATCGCCAAGGAAGAAACACGCGGCGTTCACGGGCCACAGCGCGGGCCGGTCTCTCTCACCCAGGTGAGCGAACGCGGCACGATCTACTCTCTGACCGAACTACAGGCGCTCGCCGCTGTGACCAAAGAGTTCGACCTGCCCCTGCATATGGATGGCGCCCGCTTTGCCAATGCCATGGTGGCCCTGGATTGCACCCCGGCTGACATGACCTGGAAGGCTGGCGTGGATGCTGTCTCCTTTGGTGGTACCAAAAACGGCCTTCTTGGGGTCGAGGCGGTGATCTTCTTTGATCCTAAACACGCCTGGGAGTTTGAGCTGCGGCGCAAACGCGGCGGTCATCTGTTTTCCAAGCACCGCTATCTTTCGGCCCAGATGCTGGCCTATCTCACTGATGATCTGTGGCGCGACAACGCGGTCAAAGCCAATGACAACTGCGCCTATCTGGCCCAGGGGCTGCGCCGCACCAAGGCCCCCTTCCTGCATGAGCCACAGGCCAATATGATCTTTGCCGCCCTGCCCCGCGCAACCCACCAGCGCCTGTTTGATGCAGGCGCCGCCTACCACCTTTGGGATGGCCCCCTCGACGGCGATCCCCAAGAGCAGGTTGCCGCCCGCTTTGTCTGCGACTGGGCAATTGAAAAGCAGCAGATTGATCAGTTCCTGGCCCTGATAACCCAACCAGAATAACCAGCCGCCCCACGTTCATCTTTGTAGGAATATTCCGGGGGCCGCGCCCCCTCCATGATCCTCAAGCCATGCCAGCCCTCAGGCCATCCCAGTCCAGAACTGTCGCAGCAGACCCGCTGTCACTGCGGCATGGGTGATGGGCAACATATGGCCAGCCTGCGCAACCACTTCGCAACGGGCCTGCGGCAACCGTCGCGCCAAACCTTCATTGATCATTGGCATCACCGGCTGGCTGGCACCGCCGCTGAGCAAAAGAACCGGCATCTGAACCGGGTCCAAGGCGCCGGGTTTCAAGACGCCCTTGTCATCCAGATAAAGCGTTTCATAGCTTGTGGGAACCGCACGCATCGCCCGCACCATGGCTGCCCGTGCCTGCTCGGACAGCTCTTCCCATTTTGGCTTCCCGGTGCCCCACATGCGATTAAACAGGCGTGTCGCCTGCTCTACCTCACCGGCCTCAAAAAGCGCATTAAACGGCGCCTCTTTTGCCTCCAGCGCCGCCTGCAGCTCTGGAGCCTCTTGTCGGGCAACTGCAAAAAGCACCGGCTCGATCAGCACCAGGCTTTTGATCTGCTCCGGGCGGGCCTGGGCCATACGCAGGGCCACGGTCGCCCCAAAAGAGTGACCAATCAGGTCAACCTGCCCTGGCTCCCTGTCCAGCAAAGCCAAACCAGCCGTCAGATTGGCAGTTTGAAAATCCACAGCTTCATCCCAATCCGGGCTGCGGCCATGGGAGAACATGTCAAAGGCCGTGAGCGTGATCTCATCCTTCATCAGCTCCGCCAGCCCGCGCCAAGCCCCGGAATGCGCCAGCGAGCAATGCACCGCCAAAACCCGGCGCGCTCCCGCTCCAAAACTGCGGCAATATACGTCGCTCACCCTGCCATCCTTCATCACTTGCTCTCTCACTTGTTCGGCTCTTGTGCCGCGCCAGTTTGCCCAGGCCAACACGGGGGCCTGAGCCGGGGTCTCCGTATGGGCGGGATTATCCTGCCAGATGCTGTTCCAGATCCTCGATCCGATCCTGGCCCCAGAACCGCGCCCCGTCCTCAGTAATATAGAAGGGTGCGCCAAAGACCCCCGCCTTGAGAGCCTCCTCGAGGTTTCGCGCATATCTCTCCGCGCCGGCCAAGAGCCCGCTATCCGCCAGCGCGGGGTCAAAGCCGGCGCTGGTCAGACAGGATTTGATCACCTCATCCTGGGCAATATCGCGCTCCTCTACCCAGACCGCATGCATCAGCCCATGTACCAATGCGCCCAGATCACCGCCCCCTGCAGATTGCGCCGCGATGATCGCGTAGGACGAAGGCGCAGCATTGGTCGGCCAATGTGCTGGCTGCAGATTGATTGTCAGCCCATTCTTTTTCGCCTGCCGCTGCAGCTCGATCAACCGGTACTCCTGCCGCGAGACGTGACGTTCCTTGGGCGGTGTGCCACCGGTGCTGCCATAGAGCGCCACAATATCCATCGGTTTGTAGTTGATCTGAACATTCTGCCGCGCCGCAGCCGCCTCCAACCGTGTGCCAGCCAGATATGCATAGGGTGACAATGTCGAGAAATAATAATCAATGGTCGTCATGGTGGTTTTCTCCCGCTTAGAACTAGGCTGGACGCTACGCACATGTTAAGCGGTGAGCAAGATCACGAATCTGTCACATAGCCATTGCTGCCGGGGATATCAGCCAATGCCGACTTTGCACGAACCCAAGCTCATCGCTGGGAACGCCAACCTCCCGCTCGCCACTTCCATTGCCCGCCGTATGAGCATGCACCGCGGTGTCGACCAAGGCCTGGTCGATGCCCGCGTTGAACGTTTTAACGACGGTGAGATCTTTGTTGAGGTCTACGAGAACGTGCGCGGCGAGGATATGTTCATCATTCAGCCGACCTCCAATCCGGCCAACGACAACCTTATGGAGCTTTTGATCATTTCGGATGCCCTGCGCCGCTCTTCTGCGCAACGTATCACCGCTGTGATCCCCTATTTCGGCTACGCCCGCCAGGACCGCCGCACCAAGGCCCGCACGCCGATCTCCGCCAAACTGGTCGCAAATATGCTGACCGGCGCGGGTATCGAGCGGGTTCTGACCATGGATCTGCATGCCGCGCAGATCCAGGGCTTCTTTGATATTCCGGTGGACAACCTTTATGCGTCACCGATCTTTGCCCTGGATGTGAAAAACCAGTTCAAGGACAGCATGGACGAGCTCATGGTGGTCTCTCCCGATGTGGGCGGCGTTGCCCGCGCCCGAGAGTTGGCCAAACGCATCAACGCGCCGCTATCGATCGTCGACAAACGCCGTGAAAAAGCTGGTGAAGTAGCCGAGATGACCGTAATCGGCAATGTGCAGGACAAGATCTGCCTGATCATTGACGACATGTGCGACACCGCTGGCACCCTGTGCAAGGCTGCGCAGGTGCTGCTGGACAATGGCGCCAAAGAGGTCCACGCCTATATCACCCACGGCGTGATGAGCGGCCCTGCGGTGGAACGCGTCACCAATTCGGTGATGAAGTCACTGGTGCTAACCGATTCCATCCAGCCCACCGAAGCCGTAAGCAATGCGCCCAACATCCGCATCCTGCCCACGGCGCCGCTGTTCACTCAGGCAATCCTGAACATCTGGCACGGCACCTCGGTGTCCTCGCTGTTTGAGGACAAGACCCTGATCCCGATCTACGAGTCGCTGTATTCCAACGGCGTCTAAGCCCGCATCACCCCCATCACAAAGGCCCCGCGCGGAACTCTGCCGGGGTCTTTTTTATTAAGTGCAAGTGGTAATGCTGCAAGAGTACAGCTTCCATTTCAATGTCAGCAATGAGCTCACTTTACCGGATGCCGCACCATCAATGAAGGTCCGGTTAACTCAGAGTTTCGTGTCAACGTGATGCATCACCACATTGAAACCTTCCTCAGGTGAAGGAGCGACGAAGTATTTCGAAATTTGTCGGAATTGCTCTTCTGTTGCCGCAAATGGATGATCGCCTTGAGCATTGCGAGCATGAAGCCGCGCGATACAGACTTCGTCAGGGACATCTAAAACGTGAAGTTTGTGTGCAGCCTTCGTCTGTTCCAAGATGTCCCGCATCCAATCACGCGAAGCAATCGTGTTTGCTTGGAAGTCCAAAACGACTGAAATTCCCTCATGTAGCAATGAGACGACGTGTGGTCCCATGACCTCGCGAAACTTTAACATGAACCGCATGTAGTCCGAAATCGACGACATTTCTTCAGAATAAAGACCATTCAGCCAATCATCTTCAGCAATCACAATAGTTCCCGCCGTGCGACTAAGTTGGGCAGTCAGAGTGGATTTTCCAGAAGCAATTTTTCCGCACAACAGGTGCAGAGTTGGCGTTGTCGAGGACATATGAATAACCTTGTTCAGCGCGGCGTGCGCAGTTGACGTTCAAATACGAGTTAGCCCGGCCCGGTTTTCAGACCGGGAAGGTAATTCGATTTTGGCCCCGACGACCAAAGTTCTGAACCAAGGTTTTCATGCGCCTTTAATGACACGTGGGGTTCTTATTGTCTATCGGTGAAGCAGACCTTGGCGCAGCCGCAGCGAATGCACCGTTTGTCCCGCATAGCTGACCTTTGCGATAACACAAGCCCACCCCGCAACCCTCAATCCACGTCATCCCAGTCGTCATCGAAGGGCAGCTCGCCCATGGCGATCCAGGCGGTGCGCAGGCGGGCGATGCGGCTGTCGGCCCAGGTGCGGAACACCACTTCAAAATCCGTGGTGGTGATATTCTCCGTTACCAGCTCGGCACGGATGGCAGCGCTGGTGTCCATATCCCACAGCGAGATCGAGACCTGCACCGCAGGTGGGCGGCGATAGGCTTCCTGGAATGTCACCAGCTTGCGCCGCTCGCGGGCGCCCTCGCCGGTCCACATGCTGCCGCCGCTGTCGAATTCGGAAAACAACACCAGTTCGCCCTGGTCAATTCCAATCCGTGGATTGCGTAGTCGTTGCATGTCTTATCGTTCCAGCTTCAGTCTATCCGCGCGAAATCACGGTTCGGCCATTAAAAGCCAAAAAATTCTAAAATTCAAAAAACAAAACCGGCCCATCACGAAGAAGGGCCGGTTTCTAAGTCTCGAGAACACACTGGGCGTGCATCCATGGGCCGTTACAGGCTCATATGTGTGCCCAGGGCCTCCATGTCCGACAGCAGCTTAGCGGCTTCCTCGACGATGTCGTGGGGCTGCTCCGCTTCCTGCGCGGTTTTATACATGTTACGAGCCTCTTCGATCAGCTCGTCCAGATGGGCGCGGGTCATCTCATCCATTGGGATTGCCTTCTCAGCGAGGACCGAAAGGGCCTCAGCGCTGATTTCGGCAAAACCGCCAGTGACCACAAACTCCGAAGTGCCTTGCGAGCTTTCAACCCGCAGGACACCCGGACGCAGGGTGGTGATGGTGGGTGCATGCATCGGCATAGCCGTCATGTCACCCTCCGCGCCGGGGATCTGCACCGCGTTCACCTGGAGCGACGCTAGGCTGCGCTCCGGGCTTACGAGGTCAAATTGCATGGTATCAGCCATCAGGGCCCTCCTTAGGCCGCGTCAGCAGCCATTTTTTCGGCTTTTGCGATCACTTCGTCGATGCCGCCAACCATGTAGAAGGCGCCTTCGGGCAGGTGGTCGTATTCGCCAGCCACAACGGCCTTGAACGATGCAATGGTGTCTTCCAGCGGAACCTGTTTACCGTCGGCGCCGGTGAAGATTTTTGCAACGTCAAACGGCTGAGACAGGAAGCGTTCGATCTTACGCGCACGGGCCACGGCCAGTTTGTCGTCTTCAGAAAGCTCGTCCATGCCGAGAATGGCGATGATGTCCTGCAGCGATTTATAACGCTGAAGGATCTGCTGAACGTCGGTGGCAACTTTATAGTGCTCGTCACCAATGATCAGTGGATCCAGCAGACGCGATGTGGAACCAAGCGGGTCAACCGCAGGATAGATACCTTTCTCCGAGATCGCACGATCCAGAACGGTTGTCGCATCCAGGTGCGCAAACGAGGTCGCAGGCGCAGGGTCGGTAAGGTCATCCGCAGGAACGTAGACGGCCTGAACGGAGGTAATCGAACCGTTTTTGGTCGAAGAGATCCGTTCCTGCATCGCACCCATGTCGGTGGCCAGTGTTGGCTGGTAGCCCACCGCCGAAGGAATACGACCCAGCAGAGCAGACACCTCGGAACCCGCCTGTGTGAAGCGGAAGATGTTGTCCACAAAGAACAGAACGTCCGAGCCACTGTCATCACGGAACTGTTCCGCCAGGGTCAGACCCGACAGAGCAACCCGCATACGCGCACCGGGAGGTTCGTTCATCTGGCCGTAGACCAGGGCAATTTTGGAATCGACCAGGTTATCGGGAACGATAACACCGGATTCGATCATCTCGTGGTACAGATCGTTGCCCTCACGGGTCCGCTCACCAACACCGGCGAACACGGACACACCAGAGTGCACCTTCGCGATGTTGTTGATCAGTTCCATGATCAGAACGGTTTTACCAACGCCGGCACCGCCGAACAGACCAATTTTACCACCCTTGGTGTAGGGGGCCAGAAGGTCGATAACCTTGATACCTGTGGTCAGGATCTCGGTTGCGGTCGACTGATCCGCGAAAGAAGGCGCGTCGCCGTGGATGCCACGTGTTTCGGTGGATTCTACGGGACCCTTTTCATCAACGGGTTCGCCGATGACGTTCAGGATACGACCCAGTGTGGCGTTGCCCACTGGAACCGAGATAGGCGCGCCAGTGTCGGTCACGTCCTGTCCGCGCACCAGACCTTCGGTTGCGTCCATAGCGATGGTACGGACTGTGTTCTCACCCAGGTGCTGAGCAACCTCGAGAACCAGGTTCTTACCGTTGTTGTCGGTGGTCACAGCGTTGAGGATTTCCGGCAGGGCATCCTCGAACTGCACGTCCACAACGGCGCCAATCACCTGCGTGATTTTGCCTTTTGCGTTTGCCATGTGTTTGTCTCCGGTTGTCTCTTAGAGCGCCTCAGCGCCCGAAATGATTTCAATCAGCTCGTTGGTGATGACGGCCTGACGCGAGCGGTTGAACTCGATGGTCAGCTTGTCGATCATCTCGCCAGCGTTACGGGTGGCGTTATCCATCGCACTCATCCGGGCACCCTGTTCGGATGCACCATTTTCCAGCAGCGCCGAAAAGATCTGGGTCGATACGCCACGGGGCAGCAGGTCGGCAAGGATTGCCTCTTCGCTGGGCTCGTAGTCGTAAACGGCCGCGGATGTCTCTTCAGCGGCACCGCCCTCGTAAGAGGCCGGAATGATCTGCTGCGCTGTTGGCACCTGGGTCACGACGTTGACGAACTCTGCAAAGAACAGAGTCGCAACATCAAATTCACCAGCGTCAAAGCGGGTCAGGATATCCTTTGCGATGTCCTGCGCGTTGGCATAGCCGATGCGCTTAACTTCGCTCAGGTCCACGTGGCCGATAAAATCATCAGCCAGATCGCGACGCAGCGCGTCGCGGCCCTTTTTACCAACGGTCAGGATCTTGACCGTTTTGCCAGCCGCTTTCAGCTCCTGCGCCTTTTGGCGCGCCAGTTTGGCGATATTGGCGTTAAAGCCACCACACAGGCCCCGCTCAGCGGTCAGGACAACAAGCAGTTGAACCTGATCGCTACCGGTGCCGCGCAGCAGTTTTGGCGCGCTATCGCTGCCACCAACAGAAGAGGCAAGCCCCGCCATAACGGCGTTGAACCGCTTGGTGTAGGGACGTGAATCTTCAGCAGCTTCCTGGGCGCGGCGAAGTTTCGCCGCGGCCACCATTTGCATGGCTTTTGTGATCTTACGAGTGCTTTTGACACTCGCGATCCTGTTTTTCAGGTCCTTGAGATTTGGCATTGCCTTATCCCCTTAAGCGAAATCTGCGGCGAATTCGTCCAGCGCTGCTTTGATTTTGTCGGCGGCATCGCCCTTGATCTTTGGATCTTCGGTCGAAATCCACTCGAGCAGATCAGCGTGCTTGCCACGCAGATGCGCCAGCATGCCTTCTTCATAGCGGCCCACGGACTTTACGTCGATCTTGTCGAGGTAGCCTTGGGTGCCGGCGAAGATCACGCAAACGATTTCTGCGTTGGTCAGCGGCGAATACTGCGCCTGCTTCATCAGCTCGGTCAGACGGGCACCACGGTTCAGCAGCTGCTGAGTGGCGGCGTCAAGGTCAGACCCAAACTGCGCAAAGGCCGCCATTTCGCGGTACTGAGCCAGTTCCAGTTTCACCGGACCCGCAACAGACTTCATCGAGTTTGTCTGGGCCGAGGAGCCAACACGCGAAACCGACAGACCGGTGTTCACAGCAGGACGGATGCCCTGGTAGAACAGTTCGGTTTCCAGGAAGATCTGACCATCGGTGATCGAAATCACGTTGGTTGGAATAAAGGCGGAAACGTCACCACCCTGGGTCTCAATAACGGGCAGAGCCGTCAGGGAGCCAGCGCCGAAGTCTTCGTTCAGTTTAGCCGAACGTTCCAGCAGGCGGGAGTGCAGATAGAAAACGTCACCAGGATAGGCTTCACGTCCGGGCGGACGACGCAGCAGCAGCGACATCTGACGATAGGCAACAGCCTGCTTGGAAAGGTCATCATAGATGATCAGACCGTGCTTGCCGCTGTCACGGAAGTATTCCGCCATCGCGGTGGCCGCATAGGGGGCCAGGAACTGCAGAGGCGCAGGATCGGACGCGGTTGCAGCAACCACGATCGAATATTCCATCGCGCCGGCTTCTTCCAGCTTTTTCACCAGCTGAGCAACAGTCGAACGCTTTTGACCAATCGCGACGTAAACGCAGTACAGTTTCTTCGACTCATCGTCGCCTGCTGCATCGTTGTAGGATTTCTGGTTCAGCATGGTGTCCAGCGCGATGGCTGTTTTACCAGTCTGACGGTCACCAATGATCAGCTCACGCTGGCCACGGCCAACGGGGATCATCGCATCAACAGATTTCAGGCCTGTCGCCATCGGCTCGTGAACCGATTTACGTGGGATAATGCCTGGTGCTTTGACATCGGCAACGCCACGCTTTGCAGCGTTGATCGGGCCTTTGCCGTCCAGGGGGTTACCCAGACCGTCAACAACGCGACCCAGCAGTTCGGGGCCAACGGGAACGTCCACGATCGAGTTGGTGCGCTTAACAGTGTCACCTTCTTTGATGTCGCGGTCGGAGCCAAAGATAACGATACCAACGTTATCGGCCTCCAGGTTCAGCGCCATGCCCATAATTCCACCAGGGAATTCGACCATTTCACCAGCCTGAACATTGTCGAGACCGTAGACGCGGGCGATACCATCGCCAACGCTCAGCACGCGACCAATTTCAGCCACCTCGGCTTCCTGACCAAAATT